>NZ_LN831035.1:0-630215 GCF_001457655.1 Haemophilus influenzae | reverse complement strand
TATTAGCAAAAACATATACGGGCTTTTGCATCGCTAGTTGTTTCACTGTGTTTTTAAAACGCGCTTTAAAGTCTGGTTCAATGAAAGTTTCGGGTCTAAAACGAGGTACTGGCTGTCCGCCCATTCTCAAGTCATAAAATGCTGAAATAAATATCGCTTTATATTGAGAATCTTTCTGCCATACAGATTGGCAATTAGGATCTAATTGATATTGTTCATTCACAATAAAGCTACATTCAAATTTATCTTTGAAAATATCTGCTTTCCAGCCTTCTTTATTTCCCACATAGTTTAGAAAAGCTTCTAAATGTGAAGAATGAGAATCGCCTAAAATAATGACCTTAGCAGGATAATGATTTTCATTAGAAACAGGAATTGATTGTTCAATGTGTTCTTTTTCAGCTCGTATTGTTTGTCTTTTATAAAGATTAAATCCTAAGAGTAAAAGAGAAGGAATAAAATAAATATAAAGAAAACTTTGTTTAAAGTTTAGTTTTGATTTTCTAATTGGCTGTTCGATTAAATAATAACTTAGAACTGAAAAAATTATTGTTAATACTATTACTATAGCGATAGATTGATTATTAATTTGTTTTTCGCCCGTTATATAATAAGCAAACGCAATAAAAATCCAATGATATAAATAAAGAGAATAAGAAATTTTTCCAATAAACACTATTGCTTTATTAGATAAACATAATTTAACGATGTTATTTTGTGATGTGTAATTAATGCTGTAAAAATACAAGGGAGAATTAAAGTAATACCTGGAATATATGCAATATCATTATTCATTAAAAATAAGCAGGAAAATAATAGTAATGTACTTAAGATAGCCAGAATATTATTTACTTGCTTACTCAATTGAACCTTGTTTGAAAGATTATGATAAATTGCCAACAAAGATCCTACAAGTAATTCGGGAAATCTTAGGTTAGAGAGATAATAAATATTAGGCTGATGCAATACTTCTTTGTAAAAGTTAGCTGAAACAAAAGATGTCGCAAGTAAAATAAAAAACAAAATTAGCGTTATAATAAACAATACTTTAATTTCTCTAAATTTTTTATAAGCTAAAATGAGGATAAGTGGAAAAATAAGATAGTATTGTTCTTCTACGGCTAATGACCAAATATGTAATACAGGGTTTTCATTTGCACTTAAATCAAAATAACCTTGTGTTAATCCTAGATAGAAATTAGATAGGAATGCAATAGCTAATTCAATGGTTTTTCTTAATTTATTGAAATCATTATAAATAAAAATAACAGACGCAATGAAAGACACTAATGCCATCACTGTAATAAAAGCAGGATAAATTCGTTTAATACGTCGAGTATAAAATTGTTTAAGCGAAAAAGAATTCTGTTGAATTTCTGTGATAATAATACCCGTAATCAGAAAACCAGAAATAACAAAGAAAATATCCACCCCAAGAAAACCACCAGATAACCAGTTTTCATTAAGATGATAAATAATGACTGAAATAACAGCAATTGCGCGTAGTCCATCAATTTCTGGACGATATTTAATAGATGACATAATATTCCTTTAATAAAAATATAAACCGCACCTTTATTTCTGCGTCAAAAGTGCGGTTATTTTTTTATGTGTTTTTACACGTTGAATCGAAAGTGCATTACATCGCCATCTTGTACGATGTAATCTTTGCCTTCTAAACGCCATTTACCCGCTTCTTTTGCACCGTTTTCACCGTTGAATTGGATAAAGTCTTGGTAAGCGATAACTTCTGCTCGGATAAAGCCTTTTTCAAAGTCGGTGTGGATTACAGCTGCTGCTTTTGGTGCGGTTGCACCGACTGAAACTGTCCAAGCTCGTACTTCTTTTACGCCAGCAGTGAAATAAGTTTGAAGATTTAAAAGTGCATAACCAGCACGAATTACTCGGTTCAATCCTGGTTCTTCAATGCCTAAATCTTGTAAAAACTCGACTTTTTCTTCATCGTCAAGTTCTGCAATTTCAGATTCAATCGCAGCACATACTGGAACGACCACTGCCCCTTCTTTTTCAGCAATTTCACGAACGCAATCTAAGTATGGATTATTTTCAAAACCATCTTCATTTACGTTTGCGATATACATTGTTGGTTTTAACGTTAAGAAGTTGTAACTCTTGATTGCTTGCAATTCTTCTTTATCTAACCCAACAGAACGAATCATTCCAGCATTTTCAAGCACAGGAAGGATTTTTTCCATAACGGAAAGTTCAAATTTAGCTTCTTTATCGCCACCTTTTGCACGTTTTTGTAAACGTTGGATTGCTCGTTCACAGCTGTCTAAGTCTGCTAAAGCTAATTCAGTGTTGATAGTTTCAATATCATCAAGCGGATCAATTTTCCCTGCAACGTGTACAATGTCATCGTTTTCAAAACAACGCACTACGTGACCTATCGCATCGGTTTCACGAATATTAGCGAGGAATTTATTACCCAAGCCCTCGCCTTTACTTGCTCCCGCAACTAAGCCTGCGATGTCCACGAATTCCATCGTAGTAGGTAATATGCGTTCAGGCTTAACGATTTCTGCCAATGCGTCTAAACGTGGATCTGGCATTGGCACGACACCCGTATTTGGTTCGATAGTACAGAATGGATAGTTTGCGGCTTCAATGCCAGCTTTAGTGAGTGCGTTAAAAAGAGTAGATTTGCCCACATTTGGCAATCCCACAATACCACATTTGAATCCCATAATTTTTCCTTATTTTGAGTAAAACGGTTGTAAAACTAACCGCACTTTTAAATTTTAAAACTGTTTAAACGATTGGTCGCTTTGATCATTCCATCTTTGAAAATTATTTCTACACAATCAGTTGCCTCATCTAACACTTTTTCAAGTGCATCGCGATCTGCTGGAGATGGTTTATTTAAAACATAACCTGCCACTAAATCACGATGACCAGGATGCCCAATGCCAATACGTAAACGGTAGAAATTATTGTTATTGCCTAATTGAGCCACAATATCTTTTAAGCCGTTATGCCCACCATGTCCACCGCCTTGTTTGAGTTTCGCAGTGCCTGGTGGTAAATCTAATTCATCATGAATCACTAAAATTTCTTCAGGTTTAATACGATAAAAACTTGCCAATGCGCCAACTGCTTTACCGCTTAAATTCATAAAAGTTGTTGGCACTAAAAGGCGTACTTCTTTTCCATTCAATAAAGTGCGGGCAGTTTTTCCGAAGAATTTATTTTCAGGATTTAACGAAACATTAAAACGACGTGCCAAGCGTTCAATAAGCCATTCGCCTGCATTATGGCGTGTATCGGCATATTTTTCGCCTGGGTTGCCTAAACCAACAATAAGTTTTATTTCTGACATTTTTATTTGATGATGTAAAAATTTGATGATGTAAAAAATAGTGGCGTATTGTAGCGAAAAAGCCTTAAATTCTCAATCTATAAGGCGGAAACAAAGAGGTAATTTATTGCTCGTGATTTATCATTAAAAGTCACCGCACTTTTCCGTTATAATGGCTAAAATTTTTTAACAAAGAAATAAAAATGAATCAGATTAACATTGAAATCGCTTATGCTTTTCCCGAACGTTATTATTTGAAATCTTTTCAAGTTGATGAAGGAATTACCGTGCAAACGGCGATTACGCAATCAGGGATTTTAAGCCAATTTCCAGAGATTGATTTGAGCACAAATAAAATTGGGATTTTCAGTCGTCCAATAAAATTGACTGATGTATTAAAAGAGGGCGATCGTATTGAAATTTATCGTCCATTACTTGCAGATCCGAAAGAAATTCGCCGTAAGCGTGCAGCAGAGCAAGCTGCAGCCAAAGACAAAGAAAAAGGAGCTTAAAAATGACCGCACTTTCATCTGTTGATTTTTGTTTACCTGAACATATCACGCCAGAAATTTTTCTACGTGATTATTGGCAGAAAAAGCCACTTGTGATTCGGAACGGTTTGCCTGAAATCGTTGGGCAGTTTGAGCCACAAGATATTATTGAGCTCGCGCAAAATGAAGATGTGACAGCTCGTTTAGTGAAGACATTTTCTGATGATGATTGGAAAGTTTTTTTTAGCCCTTTGAGCGAAAAGGATTTCCAACAATTGCCAGAAAAATGGTCGGTGTTAGTTCAAAATTTGGAGCAATGGTCGCCTGAATTAGGACAACTTTGGAATAAATTTGGCTTTATTCCTCAATGGCAACGTGACGATATTATGGTGTCTTATGCGCCGAAAGGTGGTTCTGTCGGTAAGCATTATGATGAATATGATGTATTTTTAGTGCAAGGCTATGGTCATCGTCGTTGGCAAGTGGGTAAATGGTGTGATGCAAGCACTGAATTTAAACCCAATCAATCGATCCGAATTTTTGATGATATGGGCGAATTAGTCATTGATGAAGTGATGAATCCAGGGGATATTTTGTATATTCCAGCGCGTATAGCACATTATGGCGTAGCTGAAGATGATTGTTTAACCTTTTCTTTTGGCTTGCGTTATCCAAATTTAAGCAATTTGATTGATGGCATAAGCAAAGGTTTTTGTCATCAAGATCCTGATTTGAATTTAAGCGAGTTTGATTTGCCACTACGTTTAAGCCAGTCTGTACAAGCTACAGGTAAACTTGCAGATGAAAATATTCAAGCGATGAAACAGCTTTTATTAGATAAATTGGCTCATTCAGAAGCTTTTGATACGTTATTTAAACAAGCCGTAGCAAGTGCGGTAAGTTCTCGTCGTTATGAGTTATTGGTTTCTGATGAAATGTGCGATCCCGATGAAGTGCGGTCAATTTTAGAAGAAGATGGCGCATTCCTTTCTCAAGACAACAATTGTAAATTGCTTTACACCGAAAATCCGTTGCGAATTTATGCGAACGGCGAATGGTTAGATGAACTTAATATAATTGAGAGCGAAGTATTAAAACGCTTGTCTGACGGCGAAAGTTTGGATTGGGCGTTTTTATCTAATTTAGTGAATGAAACCGAAGATCCCGAAACTTCAATGGATTTGTTGTTGGATTCCATTTGTAACTGGGTTGATGATGGGTGGGCGTTAATTGAATAATATGTCAGACAATATTTATTCCGTCTCTCAACTAAATTCTGCCGCACGTCAGATGTTGGAGGGTAATTTTTCCCAAATTTGGCTAACGGGGGAAATTTCCAATTTTACCCAACCCGTGTCTGGACATTGGTATTTAACGCTGAAAGATGAAAATGCACAGGTGCGTTGTGCAATGTTTCGTATGAAAAATTTGCGTGTAGCTTTTCGTCCACAAAATGGAATGCAAGTGCTTGTGCGTGCCAATGTGAGTTTATATGAGCCTCGTGGCGATTATCAACTTATTATTGATTCTATGCACCCAGCTGGCGAGGGTTTGTTGCAACAGCAATTTGAAGCGTTAAAAATGAAGCTGGCTACGGAGGGATTGTTTGCTCAAAATCTCAAGAAAAATCTACCGCACTTTAGTAAAGCAGTTGGGATTATTACTTCTTCTACAGGTGCAGCATTGCAAGATATTTTGCATATCTTGGCACGCCGTGATCCAAGTTTAAAAGTTGTTATTTATCCCACTGCGGTTCAAGGCAAAGAGGCGACCGCAGAAATTGTGCAAATGATTGAACTTGCTAATGTGCGACAAGAAGTGGATGTATTAATTGTTGGGCGTGGTGGCGGTTCTTTAGAAGATCTTTGGTGTTTTAATGAAGAAGAAGTGGCGCGAGCAATTTTTCGTTCAACCTTACCTATTATCAGTGCGGTGGGACACGAAACAGATGTGACGATTGCCGATTTTGTGGCAGATCTTCGTGCGCCGACCCCTTCTGCTGCGGCTGAATTAGTTAGTCGTAATCAAGATGAATTATTGCAACAACTTCGCCATCAACAGCAACGTTTAGATATGGCATTTGATCGTTTATTTACGCGAAAAAGCCAGCGTTTGAAACAGCTAATTTTACGATTGCAAAATCAACATCCACAGAATCAGTTACGCGTTCAACAAGCAAAAAATGCACAGCTTACGCATCGCTTGCAACTTGCTATGTTACGTCAGTTTGAAAATACACAACAAAAATTGACCGCACTTTCTTCTCGTTTAAAACAAAATCCATTGCCATATCAAGTGCAACGTCATCAACAACGCTTAGAGCAGTTGCAAGTGCGGTTAAATTTTTGCGTAAATCGCCAAGTGACGGAGCGTCAAAATAAACTGGCAACGTTATGCGGAAAATTAGATGGTTTAAGCCCGTTGAAAGTCTTGGCAAGAGGTTATTCCATTGCGGAAAACTCGCAAGGTAAAGCCATTGTTAGTGTGAAAGATGTCAATCAAGGGGACTTCATTACAACCCAAGTGGCTGATGGAAAAATTGTGAGTAAGGTTTTGTAGAATATCTGTTTTGTAAAAACGGAGTAAAACATTATCTTACATACTTCTGAAAAAAGAATGCCGTGATTATTGATAAATTATCACGGTATTTTATTTTGTGACTCACTTCAAACTTTCAACAAAAAGTGGAAACCTTCTATTTTTTTTGTAGTCTTTTAAGCGTATGATTTTGCGTTCAGTTTTGGAGAAAACAGATGTCAGAAATTCAACATTTTAGCCAACAAGATATAGAAATATTGGGCGAACAAACTTTGTATGAAGGTTTTTTCACGCTTAAACAAATCCAATTTAAACATAAACTTTTTGCTGGAGGGCAAAGTGGCATCGTAACCCGAGAATTACTGATTAAAGGTGCCGCCTCAGCAGTTATCGCTTATGATCCAAAAGAAGATTCTGTGATTTTAGTTGAACAAGTTCGTATTGGCGCGGCTTATCATCCCGAATCTAATCGTTCGCCTTGGTTACTCGAACTAATTGCGGGTATGGTAGAAAAAGGCGAAAAGCCAGAAGAAGTTGCTTTGCGTGAGAGTGAAGAAGAAGCGGGAATTCAAGTCAAAAATTTAACGCATTGTTTAAGTGTGTGGGATAGCCCAGGTGGCATAGTGGAGCGAATTCATTTATTTGCAGGTGAAGTGGATAGCTCACAAGCAAAAGGTATTCACGGTTTGGCTGAAGAAAATGAAGATATTCGAGTACAGGTAGTAAAACGTGAACAGGCGTATCAATGGATGTGCGAGGGGAAAATTGATAATGGCATTGCAGTGATTGGATTGCAGTGGCTTCAATTAAATTATGCTCAGTTACAACAAAGTTGGAAATGTAGTTAGGGGGCATTAATGAAAAATACGTTTGTTTATCAGGCGGAAAAGCCTGTTATTAAATTATTACAAATTACGGATCCCCATTTATTTAAAGATGAAAGTGCGGAATTATTGGGGGTAAATACACAAGCAAGTTTTGCTCAAGTATTAAAGGAAATTCAGCAAGAAAATAACCAATTTGATGTAATTCTTGTTACAGGCGATCTTGTGCAGGATAGTAGCGATGAAGGTTACATTCGTTTTGTAGAAATGATGAAACCTTTCAATAAACCTGTATTT
Organism: Haemophilus influenzae; assembly: GCF_001457655.1. Lineage (NCBI taxonomy): Bacteria > Pseudomonadati > Pseudomonadota > Gammaproteobacteria > Pasteurellales > Pasteurellaceae > Haemophilus > Haemophilus influenzae. Next base: position 622,746 of record NZ_LN831035.1, on the reverse strand, counting down.
TGGATTCCGGGAAATCACGATTTTCAGCCTAAAATGGCAGAATTTTTAAATCAGCCACCAATGAACGTGGCAAAACATCTTCTATTGGGCGAGCATTGGCAAGCCTTATTGTTAGATAGCCAAGTTTACGGTGTACCGCACGGACAACTAAGCCAGCATCAACTCGATTTATTAAAAGAAACCTTAGAAAAAAATCCTGAACGCTATACCTTGATTGTATTACATCACCATTTATTACCAACTAATTCCGCGTGGCTTGATCAACATAACCTTCGTAATTCTCACGAATTGGCAGAAGTGCTTGCGCCTTTTAGTAATGTGAAAGCTATTTTATATGGGCATATTCATCAAGAAGTAAATAGTGAATGGAATGGTTATCAAGTGATGGCAACACCAGCGACTTGTATTCAATTTAAACCTGATTGCCAGTATTTTTCTCTTGATACCTTACAGCCTGGTTGGCGTGAAATTGAGCTACATTCAGATGGTTCAATTCGTACCCAAGTGAAACGTATTCAGCAAGCGGAATTTTTGCCGAATATGCAAGAAGATGGATATTAAATTTTGTGGACGTTTTAAAAATCACTTTCATAGTAAGCATTTTTAAAACGTCCACTATTCTAACCCAATAAAAGTGCGGTCAAATTTTTAATTGTTTTTAACGATTCGCCAGTTCAAAAATCATCGCTTCTGCTTGGCAACTAAAAGTGAAAGAAGCATTTAATTGAACGCCGTTTTCAACTGCCACGATTTCGCTTTTAATTTCGCAAGGATCGCTTTCTATATCGCGCGCTTTCTTCGTTAATCGCTCAAGCGCTGCATTGGCATCAGCTTCTGTGCTATAAAATTGATGTACTTCTACGCTACAGTCAGAGCCATCAATAATCGTGCCTACATCAACACAGCTACAAGTTAAGGATTCTTCTGCTTTGCATTTTACGGTCATTTTCTTTTCCTTATATGAATGTTTTTGTGCATTTTATCATTTTTCTTGTTCCCCATAAATGACAAAAATTGAACAAAACAATCCATTAAATGCAAAAAGCTCCTGCTAACTAGTCGTAGCTCTAATAAAAATAAGGAATAGAGTTGCACTCAATAGATTCGGGCTTTATAATTGCCCAGATTTTTATTTATAACAAAGGGTTCCAAATGAAAAAATTTAATCAATCTCTATTAGCAACTGCAATGTTGTTGGCTGCAGGTGGTGCAAATGCGGCGGCGTTTCAATTGGCGGAAGTGTCTACTTCTGGGCTTGGTCGTGCCTATGCAGGTGAAGCGGCGATTGCAGATAATGCTTCTGTCGTGGCAACTAACCCAGCTTTGATGAGTTTATTTAAAACGGCACAGTTTTCCACAGGTGGCGTTTATATTGATTCTAGAATTAATATGAATGGTGATGTAACTTCTTCTGCTACAATAATAGCAACTAGTGGAATGACAGCAACAAAGTACGGCTCAGCTTCAGCGCGTAATGTTGTTCCTGGTGCTTTTGTGCCAAATCTTTATTTCGTTGCACCAGTGAATGATAAATTCGCGCTGGGCGCAGGAATGAATGTCAATTTCGGTCTAAAAAGTGAATATGACGATAGTTATGATGCTGGTGTATTTGGTGGAAAAACTGACTTGACTGCTATCAACTTAAATTTAAGTGGTGCTTATCGAGTAACAGAAGGCTTGAGCGCAGGTTTAGGGGTAAATGCGGTTTATGCTAAAGCCCAAGTTGAACGGAATGCTGGTATTCTTGTGGATACTGTTAAGGATGGCCAAGTAACAGGAGCACTCGCAACACTGGGCGAACCATACAAAAACCTTCCTCAGCATTTGCCCTCTAAAGACAAATCTGTTGTGTCATTACAAGATAGAGCAGCTTGGGGCTTTGGCTGGAATGCAGGTGTAATGTATCAATTTAATGAAGCTAACCGAATTGGTTTAGCCTATCATTCTAAAGTGGACATTGATTTTACTGACCGCACTGCCACTAGTTTAGAAGCAAATGTCATCAAAGAAGGTAAAAAAGGTGATTTAACCCTTACATTGCCAGATTACTTAGAACTTTCTGGTTTCCATCAATTAACTGACAAACTTGCCGTGCATTATAGTTATAAATATACCCATTGGAGTCGTTTAACAAGATTATACGCTAGCTCTGAAAATGGTAAAAAAGCGTTTGATAAAGAATTACAATACAGTAATAACTCTCGTGTTGCATTAGGGGCAAGTTATAATCTTGATGAAAAATTGACCTTACGTGCAGGTATTGCTTACGATCAAGCGGCATCTCGTCATCAGCGTAGTGCTGCAATTCCAGATACCGATCGCACTTGGTATAGTTTAGGGGCAACCTATAAATTCACGCCGAACTTATCTGTTGATCTTGGCTATGCTTACTTAAAAGGCAAAAAAGTTCACTTTAAAGAAGTAAAAACAATAGGTGAACAACGTGCATTGACATTTAATACAACTGCAAATTATACTTCTCAAGCACATGCAAATCTTTACGGCTTAAACTTAAATTATAGTTTCTAATCCGTTAAAAAATTTAGCATAATAAAGCACACTTTCACACCAAGTGTGCTTTTCTTTTATAAAACAAGGCGAAAAATGACCGCACTTTATTACACTTATTACCCTTCCCCCGTCGGACAGCTTTTGATTTTATCTGACGGCGAGAGCATTACACATATTGATTTTGAAAAAGAGCAATATGCGCCTAATCCAAAATGGCACAAGCAAGATGAATTGCCTGTTTTTCAAAAAGTGCGGTTAGCTTTTGAACGATATTTTAATGGGGAAGTTGAGTGTTTTTCAAACATTCCTTTAAAACCAGAAGGCACAGTATTTCAACAAGCCATTTGGCAAGCCTTGCGAAAAATTGCTTATGGCGAGCTTTCCACTTATGGAGAGCTGGCGTTACGTATTAATAATCCTAAAGCTGTTCGTGCCGTGGGCGGTGCTGTGGGCAGTAATCCCATTAGTATTATTATTCCTTGTCATCGTATTTTAGGTAAAGATCGGACTTTAACTGGTTTTGGTGGTGGCTTAGAGGCAAAACGTTTTTTATTACAGTTAGAAAAAATTCCCTATATTGATAAAGGCACTGAAAATACTAAGCCTCGCTTTTTTAAGAAATATCACGAATGATTCCACAAACCCTTGAACAATTACTTTCCCAAGCGCAATCAATTGCAGGCTTAACTTTTGGGGAGTTAGCTGATGAACTGCATATTCCTGTTCCGATTGATTTAAAACGAGACAAAGGCTGGGTGGGGATGTTACTTGAAACTGCATTAGGGGCGACAGCTGGCAGTAAAGCAGAGCAGGACTTTTCCCATTTAGGCGTTGAGCTTAAAACATTGCCGATTAATGCTGAGGGTTATCCTCTTGAAACGACCTTTGTGAGCCTTGCCCCATTGGTACAAAATTCAGGGGTTAAATGGGAAAATTCTCACGTTTGTCATAAACTTTCTTGTGTACTTTGGATGCCAATTGAAGGCAGCCGTCATATTCCATTACGTGAACGCCATATTGGCGCGCCAATTTTATGGAAGCCAACCGCTGAGCAAGAACGTCAATTAAAACAAGATTGGGAAGAATTGATGGATTTAATTGTACTTGGCAAATTGGAGCAAATTACCGCTCGAATTGGGGAAGTTATGCAACTTCGCCCTAAGGGGGCAAATAGTCGCGCAGTGACAAAAGGCATAGGAAAAAATGGCGAAATTATAGATACCTTGCCTTTGGGTTTTTATCTAAGAAAAGAATTCACCGCTCAAATTCTGAACGTATTTTTAGAAACAAAGTCGCTTTAACTTGATTTTAAAACTCGTCAAAAACACGAAAAAAACCGACCGCACTTTTTAGCTCGTTGCCATAAAAAATTAAAGGGATCCGATTTCGTTCCCAAGGTGGTACGCTTAATTCTTGCCAGATTTTTTTTATATCTTCTCTTGGGCGTTTCGGATGATGTTTCACTTTGCCCGAATAGCCAAAACGAATAGAAATAGGCAAGTTCGTTTTTTCCAGCGTAACAGAGTAATCCTGCCAGTAGAAAATCAGATTATGTTCATTTTCTTGAACAGTGAGATTGCCTAAATTATCAGGTAAATTTAGCGTATTTTGTTCTAATTTTAGGGAGCATTTGGTTAGATCAGAAAACGGCTTAGTTAAATATAAACTATCTTGATAACGTCGAATAACTTTATTTACAAGCTGAAATTGAGGATTTGCCTCTTCTTTTGCAAAAACGACATCATTAATAAGCTGTGTAAGTTGGCGTTTACTTGGCATTTCAAGTTGGTTTTCCGCAAGCCACATACGCAAAAGTGCGGTTTGTTTTGCGAGAGAATATTGGCGGAACTGGCACAGTTTAAATTGGTTTTTAATTTGACAATGTTGTGCAAAGGCTTCACTCAATAAATCATTAATTAACTGTTGTTGCTCAAAACAATGTTGTGCGGAACGTTGCACGGCTAAATCAAAATAAGCCCAGCGTTCACGTAATTCTGGCAAAATTTCATTGCGTAAGAAATTGCGATCAAATCGATTATCTTTATTACTTTCATCTGTAATCCAGTTGAGTTTTTCTTTTTGAGCATAATCTTCTAACTGTGGGCGAGTAAAACTTAACAACGGGCGTAAAATTGGCATGCCGAATAATACGCTTTGTTGTTGCATTGCGCCTAAGCCTTGTAGCCCACTGCCACGTTTTAGTGCTAAGAAAAATGTTTCTGTTTGATCGTTTAGATGATGTGCTGTAACCAGCATTTCTTTCGTTTGAAGATGTTTTTTTATGGCTTGATAGCGTGCTTCACGCGCCCCAGCCTCAATGCCATTGGTTTTATCTACTTGTACTCGCTCAATAATCAACGGAATTTGAAATTGATCGCATAAGTCTTGGCAATGTTTAGCCCAACTGTCGGCATTGGGGCTTAATCCGTGATGAATGTGGATAGCTCGTACTGATAAAGGCGGTAAGTGCGGTTGTTTTTGACGAAGTTTTGCAAATAAAGAAAGAAGTACAGTAGAATCCAAACCACCACTCAAGGCGATAAGAAACCCTTGAGCGGTGGCTTTTTGGAGTTGTTTTTCAATGTCTGAAAGTAAATCCATTAGGCAACTTTTTCAGCTTTATAGTTACTGCTTGGATTAAGAATTTCAAAACGTGCAGCAATGGTTTGTAACTCGTAAGAACCCAGTTCAAAGGTGGTTTTCATTGTGTTTTCTCCTTTGTTGTATATTTAGATCAAAAAAGAGCGGCAAAAATCACCGCTCTTTTAGAATGTTAGTTAGCAATAACCGTAAGACATTAAACGTTCATAACGTCTATTTAATAATTCTTCTTTGCTTAGTCCGTCAAGTTCTGATAAATCTTCTTTTAAACGAAGTTTTAAGTTTTCAGCTATTTCTAGATAATTACGATGCGCACCACCTAAAGGTTCTTGCACAATGCTATCGATAAGATTTAATTCTTTCAAACGGCTTGCAGTTAATCCCATTACTTCCGCTGCAGTCGATGCTTTTTCCGCACTTTTCCAAAGAATAGAAGCGCAACCTTCAGGCGAGATAACAGAATAAGTGGAATACTGCAACATATTCACTTTATCGCCCACGCCAATAGCTAATGCACCGCCCGAACCGCCTTCGCCGATAACGGTACAAATAACAGGAACGGTAAGTTGTGCCATTTCGCGTAAGTTGCGAGCAATAGCTTCCGCTTGACCACGTTCTTCTGCGCCAATACCTGGATAAGCCCCTGGAGTATCAATAAATGTAATAATTGGCAATTTAAAACGTTCAGCCATTTCCATTAAACGTAACGCTTTACGATAGCCTTCGGGGGCTGGCATACCAAAATTGCGTTGTACTTTTTCTTTTACAGAACGACCTTTTTGATGACCGATAACCATCACTGGGCGACCATCTAAACGTGCCAAGCCACCAACAATCGCTTTATCATCAGCAAAAGCGCGGTCGCCAGCAAGTTCTTCAAATTCCGTAAAAATATGTTCAATATAATCTAATGTATAAGGGCGGTTTGGATGACGTGCCATACGTGAAACTTGCCAAGCATCAAGGTTAGCAAAGGTTTTTTTAGTGAGTTCGTTACTTTTCTTTTGTAAGCGTTTGATTTCATCAGTTAAATCAACTTTATCATCCGATGCTGCATGTAATGCTTCAATTTTTGCTTCTAATTCTGCAATCGGCAATTCAAAATCTAAATATTCTTGGTTCATTTTGTTATCCTAAAAAGACCGTAAAAATCGACCGCACTTTATCAAGAATTAAACTGTGGCGCAAATGGTTTTCACTGGTTGGGCAAGCTCATAATCGCTCTTTTTTGAAGAGTGATAAGACAAATAAAAACGCTGAACAAATCACAACGGAAGGCCCAGCAGCGGTATCATAAAAGGCTGATAAGATTAGCCCAGCTATAATTGACAACATACTGACTACAATCGCCCAGCCCACCATAGATTCAGGTGTTCTCGCAAAGCGACGAGCGGTTGCCGCAGGGATTATTAATAAGGATGTGATTATTAATGCACCGACAAATTTCATACTCAAGGCAATAGTCAATGCGGTTAATATCATTAAAATAAAACGCATTTTTTTGATATTAATGCCTTCAACTTGCGCGAGTTCTGGCGATACGGTGGTGGAAAGTAAGGATTGCCAAAAGTAAATTAATGTTGAAAGCACAATTATCACGCCAATGCCAATATAAATTAAATCGGTATAATTAATTGCGAGCAAATCCCCAAATAAATAATTCATTAAATCTACCCGTACATTCCGTAATAATCCTACTGTCACAACGCCGAGAGATAAACAGCTATGGGCGATAATGCCGAGCAAGGTATCAATAGAAAATTGCGTATTGCTTTCTAACCACACCATTGCGATAGCAAGAATTAAGGTCAGCACCACAATCGCAATGTAAGGATTGACTTGTAAGAAAATCCCTAACGCCACACCGAGCAAGGCAGAGTGAGAAAGTGTGTCGCCAAAATAAGCCATTTTCCGCCACACTACAAATACGCCAAGTGGCGCAGTAATAAGTGAAAGCAAAATGCCTGTTAAAAAGGCTGGAAATAAAATTTCAAACATTATTTATCCTTATTTTGACAATGCACTGCTGATGAATTACAACCGCACACATCTCCGTGTAAAGTGTGATGATGATTGTGATGATGGGTATAAAAGCCGATATTTTGTGCGATCTGATTTCCCCATAAACGCATAAATGTTGGATCATTTGAGAGAACATCAGGCGTACCTGCACAACAAATATGTTGGTTAATACACAATACTTCTTTACTGTCTGCCATCACAATGTGTAAATCGTGTGATACCATCAATACAGCACAATTTAATTTTTGTTGGGTTTGATGAATGAGCTGATAAAGTTCTGCCTGCCCAGTAATATCTACGCCTTGAGTGGGTTCGTCTAGCACAAGTAAATTTGGTTTATTTAAAATTGCACGCGCCAATAATACCCGTTGCATTTCGCCACCAGATAGTTTTTGCATATTATTTTTGCGTAAATGTGAAATAGAAAGTTGCTCAAGTGCGGTGGATATTTCTTGTGTTTTAATGCCTTTTTTTAGCGAAAGAAATCGCTCAACCGTGATGGGTAAACTATGATCTAAATGGATTTTTTGTGGAACATAACCAATACGAACATTTTTACTATAAATGACTTCGCCAGAAGTGGGCGTTTGTAGTTTTAATAAGGTTTTTAATAACGTTGATTTTCCGCCACCATTTGGCCCCACAATGGTAATAATAGAATTGGGATAGATATTTAAATTAATATCTTGCAGAGCGGTTTTTTGTGCGAAAACCACATTGATATTTTTTAATTGAATGAGCGGTTGTTGGTTTTGCTCGTTGCGAATGGCTGTGATATTCATAAAATCGCCGTGTTTTCAACAATGGTTGGGGAAAATAACGCATTTTTATAGAATTCTCAAGATTTTCTCTCTTGTGTCGAATATTTAAGCATTTGAATAATGCTTTTTCCATAGGAATGAATTTTCTTTATAATCTGTAGTCTGAATGCTGAAAACTTTTTTATTTTAGGGATGCCAGTGCAACACGTAAAATTAGCTCGAGATAGACGAAAAAAACGCACATATATAAAAGTAGGCGTGTTTTTTGTTGCTATTCTGCTTATTTTGACAGGCATTTTACTTACAATAAAAGACAAATCTGAAGAAAATCCCATATTTTCCACCTCTGACAGTGGGGAATATCACGAGTTAAATACATCGCCAAATAAAAATTCCACCGCACTTCAACCTGATGAAGATGCCACCTCTTATGATGATGAACTGCAAGCAAAAGATGATGAAGTTGATGAAGTAAAACTATCTTCAGATGATCTCGGTACTTTACCTCAACACGCACAAGACGCACTCAATGGTTTATTAGACGCGGCCGATCAAGCCATAAGAATTACTGATCAATTTAGCTATACGGTAACCGAAGGGGATACGTTAAAAGATGTTTTAGTTTTATCTGGTTTAGATGATTCATCAGTACAACCGTTGATTAAGCTTGATCCCGAATTAGCCCACTTAAAAGCAGGTCAGCAATTTTACTGGATTTTAAATAAAAATGATAACTTGGAATATTTAAATTGGCTGGTTTCTGAAAAAGAAGAACGTATTTATGAACGTCTCGAAGATGGGAAATTTAAACGCCAAGTTATTGAAAAGAAAAGTATTTGGCGAAAAGAAGTATTAAAAGGCGAGATTCAAAATTCTTTAAATAGTAGTTTAAGAGAACAAGGTCTTGATACGCGACAAATTAGCCAACTTAGTAACGCCTTACAATGGCAAGTGAGTTTACGAAAACTAAAAAAAGGCACTCAATTTGCCATTTTAGTTTCTCGTGAATATTTAGGCGATAAACTTACAGGTCAAGGTAATGTTGAAGCGTTACGTATTTCATCTGGTGGTAAAAATTATTATGCAGTGCAAGCGGCAAATGGTCGTTATTATAATCAGCAAGGGGAAACTTTAGGCAAAGGTTTTGCTCGTTATCCATTGCAGCGACAAGCGCGAGTTTCCTCCCCTTTTAATCCAAATCGTCGCCATCCAGTAACAGGACGTGTTCGTCCCCATAAAGGCGTGGATTTCTCTGTTTCTCAAGGCACACCAGTTATTGCACCAGCAGATGGTACAGTTGAAAAGGTCGCTTATCAGGCTGGCGGTGCTGGGCGTTATGTTATGTTGCGTCACGGGCGTGAATATCAAACTGTTTATATGCACTTGAGCAAATCCTTAGTAAAAGCAGGGCAAACCGTTAAAAAAGGCGAACGTATTGCGCTTTCTGGTAACACGGGCATTTCTACGGGGCCGCATTTACATTATGAATTTCGTATTAACGGTCGAGCAGTGAATCCTCTTACTGTTAAATTACCCGGTACTAGCAGCGGTATGAGTTCAGCTGAACGTAAACAATTCCTTGTTCGTGTTCGTGAAGCAGAAAAAATGTTAAAACCTTAGCTATATAAAGTGCGGTCAAAAATGGTCGCATTTTTACCTTGTAAAATAATATTTACACTTTGTTGTAAAGAAATTATCATAGCCATATCTTAATTATTTCCATTCCCTGAATATGACGATTTCTAAATTTGATCCTCAAAAACCCTTCGATTGTTTTGTTGTACAAAGTGAAGCGATGAAAAGTGCGGTAGAAAACGCGAAACGTTTTGCTATGTTTGATGTGCCTTTGTTAATTCAAGGCGAAACGGGGACAGGAAAGGATTTGTTAGCGAAAGCCTGCCATTATCAGAGTTTACGTCGAGATAAAAAATTTATCGCAGTAAACTGTGCAGGATTGCCTGATGAAGATGCGGAAAGTGAAATGTTTGGTCGAAAAGTTGGCGACAGTGAAACCATTGGTTTTTTTGAATACGCAAATGAGGGTACAGTTTTACTCGATGGTATTGCTGAACTTTCATTGGGTTTGCAGGCTAAATTATTGCGTTTTTTAACGGATGGATCTTTCCGTCGAGTAGGCGAAGAAAAGGAGCATTATGCAAATGTGCGCGTGATTTGCACATCACAGGTTCCACTCCATTTGCTTGTTGAGCAAGGTAAAGTTCGTGCTGATTTATTTCATCGCTTAAATGTTCTCACTATTAATGTGCCTGCATTACGCAATCGCGTTGCAGATATTGAGCCACTGGCACAAGGTTTTTTACAGGAAATCAGTGAAGAATTAAAAATTGCAAAACCAACTTTCGATAAAGATTTTCTTCTTTATTTGCAGAAATATGATTGGAAAGGGAATGTTCGTGAGCTTTATAACACCCTTTATCGTGCCTGCTCTCTGGTACAAGATAATCATTTGACTATCGAAAGTTTAAATCTTGCTCCGCCACAAAGTGCGGTAATTTCTTTGGATGAATTTGGAAATAAAACCTTAGATGAAATCATCGGATCTTATGAAGCACAAGTTCTAAAATTATTTTATGCAGAATATCCAAGCACGCGAAAATTAGCTCAACGTTTAGGCGTTTCCCATACTGCGATTGCGAATAAATTGAAACAATATGGAATTGGAAAATAATTTTCCGATTTGAAATGGAAAAAGTGCGGTTGAAATTTCCTAAGAATTTTCAACCGCACTTAATAAATATTGATTGTCCATTAATGGTGTTGTGATTACTCTGCTTGAGTTTCCACGTTTTCAACTGCTTCTGTTGGAGCAGTATGATGATTATTATTGTGATGCGAAACTGAACGAGCAGGTACAACCGTTGAAATTGCGTGTTTATATACCATTTGGTTCACTGTGTTTTTTAATAAAATCACGAATTGATCGAATGATTCAATTTGACCTTGAAGTTTAATTCCGTTTACAAGGTAAATTGATACAGGAATGCGTTCACGACGAAGCGCATTTAAATAAGGATCTTGTAAAGATTGTCCTTTTGCCATTTTGCTATCCTTTGTTGTCGTTATTATGAAATTTGTTGATAGAAACGAGTTGTCTCCGTGTGTAAGTGTAGCAATAAACAGAAATATTGTCTATTTGCTTTCCCGCAACTTTTGCAAAATTGCTTTCATTTGATGATCTAGTGGTGCATTGAAACGTAGTGTTTCGCCATTTTTAGGGTGTTCAAACCGAATTGAAAAAGCGTGCAAAAACAAACGATTTAATCCTAATTCATTCATTTGTTTATCAAAATCTTTATCGCCGTATTTATCATCTAATGCAATAGGATGCCCAGCATATTGTGTATGCACACGAATTTGATGGGTTCGCCCTGTGACTGGTGAAGCCTTCACAAGCGTAGCATTTATATAGCGTTCTTCAATGCTGAAGCGGGTTTCAGATGGTTTTCCTTGCTCGCTGACACGCACAATGCGCTCTCCGCTAGATAATTCATTTTTCAAAAGAGAGGCTTGAATAACTTTTATATGGGATTGCCATTGCCCACGTACTAACGCTAAATAATCTTTTTGAACGGTTTTGACGCGAAGTTGTTCGTGCAAATTGCGTAATGCTGAACGTTTTTTGGCAATTAATAAAATGCCTGATGTATCGCGATCTAAACGATGAACCAGTTCTAAAAAGCGTGCTTCTGGGCGTAATGCTCGTAAGGCTTCAATCACACCAAAATTTAAACCACTTCCGCCATGCACCGCGATTCCTGAGGGTTTATTTAAAATAATCAAGCAATCATCTTCAAACAAAATTTGGTTTTCAAGTGCGGCAACTTTATTGAGATTTTTTGAAATCGGCACATCATTTTTTTCAGCCACACGCACAGGTGGAATGCGTACAACATCGCCTGTTTGCAATTTATATTCTGGTTTAATTCTGCCTTTGTTTACTCGCACTTCGCCTTTACGCACAATGCGATAAATTAAACTTTTGGGTACACCTTTGAGTTTTGCTAATAAATAATTATCAATTCGTTGTCCACTTTCATCTTCACTAATTGTCAGCATTTTTACGGATGAATTAATGATTTTTTCATTTTGTTTTGTCATTTTTTTTCCTTTTGAAAATCGCTGCAAATCATATCATAAAGGCACTATAAACGTAATATGAACGTCACTCTATGAACGCAAATTCGCCTTGCTAATTAATCGTTTTCTATGGATAATAGAGCCTCTTTTTGCGCCTAAGAATTTGCGTAAAAAAGGATAAGTTTTGTTGGTAAAAACTCAATGCAGCAATTGGCATAAGACATTGATAATCAACATTTTTCTTAAAATAAATCAGCCATTTGCAACGCGTGCGGAATATCGCGTTGTTTTATCAAGCAAATATTTATGCTTAATAACGTTATCAATGCACCCAGCAACATACAGTCGTGAGATTGACTGGCGCGAGAAACACGAGGTCGATAACGAAGCAAAGTGCGGTTTATTTTGAGTTTTTTTTAAATATTTAATAAGAGAATTGACAATGAAAAGAATGTTAATCAATGCAACTCAAAAAGAAGAGTTGCGTGTCGCGCTTGTCGATGGACAACGCCTTTTTGACTTGGACATTGAAAGTCCAGGACACGAACAAAAAAAAGCGAATATCTACAAAGGAAAAATTACTCGCGTTGAGCCAAGCTTAGAAGCGGCTTTTGTAGATTATGGTGCAGAACGTCACGGTTTTTTACCTTTAAAAGAAATTGCCCGTGAATATTTTCCTGATGATTATGTTTTTCAAGGTCGTCCGAATATTCGCGATATTTTGACTGAAGGACAGGAAGTTATCGTTCAAGTTAATAAAGAAGAAAGAGGAAACAAAGGTGCAGCCTTAACTACTTTTGTTTCTCTTGCCGGTAGTTATTTGGTGTTTATGCCGAATAATCCACGGGCAGGAGGAATTTCTCGCCGTATTGAGGGCGATGAACGTACTGAACTAAAAGAGGCATTAAGTTCATTAGATGTGCCTGACGGTGTAGGCTTAATCGTCCGTACTGCTGGTGTGGGAAAATCGCCAGAAGAATTACAATGGGATTTAAAAGTATTATTACATCATTGGGAAGCGATCAAACAAGCTTCACAAAGTCGTCCAGCTCCATTTTTAATTCATCAAGAAAGCGATGTGATTGTACGCGCTATTCGCGATTATTTGCGTCGTGATATTGGTGAGATCCTGATTGATAGCCCAAAAATTTTTGAGAAAGCGAAAGAGCATATCAAACTTGTGCGTCCTGATTTCATCAATCGCGTGAAACTTTATCAAGGCGAAGTGCCACTTTTCAGCCACTATCAAATTGAATCTCAAATTGAATCCGCATTCCAACGTGAAGTGCGTTTACCTTCTGGCGGTTCAATCGTTATTGATGTAACTGAAGCATTAACCGCCATTGATATTAACTCCGCACGTTCTACTCGTGGTGGCGATATTGAAGAAACGGCATTAAATACCAACCTTGAAGCGGCAGATGAAATCGCGCGTCAATTACGTTTACGTGACTTAGGTGGTTTAGTTGTTATCGATTTCATTGATATGACACCAATCCGCCATCAACGTGAAGTAGAAAATCGTATTCGTGATGCGGTTCGTCCAGATCGCGCCCGTATTCAAATTAGCCGAATTTCTCGTTTTGGTTTGTTAGAAATGTCACGTCAGCGTTTAAGCCCATCATTGGGCGAATCTTCGCACCATATTTGCCCTCGTTGTCAAGGAACAGGCAAAGTGCGTGATAATGAATCTCTTTCTTTATCTATTTTGCGTTTGCTGGAAGAAGAAGCATTAAAAGAAAACACTAAGCAAGTGCATACCATTGTGCCAGTACAAATTGCCTCTTATCTTCTTAATGAAAAACGCAAAGCAATCAGCAATATTGAAAAGCGTCATAATGTCGATATTATTGTTGCCCCAAATGAAGCAATGGAAACACCGCACTTTAGCGTTTTCCGCTTACGTGATGGCGAAGAAGTAAATGAATTAAGCTATAATTTAGCGAAAATTCACTGTGAGAAAGATGAAAATACTGAAGAATCACTGGTTTCTCGTAATGTGGAAACAACAGCTGTTATTGAACAACCAGCGGTTGAAAGTGCAGTAGTTGCGCTTTCTATTTCAGAAGCAGCCCCAACGCCAGTTGAGCGTAAATCAAATGAACCCTCTTTGTTAGCTAAAATTATTGCGAAGATTAAAGGTTTATTTGCGACTAAATCTGAAGAAAACAAACCGAAAAATAACCGCACTTCGCGCAATCCTAATCGTAATCAACGCCGTTCACAGGATCGTCGTTCTTCTCGTCGTCCACGTTCTGAAAATAACGAAACAGAAAGAACCGAAGAACAGGTTCGTAATGTCCGTGAGCGTAATCAACGCCGTCCGCGCCGTAACTTAGTGGAAGAAAGTATCGCTGAAAGTGCGGTAAATTCTACACCTGTTTTTGAGGCTAAAGAAGAAAGAACTGAGCCTGTAACTCAACGCCGCCAACGCCGTGATTTACGTAAACGCGTGCGCGTTGAAGATAATGAAACAGTTGTTGAAAATAACTTCAGCACGACTGAAAAAATGCCAGAAGTGGATGTAATTACGGTTCAAAATAATGATGAAAAACCCGTTCATCAGAACCAGCGTTCTGAACGTCAAGAGCGTCAGCGTCGTACTCCACGTCATTTACGTGCAGCGAATAATCAGCGTCGTCGCCGTAATCAAGAGCCAAAATCGCCAATGCCATTATTTGCTGCGGTGGTTTCGCCTGAATTGGCAAGTGGCAAGGCTTGGATTGATTATTCAACGGTAAATCTGACAAAAGAAAATCATTTCTTATCTGTGGATGAATTGCTTGAGCAAGAGAAAACTAAAAAAGGGTTTATCACGCCAGCAATGGGAATTGTCATTGAAGAAAAATCCCCTGATGTAAAACCTGCATTAGATTTTATTACTCAACCAGCTAATGAATCGGTACAGAAAAAAGTACAAGAATCTTTAGATCGTTTAAGTTCATATAAACCTCAAGAAGTTGTTGAATCTATTGATCCAGCAATTAATGTAGATGAACCTGAAACGCTCGAGAAAGTATCAAAATTTGTCCGCACTTATGAATTTAATGGACGTTTAGGTACAATTTCTTCAGAGCCCCATACAAAAGCGGAGATGACTTTAGCGAAAGCAAATGATGAAATGCCAGAGGCTTTCCCAATTAGGGCTTGGCAGGATTCTCGTTATTATTTCTATGGAAAAGGCGCGGCAGGACATCATTGTGCAATTAGCCACGTTTATTCTGAACCAACCCGCGCAAAATCAGAATAATCAAAAATAAAAATAGAATTGACGTAACCAAAATTACGTCAATTCTTTTTATTTTATAAATACAGTTTGATTGAAAGCATAAAAAACCAATCAGTCAAATTTTGCTGTTATTTTATGCTTTAATTAAAACATTTTTACTTATATTATAGAACAGAGTAAGTTGGGCATGTTGCTACCAGCGGTTACACAAAAGATGAATTTACAACAAAACTTACATTTAAGACTAACAATATGCCAATAGGCGGAGATGTGAAGGCGGATCAGGAAACATCAGGTTCTAGAAGCATAAAACGCATTGGCTTTGGTTTTATTGGTGGTATTGGCTATGATATTACACCGAATATTACCTTAGACTTAGGTTATCGTTATAACGACTGGGGACGTTTAGAAAACGTGCGTTTTAAAACTCATGAAGCCTCTTTCGGTGTACGTTACCGTTTTTAATTAAACAAATTTAGTTTTCTATTTAAGCGGTCAAATTCTTCTCATTATTTGCAAAATGAGGGAAAAATTTGACCGCTTGTTTTTTCTTGAAAAGAAGCGTAAACTTCATGCAATTTTTAGTCGGGGTGCCGAAAGGCTGAGATGATACCCGTGAACCTGAAACAGTTAGCACTGACGTAGGAAACTAATATGCCACATATTCAACCTTTCTCTATCACGATTTTATCCTGTTTATTTTCCCAATTTTCTACATTTTATTACACCTGCTAATTGCTCACAGTGAATAGCGGGCATTTTTGTTTATTTTATATTCAACACAAGGAATGCTTATGCAATCAATTTATCTCGCCAAAATCCGTGAGCAGAATCCGCTCATTCATAACATCACCAACATTGTGGCAGCGAATTTTAGTGCCAATGGTTTGTTGGCATTAGGAGCTTCGCCTTTGATGTCGGCGAATATCGAAGAAATGCAGGAAGTACCGAAAATCAGTCAAGTATTGGTCATTAATATTGGTACGCTGATTGGTAAAGATCGGGAGGCAATGTTGCAGGCAGGAAAAACGGCAAATGAGGTTGGAATTCCTGTAGTGTTAGATCCTGTTGGTGTGGGGGCAACGAGCTATCGCCGTGAGACCATTCGCCAATTGCTGGCAGAAGTAAAATTCGCACTTATTCGTGGTAATGCAGGTGAACTGGCTGCCATTGCAGGCGAGACGTGGCAGGCAAAAGGTGTAGATGCAGGGCAAGGCGAAGTGGATTTAAAAGCCGTTGCCGAGAAAGTGGCTCAACGCTATGGCTGTACGGTGTTGATTAGCGGGGCGGTGGATATTGTCAGCGATGGCACACAAACTGCGACCGTTCACAACGGCACGTCATTGTTCCCGAAAGTTACGGCTTCGGGCTGTTTATTGAGTGCCGTGTGTGCGGCTTTTTTAGCGGTAAGTGAAGGAAATTATTTTTCTGCGACATTAGAAGCCTGTGTAGCATACACCATTGCAGGCGAGTGTGCGGCGCAAGGCTTAACCACACAAGTGGGACAGTTCCAAATCCGTTTGTTGGACGAGCTTGCTGCCCTTTCCCCTGAAACCATTGGACAAAGAGGGCGCATCAATGAGTAATGTGAAACAAGTTTTAACCATCGCAGGGTCAGACAGTGGCGGTGGTGCAGGCATTCAAGCGGATCTTAAAACCTTCCAAATGCGCGGCGTGTTTGGTACATCCGTAATTACAGCTGTTACTGCACAAAACACACTTGGCGTATTTGATATTCACCCTATTCCACTGAAAACAATTCAAGCGCAACTGGAAGCGGTCAAAAATGATTTCCAGATTGCAAGTTGCAAAATTGGTATGTTGGGCAATGCAGAAATTATTGAATGCGTTGCAGATTTTCTTGCTGATAAACCTTTCGGCACGCTAGTGCTAGATCCTGTAATGATCGCCAAAGGCGGTGCACCCTTATTGCAACAGCAAGCGGTGAGTGCGTTAAGCCAAAAATTGCTGCCGTTGGCGGACGTGATTACACCAAACATTCCCGAAGCGGAAGCATTAACGGGGATTGCGATTGTGGACGACATCAGTATTCAACAAGCCGCAAAAGCATTGCAAAAACAGGGAGCGAAGAATGTGATTATTAAGGGCGGACATTCGCTCAATTCGCAAAGTGAGCTGTGCCAAGATTGGGTTTTACTTGCAGATGGTCGTCATTTTACTTTGCAAAGCCCCCGTTTCAACACGCCGCATACACATGGTACGGGCTGTACCTTTTCTGCCTGTTTAACCGCAGAGTTGGCGAAAGGCGAACCGTTGCAAAGTGCGGTAAAAACAGCGAAAGATTTTATTACCGCTGCGATTTCTCACCCGTTGAATATTGGGCAAGGACACGGGCCGACAAATCATTGGGCTTACAGTCGCCTTTAAGGATTGAAAGATGAAAAATATTCAAAAAATCTTACCGCTTTACTTTGTGGCAGGCACGCAAGATTGCCGTCATTTGGGCGAGAACTTATCAGAAAATTTATTATTCGTGCTTAAACAAGCGTTAGAAGGCGGAATTACCTGCTTTCAATTTCGGGATAAAGGCAAATTTTCGTTAGAACATACGCCCTCAGCACAGAAGGCACTGGCGATGAGTTGTCGTGATTTGTGCCGTGAATATGGCGTACCGTTTATTGTAGACGACAACGTTGATTTGGCGTTGGCAATCGAGGCGGATGGCATTCACGTTGGGCAAAGCGATATGCCTGTGCAAGAGATTCGCGCTAAAACAGATAAACCGCTAATTATTGGTTGGTCGGTGAATCGTTTAGACGAGGCAAAAATTGGGGAAAATTTAGCGGAAATTGATTATTTTGGAATTGGCCCGATTTTCCCAACGCAATCAAAAGAAAATCCCAAACCAACACTAGGAATGGCATTTATTCAAACTTTGCGAAATGTGGGCATAACTAAACCGCTTGTGGCAATTGGTGGGGTGAAATTAGCTCACGTTAAAACCTTACGAGAATTTGGGGCGGATGGTGTGGCAGTGATTACTGCAATTACGCACGCCGATAATGTGCAAGCCGCAACAAAAGCATTACGGGAGGCAAGTGATGAATACGCAAAATAGTTTAAAGCAAGTAGCAACAGCGACGATGGTCGGCACTGCAATTGAGTATTTCGATAACTACATTTACGCAATGGCAGCGGTATTGGTATTTAACCATCAATTCTTCCATGCCGCAGATCCACTTTCAGGGCAGATTGCGGCACTTTCCACTTTAGCACTTACTTTTATTGCTCGCCCTTTGGGAGCAATATTGTTCGGGCATTTCGGTGACCGTTTCGGGCGGAAAAATACTTTTGTGATGAGCTTGCTGTTGATGGGTATTTCCACTGTGGTTATCGGTTTGTTGCCAACCTATGACAGCATCGGTATTTGGGCGACAATTTTGCTCTGTTTATGCCGTATTGGGCAAGGTATCGGTTTAGGCGGAGAGTGGGGCGGTGCTGCGTTAGTTGCGGTTGAAAATGCTCCAGAAGGTAAACGAGGTTGGTATGGTACTTTCCCACAACTGGGAGCCCCGCTTGGCTTGTTGTTGGCAAATGGCGTATTCTTAGGCATTACTGCGATTTTCGGGCAAGAAGCTATGACTGAATGGGCGTGGCGGATACCATTTTTATCTTCCGTTATCTTAGTGGCAATTGGCTTATATGTTCGCCTAAAACTGACTGAAGCCCCGATTTTCCTTGCGGCACTCAATAAACCGCAGCCAAAACGCTTACCAATGTTGGAAGTTGTCACTACTTATTTCAAGCCGTTTTTCTTAGGAATGTTGGTTTGCATTGCTGGCTATGTGCTGTTCTACATTATGATTGCCTTTAGCCAAATTTACGCCAAATCTGCCCCAACGGTTTCAGAGGCAGGATACGCAATGGGATTAGGATTTTCTCCGCAAATTTTTACCGCTTTATTGATGGCAAGTGCGGTTTCTTTGGCTATTACCATTGCCGCTTCGGGCAAATATATCGACAAAATTGGTCGCCGTATTTGGCTCATTTGGACAACCGTTGGCGTTGCGATTTTTGGTTTATCCTTGCCGTTATTTCTCGAAAACGGTACAACTACCAGTCTGTTTTGGTTTTTATTCATCGGTATGGGGTTAATTGGAATGGGCTATGGACCATTAGCAAGTTTTTTACCTGAACTCTTCCCTACTCACGCCCGCTATTCAGGTGCTTCTTTAACCTATAATATTGCAGGTTTATTCGGGGCAAGTGTTGCGGCAATCATTGCCTTACCGCTGAATGCTCACTACGGCTTAAAAGGTGTGGGGATTTATTTAACCCTAAACGCTGTATTGAGCTTGATTGGATTATGGTTTATTTCAGAAACGAAAGATAAATTACTATCCTAAGATTTGAGGAATTAAATACAACCTATTAAGCGGTTAAATTTTACATAAAATTCTACTAAGAATTTAACCGCACTTTCCTTTACAAGCCAAATATTTTCTCTACAATACCCCACCTAACGATTTACCTTGAGTAAATCCCTGACCTGAAATCAGACAAAAGAGAATATTATGACAACCCAATTCAAACCAGAATTACTTTCCCCTGCAGGCTCTCTTAAAAATATGCGCTATGCGTTTGCTTATGGTGCAGATGCGGTTTATGCAGGCCAACCTCGTTATAGCTTACGTGTACGCAATAATGAATTTAATCACGCCAATTTGAAAATCGGGATCGATGAAGCCCATTCCCTTGGCAAAAAATTCTATGTAGTGGTAAACATTGCACCCCATAATTCCAAACTCAAAACTTTTATTAAAGATTTACAACCTGTCATCGATATGAAACCAGATGCTTTAATTATGTCTGATCCAGGCTTAATTATGTTGGTGCGTGAAAATTTCCCTAATATTGATATTCATCTTTCTGTGCAAGCCAATGCGGTAAACTGGGCAACAGTGAAATTCTGGAAACAAATGGGATTAACTCGTGTGATTTTATCGCGCGAACTTTCAATAGATGAAATTGCTGAAATTCGCCAACAAGTGCCAGATATTGAACTCGAAATTTTCGTACATGGTGCGTTGTGCATGGCGTATTCTGGCCGTTGCTTACTTTCTGGCTATATCAACAAACGCGATCCAAATCAAGGCACTTGCACCAATGCTTGCCGTTGGGAATACAAAATGGAAGAAGGCACGACGGATGAAGTAGGCAACATCGTGCCGAAAATCGATCCTGCTCAACAAATCGAAGTGAAAAATGTAGCACCAACCTTAGGCGATGGCACAGTAACAGATAAAGTCTTCCTTTATACCGAATCACAAAAGCCTGACGAACAAATGACAGCGTTTGAAGATGAACACGGCACCTACTTTATGAATTCAAAAGATCTATGTGCCGTACAACATGTGGAAAAACTGACCGAACTTGGTGTGCATTCTTTAAAAATCGAAGGCCGTACTAAATCATTTTATTATTGTGCAAGAACGGCTCAAGTTTACCGCAAAGCCATTGATGATGCAGCCGCAGGCAAACCATTTGATGAAAGCTTAATGGATACGTTAGAATCCCTTGCGCATCGTGGTTATACCGAAGGTTTCTTACGTCGCCATACGCACGATGAATACCAAAACTACGAATATGGCTATTCTATTTCTGATCGTCAGCAATTTGTCGGTGAATTTACGGGCAAACGTAACGAACAAGGTATGGCTGAAGTAGCAGTAAAAAACAAATTCTTACTTGGCGACAATGTAGAAATGATGACACCACAAGGCAATATTAATTTCAAAATTGAAAAAATGCTAAATCGTAAAAATGAAACGGTTGATGCAGCACTAGGTGATGGGCATTTTGTATTCTTAAATGTACCACAAGATATTAACTTAAATTACGCTTTATTAATGCGTAATTTAGTTAATACCAATACAAGAAACCCACATTGCTAGTGTGATATAAAACAGAATTTAAATCATACCTAATTAAACATTACTGTTACTTGGCTTGCGTCGTTTGCCGATATTTTTCGTATCCTTATGACGCAATTTTACTTTTTTCTTTGCCTCTGTTTTTTTCTTTTCTTCACGTTTTTCTTTAATGCGTGCCTTTTGTTTTTTGCTGACAGATTTCACTTCGCCATCTTTTGGTGGCTTAGTGCGAGGTTCTAAACCTGCTAAAATGCGCGCCTTTAAAATTTCCTCAGTATAACGTTTGATTTTACCTAGCAACTTGTAATCATGCGCTTCGACAAAAGAGACTGCCGTGCCTTTTTTGCCAGCTCGCGCGGTACGTCCAATTCGATGCAAATAAGTATCCGCACTATAGGGCAAATCAAAATTCATCACGTGGCTTACATCATCAATATCAATACCACGCGCAGCCACATCTGTTGCAACCAATACCGTCACAATACCTGATTTCAATTTATCAATGGCATTGTTACGTTGAGTTTGTGCCATTTCGCCTTCTAAATATGCGGAACGAATGCCTCGTTTACGCAATGTTTCAGAAACTTCACGCGCATCTTCACGACGGCGAACAAATACAATTCCACGGGTTACTTTTTCAGTTTCAATAAAACGCGCGAGCAATTTGATTTTATGTTCATTGCTGTCTGCGTGATAATACCATTGGTTGATTTTTTTTCTTTCACGGCGACTTGGTTCCGCATCTACTTTCACAGGATCATTCAACAAACGCTCCGCAAAATCGACCAATAACTCTCCTTCTAAGGTTGCAGAAAACAACAAAGTTTGTTTCCGCCAACGGGTTTCAGCTGCAATTTTTTCCGCATCTTGCCCAAATCCCATTTGTAACATTCTATCGGCTTCATCAAAAATCAGCATTTCAACGGAACGGCAATCAAAATTTTCTTCCTTAATGTATTGCAATAAACGACCTGGCGTAGCCACCACCAAATCTTGATTGGTATTGAATACATCACCGTGATTTTGATACGCCACACCACCTGTAATTGTCGCAATATTTAAATGGGTGAACTGCGCTAATTCTTCCGCTTGTTCAGCCACTTGCATTGCCAGTTCTCGGGTTGGTGTTAATATCAAAATACACGGTGGCCCTGGTTTACGGCGTGGATAATCCAATAAATGTTGTAGCGCAGGTAATAAAAAAGCAGCGGTTTTCCCTGTTCCCGTTGGTGCAGAGCCTAATACATCACGCTCTTCCATTGCGGCAGGAATGGCTTCCATCTGAATAGCTGTTGGGCGGGAATAACCTTTTTTCTCAAGTGCCTTTAAAAGTTCTGGAGAAAGATCGAATTGTTCAAATTGGGATAAATTCATTATTGTGCGGTTCTTTGTTAAAATCGTCGAGGATTATACCTGAAAGTGCGGTCAATTTACGAAAAATTTATGAGCGGATTTACCTTTAAACAATTCCATATCAATCAAGATTCTTGTGCCATGAAAGTCGGCACTGATGGCATTTTGTTAGGTGCTTGGGCTGATGTAAAGCATTGTAAAAATATTTTAGATATGGGCAGTGGCACAGGATTATTGACTTTAATGTTAGCACAACGAACTGAAGAAAACTGTCAAATTCAAGCGGTTGAGTTGGATCCCATTGCAGCAAAACAAGCACAAGAAAACATCAATAATTCAGTGTGGAAAAATCGCATTCAACTTACTCAAGCGGATATACAACATTTTTTACAAACCACTGAACAAACCTTTGATTTAATTGTGGCAAATCCACCTTATTTTGAACAAGGTATCGCTTGTAAAAATGAAGAACGAGAATTGGCTCGTTATACCAAGCAAAGCCACTTAAATTGGTTAGAATGGGCTGCAACACGCTTGTCGGAAAATGGGAAAATAAGTTTTGTTTTGCCTTATGATGCAGGCAAAACGCTCACAAAATCCACCGCACTTTTTTGCATAAAACAGACGAATGTCATCACTAAAATAGGAAAAACGCCCCAGAGAATGTTGCTTACCTTTGCCAAACAACCCGAAGTTTTAATGCAAGATCAATTGGTAATTTATGATGCGGATAATCAATACACTGAAGCGTTTATTGAATTGACTAAAGACTTTTATTTGAAATTTTAAAGGGGAAATCGTTTCCCCTTTAATCATACACTATCTAAAATACCACTTCGCTAACAACACACCCGCATTCACTGCAATGTTTAAGCCTGATTTAATTGGACTTGCGAGCGTTAAACGCACTTGTGTATCTTCTGGCGTCGCTAAACTTTCCGTAGAACTTTCACTTAGCACAAAAACCACTTTATTTTTTAACCGCACTTTATCCAATGGGTCGCCTTGTTTATTGTGCGATACGTGAATAATTTGATAGCCTGATTTACGCAAGTGCATCAAAGCCGAATCAATATCATCCGTTTCTAACACACGAATATATTCTGCGCCACCTTCTGCTACACGCATAGAGGCTCCCGAATACAGATTTTCCACATTATCGGCGACAATATTTTTCACGCCAAAATAAGCACAAGTACGCAATACACCTCCGATATTTTGTGCATTATTCACGTTGTCCAATAGCACTAAACAATCTTCTTTATGAGGAATATCCAAATACCCTTGCAACGTGAAAGCACGCGGTTTCTTCACCAATAAGCAAATGCCACCGTGATGTTCTGTTCCGCTCACTCGGGCTAATTCTTCACTATCTACAACGTGATAAGCCTTCTTGTTTTCGGCTAAATAACTCAATACCTCGCCAATTTTGTGTGACATTTGCACGGTTGCCCACAATCGAACAATACTTTCAGGACGCTCTGCAAATAAAGCTAAACAGGCATTTTCACCGTAAACCTTCATTTCTTCCGCACGGTTTTTCTTAATTTTTTCAGGCGCACGAGGAGAAAGCGCACCAGTTTTCTTTTCTTTCGTTTTATAAACCGTACCCGTACTTTTTATTGTCACTTGAACCTTAGGTTGTTCTGTATTTTTATTTGATGGTGCGCGAGATAAAGAAAGTTGCTTAATTCTAGTTTCTTTCACTTCTTGTTTATCACGAGGAAAACGAGATTTTTCGTTTCTATTTCCATTAAATTTATCATTAAAGTGCGGTCGATTTTGGCTTGGTTTTTCTCTGTATTTTTCACCTACTGAGCGTTCTTGAAAGGTTTTGCCTGCGGATTGAAAAGACGGTTTGCGTTTGTCGTTCATAGGGTTTCCCTGAGTAAAAATGGCTGTTTTTTAGCCAAAAAATGCTAAAATTTGTGAGCATTATAACGAAAAAAAGCCTTTTTTCTATTAATAAGCACGTGAAATATTGTAAACTAACGCACTAGTCTTTAATCACGAGATGGATTATGTTAATCAATAAAACCAAACGAGCTGAACAAAATTTAAATAATTTGCCATTCCTTGCTTTGCAAGCTGAGCAAATTGAATTTTTGGGTAGCTCGGCTGAATTTAAAACTCAAATTATTGAATTAATCAGAAACGCAAAAAAACGTATTTATGTCACCGCACTTTATTGGCAAAAAGACGAAGCGGGACAGGAAATTCTCGATGAAATTTATCGCGTGAAGCAAGAAAATCCACACTTGGATGTAAAAATTCTCATAGATTGGCATCGTGCACAACGCAATTTATTAGGGGCGGAAAAATCTGCCACTAATGCAGACTGGTATTGCGAGCAACGCCAAACTTATCAGTTACCTGATGATCCGAATATGTTCTTTGGCGTGCCAATTAATACGCGAGAAGTTTTTGGTGTATTGCATGTCAAAGGCTTTGTATTTGATGATACGGTGCTTTATAGCGGTGCAAGTATTAATAATGTCTATCTTCATCAATTTGAAAAATATCGTTACGACCGCTATCAAAAAATCACTCATGCCGAATTAGCTGATTCAATGGTAAATTTCATCAATGATTACTTGTTAGATTTCAGTGCAGTTTATCCACTTGATGTGACCAACCGCCCTCGTACTAAAGAGATCCGCGGTAATATTCGAGCTTATCGTAAAGACCTTGCTCAAAATGGAGAATATTCATTAAAAAGTGCGGTGAAATTACCGAATGTTTTAAGCGTATCGCCACTGTTTGGCTTAGGCGCATCGGGCAACGAATTAAATCAAGTAATTGAAGATTTATTCTTACAAGTACAAGAAAAATTGGTGATTTGTACGCCATATTTTAATTTCCCACGCACATTGCAACATAAAATAGCAACATTATTGGAAAGCGGTAAACAAGTAGAAATTATTGTTGGCGATAAAGTCGCAAACGATTTTTACATTCCACCAGAACAACCATTCAAAATGGCGGGGGCATTACCTTATCTTTATGAAAGTAATCTTCGCCGTTTCTGTGAAAAATTTGAGACTCAAATTGAAAATGGTCAGCTTGTGGTGCGTTTATGGCGTGATGGCGATAATACCTACCACTTAAAAGGTGTGTGGGTAGATGACCGTTATATTTTATTGACGGGCAATAATCTTAACCCTCGAGCATGGCGTTTGGATGCAGAAAATGGCTTATTAATTTACGATCCACAACAACAGCTTTTAGCCCAAGTGGAAAAAGAGCAAAACCAAATTCGCCAACATACAAAAGTATTAAAACATTACTCTGAATTAGAAGAATTGAATCAATACCCAGAACCAGTGCAAAAACTTTTGAAAAAATTTGCACGAATTAAAGCAGATAAATTGGTGAAAATGATTTTGTAATTATAAGAAAAGTTTTATGTTTTTTTCTTAAATTCGCTTCCAGTATTAATCTGATAAATTTTGTGGCAATCGTTCTAAAATGGCTTTCCAATAGGTTGAAGAACGTAAATTATGTTTACGGATGCAATCCACTACTGCATCTGCATTTCCCTCAAGACAAATTTGTTGCATTTCTAAATAAAATTGCTTTGTTAATTCACGGTGTTTTTTTTCTTTAAAAAATAACAACCCTATTCGCTGATAAACGCCTTTTAAACTATTGAAAATTAAACGATAAAAGGGTTTGTTGGCAACAACAGTAAATTGACGAAATAATTGGTAATCAAATTCTGTGTAATCTTGTGCTGTGTTTTGTAATTGCTCTAATTCAGCAAAAAGTGCGGTTGATTTTTGAGGGGAATTTTTTACTGCTTCATAAATGTAAGATTCCGACATTTTACTACGTAAAGAGAGCATATTATCAATAATTAAGGGCGCGGACTGCATATCCAAAGCAATTAGGGTTTCAATAATATTCGGCCCTGCAGCATCCCAAATATTATTTACTTTGGTGGGTTTGCCGTGCTGAATTGTTAGCCAACCATCACGAGCCAAACGTTGTAAAACTTCACGTAGGGTGGTGCGAGTTACACCAATCTTATCGGCTAAATCACGTTCTGATGGCAAATTACTGCCCGAAGGAAAAACATCTTGCCAAATACTCTTTACAATATATTCCTCTGCTAAAGCTGCTGGACTTTGGGCTTTTAAAATGTCGTTATTGTTTTGCATTACAATTAAAAATCAGATAAAAATCAAAAAAAATGCAATTTTATAAAAAAATTACTTGGTTTTTATTATCCTTTAAAGGGGGATATATTACAATGTTCGCGTGATAAAAATAATGGAGTTCACTATGACAAACATTCAGGCTTTTATGAAAAACTTTCTTGGGGCAAGTCCAGAATGGTACAAACTTGCCATTGTAGTTTTTCTTATTATAAATCCAATTGTTTTCTTTTTTATTAGTCCTTTTATTGCGGGTTGGTTACTGGTTGCAGAATTTATTTTCACATTGGCAATGGCATTAAAATGCTACCCTCTTCAACCAGGTGGTCTATTAGCAATTGAAGCTATTATTATTGGAATGACAAATGCCAAACACGTCAAAGCAGAAATTATGGCAAACTTTGAAGTGATCTTGCTACTGATATTTATGGTGGCAGGTATTTTCTTTATGAAACAATTACTGCTTTATGTATTTACTAAATTACTTGTCAAAATTCGTTCTAAAATTGCACTTTCTATTGCCTTTTGTTTTAGTGCTGCTTTTTTATCGGCTTTTCTCGATGCTTTAACGGTTGTTGCTGTTATCATTAGTGTCGCAATGGGATTTTATGGTGTGTATCACAAAGTTGCATCAGGCAATAATTTAATTGATGCGGTTGATATTTCAGACGATAGAAAAATTATTGAACAACAGCACGAAATCTTAGAAAAATTCCGTGCATTCTTACGTAGTTTAATGATGCATGCGGGTGTAGGAACTGCACTCGGTGGTGTAATGACCGTTGTTGGAGAACCACAAAACTTAATTATTGCAGAACAAGCAAAATGGAACTTTATGGAATTTTTCCTCCGTATGGCACCCGTGACTATTCCTGTGTTTATCTGCGGATTACTCACTTGTTTCTTGGTCGAAAAATTCAAATTATTTGGTTATGGCGAGAAATTACCAGACGAAGTGTGGAAAGTCTTATCAGACTTAGATCGCACTAATTCAGAAAAAATGTCTAAACAAGATAAAATTAAATTAGGTATGCAAGCGTTAATCGCAATTTGGTTAATTCTTGGATTAGCATTCCATCTTGCCGCAGTCGGTTTAATTGGTTTAAGTATCATCATTTTTGCTACGTCTTTCACTGGTGTGACGGATGAACATACTATCGGTAAAGCCTTTCAGGAATCTTTACCCTTTACTGCATTGCTCGTTGTATTCTTTTCTGTTGTTGCAGTAATTATTGATCAAAAACTTTTTTCACCAATTATTCACTTCGTTCTTTCTGCGGAAGAAAATACACAACTTGCTTTATTCTATTTGTTTAATGGCTTGCTTTCTTCTATTTCTGATAATGTATTTGTTGCAACGGTTTATATTAATGAAGCTAAAGCTGCACTGACAAATGGAGTAATTGCACCGCATCAATTTGAATTGCTTTCTGTTGCCATTAATACAGGTACAAACTTACCATCAGTTGCAACACCAAATGGGCAAGCTGCTTTCTTATTCTTATTGACTTCATCAATTTCGCCATTAATTCGCCTTTCTTATGGCAGAATGGTTTATATGGCTTTACCTTACACGATTGTACTTTCAATCATTGGTTTACTGGCTATTGAATTTATTTTACCAGCTGCCACAATTTGGTTAGCAAGTTTAGGTTTAATTTTGCCAATTTAAGGAGAAAAAATGCTCGCGCTATTAAAACAATTTTCCGAAAAACGTTTTGTGTGGTTTTTATTGGCTTTTTCAAGTTTAGCCTTAGAATCCACCGCACTTTACTTCCAATATGGAATGGGCTTACAACCTTGTGTGCTCTGTGTTTATGAACGTTTAGCAATGATTGGCTTATTTGTAGCGGGCATTATTGCATTACTTCAACCTCTTGCTTTCATACTTCGATTAATCGCCTTGGCTTTAGGTTTATTCAGCAGTATTAAGGGCTTATTGATTTCATTTCGTCATCTTGATTTGCAAATGAATCCAGCTCCTTGGAAACAATGTGAGTTTATTCCAAATTTTCCCGAGACTTTACCATTTCATCAATGGTTTCCATTTATATTTAACCCAACTGGCTCTTGTAATGAAAGCCAATGGTCATTATTTGGTTTAACGATGGTGCAATGGCTAGTGGTTATTTTTTCACTATATGTGGTTATTCTCACATTATTGTTAATCGCACAAGTGATTAAAACACGGAAACAAAGAAGATTATTTAACTAAAAAAATACGGTGAAATTTCACCGTTTTTTTTATTACATTAAAATCAACCGCACTTTATTCAACGGTAACTGATTTTGCTAAGTTACGAGGTTGATCTACATCAGTGCCTTTAATTAAAGCCACATAATAAGAAAGTAATTGCATTGGAATGGTATAAAAAATCGGTGCAACAATATCATTGACTTTTGGCATCGTGATGATTTTCATTCCTTCACTTGGCGTAAATCCTGCTTCTTTATCGGCAAATACGTATAATTGACCACCACGAGCTCGCACTTCCTCAATGTTCGATTTTACTTTTTCTAATAATTCATTATTTGGTGCAACGACAATCACTGGCATATCAGCATCAATTAACGCTAATGGCCCGTGTTTCAATTCTCCTGCCGCATAGGCCTCAGCGTGAATATAAGAAATCTCTTTCAATTTCAAAGAAGCCTCTACCGCAATTGGATAAAACGCACCACGGCCTAAGAAAAGCGCATGATGTTTTTCAGCAAAATCCTCTGCTAAAGCTTCAATTTCTCTATCAAAGGCTAACGCTTTTTCAATTTCAGCAGGTAAAGATTGCATTGCTTTAATAATTTCACGTTCTTTTTCTACAGAAATATGACCTTTAACTTTACCAAGTGCCGTTACCAGCATTAATAATGCAGCGAGCTGTGTCGTAAATGCTTTTGTCGATGCCACCCCAACTTCAACACCAGCACGAGTCATAAATGCAAGATCTGATTCGCGTACGAGCGAAGAGCCAGCAACATTACAAATTGTTAATGCTGCCATGTAGCCCTTTTCTTTCGCTAAACGAAGTGCAGCTAAAGTATCGGCTGTTTCGCCAGATTGAGAAAGGGTAATCAATAAGCTATTTGGACGGGTAACAAATTTGCGATAACGAAATTCTGATGCAATTTCAACATCACAGCTCACGCCAGCTAAAGATTCAAACCAATAACGCGCCACCATACCTGCATTATAAGATGTACCACAAGCAACAATTTGAATATGCTCAACTTTTTCTAAAATGCCTTTTGCACCATTACCGATTGAATCAACAATCACATTTTCGTGATTAATACGCCCTTCCATTGTATTAATAAGTGCAGTTGGCTGTTCGTAAATTTCTTTCTGCATAAAATGACGGAATTTACCTTTCTCTGCAGCGTCATTTTCAAGATTAGACTCGTGAATTTCACGTTTAGCCTTATTACCGTGAGTATCATAAATATCAACTGTACGACGTGTAATTTCTGCAATATCTCCTTCTTCTAAAAAGATAAAACGGCGAGTAACACTTAAAAGCGCAAGTTGATCTGAAGCTAAGAAATTTTCACCGATACCTAAGCCAATCACAAGTGGACTACCAGAACGAGCTGCCACTAAATGTTCAGGATGACGGCTGTCCATTACCACCATACCATATGCGCCCGTGAGTTGTTTTACCGATTTCTGCACAGCCTCTAAAAGGGAATCCGTGCTACGCATTTCCCATTCAACGAGGTGAGCGATCACTTCAGTATCTGTTTGTGATAAAAAGACATAACCACGAGATTTTAATAATTCGCGAAGTTCTTCGTGATTTTCAATAATACCGTTATGTACTACAGCAAAAGTACCTGATGAATGCGGATGCGCATTAGTTTCTGATGGTTCGCCGTGAGTTGCCCAGCGAGTATGTGCAATTCCCGTTCCACCAATTAATGGTTTTTCTGATACGGCTTCATCTAAAGCTTTAACTTTGCCTAAACAACGAATACGTTGTAATTCATTTTGTTTATTGATTACTGCAACACCAGCTGAATCATAACCACGATATTCTAAACGATGTAAACCATTAATTAAGATTTCCGCTACATCTCGTTGCGCTACTGCACCGACAATACCACACATAAGTTTTCCTTATTTATCCTATTACTAAGTTTGTTTTTACATTTGCCACGCGTTTACACAATAAAAAAAACCCTGCGCAATCGACAGGGCTTCATTTCATTGATGTTATCAATTATTTGATTGCATCTTTTAATGCTTTACCAGATACAAATGCTGGCACTTTAGATGCTGCGATTTGGATTTCAGCACCAGTTTGTGGGTTACGACCAGTACGAGCAGCACGTTCATTTACTTTAAATGTACCGAAGCCGATTAATTGTACAGGCTCACCTTCTTTTAGGCTCGCAGTAATTGCATCTAAAGTCGCTTCTAACGCTGCTTTAGCTTGTTTTTTGTTTAACTCTGCAGCGTTTGCAATTGCATCAATTAAATCTGTTTTGTTCATAAATTTGTACCTTCTGTTAAATAAAAAGTTTGATTCTTTAAAAGTATCTTTGCGAATTTGTCGCAAAAACTGTGCAAAGGATAATCTAACTTGAGATGAATTAAAAGCATGATTTATAAAAATTGTGACAAATCTCACGTTATTGATGAAATTCTATACCAATGTTAGATATACCCTCAGTCCGAATTTCATTTTTTAAAGCTAAAATTAATTCAATATCACGTTTTTCACATTCTTTAAGCAAACGATAAACTTGCCATTGCACATCAAGTTCTGTTTGAATATCTTCATTTTCTTTTAGTTTACTTTCTGACCAATCTCGTCCAGTTTCTGTTTCCAATAATGCCCTTACTGTTCCCAACGAAATTAGGCTTATTTCCACCGCTTTTTCTAAGGTTTCGCCCGCAATAATGGCGTGTAAAATTTCAGCTAAAGCCTGACAGGCATCTAACGCTGGCACAACACCAAAACTATCATAATCATTCACATCAGGAATAATGCTTTCTAATTTCTCCAACTGATTTTCAAAGTTGATTTTGACATCTTTAATTGTTAAATATTCCCACACCAAATTGAGAATATTTTGATACGTTTTGGTTTCAACGCTAAGCTCGTTCATTTGACAGAACAATTTAAAATTTGGTGCCATACGTTCACATAAAGCAGCCATAAAAGTAAGATGTTGCCAACTGTCTAAGTTTTCTAAGCGTTTATGAATCGGATTTCGCATCTTATTTCCTTAATTCGTAAGAGTTGGAATATTTATTAATCGCATTTATGTTCCGCTTTACAAAGTTCAAGCGTCACATGAATTAATTTGCGAGCGATAGTACCCGTTGGCGGTAATTCTGGCAAGGGTTGATCATAAGAAAACCATTGTGCATCATGAATTTCACTTTCCTGCAATGTTATTTCTCCGCTTTCATAATCAGCCAGAAAACCGACCATTTGAGAATTTGGAAATGCCCAAGGTTGGCTACCGAAATAACGAAGATTTTTTATTGAAATCCCTGTTTCTTCAAAAACCTCTCTCTGCACCGCTTGTTCAAATGTTTCCCCTACTTCGACAAAACCTGCAAGCGTCGTGTATATTCCTCCGTTAGGACTATAATGTCGCTTATGATTTGCCAATAGAATTTCGTGACCACGACGAACCGCAACAATAATTGATGGGCAAATCACAGGATAAGTTTGATACCCACAGTGAATACATTGCACTGCAAGTTCATCTTGAGTTTGTTGTGTTTTATGACCGCACTTTCCACAAAATTTATGGGTTTTCAGAAAATGATTAATTTCCACACCTCGGCTTAATATATGGAATTCATCCTCTGGCAGTGAAAGCAAGTTACGCAAACTCACATATTCTCGTTCATCACTTTCTTGCTCAGCCACAAGCCACAACGGATGATTTTTCCATTCTCCAATTTGCATTGCCTGTAATCCTTCCAAATCAATATCTTTAGCGATACCAAAAGGCAATTCATTATTCACTAAATACAGATTAGAACCTTGTGTAAGCAACCAATAACCAAAATCATCTTGTTGAAGTATTTTCATTTTTTCTCCATAAAAATAACCGCACTTTCAAAAGTGCGGTCATTATAAATCTTCTTTTATAACTCACTAATAATAAGAATGTTCGCCACGTTGATGCTCAGTTATATCTTTTGCACCTTTTAATTCATTCGGGAATAAGCTAACAAGTTGTTTTTCTACGCCATCTTTTAACGTAACATCCACCATTGAACAACCGTTACAGCCACCACCAAATTGTAAAACTGCGTAACCATCTTCAGTAATTTCAATTAAGGTTATACGTCCACCGTGATTTGCAAGCTGTGGGTTAATTTGAGTTTGAATTACATATTCAACACGTTCAATCAATGGCGCATCATCAGCCACCTTACGCATTTTGGCATTCGGTGCTTTTAAGGTCAGTTGCGCACCAAGCTCTTCGGTAACATAATCAATTTCTGCTTCTTCTAAGAAAGGCAAACTCACTTCATCAATAAATGCAGAAAAAGTATTATATTTCATTTCAATATCGCTTTCTTCCACGGCATTCGGGGGGCAATAAGATACGCCACATTCCGCATTAGGCGTACCCGGATTAACGACGAAAATACGAATATTCGTTCCTTCTTCTTGGGTGTCTAAAAGTTTTCGAAAATGCGCTTGTGCGGCATCAGAAATAGCGATTTGCTGGGTTGCTTGTTCCATAATTATGTCCTAAATACTTGAGAGAAAGTATCGGGAATAATACGCTTATCGCGCTTTTTTTTCCAGTGCTTTATATTAAGCTCGTGCCAGCCCCCACACTTGAATCTCCTCCACACCTAATTTTCGCAACAATTTTGAGATTTCATTGAGTGTAGAACCAGTAGTAATCACATCATCCACCAACGCAACACGGCGATAAGGAAATTCATTTTTCGAAACAACAAGAGAAAAGGCATTTTTTAAATTCTGACGACGATCTTTTGCACTCAAACCACGTTGAGTATAGGTGTGTTTCACACGCTTTACGATATTGCTCAAATTAGGAATATCCAGCCAGCGACTTAATTGCCGAGATAATAAATCTGCCTGATTATAACCCCGTCGCCACTGACGAAAATGATATAAAGGCACTGGAATGATTGCTTCTGGCAATTTAAGTTGATGCGTTCGTTTAGCATCACGCACCGCAAGATATAAAAGCCGAGCTAAAGTGCGGTCAATCCAAAATTGATTTTGAAATTTAAAACGGTGAATCAATATCGAAAGAGGTTCAATATAATGCCCAATAATGACCATCTTATCCCAACTTGGTTCTTGTTTAAGACAATTACCACAATGCTGCGCATAATATTGCAATTCCGCACCACAATGACCGCAATAAGGAAAAGATTTAATTTGTTTTTGGCAACCTGAACATAGCCCATTTTTTGCAATATGAAGATTGCCACGACAGTGGATACAGCGAAAATTAAAAAAATTCATCGTCTAAAAAAGTTATTTTTTCCCCGCACTTTTTTGTTTCAACGCCTCTAACGTTTCTCCTGCTTTTAAAATATGCGGCGTGACGAAAATCACGAGCTCACGTTTTTGATGTCGTTCACTTTCTTTGCTAAATAATCGTTTAATAACGGGTATATCGCCAAGCAATGGCACTTTATCTTCGCTTTTCGTGATTGTGTCGTGAAATACGCCGCCAAGCACAATGGTTTCCCCATCTTTGGCAAAAACCTGAGTATTAATTTCTTGCTTATCAATAGAAACCACCTCATTTTGTCCATAAGCGACACGAGAACCAGGGGAATTTTGACTTACCAATAAATCAAGTAAGATATTGTTATCTTTAGAAATATGTGGCGTCACTTCCAAACCAAGTACTGCCTCACGAAATTCCACAGATTGCGTATCGTTACGAGTATTACTCACGATGTAAGGAATTTCTGTCCCCTGTTTAATGCTCGCACTTTTCTTATTGGTAGTGAGTAAGCGAGGACTTGCAATAATTTCTACATTATTTTCACGCTCCAACGCACTCAATTCTAAATCAAGCAATCGCCCATTAATTTTCGCGACTTGTAATGCTATAGAGCCAGCAGGTGTCGTCGTTGTCGCAAAATTTACATTAAGATTATCCGCAATATTTTCAAAGCTATTGCCTGTAAGGCTGCCCGCAACTCGTCTTGCATTTTCAGTTGGATTAAAAATCCCCCACCGAACGCCAAGTTCTTTCAAACTCTCATCCGTAATTGTCACAATTCGCGCTTCAATAGCGATCTGTTCAATAGGCTTATCCATTTCAGCAATCAGTTTTTTGATATTTTGCACAAAACGAGGTTCATCCTGAATAACCAGCAAATTACTGCGATCATCAAAGGTAATGCTCCCCGCAGAAGAAAGCAAAGATCCACTTCCTGTTGTTAAGGATTTCATTAATTCAGAGGCTTTAGCAAAATGAAGTTTTACCGTGTGGCTGACTAAGTGCGGTTCATTTGTCGTAAGATTTCCTGCAACTTGACCTTTGCCAGATTGACTGCCGTTTAAATAATAAACCCCATCATCTTTATTCAAAGTAAGATGCTTACTTTTTGCGATTATTTTTAGCAAACGTGGCATATCAATATTGTTTAATTTCAAAGAAATATTGCCTTCTAACCTCTCACCCATCACTAAATTCACATCTTGTTGAAAAGCTAATTGCTCCAGTGTTTGAGCTAAAGGTGCTTGCGATAAACGAATAAAAAAACATTCGTTATCTGTTTTAGGATTAGCAAAAACGATTAATGGCAAACAAAAACACACTAAAAAATAACCGCACTTTAAAAAATATTTCTTCATAATCTTCCTTTAAAAACTTAATTTTTTCCATTCACTACTATCACATTGCTCTCCGAGCTTACGCATAAATTGAACATTGTTTTGGTTGATTTTTTCTACAATATAGCCCTCTTGAGCCACATCAACGCCCTCTAAAACGCTGTAAATTTGCAAACCTTGATCTTGCAACAAGGCAAAGGCTTTATCTTTAGAAATCACTACGCCCACCAATTTTAAAGCGTTCAAAGGAATTTCAGCCGCTTGGCGATTTTCATCCGCTCCGCATAGATTATTAGGTACATCTGAGGAAATTATTTCTGTCTGCTCCATTACTGTTTGTGCGTTATCAAACTGAGAACGGTTACGCTGTGTTTTATCGAAAGGATCTTGTCCCCAACTGCAATTCATAAAAAATAATATAATCAGGAAAAACCAATGTTTCATTTTGTTTCCTTATCTAGCTGAAAAATGATCTCGGTTTGCAATGGGTTGTCTTCGGGTTTGATAAACTGCAAGCGACTCACTGAAAGCTGTGACGAATTAGCCAAAAGTGCGGTTAAAAATGTCTTCGTTTTCTCAAAATGACCTGTAAGCTGTAAATGCAAAATAGGCTTTTGCCCCATTTCCCAACGTAAATGCTGAGATAAACCGTTACGCGCAGCTAAACGTTGAATTTGTTTATTCAAAGGAATAATTTGTGCAGCCAGTTCTGGAGAAAGTTTTCGACTTTCCGACTGCTGCTGTAAAGAAGTTAAAATTTTCTGTTGATGCAACAATTCTGAACGTTTCACCGCTAACTCATTTTCAATTTCATGGAAACGTGAACTCCCCTCGATATAATCTAAAACGGGGCGAAAAATCACCGCACTTAATAGCAATAAAAAGGTTAAACCGTGCACATAAAAAGGCTGACTTAGCCATTTTCCAAAAGGAGTAAAAGGATCGTTAAAAAAAGCTTTCATTTTTCCGCCCCTTGTTCCACATCAAAGTGAAAAAACAATGTATCTTGTTCAGGTTGAACCTGACTTAATTTCACATTGGGAAAATGTTTCTTTAAAAATTGATGAATCAGTTCAAATTCTGTTTGATCTTGCGCGTTACCTTCCAAACTTAAGTTATTGGCATCTTGTTTAAATTTATTCAGTTCTCCTTGTTGAAAGGTAATTCACTTAGCTGTTGTAAACTCTTTTTTACTTGCTCGTTGGGAATAGATGTCAAAACTTCACCAACTTTCACCGCACTGCGTAACTGATCAATTTGCATGGTAGTTTTGTGAAGTTGCTGATTAAGTTGTTCAAAAGATGTTTGCTGCGCTTGCAAATTTTGTTTCTGTTGTTCAATCAAATTGCTAAAAGCCAACATTAAATTAATAGCAAGCAAGATAAATAAAGCGATATAAAAAGCTAAACGACGTAAACGCTTTTGATGTTGATAAGTACGCCAAGGCAATAAATTCATCGACATTTAACCACCCACTTTTTGTTGATGTAAATCTTTTTGCCATAGCGCGTTGCCAAGCGCAATAAAAGGGAGTTCTGTTTCTACTCGCTGCCAGTTTTCGGGTAATGGTGTATGACTTGAGGGAATTTGATAAACAAAAACTTGTTCAAGTTGTCCTTCAAAACGTTCGGTAAATTGTTCATAAAGTGCGGTCAAATTTTCGTGAGATTGTAAAATTTGCGATTGCTGCGATCTTTCACAGATCGCCAAACAATAGTCATCTTCTTGAAATAAAAATAAGGTATTTTCTGACCGCACTTGTTCATTCAACAAATACTGAAATGCACGCAAAATAGCATTTGACGCAACATCCAATACATTAATTTTAAATGGCTGAAAATCTTGCAAATAAGTTTGAGCAGTACTTTTACGAATTGCAGTAACGTCTAATCGAAAACCTTGCTTTAACGAGGTAGAACGATAATCAAACCATAATTCATTTAAAGAAATAGGCAGCTCTTTTTCAATCACAAATTTACATTGTTGATGACATTCTTGCGCATTTAACACTTGTGGCAACATTAATACTTTCGACCAAGTTAAGTGAGCGGGAATGCTTGCCACAAACTGTAAAGGAAAGGTTTTCCCTTGATATTGTGTTTTTAGCTGTTGTAAAAAACGATTTTTAAAATCACGATCATTAACAAAAATTTGATAACTTTGTGGCTGTTCAAGATCATCAAACCACACAAAATCAAAATAACCCTGCTTACGATGAATGCCGATTTGTAAAGTGCGGTAATTTTTCAGGGAGAATTGCATATTCTTTCCTATTCTTTAAAGGCTGAATCTTTTATACTTAACAACTAAATCATAGGTCTCTTGACAAGAATATTCATTAACCAAGCGAGAATTTTACGATGCGGATCGCAAAATTAATATTAAACACCCTATTAACTTTATGTATTTTAGGTTTAGTGGCTGGCGGAATGTTGTATTTCCACCTAAAATCGGAATTGCCCTCAGTAGAAACATTAAGAACCGTTGAATTACAACAACCAATGCAGATTTATACGGCTGACGGTAAATTAATTGGCGAAGTGGGCGAGCAACGCCGTATTCCAGTGAAATTAGCCGATGTGCCACAACGCTTAATTGACGCATTTTTAGCAACGGAAGACAATCGTTTTTACGATCATCACGGATTAGACCCTATCGGCATTGCTCGTGCATTGTTTGTCGCAGTGAGTAATGGCGGTGCATCACAAGGTGCAAGTACGATTACTCAACAATTAGCGCGTAACTTTTTCTTAACCCCAGAAAAAACCATTATTCGTAAAGCCCGTGAAGCGGTGCTTGCGGTAGAAATTGAAAATACCCTCAACAAACAAGAAATCTTAGAGCTTTATTTAAACAAAATCTTTTTAGGCTATCGTTCTTATGGTGTTGCAGCAGCGGCACAAACCTATTTCGGTAAAGCATTGAATGAATTGACCTTATCTGAAATGGCGATTATTGCTGGTTTACCTAAAGCACCTTCAACAATGAATCCGCTTTATTCGCTAAAACGTTCAGAAGAACGTCGCAATGTGGTGCTAAGCCGTATGTTAGATGAAAAATACATCAGCAAAGAAGAATATGATGCTGCATTGAAAGAGCCGATTGTGGCGAGTTATCACGGCGCAAAATTTGAATTTCGTGCTGATTATGTCACTGAAATGGTGCGTCAAGAAATGGTGCGTCGTTTTGGCGAAGAAAATGCTTACACCAGTGGTTATAAAGTATTTACCACTGTACTTTCAAAAGACCAAGCTGAAGCCCAAAAAGCTGTGCGTAATAACTTGATTGATTATGATATGCGTCACGGTTATCGCAGTGGCGCGCCATTATGGCAAAAAAATGAAGCCGCTTGGGACAATGATCGCATTGTCGGTTTTCTACGCAAGCTACCTGATTCAGAGCCATTTATTCCTGCGGCAGTGATTGAAATTGCAAAAGGCGGTGCTGATATATTGCTCGCTTCTGGGGAAAAAATGACCTTATCAACCAATGCAATGCGTTGGACAGGCAGAAGCAATCCTGTGAAAGTCGGCGAGCAAATTTGGATTCGTCAGCGTGCTAATGGGGAATGGCAATTAGGACAAATTCCCGCAGCAAATTCAGCATTAGTTTCTCTTAATTCAGATAATGGCGCGATTGAAGCAGTGGTGGGCGGATTTAGTTATGAACAAAGTAAATTCAATCGAGCCACACAGTCTTTAGTTCAAGTGGGTTCTTCTATTAAACCATTTATTTACGCGGCAGCATTAGAAAAAGGCTTAACGCTTTCTAGTGTATTACAAGACAGCCCGATTTCTATTCAAAAACCGGGACAAAAAATGTGGCAACCGAAAAACTCGCCTGATCGTTATGATGGCCCGATGCGTTTACGCGTAGGATTAGGTCAATCCAAAAATATGATTGCTATTCGTGCGATCCAAACAGCAGGTATTGATTTCACAGCAGAATTTTTACAACGTTTTGGTTTTAAACGTGATCAATATTTTGCTAGCGAAGCCTTAGCACTTGGCGCAGCCTCTTTCACACCATTAGAAATGGCGCGAGCTTATGCGGTGTTTGATAATGGCGGTTTCCTCATTGAACCTTATATCATTGAAAAAATTCAAGATAACACGGGTAAAGACTTATTTATTGCAAACCCTAAAATTGCTTGCATTGAATGTAATGATATACCTGTAATTTATGGCGAAACCAAAGACAAAATCAACGGCTTTGCCAATATTCCTTTAGGCGAGAGTGCCTTAAAACCAACAGATGACAGCACCAATGGCGAAGAATTAGATCAACAACCTGAAACTGTGCCTGAACTGCCAGAATTACAATCAAATTTCACCGCACTTAAAGAAGATGCGATTGATTTAATGGCTGCTGCAAAAAATGCCTCGTCGAAAATAGAATATGCGCCACGTGTCATTAGTGGCGAACTTGCTTTTCTCATTCGTAGTGCCTTAAATACGGCAATTTATGGCGAACAAGGTTTAGACTGGAAAGGCACCAGCTGGCGCATTGCACAAAGTATTAAACGTAGCGATATAGGCGGTAAAACAGGTACTACCAACAGTTCAAAAGTGGCTTGGTATGCGGGATTTGGTGCAAACTTAGTCACTACAACTTATGTTGGGTTTGATGATAACAAACGAGTACTTGGGCGTGGAGAAGCGGGTGCGAAAACAGCCATGCCAGCTTGGATCACTTATATGAAAATGGCTTTGAGTGATAAACCTGAACGTAAATTGCCACTGCCGCCAAAAATTGTGGAAAAAAACATTGATACTTTGACAGGTTTGCTTTCTCCAAACGGTGGGCGCAAAGAATATTTTATTGTGGGAACAGAACCGACACGTACCTATCTTTCGGAAATGCAAGAGCGTGGTTATTACGTTCCTACAGAGTTACAGCAACGCTTAAATAATGAAGGCAATACGCCAGCGACGCAACCACAAGAACTCTTCTAAAAATGACCGCACTTTAGTGTGAAATCGGGCGAGTCAATTGGCTCGCCTTCGTTATAAAACAAAGGATATATTATGCTGAGTTATCGTCACTCATTTCACGCAGGCAATCATGCTGATGTCTTAAAACATATCGTCTTAATGCTTATTTTGGAAAACCTTAAACTTAAAGAAAAAGGCTTTTTTTATTTGGATACGCACTCTGGTGTAGGTCGTTATCGTTTATCTTCAAACGAATCAAAAAAAACGGGGGAATATAAAGAAGGTATTGGACGCTTGTGGGATCAAACAGACTTACCCGAAGATGTTGCCCGTTATGTAAAAATGATCAAAAAACTCAATTATGGTGGCAAAGAACTACGTTATTATGCTGGCTCACCGTTAATTGCTGCAGAATTGTTGCGCCCACAAGATCGCGCACTATTGACCGAGCTTCATCCTAGCGATTATCCAATTCTTCGCAATAATTTTAGCGACGACAAAAATGTCACCGTAAAATGTGACAATGGTTTTCAACAAGTCAAAGCAACGCTTCCGCCAAAAGAACGCCGGGGCTTAGTACTCATCGATCCGCCTTATGAATTAAAAGATGATTATGATCTCGTTGTTAAAGCCATTGAAGAGGGCTATAAACGTTTTGCCACTGGCACTTATGCGATTTGGTATCCTGTTGTATTACGCCAACAAACTAAACGTATTTTTAAGGGTTTAGAAGCAACGGGAATTAGAAAAATTCTAAGAATTGAGCTCGCTGTTCGCCCAGATAGCGATCAACGAGGAATGACTGCGAGCGGTATGGTGGTAATTAATCCACCTTGGACATTAGAAACCCAAATGAAAGAAATTTTGCCTTATCTCACAAAAACATTAGTTCCAGAAGGTACTGGAAGCTGGACTGTCGAATGGATTACCCCTGAATAACCGTCTCTTCCCATTCTAAACACCACTAAATTTCACCGCACTTGACTTCAAAAGTGCGGTGAAATTTTCTGAGATTTTAAATCCCCAAAATCATTAACCCTACTGTTCCCAAAAGCCCATTTTTTCGCTAGAATGCACGCAATTTTTGACTTAATAAAGGATAACATTATGTTTGGAAAAGGCGGTTTAGGCGGCTTGATGAAACAAGCCCAACAAATGCAAGAAAAAATGCAAAAAATGCAGGAAGAAATCGCACAACTAGAAGTAACGGGTGAATCTGGTGCAGGTTTAGTGAAAATCACGATTAATGGTGCACATAACTGCCGCCGTATTGACATTGATCCTTCTTTAATGGAAGACGATAAAGAAATGTTAGAAGATTTAATCGCAGCTGCTTTTAACGATGCGGTGCGTCGTGCAGAAGAATTACAAAAAGAAAAAATGGCATCAGTTACCGCTGGAATGCCATTACCACCAGGAATGAAGTTTCCGTTTTAATCGAACACTTGTCTTCCCCTGCTTGCGAGGGAAGGTGTCGCAAAGCGACGGAAGGGGGTTCCCCCTAAGTCTTCGGTATTCCCCCGTAAATAGAGGGAGCGGAAAGTAGCCTTATATTTCATCTCAAATTATGCAAAGCAGTCCACTTTTAGAACACCTTATTGAAAACTTACGTTGTCTTCCAGGCGTAGGGCCTAAATCTGCGCAACGTATGGCTTATCATCTTTTACAGCGTAATCGTAGCGGTGGAATGAATTTAGCTCGAGCACTCACAGAAGCTATGTCTAAAATTGGTCATTGTTCACAATGTCGAGACTTTACGGAAGAAGACACTTGCAACATTTGCAATAATCCACGCCGTCAAAATTCAGGTTTGCTTTGTGTCGTTGAAATGCCCGCAGATATTCAAGCGATTGAGCAAACGGGGCAATTTTCAGGACGTTATTTTGTTTTAATGGGACATTTGTCTCCACTTGATGGTATTGGGCCTCGTGAAATTGGCTTAGATTTACTGCAAAAACGCTTAGTAGAAGAATCTTTCCACGAAGTGATTCTTGCAACAAATCCAACAGTGGAGGGCGATGCGACGGCAAACTACATTGCTGAAATGTGCCGCCAACATAATATCAAAGTGAGTCGTATCGCTCACGGTATCCCTGTCGGTGGTGAACTAGAAACTGTGGACGGCACAACGCTTACTCACTCTTTTCTAGGTCGTCGTCAAATCGACTAATCTTCTCATACCATTATGCGTTTATTTATCGCCGAAAAACCAAGCCTAGCTCGTGCTATTGCAGATGTGCTACCCAAACCCCATCAACGTGGGGATGGTTTTATTAAATGTGGCGATAATGATGTGGTAACTTGGTGTGTAGGGCATTTGCTCGAGCAAGCAGAACCCGATGCCTATGATCCTAAATTCAAACAATGGCGTTTAGAACATCTCCCTATCATTCCTGAAAAATGGCAACTTTTACCGCGAAAAGAAGTAAAAAAACAACTTTCTGTGGTAGAAAAACTAATCCATCAAGCGGATACACTTGTTAATGCAGGAGACCCAGATAGAGAAGGACAATTACTTGTAGATGAAGTCTTCAGTTATGCCAATTTATCTGCCGAAAAACGCGATAAAATTTTACGCTGCTTGATTAGCGACCTAAATCCAAGTGCGGTAGAAAAAGCGGTTAAAAAATTACAACCCAACCGTAATTTTATTCCTCTTGCCACATCCGCACTCGCACGAGCTCGTGCCGATTGGCTTTATGGCATTAATATGACCAGAGCTTATACCATTCGAGGTAGACAAACTGGCTATGATGGCGTGCTTTCTGTTGGACGAGTGCAAACCCCTGTGCTAGGTTTAATTGTACGTCGAGATTTAGAAATTGAGCATTTCCAGCCCAAAGACTTCTTTGAAGTACAGGCTTGGGTTAATCCAGAGAGCAAAGAAGAAAAAACTCCAGAAAAATCAACCGCACTTTTCAGTGCCTTATGGCAACCTAGCAAAGCTTGCGAGGATTACCAAGATGATGACGGCAGGGTGCTCTCTAAAGGATTAGCAGAAAACGTTGTAAAACGTATTACAAATCAACCAGCAGAAGTCACCGAATACAAAGACGTTCGTGAAAAAGAAACGGCGCCCTTGCCTTATTCACTTTCTGCGTTACAAATTGATGCAGCAAAGCGATTCGGTATGTCCGCTCAAGCCGTATTAGATGCATGCCAACGCCTGTATGAAACTCATCGTTTAATTACTTATCCGCGTTCTGATTGTCGCTATTTACCCGAAGAACATTTTGCCGAACGCCACAATGTATTAAATGCAATTTCAACCCATTGTGAAGCTTATCAACGC
This sequence comes from Haemophilus influenzae, assembly GCF_001457655.1. Taxonomy (NCBI): domain Bacteria; kingdom Pseudomonadati; phylum Pseudomonadota; class Gammaproteobacteria; order Pasteurellales; family Pasteurellaceae; genus Haemophilus; species Haemophilus influenzae. The sequence goes on along the minus strand of NZ_LN831035.1, from coordinate 579,093 downwards.
TTACCAAATGTCATTTCAACTGAACAGAGAAATCGCTGTTGGAATGATAAAAAAGTAGAGGCTCACCACGCAATCATTCCTACTGCCAAAAATCGTCCAGTAAATCTAACACAAGAAGAACGTAATATTTACAGCCTTATCGCTCGCCAATATTTAATGCAATTTTGTCCTGACGCAGAATATCGTAAAAGTAAAATCACATTAAATATCGCTGGCGGTACTTTTATAGCCCAAGCGCGAAATTTACAAACGGCTGGGTGGAAAGAATTGTTAGGCAAAGAAGACGACACAGAAAATCAAGAACCCTTATTACCAATAGTAAAGAAAGGTCAAATTTTGCATTGTGAACGAGGAGAAGTGATGAGTAAAAAAACTCAGCCGCCAAAGCCTTTCACCGATGCAACCTTGCTTTCAGCAATGACGGGCATTGCGCGATTTGTGCAGGATAAAGAACTCAAAAAAATCCTGCGAGAAACCGATGGATTGGGTACAGAGGCTACTCGTGCTGGCATCATTGAATTACTTTTTAAACGCAGTTTTTTAACTAAAAAAGGGCGAAATATTCACAGTACAGAAACTGGAAGAATTTTAATTCAGGCATTACCAGATATTGCCACCCAACCAGATATGACGGCTCATTGGGAATCGCAACTCACAGACATTAGTCAAAAACAAGCAACCTATCAACAATTTATGCATAACTTGAATCAAATGTTACCTGATTTAGTCCGTTTTGTAGATCTTAATGCATTAAGACAATTAAGCCGCATTAAAATGATTAAATCCGATAGAGTGAAACCTAAAAGTGCGGTAAAAAAATCGAGTAAATCAAACGGTGAAACTGATTAAAGTTAAACCAATTAATATTTTTTTTATGCAAAGCACTTGCGAGAAAATTGAATTTTCTATAACATTCACGACCAGTTTTCTTGCAAAATTGCAAATTAGAGAGAAAAAATGTATCAAGTTCTTTTATTTATTTATGTTGTTGTCGCGATTGCCTTGATCGGGTTTATTCTCGTTCAACAAGGTAAAGGAGCGAACGCTGGTGCATCTTTTGGTGGTGGCGCATCAGGTACAATGTTTGGCTCTGCTGGTGCAGGTAACTTTTTAACACGTACTAGCGCGATTTTAGCAACCGCATTTTTTGTTATTGCTCTTGTTTTAGGTAATATGAATTCACATAAAGGCAATGTTCAAAAAGGTACTTTTGACGATTTATCACAAGCTGCAGAGCAAGTTCAGCAACAACAAGCAGCTCCAGCGAAAGACAATAAAAATAGCGACATCCCACAATAAAATAGGATTAGCATAAAAATTAAAGCTCTGGTGGTGGAATTGGTAGACACGCTATCTTGAGGGGGTAGTGACCACAGGTCGTGCGAGTTCAAGTCTCGCCCAGAGCACCAAATTAAAAATATACAGCACTAAAAGCATTACAAAGCCTTGATTCTACTGAAATCAAGGCTTTTTTATTCCCTATACTCCACTATAAAATACTATCGAACCTTAGAATCTTAGTAATAGACTTAATAATATATTCACGCTAAGGCAAAAAAATCTATTACTAAAACAGCATAGAGACTTGTAAATACTAGGATTAACGCCTAGTTTGTTATATTACTAAGTAGGGCTATTTTATGGCATACTTAACAAATCCGCTTTCTGACGCCCAAATTAAAAAAGCAAAACTGAAAGAAAAAGATTGCTCCTACTTTTACAAACGATTCACGAATACATCCATAACTAAAAGGACTAAGCCCTGTAGATTACAGAGCTTAGTCCTTGATTTCATAGTCTAACTTTTTCAATGAAAATTATTTTTTACATTCAAAGTGCGGTATTATTCCGCATTGTTTTTCGATTTAATAATGGCGTAAACCACACCTGTTGATAAAGCACCAATCGCAATTGCACCAAGATATTTCAACGGCTCAGATACAAATGGAATGACAAATAATCCGCCGTGCGGAGCTTGTAAGGTAATATTTAATCCCATTGAAATCGCACCAGCCACCGCACCACCAATCACAGAGCTAATAATGACTCGAATTGGATCTGCTGCCACAAATGGTAATGCACCTTCAGAAATAAAACATAAACCAAGAACAAATGATGCTTTCCCCGCATCGCGTTGGCTAACGGTAAATTTATTGCGAGCAATCCAAGTCGCAACTGTCATACCAATTGGAGGAACCATACCTGCGGCCATTGCCGCAGCCATTGGTGTATAAACTTGGGAGGTAATCAATCCAACAGAAAAAGTGTACGCTGCTTTATTTACTGGTCCGCCCATATCGATACACATCATTGCGCCGATAATTACGCCTAACACAATCGCATTCACTTCGCCCATTGAAGTAAGCCAATTACTTAGCTCTTTCATAATTTCAGCCACTGGTGGATTGATGAGGTAAATCATCGTCAAACCAACAATCATCGAACCCAAGAGCGGTAAAATTAAAATCGGTTTTAATGAAGTCAGGCTTGCTGGCAATCGAATAATCACATTTAGCCCTTTCACCACATAGCCGGCTAAGAAACCTGCAATAATACCGCCAAGAATCCCTGCACCCGCTTCACTTGCCAGCATCCCTGCAATCAAACCAACTGCAAGTCCTGGACGATCAGCGATAGAAAATGCAACGTAACCAGCAAACACGGCAATCATTAACTTGAACGCCACACCACTACCGATATTAATCAACATATTAGGAAGATCTTGAAAAACTCCTGTATTTTCAATTACATTAAAACTGAACATAAAGGAAATCGCGATCAACAATCCACCAGCAACCACTAACGGTAACATATGAGAAACACCAGTCATTAAGTGTTTGTACACACCTTTTTTCTCACGGCTTTCTTCTTTCGTTCCCGCATTATTTCCACCATCAAAAATTTTGGCTTCTTTAAATGCCTTATCAAATTCTTGCTCAGTTTTCTTCAAGGCTAATCCTGTTGAAGTGCGGTATATTGGTTTACCTTTAAATTTATCTAAAGGCACGTCAATATCTGCTGCAACAAATACCAAATCAGCCGCCGCGACTTCTTCTGCAGTAATTTCATTGCCAGCCCCAACTTGACCACGGGTTTCAACTTTTACATTCCAACCTTGTTTTTTCGCATAGGCTTCAATCGCTTCGGCTGACATAAACGTATGTGCAACGCCAGTTGGACAAGCCGTTACCGCAACAATATTTTTTACACCAGAAACACCTGTAAAACTCACCGCACTTTTCGGTGCAACATAATCAGCCCCATTCGCTAAGGCATTTGCCAATGTTACTTCAGGAGAAATCATGGCGATAGCTTCGCCGATAATAAAGACTTTTTTACCAACTAACGCAGGGTTATTTGGTAATACAGAACCAAATACAAGAACAAGATCTGCTTCGGCTGGTGTTTCTACAATAGAGACATTTGCTTTTTGTGCAGCTGCTCGAAAAACTTCATGTAATAAATAGGCTTTCGCATCGCCTACATTAGCTGATTGGGTTAAAAATAACTTCATACTATCCTTCAATCATCGTTATTTGTACTTTTTCTAAAATGGGGTCAAGTAAACTCAAATCACTCACACCGACGTTACTCTGAGATACCGCAAAAGCGGACACAGCCGTAGCAAAAGCTAAGGTTTCTGTTTTCGATAAACCTTTTTCAAAACCATAGATTAAGCCTGCTACCATTGAATCCCCTGCTCCAACGGTACTCACGACATTTTCACATTTTGCTGGTTCGGCTTTAAGCACGCCTTCATTATTAATCCATAAAGAACCTTTTGCGCCCATTGAAATAATCACGTTTTCAATGCCTTCCGCTTTGAGTTGCTGTGCAGCGGCAATAATTTCTTCAAGACTATTTAATGAATGACCAACCCAAGCCTCAAGTTCTCGATGATTGGGTTTTACTAGCCAAGGTTTCGCTTTTAATCCAGCGGTAAGCGCAGCATTGCTACTATCAAGCACCACTTTAACGCCAGCTTGATGAAGCTGATTTAACCAATCAGCAAACAATTCAGGAGACACACCTCGAGGTAAACTGCCACAAACTGCGACAATGTCATAATCTAAACAATAAGCCAAAGAATCCGTCACAAATTGTTGCCAAATTTGTGGGCTTATTTGATATCCCAAGAAATTTAAATCTGTCACATCCGCTTCAGTCTCGGTAATTTTTACATTGATACGTGTTTTGCCATTAACACGGTGGAATTTATCTTTCAAACCGTGCTGATTAAACATTTGCTCGAAATCAGCTGAATTATCCTTGCCCAAGAAACCGCCTACTGCAACATTAACGCCTAAATCTTTTAGTACTTTTGCGACATTAATGCCTTTTCCAGCAGGGAATAAGCCCAATGTTTCTACCGTATTTACTTCGCCAAGTTGAATACGATTTAAACGCCCAACTAAATCATAGGCGGCATTTAAGGTAATGGTTACGACGCTTGCCATACTATTCCCCTAAACCCGATTCGATCACAGCGCTGATTCCGTCAATAGCTTGTTGCGCTTCTTCGCCCGTCGCAACAAAACGTAAACGAGTCCCTTTGACTACGCCTAATGCTACAATTTTCATCAAACTTTTAGCACTGACTAATTGAGAATTACGATCAAGGTTTTGAACTGCTACGGAAGCATTATATTTCTTCACTTCATTTACCAATATTGCACTTGGACGAGCATGCAAACCTTGCTCGTTTTTAATCACAAATACGGCTTCAATGGCATTTGCCGGCAAATTATCATCTTCTGTTACCGCAGGTGTGTGAATTTGATCGCCCATAATCTCAATGGTATCGGGTTCAGACGGTGGCACTACCGAAACATTCTCGCCCAAGCCATTGGCTATCGCTTTGCCCAATGATTCAATTGCTTGTTTTGCATCTTCCCCCTCTGCCACAAAACGTAAACGATGTCCTTGTGTTACACCAAGCGCAACAATCTTCATCAAACTTTTTGCGCTGACGACTTCACTTTCACGAGTAAGATTTTGCATGGTTATTTTAGAAGTGAATTTTTTCACTTCATTAACCAAATTTGCACTTGGGCGTGCATGTAAGCCGTGTTCATTACGAATCGTAAAGGTTCCTACAACAGCACCTTCTACAGATTGAGTTTCAACATCACTCGATGAACCCAAAAGTGCGGTCAAAATTTCTGTTGAATTTCCATTGAGCAAGGTTGTTTGGACATCGTCATCTAATAAACGCGCCAAAGTTGGATTAATTTGATCACCGACGGCTGAAACGGTTATCACGCCTTTTACGGCCTTGCCATTGTGGCTAAAAATCGTTTTGGCACGACTAAATGCTAAGGCATTTTTCACATTTCCTACGACAGAGTCCGTTACCCATAACCCTTTGCCAAGTGGTAATGCCGCATTATTTATCACTTCAGAAATAAAGCGATTTTCTACCGCACTTTGCACCTGTAATTGCCCCGCATTAATCGCAACTAAAGTTAATAAACTTTGGGTATTTACATCTAAACTGATATTGGCAGCAGGAATTTCAAATGGATCAATTGTCTCGCCCATTAAAATCGCGCAAAATTCAGCCACATCAGTTATTTTTGCTAATTTTGCTGCAGTATCTTCATCGCTCAATACATGGGTTAGTTGGCGTAATAAGGACAAATGCTCATCAGATCGCGCCGCAATACCAATCACGACATAAGCAATATTTCCTTCGCCCCATTCTATGCCTTGAGGAAATTGAAACACTTGCACGCCCGTTTTCTTTACCATCAAACGAGTATCCAAGGTGCCATGAGGAATAGCGATGCCATTGCCTAAAAAGGTTGAGGTTTGCAGCTCGCGCACTAACATTCCTTGCAAGTAACCATTTTCAACATTGCCTGCTTGAACCAATGCGGACGCTGCCATTTCGATCGCTTGTTGTTTATCAATTGCATTAGCATTTAAATGAATGTTGCTTTCCGAAAGTTCTAACATTCTTGCTCCTTAATAATTTAAAAAGAAAGCTGCGGATGAAACAAATCGACCAGCAGCTTATTGAAAAACAATTATTTAGATGTACAGGCTTTCAGCAGCGCTTCACTACCTTGCACAATATATTCATCATTTTCTCCGCGCGCTTCGCCTTTTTGTAAATCACGCATCGCATCATAAATACCTTGAGCCATACTTTGCGAATCCACTTTTTCCCAACAATTTGCGCTCAAACGTTTAAGGTTCGCTTGCAATGCTTCCGCATGTAACACGCCGCTATAATAGGCATATACATCAGAATCATGGCTGCCAGTGTAAAGTTTATCCTGAATTTGTTTCACTGGAACTAAAATACGGCCTAAATACCAGTCATTCGCACCACTTGCAAAATTATCTACAAAGAAATTTTCATTCACGCGACCTTTATATGTCGCCACAGTCGCTTCATAAGCAGCTGCATAAGATTTTTGATCGATTTTATCTTTATCTAAATCAATCACTTTTTTATCGTTCCCCATAAATGGAATATGGTTAGTAACCGATGACCAAGAAGAACAACCTGCCAATATTAACGTAAAAAATAAAACAGAGATTTTTTTAAACATAGTCATACCTGATTAAAGTTAATAAAACGCCGCCATTATACTGTCTGAAGGGGATTAAGCAAGGAAGCCTGTAAGGCTTATCTAGGCAAATGTTAATTTCGTATAAAATCAGTAAAATCAGACCATTGCTCAATACGAAAAGCGCGAATATCTCGTACCGACTGAGAAATCCACGCCAACTGTTTTAGTGCATTCATTGCCTGAAAGAGATTCGCCATATCTTCATTCATGTTGGTATATAAACTTCCTTGTGTTCTAACAAAACCAAATTTTGCTAAAACTGCGCCAATGTCTGTATAAGCCTCTTGAACGCCCTTTGGATGATAATCTTGAGTGTCTTTTACAACTAAATCAAAAGCAATCGCGTACATAATTTTCCTTATTCAGCTTCGGGATCTTCAAGTAGGTAAGATAAGCGATAAATGTCTTTTTCTCCAGATTGTAACAATGTGATATTTACCAACACATCACCATCTGGCAAAAATTCCGCAACCTCGCCAACCACATAAGGCACGCCAAATTGCCCGAATTGCTTAATACAGCCTGTTGGAATTTGTTGTCTTAGTTCCATATTTAACCTCAAATTTTTTATGGTTTTATAACATAATTTTGTAGAGAAATGGATAAAAATTTACCGCACTTCTACTCCTGCTCTTTTACTAAAGACACCAAAATCTGATCGATTTTAAAGTTTTCCGTATCAATCACTTCAAACTTGTATTTTCCGTAAACCACAGAATCGGTTTTTTTCGGGATTTTACGTAACATATACATCATAAAACCACTGATAGTTTCGTAGTTTTCTTCATCGGGAAAATAAGCAATATCTAATACTCGAGTTACCTCTTTTAATGGCGTTGCGCCATCAATCAGCCACGAGTTTTCATCACGGCTCACAATATATTCTTCTTCGTTAGAAACCAATTCCCCCATAACAATACTCATCACATCATTTAGCGTAACAATACCCACCACAAGAGCATATTCATTCACAATAATCGCAAAATCTTCGCCAGTAGATTTAAACAATTCCAACACTTCGTAAAGAGAAAGCGTATCAGGCACAAATAAGGCTTTACGGAGTAGTTTAGGATCTGTGAGCACCACATTTTCATTCTGCAAATACATAGTTAGCAAAGTATGGGATTCGATATAACCTAAGATTTTGTCGAGGCCATTGTCACAAATCACAATTTTAGAATGAGAATCACGAGAAAGCGTATCCATCACTTCTTGGCGAGAAAAAGTGCGGTCTAAATATACGATGTTTTCACGGGTTGTCATTGTGGAAGTTACCGTACGGGCTTGCATATCGAAAATATTTTCGATCAAATAATGCTCTTGAGTTTTTAATACACCAGCTTCTGCGCCTGCTTCAACTACGGCGAAAATATCTTCAGAGGTCATGCCATCTTCACGCACAGTAGAAATGCGAAATAAGCGGAAAAATACATTAGCAATAGTATCAAAAAACCACACAAGCGGTTTAAACACATACATACTAAAATTCATAATACCCACAACGCTCAACGCCACCATTTCAGGATAAGTAATAGCAATACGTTTTGGAATAAGATCAGCAAATAAAATAAACAAACAAGTCACTAATATAAAAGCGATTGTAGAGGCGGTTGGCTCAATCCAACTTCCTTCAAAAGAACGATTTAAAATATCTGCAATGTAAGGACTTAGCGCACTTTCGCCAATTCCCCCACCCAAAATCGCCACCATATTCAACAAAATTTGAACCACCGTAATAAAACGACCAGGATGCTCTTGTAATTTAAGCACTTGAAGCGCACGCACGTCGCCTTTATTTGCAAGAGATTGTAATTTTAACTTACGAGAACTCGCCAGAGAAATTTCAGCAGAAGAAACAACTGCGCTACTTAAAATTAAAGCCACAATTGCCAAAATAGTATGAAATAATTCCATAATCATTACTCAAAAATATAAAAGAAAACGACCGCACTTTGCGACCGTTTGGGATATTACTTATCGCTGTCAAACCAGCCGCGAATAAATTGGATAGACAAAAATAATGTCGCCAGCAAGAATACATATAAAATCCACGAAACAATCGGATTGCTTGGTGTATCATCAGCCGTAATTTCTTTAATTGAGGTTGCATTACGATATTCATCCACCATCGTAATACGCCAACCATAGTATTTAATTTGCACAAGTTTGTTGTCATTACCCAAAGCCTGTGATTCAGCCTGTAAATTGGCTGAGCCAAATTTGAAGTAGAATGGGAAACCCCAACGTGTATCTTCGTTGCGATACACCATAATTTTGCCATCGTCATTTTGCGTATTGATGTAATACACATCACGTGTTGGGCCATCAGCTGGATTTGATTTTGTGATGGGGCCATCTTTATCAACACGTTTAACTTCTACGCCAGTAACACGTGTCACATCGTAATGAGGAAATACATAATTCACCACAGAAAACATAAAACCGTGGAATAAAAAAACAACAATAAATAAGAAATATTTAAAAAACTTTCGCATACTTTTCCCTTGTCAGAACTGTGCATTTATTCTACACGAATTTTAAATAAACGCTCGAAATTTTGTGTAGTGATTTGAGCAAACGCCTCTGCAGAAACGCCCTTTAAGGTTGCCACGTATTCACATACTTCTCTCGTATAAGCGGGTTGATTTTCTTTACCTCTGTAAGGCACAGGCGCAAGATAAGGCGAATCCGTTTCCACCAATAAGCGTTCCATTGGTACATAACGAATAACCTCACGAATCGCTTCGGCATTTTTAAAGGTTACAATGCCAGAACAAGAAATGTAAAATCCTAAATCCAACGCTTTTTTCGCAAATTCCATAGTTTCCGTAAAACAATGAATAACGCCACCGCACTTTTCAGCACGGTGTTGGCGTAACATTGCAATGGTGTCATCGCCTGCAGAACGTGTATGAATAATCACAGGCTTATCTAATTGGTTTGCAATATCGATTTGGCTGCCAAACACCGCTTGTTGCGCCGCTTTATTGTCCGCACTGTAATAATAATCTAAGCCAATTTCGCCAATAGCAATCACTTTCGGATCTTGTGCTAAACGCAATAAACGCTCTACGTCATAAGGTTCTTCTTCAAAATCAAGGGGATGGACACCGCAAGCAAGCGAGACATTATTAAATTCCCGTAAAGAGTCATAAGCCTGCTCAAAACGGCTTAAGGTTACACCAATCGCGAGCAAATGTTTCACATCACGCGTGCGCGCTTTTTCCACCACATCCGCGATGTTTTTGTGTAAATTTTCATAATCCAACGCATCTAAATGGCAGTGGGAATCTACAATGAACATAATTATTTTTCCTTATGCCTAAGGCTTGAACGCCATAGACGATATATTTAACTTATTGCGTTTCAAATACTTCAGTAACTAATCGCGTCAAGCCATCTAATAGCATTAATTCAACATTCACACCATTAATCGTCAGCAAATCTGACCGCACTTTTTGCATAATTTTAATGGCTTGTAATAAACCAAGAGCGGTTTGCTCATCGCTGAATTGTTCGATGCCACGGCCAAGATCCGCAACTTGTCGATAGCTATCAATTTCAAGTTTATGTTTTAAACAATCGGAAAGAAAAGCCAAAATCCAATCCACTTGCTGAACATAGCGTTCTTTATCAAACAACGGAAGCAATTCCAATGGCGAACGTCGGCGATAGAACACCCAAAATTGACGTAAGAAGTTTTTACGCTGTTCAATAAATCCTTCTTGTAACGTTTCTAATGCTAAAAGCGGACGCCCAAGATTCATCGCAAGTGCGGTCAAAATTTCCTGATTTTCTACCGCACTTTCTGATTTCAACCAATCAACAGCCGTTTGTTCATTAGGCACGGAAAGATTCCACACTTGGCATCGACTGTAAATAGTTGCTAACAAACTTGCCGAACTATCCGCTTGAAGCAAAAAATAAGTATTTGGACGAGGCTCTTCTAATGTTTTCAATAATGCATTAGCAGCCGCCTCCGTTAAACGTTCCGCACCTTGCACATACACCACTTTATTGCCATTTTGTTGTGCGTGCTGCGCAACAATTTCATTAATGTCGCGTACTTGATCGACGCCAATATCCTTACCGTCAATGGGGCTTAATTCGTGATAATCTGGATGGCTATGGGCTTGCATTAAATGACAAGAATGGCATTGACCACAAGGTTTATCGCCTTGAGCTACACACATTATTTTCTGTGCAAGTGCATTAAATAAACTCTCTACGCCTAAACCAGAATCAGCTTTAATTAGCACAGCATGATGCCCCAACCCTTCGTCAAAGGTTTGAGCAATTTGATGATAAATTGGCATTAGCCAAGGGTAAAGTGCGGTCATTTTTCCAGAAATTTTTGTGAATAACGAGGGCAATTATACACATTTTCAAACTGGCTTGACAAAATAGCAAAAAGCAAACGTTTACTTTTAATAAATAAGAAATAAATAGAGAAAATTTGAACCAAATGGTATTTTTTTGTTCAGTTTTATACTAGAATTCACGCCCCATTTATTTTTACTTGACAAAGGAAAATTTATTATGAAACTCGAAGCAAGCAAGCAAGCAAGCAAGCAAGCAAGCAAGCAAGCAAGCAAGCAAGCAAGCAAGCAAGCAAGCAAGCAAGCAAGCAGAAGTTTAAAAAATCATTTATTGTAAGTCTATTTTTTTCTATTCTTTATACCTCTCCGCTTTTGGCTGTTGATTACGTTTACGACAAAACCAAGCTCACTGATGATGAAATTACCCGCTTAAAAAAACTCCGCGATAGAAATAGTGAATATTGGAAAGATGATCTATTCAGGCTTGATATACCAAAAGAAACTGGTCTCCGTCATGACATTAAGGGGGCAGCAACAGGAAATTTCTCGTATCCAGTTATTGGTTCATACTATAATGATAAACCTATTGATCCTGACAAAAAGATCTCTTTTTTCGACAGCCCTTATACACCCGGCTACACGGCTGCTTTCGTACAGGGATTTGGCGTTAAAGAAAGAAATGGCAATACGGAAGAACAAGCTAAACAATTTATCGATGAATTTAGAACAAGATTAAAAAAAGGTACTTACTTCCATTCGTTAGGATTTTTTTATTCAGATGGAATGCCCTACACCTGGCTGTATGAATTTTATAAGAATGATATTTTCAATTCTTATAAAGTAGTAAAACATAGCAATATTAACAGTGAAATTCTTGCTGTTGGTAATGTTGCTGATTTGTATTATAAACACTACATACGTAGTCCAATACCGTTATATGCAGATTGGTCTATACTCACTCTCCCCCTTCCTAGATTAAAAGTTTCCGAAAATTCCCATGTCATTGGGCAAATTATTCATCTTTACCGAGTAGACTTAGAGAATTCTCTTTGGGAGCCTCGTTGGGATTCTGATGTCAGTTATTTGAATTTAAACAATGGTCATATTCGTTTTAATACCAAAAATGACAGCCTTGTTGTAGGCGAAAGTCGCATTAGACCAACCCCCGATAATGCCTTATTACCCGAAAAATCTTTGAAAAGAGAAGGCAATGATATAGGTTATCATAGTAACTCAGAATACATTTATCAGAATAGCTCGGAAGACCATTATGCGGATTATTCGAGTATTCACTTTGCTTATGATTTAAGCGAAAGAGAGGCTGACAAGCCCGTATTAACGTTAAAAAGCAAAGTAACAGGGAAAACGGCTATTGTTTTTGAAGAAAAAGCCTTAAACAATTTAAAAAACCTGACTTACCGACAACTCATCAAAACAGAAACCGATGTTGAACCGAATGCGTTTTATCTTTTAGAAGAATATAAAAAAGGCAGATATCGTTTATTTTTACAACAATGTCCAAACGGTTTTTGTATCGGTGTAGAAAAACTCGCAATTCCAACTCATCTTGTCGCCTCCTATGCACAACAAGCCCAAGCCGCCAATACCTTATTCGCCTTGCGTTTGAACGACAAAAACAGCGATATTTTTGACCGCACTTTGCCACGCAAAGGCTTGTGGTTGCGTTTAATTAGCGGTCACTTAAGTCAAGATGTACAAGGTAAAACCGCGCCAGTAGAAGGAAATCGTAAAGGCATACAACTTGGTGGCGATGTTTTCTCCTTACAGAATCAAGACTACCAATTTTCCTTTGGTTTAATGGGTGGACAAGCAGAACAACGTAGTACTTTTCGTAATCCAGATACAGGCAATGTTACAACAGGAAGTATGAAAGGCTTTGGCGCAGGCGTTTATGTCACTTGGCATCAGCTTCAAGATAAGCAAACAGGGGCATATATTGACAGCTGGGTACAATATCAACGCTTCCGCCACCGCATTAACACTGAAGATGGCACAGAAAGTTTTACTTCAAAAGGTATCACCGCCTCAATTGAAGCGGGTTACAACGCGTTATTAGCAGAACACTTAACGGGGAAAGGCACTCAAATTCGTTTTTACCTACAACCACAGGCACAATTGACTTATTTGGGTGTAAATGGCGGCTTAACCGATAGTGGTAATAGTAAAGTGAATTTACTTGGCTCTCGCCAATTACAAAGCCGAGTGGGCGTTCAAGCTAAAGCGCAATTTTTACTCAATAAAAATATCGTCATTCAGCCTTTCGCCGCTGTGAACACGCTTTACCACAGCAAACCGTTCGGCGTGGAAATAGACGGAGAGCGTCGAGTAATAAACAACAAAACCGCGATTGAAAGCCAATTTGGTATAGCAGTGAAAATCAAATCTCACTTAACTTTACAAGCCACATTCAATCGCCAAACAGGCAAACATCACCACGCTAAACAAGGTGCGTTGAATTTACAGTGGACGTTTTAAGCTTAGTAGTAACAAAAAAATCGGCAGGAAAATTTTCTGCCGATTTTTTATTTTAAAAGTGCGGTCATTTTTCGTTTGATTTCCACCAATTTTTTACCGAATTTTCAATTCCAGCCAATGTAGGGTGGGCGTAAGCCCACGCGTATTATTAATAACATTCTTTTTTTCGTGGGCTTACGCCCACCCTACGAGCTTAACCTTATAAGCGACATTCAATCGCCAAACAGGCAAACATCGCCACGCTAAACAAGGCGCGCTGAATTTACAGTGGACGTTTTAAGTTAAGTTGTAACAAAATAAAATCGGCAGGAAATTCTCTGCCGATTTTTTATTTTAAAAGTGCGGTCATTTTTCGTTTGATTTCCACCAATTTTTTACCGAATTTTCAATTCCAGCCAATGTAGGGTGGGCGTAAGCCCACGCGTATTATTAATAACATTCTTTTTTTCGTGGGCTTACGCCCACCCTACAAGGTTAACCTTACAAGCAACATTCAATCGCCAAACAGGCAAACATCACCACGCTAAACAAGGCGCGTTGAATTTACAGTGGACGTTTTAAGTTTAGTAGTAACAAAAAAATCGGCAGGAAAATCTTCTGCCGATTTTTTTATTCTGAAAGTGCGGTCATTTTTCGTTTTATTTCCACCAATTTTTTACCGCTATTTCGATATCAGCCAATGTAGGGTGGGCGTAAGCCCACGCGTATTATTAATAATATTCTTTTTTTTCGTGGGCTTACGCCCACCCTACGAGCTTAACCTTACAAGCTACATTCAATCGCCAAACAGGCAAACATCATCACGCTAAACAAGGTGCGCTGAATTTACAGTGGACGTTTTAAGTTAAGTTGTAACAAAAAAATCGGCAGGAAATTTTCTGCCGATTTTTTATTTTAAAAGTGCGGTCATTTTTCGTTTGATTTCCACCAATTTTTTACCGCTCTTTCGATATCAGCTTGAACAAGTTCAATACTCTGCTCAGCATTAATTACGACTGCTTTTGGATTCTCTTTTACTAACGCTAAATAGCGTGCTCGAGTGCGATGGAAAAAATCTAAATCCATTTGCTCAATACGATCTAATTCACCACGTCCACGAGCTCGCGCTAAACCGACAATTGGATCTATATCCAAATAAATTGTGAGATCTGGCTCAAAATCACCTAATACGGTTTCTTTCAAAGTAAGCATAAAATGCGGATCTAATTGACGTCCGCCACCTTGATACGCCTGAGATGACATATCGTGACGATCGCCCACCACCCATTTCCCTTGCATTAACGCAGGTTTAATTATGTTATCCACCAACTGAATACGAGCCGCATAAAGCATTAATAACTCTGCTTTATCTGTCACGGGTTCTTCGGTTTCATGTTTGATGAGATGACGTAATTTCTCAGCCAGTGGCGTTCCACCCGGTTCGCGTGTAAACACGACATCTTGAATACCAAGTTCATGCAAGACTTGCACAACAGACTGATGAGCGGAGCTTTTCCCCGCACCTTCTAAGCCCTCAATGACAATAAACTTTCCTTTCATATTTTCTTCCGCACTTTTATTTGGCATTTTTCTGGCTGCGATACCAGCGTAAATATTCTTGCACCGCTTTGTTATGTTCATTCAAATTTCGGGTAAATTTATGCCCACCAGAACCATCTGCCACAAAATAATAGAAATCTGTTTTTTCAGGTTTTGCAACAGCCTGTAACGAACTTTCACTTGGCATAGCAATAGGCGTTGGCGGCAATCCATCAATCACATAAGTATTATAAGGCGTTGGGGTTTCTAAATCTTTTTTACGAATATTACCGCTGTAATTCTCACCCATACCATAAATTACCGTTGGATCCGTTTGTAATTTCATTTTTGCTTTTAAGCGGTTGATAAATACAGAGGCTACTTTTGCCCTCTCATTAGCAATACCCGTTTCTTTTTCCACGATAGAAGCCAAAATCAACATTTCATAAGGGTTCGCCAAAGGTAAATCCTCGTCGCGCTCGTTCCAAGCCTTATTTAACGCCTTTTTCATTCGCTCAGCCGATCGCTTAAGTAGCTCTAAGTCTGTGGATTTAGGCGTATAATTATAAGTATCAGGATAAAGCCAACCTTCCACATTTTTTAGTTCAAGATTTTGACCAATATCAGGCAAGTCAAGTAATGTGAAAATTTCTTCGTTACTCTTATCTTTCAAGGTTTGCACCAAGTGCGGTGCATTTTCAAGATCTTTTCGCCAATCTTTAAAGGTTTTTCCTTCAATCCATTTTACATTGAACTGCACTTCTTTACCGGAATTGAGCAAATCCAGTAAATCTTGCACAGTTTTAACATTCTCAAGAGAATAAGTCCCTGCTTTTATTTTATTTAGCTCAGGTTTCAACTTAAGCAAATAAGGCAATAATTTCCCATCATCAATTAACTTTTCTTGCTCAAAAAGTGCGGCTAATTTTAAACCTGTTGTGCCACGTTCAATAGTTAAAAGTTGATCTGCCTGCACATTTACTGGTGTTTTTACAAATTCAGTCATTTTGTAATAAGCAAAACTCGCCACGCCCGCTAAAATAAAAATTAAAAGTAAAATCGCAATTAAAAATTTCTTCATAAGCTATAAGAAAGAGAAAATAAAAAACAACAAAAGGGGCAATTAAGCCCCTTTATTTTTGATACTTTGTTATTTATTAAAATACTGAATATTCGCTCTTTTACGCAATGCTTTAACCCAATCGTTCGTCGCATCTTGTAATTGAGTATTTACTAAACGTTCATATGCTTTTTGTGTGTAGGCTTCTGCTGTAAGATCGCCATCACGTACGCCAGTTACTTCCAAAATATGCCAACCAAACTCAGTTTTAAATGGTGCAGAAATCACACCTTGTTTACTTTTCATGACGGTTTGCGCAAACTGTGGTGCATAAGTTTCTGGGAACGCATAACCTAAACTACCGCCATTCGCACCCGATAAATAATCTTTAGAATATTTTAAAGCCGCATCAGCAAAAGTTGTTTTACCTGCAATAATATCAGAACGAATTTTAGCTAATTGTTTTTTTGCTTGAGCATCATTTAACAATGGATTAAGTTTTAACAAAATGTGACGCACTTCGTATTCTTTACCTGTAACTTTTTGTGCAGTGCCTTGTGATTTTGCCTCATCCAACATTTTTTGACCAAGTGCAACCACTTCTTCACGCGTTACATCAATACTTTCTTGAATAGCTTTGTTACGTACAGCCCCCATCACCATTTGATTGGCAATTTGCTGACGGAATGTATTTAATGAAATGCCTTGATAATCTAACGCATCCAAAAATTGACCATAAGTTAAGCCATTTCTAGCTGCAGTGTCTTCCACAACACGATCGATTTCACGAGGATCAATTTTCACACCAGATTCTTGAATCGCTTTTTGCACTAAAAGATCATCAATAATTTTATCAAGTGCACTTTGGCGATCGCCTTTTTTACCCATATTGGCACGAACTTGGCTTTCTAAAATAGGAATACCATCTACTGTCGCGACAACACGTTCCTCCGCTTGTGCCATAGAAGTAAAAGCAACACAACCTAAAGTAGCCAATAAAAAAGATTTTAGAATAAATTTTTTCATTTTCATCTCATCAAAAAAGAGTCCATAACGTTGGTTAGAGTAACAATTCTATTGAAGGTTCACAATAGATAAGATTTATTTCCCTAGAATAGCAACTTCGTAACAGCCATCTTGTTTTTCAGTACGAACTTGTACAAGTTCATCACGGCTTGTTGGCACATTTTTACCTACGTAATCAGCACGAATGGGTAATTCACGATGGCCACGATCAACAAAAATCACTAATTCAATTTTTGCAGCACGACCAAAATCAGTAAGCGCATCCATTGCCGCTCGAATGGTTCGACCAGTAAACAACACATCATCAACCAAAATGACGGTTTTATCTTGAATATTCAAATATTGTGATGAACCACTATAAACTGGCATTTTATCTTCCTGATCAACCAAAGTTAAATCATCTCGATAAAAGGTAATATCCAGTTCCATTGAAGGTAAATTTATACCACTTAACTCTTCAACTCGACGTTGTAATAATTCTGCAATTTCCGCGCCACGGCGTTTAATTCCAACAATAACAAGATCATCTAAGGTTTGATGTTTTTCAATAATTTCGTGAGAAATACGCGAAATTGTGCGAAGAAAACGATCATGATCAATAATAATTTTTTCCATTTTTCCCAGCTTTATCAATAGTATTTCAATGCACAAAGTATAAAGAAAATACGCCTAAAAAGCGACGGCATTTGCACCATGTTTCTTGTTCGTTATACTATCCAAAACATTCCATCAAAGGAAATAAAATTATGCACTACTCTATTCAAGATTTTATTCAACTCATCGCCCAACTTCGCAATCCAAATGGCGGATGCCCTTGGGATTTAAAACAAAATTATGAATCCATGATTCCTTGTTTAACGGAAGAAACTTACGAAGTAATCGAAGCCATTGAGAAAAAAGACATACCAAATTTACGTGAAGAATTAGGGGATTTATTGTTGCAAGTCGTTTTCTTCAGCCAGCTTGCAACGGAAGATAAATACTTTACTTTTGACGATGTGTTACAAGATATCGCTGAAAAAATTGTACGCCGTCATCCTCACGTGTTTGGTGATGCAAAAGCGGGGGACGAAACAGAAGCCCTTTCCCGTTGGAACGAAATGAAAGCCAAAGAAAAACAAGGTAAAAGTGAAGAAACCTCTATTTTAGATAATGTGCCTCGTGCTTTGCCTTCTCTTACGCGAGCGGCAAAATTACAAAAACGTTGTTCAAAAGTAGGGTTTGATTGGGAAGAAATTTCACCCGTATTTGACAAAGTGCGGGAAGAATTAGAAGAAGTTCAAGCTGAAATTAACCGCACTTCGATTGAACAAAATAAAGTGGAAGAGGAAATCGGCGATTTATTGTTCGCAACCGTCAATCTTGCTCGCCACTTAAAATGTGATCCTGAAGATGCATTGCGGAAAGCAAATTTAAAATTTGAACGTCGTTTTCGAGCAGTAGAGCAAGCGGTTCAACAACAAGGTAAGCAAGTGAATAATGTGCCACTTATTGAATTAGATTTGTTATGGGATGAAGTGAAAAAACAAGAAAACTAATTGAGAAGTGCGGTAAAAATTTCTCTCATTTTTTACCGCACTTTCTTCGTTAAAGTTGCTGAATATCCAGTGCCATTTGGTCTAGCATTTCATAACGTTTACGATACATAGAACGTTTTTTACTTGCGATATCTTCTAATTGTTTGCGTTCAATATGCAAAGGTAATTGCCAATAGTTATGGCGATATTCTCCTTGGTTTTCTTGCCAAAATTCATCGTAATTAAACAAAATCTTACTGCGAGCAGAAAGACGGTATTTTCCTTGTGCTTTGTGCGGAATGCCCACTAACTCACATTGCCATTTTTCAGCAAGCATTTTGAACGCATTAACCAACATAAACATTGGTCGCATACCGTGTAATGCTTTCGTAGCCTGTTTCACAAGTTCTTGTGCATTGTCGCTTGAGGGGCCTTGAATTGAGGCGATAAGCAATTTATTCGGGCTTAAAAAAGTGAAAGACGCATCATATACTCGTTCGTTATTTTGATTGCGAATATTAATAGAAAAATATCCTTCAAAGGGATCGATATGATTAATACTCAACGATAAACGCAAATCCTCAGTTAATTGGGTTAGCACGATATGTTGTTGATCTAATAATTGTTGGCAAAGCGAACGTCCCATTTTTTCTTCTGCCAAACGTAAATTCTCCGTAATCGCCGTTAAACGTTCTGAAGCAGAAAAACGTTTATCGCAAAAGGTCGTCAGAATTGTATTAGTACGATAATAATCTTGTGTAAATAAAGACTGCCATTGCGTTTCTGTATTAAGGAAATCCACTAATTGATGACATTGCTTTTGATATAACCATTTATAGCCATAATAGCGTAATTTTTCCCGCACTTGTTTAAGAAAAGGGCGATCCTTAGAATAAGGATACATTTGAACGTAAGTGGGGAAAATAAAATGATTTTTCGTGGACATAACTCAATATTTTGTGAAATTTAATAAAATTTTTCGTTATTTTAGCCATTATCACTTCATTTGCCAAAATTCTTTTTTGTTTAAAACCCACTTTATAACTCAGATTTTGTTATAATCTTTTCCTTGAATTCCTTTTTCCCTACCCCAATATTTACCCAAATTATCGGAACGAAATTATAAGAGAGACCAATTATGGCGAAGAATACCCAACGTACAATGCCCGTATTGCCATTACGCGATGTTGTCGTTTTTCCTTATATGGTGATGCCACTTTTTGTAGGGCGCGTAAAATCAATTAATGCCCTTGAAGAAGCGATGAACGATGACAAACAGATTCTTTTGGTATCCCAAAGAGAAGCTGATTTGGAAGAACCTACCCCTGAAGATTTATTTGATGTGGGTACCATTGCTAACATTATTCAGTTATTAAAATTACCTGATGGCACAGTAAAAGTGCTAGTTGAAGGTCAAAATCGCGCGAAAATTAACAGTCTTGAAGACGGCGAAAAGTGCTTTTCCGCCCAAATTACCCCTATCGAAACCACTTATGGCGATGAACAAGAGTTAGTGGTGGCAAAAAGTGCGGTACTTTCTGAGTTTGAAAATTATCTTACCCTCAACAAAAAAGTGCCTACAGATATTCTCAATGCCCTTCAACGTATTGATGATGTTGATCGCTTAGCTGACACAATGGCTGCCCATCTCCCTGTAAGCATTCGCCATAAACAAAATGCGTTAGAACTCGCTAATGTGCAAGAACGTTTAGAATATTTGCTTGGTATGATGGAATCAGAGGCTGATATTCTCCAAGTGGAAAAACGGATTCGCGGTCGTGTAAAAAAACAAATGGAGAAAAGCCAGCGTAACTATTATTTGAACGAGCAAATTAAAGCCATTCGTAAAGAAATGGATGGTGGCGAAAATGAAGATACCATTGATGAAGTTGAACAACTGCATCAAAAGGTGGAAGCGGCAGGCATGCCAGCTGATGTGCGTGACAAAGTAGAAAATGAATTACAAAAACTTAAAATGATGTCTGCCATGTCTTCTGAAGCAACGGTAATACGCAGTTATATTGAATGGATGATCCAAGTGCCTTGGCATCAACGTTCTAAAGTGAAAAAAGACATTGTTAAAGCACAGCAAGTTTTAGATACCGATCACTATGGTTTAGATCGCGTAAAAGAACGCATTCTTGAATATTTAGCAGTACAAGCGCGTTTAAACAAAGTGAAAGGCCCGATTCTTTGTTTAGTTGGCCCTCCAGGTGTAGGTAAAACTTCTCTTGGTCAGTCTATTGCCAATGCTACTGGTCGTAAATATGTACGTATGGCATTAGGCGGCGTGCGTGATGAAGCAGAAATCCGTGGTCACCGTAAAACCTATATTGGTGCATTGCCAGGTAAATTAATTCAAAAGATGGCAAAAGTGGGCGTAAAAAATCCATTATTCTTGCTTGATGAAATCGACAAAATGGCATCCGATATGCGAGGTGATCCTGCATCAGCGTTGCTTGAAGTATTAGATCCCGAGCAAAACACCACGTTTAACGATCACTATTTAGAAGTGGATTATGATCTTTCTGATGTGATGTTTGTGGCAACATCAAACTCTATGAATATTCCAGGCCCATTATTGGATCGTATGGAAGTTATTCGTCTTTCTGGTTATACAGAAGATGAAAAACTTAATATCGCAATGCGCCATTTATTAGCAAAACAAATTGAACGTAATGGTTTGAAGAAAGGCGAACTTACCGTAGAAGAAAGTGCAATTTTAGATATTATCCGCTATTACACACGTGAAGCGGGCGTACGTGGATTAGAACGTGAAATTTCAAAAATCTGCCGTAAAGCCGTGAAAAATTTATTAGTAAATCCAAAACTTAAATCTATCACGGTAAATTCAGATAATCTGCACGATTATCTTGGCGTAAAACGTTTTGAATTTGGTAAAGCTGACACGCAAAACCGTATTGGCGAAGTAACTGGTTTAGCTTGGACAGAAGTGGGCGGCGATTTACTCACTATTGAAACTGCCTCTGTTGTGGGCAAAGGAAAACTTTCTTTCACTGGTTCATTAGGCGATGTGATGAAAGAATCCATTCAAGCGGCAATGACCGTTGTGCGTGCTCGTGCGGATAAACTGGGTATCAATGCTGAATTCCACGAAAAACGTGACATTCACATTCACGTGCCAGATGGTGCAACACCAAAAGATGGCCCAAGTGCAGGTATTGCAATGTGTACTGCATTAATTTCTTGTTTAACAGGTAATCCTGTGCGTGCTGATGTGGCAATGACAGGAGAAATCAGTTTACGTGGTAAAGTATTACCAATCGGTGGATTAAAAGAAAAACTTCTTGCGGCACATCGTGGCGGAATTAAAACCGTATTAATTCCAAAAGAGAACGTTAAAGATCTTGAAGAAATTCCAGAAAACGTAAAACAAAATCTTGCAATTCATGCGGTAGAAACCATTGATGAAGTGCTTGGTTTTGCATTGGAAAATCCACCAGAGGGCATTGAGTTTGTTAAAGTGAAGGCTAAACCTAAAGCACCACGCCGTAAAGTGACGAGTAAATCAGAAAGAGCGGTCAATTAATTGAATGTTTTAGGGCTTGTGAAAACAAGCCCTTTTATTGATTTTAGAGATGATAATTTCATCTTTACACAAGGTTAATTTATACTTTTCCAAATTGAAAACTTGTTAATAACACAATGCTAAAACTTCCCCCACTTTCCCTTTATATACACATTCCTTGGTGCGTTCAAAAATGCCCTTATTGTGATTTTAATTCGCACGCACAAAAAGGCGATATACCAGAACAAGACTATATTTATCATCTTCTGCAAGATTTGCAGGCTGATTTGCAACGCTTTAAAGATTCTATTCAACAACGAAAACTCCATTCAATTTTTATTGGTGGCGGTACACCAAGTTTGTTCTCGGCAGAAAGCATTGCGTATCTCTTAAAAGAAATAAAAAAACAGATTGATTTTGAAGATAATATTGAAATCACATTAGAAGCTAATCCTGGCACGGTAGAAGCTGAACGTTTTAAAGGTTATGTATCCGCAGGCATTATGCGAATTTCTATGGGAATTCAAAGTTTCAATGATGATAAATTACAACGTCTTGGGCGGATTCATAATGCAGCAGAGGCAAAAAGTGCGGTCAATTTAGCGAAAGTTTCTGGGCTAAAAAGTTTCAATTTAGATTTAATGCACGGTTTGCCTAACCAAACGTTGGAAGAAGCCTTAGATGATCTTCGTCAAGCAATTGAGCTATCTCCTCCCCATATTTCTTGGTATCAGCTGACTATTGAACCAAATACGATGTTTGCTTATCGCCCACCTAAATTACCAGATGATGACGCACTTTGGGACATTTTTGAGCAAGGTCACCAACTTTTAACGATGGCAGGCTACCAGCAATATGAAACGTCTGCTTACGCAAAAGCGGGTTTTCAATGTAAACATAATTTGAATTATTGGCGATTTGGGGATTATTTAGCCATTGGCTGTGGCGCACACGGGAAATTGACGTTTCCGACTGGCGAGATTACTCGCTTTTCTAAAACCAAGCACCCGAAAGGTTATTTGCGTGGCGAATATCTTTACGAAGAAAAAAACGTGCCAGAAATTGACCGCCCTTTTGAGTTTTTTATGAATCGCTTTCGTTTGTTAGAAGCGGTTCCCAAACAAGAATTTGAAGATTACACAGGCTTGTCGCAAAGTGCGGTGAAAAATCAAATTGATTTTGCCATTCAACAAAACTATATTGTGGAAAACGCTGATTCTTGGCAAATCACTGAGCACGGCAAGTTATTTCTCAATGAACTATTGGAATTATTTTTAACTGAAGAATAGCCTAATCGTGAAATAGTCTAGTCGTGAAAGAACATTGCTTGAGAAAAACGCCCGCTAAAAAATTATACTTGTTTATTAGATAGGCTCGTAATAAAGTAACGCAATCGTTTACTTATTGAAATAAGGAAAAGAAATGAATCAATTAGAAATGAAAAAACTCGCCGCACAAGCTGCATTAGAATATGTAACAGCTGACACAATTGTTGGCGTGGGCAGTGGCTCCACAGTGAACTGCTTTATTGAAGCTTTGGGTACAATCAAAAATAAAATTCAAGGCGCAGTTGCGGCTTCAAAAGCATCAGAAGAATTATTACGTAAACAAGGGATCGAAGTATTTAATGCAAATGATGTCTCTAGCTTAGATATTTATGTGGATGGTGCAGATGAAATCAATCCACAAAAAATGATGATTAAAGGCGGCGGTGCGGCACTTACTCGTGAAAAAATCGTTGCGGCATTAGCGAAAAAATTTATTTGTATTGTAGATTCTAGTAAACAAGTAGATGTGTTAGGTTCGACTTTCCCATTGCCAGTTGAAGTTATTCCAATGGCTCGTTCACAAGTGGGCAGAAAATTAGTCGCACTTGGTGGCGCACCTGAGTATCGTGAAGGCGTGGTTACAGATAATGGCAATGTGATTTTAGATGTACACAACTTCAGTATTTTAAATCCAGTTGAAATGGAAAAAGAATTAAACAATGTTGCAGGTGTCGTCACTAATGGGATATTCGCATTGCGTGGCGCAGATGTTGTAATCGTCGGCACGCCTGAAGGTGCCAAAATTATTGACTAATTCATAATAAAAATCATAAGGAAGCAAATATGACAAACAAAGTTTCACTCGACAAATCAAAAATTAAATTTGTATTGTTTGAAGGTGTGCATCAAAGCGCACTTGATACGCTCCACGCGGCAGGCTATAGCAATATTGATTACTATAAAAAAGCACTGGATGGTGATGAATTAAAAGAAGCCATTAAAGATGCACATTTTATCGGATTACGTTCTCGCACCCATTTAACCGCAGAAATGATTGAAGCCGCACCCAAATTAATCGCAGTAGGCTGTTTCTGTATTGGCACCAACCAAGTGGATTTAAATGCAGCAAAAGCACGTGGTATTCCTGTATTTAATGCGCCATTCTCAAACACTCGTTCCGTCGCAGAACTTGTATTAGGCGAGATTTTATTACTTATGCGTAATGTGCCACAGGCTAATGCCGAAGTACATCGTGGTGTTTGGAATAAATCCGCGACTGGCTCTTATGAAGTGCGGGGTAAAAAATTAGGCATTATTGGTTACGGCCACATTGGTTCACAATTAAGTATTATTGCCGAATCATTAGGCATGGATGTGTATTTCTATGATATTGAAAATAAACTTCCGCTCGGTAATGCAAAACAGGTTCGTAGCCTTGAAGAATTACTCAGTTCTTGCGATGTGGTTTCATTACATGTGCCAGAACTGCCCTCCACCAAAAACTTAATGAACGCAACGCGTATCGCACAATTAAAACAAGGGGCAATTTTGATCAATGCTGCGCGTGGCACTGTGGTAGATATTGATGCTCTCGCTCAAGCCTTAAAAGACGGGAAACTTCAGGGTGCCGCAATTGATGTATTCCCCGTTGAACCTGCTTCAATTAATGAAGAATTTGTCTCGCCATTACGCGAATTTGATAATGTGATTTTAACGCCACATATTGGCGGCTCAACAGCGGAAGCACAAGAAAATATCGGTTTTGAAGTGGCAGGCAAATTTGTTAAATATTCAGATAATGGCTCAACCCTTTCTTCGGTAAACTTCCCAGAAGTCTCTTTACCAGAGCACGAGGGAACAAAACGCTTATTGCATATTCATGAAAATCGCCCTGGTATATTGAACAAACTGAACCAAATTTTCGTCGAAGCCAACCTCAATATTGCCGCACAATATTTACAAACTGACCCGAAAATTGGTTACGTTGTCGTTGATGTAGAAACGAATGATGCATCACCATTACTGACAAAATTGAAGGAAATTGATGGCACAATTCGTGCTAGAGTACTTTACTAAATAGAAAAAAGATCAGGGTAATGCCTGATCTTTTTTGCTTTCTTATTCAGTAATCGAATAAGGTAACTGCACTCGCTCTAACAGTATTTCATTACTCGGCAATCTAAATTGTTGCTCTGAATCCATGTCATTATTCATCACAACTTGCAACCATAAAATACCGTCTAAATTGACCGCACTTGTAATCGTGCCAGTCTTACGCCAATTGGCTTCAAGCTGCATTTCGATTTCACTGCCAATTTCCACTTCCTGCTGAGTTTGCGCTTTAAAAATAAACATTGCACGTTTGTTTGCCCCACGATATTTCGCACGTGCCACGGTTTCTTGCCCAATATAACAGCCTTTGGTAAAAGAAATTGCTTGCTCAACGGCCTGTAAATTTAGTGCTTGTGGGATAAATTCATTTTGTGTTTGCGGACTTAAATTTGGCAATCCTGCTTGAATATCGGCTACTTCCCAAATTTTTTCATCGCCATTAAAATTCACGGGTAATTCAGTTTCATTTAATAAAATTGAACGCTGTCCATCAATTTCCAATGAAAAGTGCGGTGTAATTTTTCCACATTTTTCACCTATTACGCCGATGATTTGCCAATCACGTAAATCAAAACTAACTTTGGAAAATACCGCATATTTTTTCAAAGCATCCAGAGCGCTTGGCAAAATATCTTTCTTAACGAGCAAAAAGACTTGTTCACTACTTACTTTAAACAAACGGTAAATTGCATTCATTTTACCTTTTGGGTCGCAGTGAGCTGTAAGCGTCGTTGCGCCACTCGCTAATCGCACAACATCAGAAGTTAATTGCCCTTGCAAATATTTTTCTACATCCGCACCCTGTACTTCAATCAGTTGATATTGAGTAAGAGAAATAAATTGAGACATTCTGCTTTCCTATTCTAAATTCTGAATTTGCTCACGCATTTGTTCGATAAGCACTTTTAATTCCACCGCAGAAGCCGTGATATCCGCATTAATGGATTTAGACGCAAGGGTATTGGATTCACGATTCAATTCTTGCATCATAAAATCTAATTTACGACCAACTGCACCGCCTTTTTTCAAAATATTCGTGGTTTCTTTCACGTGCATTTGTAAACGATCGAGTTCTTCCGCCACATCAACACGTTGAGCGAGTAAAATCATTTCTTGTTCCACACGCTGTGGATCAAGATTAAGTTGAGCATCTTCAAAACGTTGCAATAACCGTTCACGCTGCCATTGTAAAACTGCTGGCATTTGTGATCGCACTTTATCCGCTTCTACTGCAATGGCATCTAAGCGTTGTTGAATAATATCGTTCAGTTTTTCCCCTTCACGACCACGCATTGCAATAAAATCGGTCAGTAAATCATCAAAGGCTGTCAATAAATCTTGACTAATCGCATCTAAATCTTGCTCTTGCGCTTCCACCACCCCCGGATAACGCAACACGTCTGTCAAATTAATTTCACCTTCTCCAGCTTGAGTTTTAATCCATTGCAAAGATTGAATGACTTGATTCGCAAGTTCTTTATTTAAATTCAATTCAGCATTTGTTTGTTTTTTTGTTTCAATACGCAAAGAACATTCAATTTTCCCGCGAGTAAGACTTTGACGAAGTTTCTCACGCAACGTGTTTTCTAATCCGCGAAATTGCTCGGGTAAACGGAAAAAGTTTTCTAAATAACGTTGATTGACGGAACGAATTTCCCATACCGCATCGCCCCAATCTTTTTTCACTTCAAGGCGTGCAAAAGCGGTCATACTGTAAATCATAAGCTCTCCTATTTTGTCTTAGCTTTGTCTTAGTTGATTCGCTAAGTATTGTAACGAGATGAACACAGAAAGGGAAAAGAAAATTAACACAATAAAAATCTAGAAAATTATACCTCTTAAGTAAACATTTTTGATAAATTTTAACGATAGTAAAAATGTACTAAAAACACAATTTTTTTCAAAAAAATTGCTTTTTTTAATTTTAAAGTGTATTTTTAAGGCAATATAAAATCTAATAACATTTGAGCGAGCATATACAATATGAATTTTATCTGCACTTACCATCATCACCACACCTGATTATCTTTCAGGCGTGATTGTATGTTTGGAAGATAATAAAATATCTTCCGAGTGTAATAAAAATCAGTGTAAAAGCAATAAATACCCCCTCGGAAGGCAATTTTCGAGGGGTTTTCTTTTATCTCAACTTTAAAATAGGAAAAACATTATGACAAACACAACAATGCAACCAAACCGCCTTCGTATTGCTTTGCAAAAAAAAGGGCGTTTAAGCCAGGATTGTGCCATATTACTTAAACAATGTGGCGTGAAAATTAATTGGAATGAACAACGTTTAATCGCTTATGCGGAAAATTTGCCGATTGAAATTCTTCGCGTACGTGATGATGATATTCCTGGATTGATTTTTGATGGCGTAGTGGATCTTGGGATTATTGGCGAAAATGTGTTAGAAGAGGAAGAGCTTGGTCGCCGTGCAGCAAATGAAACAGTTACATACAAAAAACTTCGCCAACTTGATTTTGGTGATTGTCGTCTATCACTTGCGGTTGATCGCGATTGTCATTATGAGAATGTGAAAGATCTTGCTAATAGGCGTATTGCAACTTCTTACCCGCATTTGCTCAAACGTTATATGAATGAGAATGGGGTGTCGTTTAAAAGTTGTTTATTAAATGGTTCAGTAGAAGTCGCACCTAGTGCGGGTATTGCTTATGCGATTTGCGATTTAGTATCATCAGGGGCAACGCTTGAAGCAAATGGCTTAAAAGAAGTGGACGTGATTTATCGTTCTAAAGCTTGTTTAATTCAGCGTGCTGAACCGCTTGAATCAACTAAACAAGCTCTTGTGGATAAACTACTCACTCGTATTCAAGGTGTACAGCAGGCAGCAGAAAGTAAATATATTATGCTCCACGCTCCGAAAGAAAAACTTGAAAAAATCACTGCGCTTTTACCTGGCGTTGAAAATCCGACCATTTTACCATTAGCCAGTGATACAACTCGGGTAGCAATGCACGTAGTGAGCCAAGAAAATTTATTTTGGGAAACAATGGAACAGTTAAAAGAGGCAGGAGCTAGTTCAATTTTAGTGTTACCAATTGAGAAGATGATGGAGTAAATGTAGTGCGAGCTTTGACTCGCCATTTAAATAATCAATATCTCAAAATGGTGGGTTATCATCCATTTTACGGATACAAAGGAAAATAAACAATGCAAACAATTATTTGGAATCATTTATCAGAAACTGAAAAACGCAAAGTCATTATGCGTCCAGTCCAACAAAATGGGGAAAACATTCAGCAGGCAGTTAATGCCATTCGTGAAAATGTGGCATACAATGGCGATCGGGCGTTATTTGAACTCTGTGAAAAATTTGATGGCGTGAAGTTAGATAAACTCATTGTTTCGGCAGATGAAATTCAAGCGGCAAGCAGTCGGATTTCTGTAAAACTTCGCAATGCGATTGAGCAAGCCAAAACGAACATTGAAGCCTTTCACAAAGCACAGCAAAATCAGGAAATTGACCTAGAGATCCAAGAAGGCGTGCGTTGCCAAGTTGTGACTCGTCCAATTTCTTGTGTAGGGCTTTATATTCCGGGTGGTTCAGCACCGCTGTTTTCCACCG
Organism: Haemophilus influenzae; assembly: GCF_001457655.1. Classification (NCBI taxonomy): domain Bacteria; kingdom Pseudomonadati; phylum Pseudomonadota; class Gammaproteobacteria; order Pasteurellales; family Pasteurellaceae; genus Haemophilus; species Haemophilus influenzae. Next base: position 550,078 of record NZ_LN831035.1, on the reverse strand, counting down.
TATTGATGTTAGCTATTCCTGCTAAAATTGCAGGTTGTAAAAAAATCGTGCTTTGTTCACCGCCACCGATCTCAGATGAAATTCTCTACACTGCTCATCTTTGCGGTGTGGAAACTATCTACGCTATAGGTGGTGCTCAAGCAGTTTTTGCGATGGCTCAAGGCACGGAAAGTGTGGCGAAAGTAGATAAAATTTTCGGACCTGGAAACGCATTTGTGACAGAAGCAAAACGTCAGGTAGCACAAAATAGTACGGCGATTGATATGCCAGCGGGACCTTCAGAAGTGTTAGTAATTGCAGATGAATCGGCAGATCCTGAATTTGTGGCAAGCGATTTACTCTCTCAAGCGGAACATGGGGCAGATAGCCAAGTGATTTTGGTGGCGACCTGTGAAACTCTGGCAAAAGAGACCGCACTTGCGATTGAACGCCAACTTGCTCTATTACCTCGTGCTGAAACCGCTCGAAAAGCGTTAAACCACAGCCGTATTTTTATAGCAGAAAGCCTTGAACAAGCGGTAGAAATTAGCAATGAATATGCCCCTGAACATTTAATTGTGCAAACAAAAAACGCCCGTAAATTATTACCATATTTAGATAACGCAGGCTCAATTTTCTTAGGTGCATATTCGCCTGAAAGTATGGGCGATTATGCCAGTGGCACAAACCACGTTTTGCCTACTTATGGTTACACCAAAACTTATTCTAGTCTAGGATTAGCTGATTTTAGTAAGCGAATGACAGTACAAGAACTCACACCAAAAGGTTTTAAAAACCTTGCTGAAACGGTGGAAGTGATGGCAGAAGCTGAGCAATTGGCAGCACATAAAATGGCAGTAAGTGTAAGATTGGCGAAACTCAATATCTAAGATATTAATTGTAGATCTAAGCACGACACGTAAGCAGTCAAATTTTCATACAACAATACGAAATATGTATGAATGATTACAATTCGCACATTTTACAATGGAAGAAAACAATAATGACAATCACAACTTTATCCCGACAAAATATACAAGCCTTAACGCCATATCAATCCGCTCGAAAACTCGGCGGCAATGGTACGATTTGGCTGAATGCAAATGAATATCCAACCTCGCCTGAATTTCAGCTTTCGGGTAAGGATTTAAACCGCTACCCCGAACCTCAGCCTCAAAGAGTGGTACAGGCTTATGCGAATTATGCGGGCGTTTCAACTGAAAATGTACTCGTTACTCGTGGCGGTGATGAAGGCATTGAATTGATAATCCACACTTTTTGCGAACCCAAACAAGATGCCATTTTATTCTGTCCTCCGACTTACGGAATGTATGCAGTGAGTGCTGAAACGGCAGGTGTGCTAAGTAAGACCGTGCCTTTAACTGACGATTTTCAGCTTAATTTGCCAGAAATCAAAAATCATCTTAATGATGTAAAAGTAGTCTTTGTATGCAGCCCAAATAATCCGACAGGTAATTTGCTCAAGCAATCAGATATACTCGATCTTTTGCAAATCACGGCAGGCAAAGCGATTGTGGTGGTGGACGAAGCCTATATTGAGTTCTGTCCTGAAGCAAGCGTTATTAATTTGCTTAAAAATTACCCGCACTTAGCAATTATCCGCACGCTCTCTAAAGCCTTTGCTTTAGCTGGATTGCGTTGTGGTTTTGTGTTAGCAAACCCTGAGCTAATTGACATCTTAAGTAAGGTAATCGCTCCATATCCTATCCCTGTGCCGAGTGCTGATCTTGCGGAACAAGCGTTAAGACCTGCGAACATCGCCACTGTTCAAGCTCTCACACAAGAACTTCTTTCCAATCGTCAATGGCTTGCTAAAGCTCTTTTAGTTTTACATCAAGTGGAAAAAGTGTATGAAAGTGAAGCTAATTATCTGTTGATCAAATGTCAAAACGGGCAAGCTGTGTTTAAGGCATTGTGGGAACAAGGAATTATTTTAAGAGACCAGAATAAGACATTGCATTTACAAAATTGTATTCGCATTACTGTGGGAACAAGGAATGAGTGTGAGAAAGTTGTTGAAGCAATTAAGGAGGTAAAATGAACCACCTCCTATTTAAGTCACAGAGCGATTCGAGATTATTTAGTTTTATACTGTTTGTATAAAGCAAATGATAAACCTCATACCATTCATATAACATACACGGAGAAAAATATGCAACCTACTCTTTTTATCGACCGAGACGGCACATTAATTGATGAACCAAAAACTGATTTCCAAATTGACAGTTTAGAGAAACTAAAATTAGAACCGAAAGTGATTCCCGCACTCCTCAGACTGAAAGCGAAATACCGTTTTGTGATAGTTTCTAATCAAGATGGGCTTGGTACGGATGCTTTTCCGCAAACAAATTTTGATAAGCCCCACAATGTAATGATGGCATTATTTGAATCTCAGGGCATTACCTTTGATGAAGTACTCATTTGCCCGCATAAGCCCGAAGAAAATTGTCTATGTCGCAAACCAAAAATTAAGTTGCTTGATCACTATATTCGTAAAAATTTATTCGATATTGACCGCTCTTTTGTCATTGGTGACCGAGAGACCGATGTGCAATTAGCAGAAAATCTAGGTATTCGAGCTATTCAATACGATCCACAGAAAATGAATTGGGATCTGATTGCAGAAAAATTGTTGGGGGAAACGGTCACAAACTGTGGCAAACGTCCGCCACGTTTTGCAGAAGTAATTCGTCAAACTAAAGAGACCGATATTAAAGTGCAGATTTGGCTAGATGAAGCTGGTGTAAATGAAATCAAAACTGGCGTTGGTTTTTTTGACCATATGCTCGATCAAATCGCCACACACGGTGGGTTTAGAATGAACGTGCAGTGTAAAGGCGATTTATGGATTGACGAACATCACACGGTGGAGGACACCGCTCTCGCCCTTGGACAAGCACTGAAACAAGCCATTGGTGACAAACGTGGTATTGCCCGTTTCGGCTTTGTGCTTCCAATGGACGAATGTAAAGCAGAATGTGCTTTAGATTTATCGGGCAGACCTTGGATCAAATTCAATGCCTGCTTTAAACGCGATAAAGTGGGCGATTTTAGTACGGAACTCACTGAACATTTCTTTCAATCTTTGGCATTTTCAATGCTTGCCACGATTCATTTAAATGTCACGGGTAATAACGATCATCATAAAATAGAGAGCTTATTTAAAGCCTTTGGGAGAACATTAAGACAGGCGATTCGGATTGAAGGAAATGAAATGCCAAGTTCAAAAGGAGTTTTATAGTTGAAAGAGCGGTTAATTTTTGTCGTATTTTTGCAAAATTCGACCGATTGTAAAAGGATAAAAAAATGACAAACATCACGATTATAGACACAGGTTGTGCCAACCTTTCTTCTGTAAAATTCGCCTTTGACCGATTAGGTTACAATACCGAGATCACTTTTGATCTCAATAAAATCAAATCTGCCGATAAGCTGATTTTACCTGGCGTAGGCACTGCAAATGCAGCAATGTATAATTTACAAGAACGTCAATTGATCGAAACCATTCAAAATCTAACTCAACCAGTGCTAGGAATTTGTTTGGGTATGCAGTTAATGACCGAATTTTCCGAAGAGGGTAATGTGCCGACCTTAAACCTAATAAGCGGAAAAACTAATCGAATTCCCGATACGGGTTTACCGTTACCTCAAATGGGATGGAATCGCGTGCAATTTGTAAAAAACTGTCCGTTATTTGATGGTATTGTGCAAAATAGTCACTTCTATTTTGTGCATAGTTATGCAGTTAGCCCGAATGAACATTCGGTGGCAATAAGCAATTATGGTGTGAATTTTTCTGCTGCGATAGCGAAAGAGAATTTTTACGGTGTACAATTTCATCCCGAACGTTCGGGTAAAAATGGTGCGTTGTTGCTAAAAAATTTTGTGGAAAAAGTACCGTTTTAATCACTAGATCATATAGTCATACAGGATCAAACACAATGAAACAATCTATTATTATCCCTGCTCTTGATCTTATCAATGGTCAAGTTGTGCGGTTACACCAAGGCGATTATGCCAAGCAAACTACCTATTCTGACAATCCAATTAAGCAATTTGATAATTATGTACGTCAAGGAGCAAAACAACTACATCTAGTCGATTTAACGGGAGCGAAAAATCCCCAGTCAAGACAAACCGCACTTATTGGAAAAATCGTTGAAGCAACACAATGTAAAGTACAAGTGGGAGGAGGCATTCGTACAGAGCAAGATGTGGCAGATTTATTGGCTGTGGGTGCGAATCGCGTGGTGATTGGTTCAACCGCCGTAACTCATCGTTCAATGGTGAAAAACTGGTTCATCAAATATGGTGCGGAAAAATTTGTTCTAGCATTAGACGTGAATATTAATGCAAGCGGTCAGAAAATCGTTGCGATTAGCGGTTGGCAGGAAGAAAGTGGTGTACTATTAGAAACGTTGATCGAAGATTTCCAAACCGTTGGCTTACAACAAGTTTTATGTACCGATATTTCACGCGATGGCACCTTGACAGGTTCAAATATTGGACTTTATCAAGAAATTTGTGAGAAATATCCACCTATTCAGTTTCAATCTTCTGGAGGGATTGGTTCACTGGCTGATATTGAGGCTCTAAAAGGCACAGGTGTGTCAGGTGTAATTGTAGGTCGCGCTTTATTAGAAGGAAAATTTACGCTTTCGGAGGCAATCAAATGTTGGCAAAACGGATAATTCCTTGTTTGGATGTACGTGATGGACAGGTGGTAAAAGGGGTACAATTCCGTAACCACGAAATTATTGGCGATATTGTGCCACTTGCTCAACGCTATGCGCAAGAAGGAGCTGATGAATTGGTATTTTATGATATTACGGCTTCATCAGACGGTCGTACCGTGGATAAAAGTTGGGTAGAACGAATCGCTCAGGTAATTGATATTCCGTTTTGCGTAGCAGGTGGGATTAAAACCATTGAAGATGCGGAAAAATTGTTTGCATTTGGGGCGGATAAAATTTCGATTAATTCCCCTGCTCTCGCTGATCCAACGCTCATTTCTCGCTTAGCAGATCGTTTTGGCGTACAAGCGATTGTAGTAGGTATTGATAGTTGGTTTGAACAGGAAACAGGTAAGTATTGGGTAAACCAATATACAGGCGATGAAACACGTACCCGACAAACTCATTGGCAGTTGTTAGATTGGGTAAAAGAAGTACAACAATGCGGTGCAGGAGAAATCGTGCTAAATATGATGAATCAAGATGGTTTACGAAACGGGTACGATTTAGCCCAGCTCAAGCTGGTGCGAGGAGTATGTAGAGTACCTCTAATTGCATCTGGCGGTGCGGGTAAAATGGTACATTTTCGTGATGCTTTTATTGAAGCAAAAGTAGATGGGGCATTAGCTGCCAGCGTATTCCATAAACAGATTATTGAAATTGGCGAGTTAAAATCCTACCTTGTGCAATCAGCCATCGAGATTCGGAGTGAATAATGAATATTACTAAAATAGACTGGCAAAAAGTTAATGGTCTTCTTCCTGTTATTATTCAAAATATAAGTACTCGTGAGGTACTAATGCTTGGCTATATGAATGAAGAAGCCCTTACAAAAACCATCAAAGAACGTAAAGTAACTTTCTTCTCTCGTACCAAACAACGATTATGGACAAAAGGAGAAATCTCGGGCAATTTTTTAAATGTGGAAGAAATGAGCTTAGATTGCGATAACGACACTTTGCTCATTTTAGTTGATCCCATTGGGGCAACTTGCCACACAGGTGAATACAGCTGCTTCCATCAATTTACCTCTCCACAATCAGAGAACAAGAAGCAACAATTTGCAAATTGGGCGTGGTTTATAAAATTAGAACAACATTTAAAAGAAAAGAAAAATGCAGATCCTTCTAATTCTTATACTGCAACATTACACGCAAAAGGTACCAAAAAAATCGCCCAAAAAGTGGGGGAAGAAGGTGTGGAAACTGCCTTGGCTGCGGTCGCACAAGATAAAGCGGAAGTCATTTCTGAAGCTACAGATTTGGTCTATCACTTAACCGTATTATTACACAATCAAGATCTTCAGTGGTACGAAATTATCGCAAAACTACAAGAACGCCATCAAGGGATTGGATTACATCCAGAAGGAGGAAATAAATAAGAAAATTGTCAGGCAATATTAAGTGAGCAATTAGAAGATTTGTTTGGGCAATTCAATATCATCGTAAAATACAGTGAAACTATGGTAATTAAATGTATTGATAAACAACAAAATTTAGGAAATATCATTTTATTCCTTCTTCTTAAGCAACAATATAGCAAGGAAGATAGTAAAAAATTCACAATTTATAAATTTTATTTACAGACTGTAAATTATACAATACAATTATCGTAAATTTTTTATTACATCATAAGGAAACAAAAATGAACAAAACTGTAGGCAGCACACTTCTTGTTGCTGGTACGATGATTGGCGCGGGAATGTTGGCTATGCCACTCACTTCCGCTGGCATTGGCTTCGGCTTTACTTTAGTCTTGTTATTGGGGCTTTGGGCATTATTAACTTTTAGCGCACTTTTATTCGTTGAACTCTATCAAACTGCGGAAAGTGATGCAGGTATCGGCACACTTGCAGAACAATATTTTGGTAAAACAGGACGCATTATTGCCACAGCCGTGCTAATTATTTTCTTATACGCATTAATTGCCGCTTATATCAGCGGTGGCGGTTCACTACTAAAAGATTTATTACCAGAAAGTTTTGGCGATAAAGTTAGCGTCTTATTATTTACCGTGATTTTCGGTTCATTTATTGTCATCGGCACACATAGCGTAGATAAAATTAATCGCGTGTTATTTTTCGTTATGCTTGCTGCCTTTGCCGTGGTGTTAAGCTTAATGTTGCCAGAAATCAAATTTGATAACTTAATGGCGACGCCAATTGATAAGGCTTTAATTATCTCTGCAAGCCCTGTATTTTTCACGGCGTTTGGTTTCCACGGTTCCATTCCAAGTTTAAATAAATACTTAGATGGCAATGTAAAAGCATTGCGCTTCTCTATTTTGGTCGGCTCTGCCATAACACTTTGTGCTTATATTCTATGGCAACTATCCACGCACGGCTTGCTTACACAAAATGAATTTTTACAAATCTTAAAAGAAGATGCGACTTTAAATGGCTTAGTAAAAGCAACCTTCGCCATCACTGGAAGCAATGTGATCGCAAGTGCGGTAAAATTATTTTCTACATTAGCACTTATCACTTCTTTCTTAGGTGTGGGATTAGGATTGTTAGAATGTATTGAAGATTTACTAAAACGTTCATTTAACGTTACAGCAGGCAGAATTTCACTTGGTTTACTGACTTTTATTCCACCACTTGTTTTTGCATTATTTTACCCAGAAGGTTTTATTTTAGCACTAGGCTACGCAGGTCAAATGTTTGCATTCTACGCCGTAGTATTGCCAGTTAGCCTTGTTTGGAAAGCTCGTCGTGCCCACGCTAATTTGCCATACAAAGTGTGGGGAGGAAATCTGACTTTAATTATCGTATTGGTATTAGGCGTGATCATTACATCCATTCCATTTGCGATTCGTGCGGGTTATTTACCCTTTGTTGTAGGTTAAAAACAAACTAAAAATTTACCGCACTTTTTATCTAAAAAAGAGTAAATATTATCCTAATTAATTTAGATAAAAATTTCAGACAAAACTTATCATTAATCTCATACAACAAAAAGGCTAAGTTCTAAAATTATAGAACTTAGCCCTTAAACTAAATGAAGTTCACTTCATCTATATTATACTTTCAATTATCGTCTTGTTTTCAATAGTTTTTCAGTGAGTTCATAAGCTCGAAGTTTTGCTAACTCTTTAGAAAGTTTTGCAACAAGTAAGTCGTGATCTGCATCAGATCCGCGAGATACTATATTTTCTTCTGCTTTACGTTTTGCTTCGTGAATACGATCTGCATCTAATTCACTACCTCGAATAGCAATATCTGCTAATACTGTCACAATATTTGGTTGAACTTCTAAAAAACCACCAGAAACATAGATAACTTCTTCATTCCCATCTTTAAGAGTAAATTTAACAATCCCAGGCTTAATTGCTGTTAGCAATGGCGTATGTCCGGGCAAAATACCAAGCTCCCCTTCCACACCAGTTACCTGAATTTGTTTTACTTCACCTTCAAAGATTTTCTGCTCTGCGCTTACTATTGTTAAATTAAATGTCGCCATTTTGTTCTCCTTCAAATGACTTGAAGTGATTACATATTTTTGGCTTTTTCTAACACTTCATCGATTGAACCAACCATATAGAACGCTTGTTCAGGAATATGGTCATATTCGCCATCTAAGATACCTTTGAAGCCACGGATGGTGTCTTTTAATGTCACGTATTTACCTGGTGAACCTGTGAAGACTTCTGCAACAAAGAATGGTTGTGATAAGAAACGTTCAATTTTACGTGCACGTGCTACCACTAGTTTATCTTCTTCAGATAATTCATCCATACCAAGAATTGCGATAATATCTTTCAATTCTTTATAACGTTGTAAAATACCTTGTACACCACGAGCAACATCATAATGTTCTTGACCAACAACAAGCGGGTCTAACTGACGTGAAGTTGAATCTAATGGATCAACTGCAGGGTAAATACCTAAAGATGCGATTTGACGACTTAATACAACAGTTGAGTCTAAATGTGCGAAAGTTGTTGCTGGAGATGGGTCAGTTAAGTCATCCGCTGGTACGTACACCGCTTGCACAGAAGTGATAGAACCTGTTTTGGTTGAAGTGATACGTTCTTGTAACACACCCATTTCTTCTGCCAATGTCGGTTGGTAACCTACCGCGGATGGCATACGACCTAATAACGCAGATACTTCCGTACCAGCAAGGGTATAACGATAGATATTATCCACAAAGAATAATACATCTCGACCTTCATCACGGAATTTTTCAGCCATAGTTAAACCAGTCAATGCAACACGTAAACGGTTACCTGGTGGCTCGTTCATTTGACCATAAACCAAAGATACTTTATCTAATACGTTAGAATCTTTCATTTCATGATAGAAGTCATTACCTTCACGAGTACGTTCGCCTACACCCGCAAATACAGAGTAACCTGAATGCTCAATCGCAATATTACGAATCAACTCCATCATATTTACGGTTTTACCTACACCTGCACCGCCGAATAAACCAACTTTACCACCTTTTGCGAATGGACAAATTAAGTCGATCACTTTGATACCAGTTTCTAATAATTCCGTACTGTTTGATTGTTCTTCATAGCTCGGTGCCGAACGGTGGATAGCCCAACGCTCTTCTTCACCAATTGCTCCTTGTTCGTCAATTGGTTCGCCCAACACATTCATAATACGACCAAGTGTTTTTGTGCCTACTGGTACTTGAATTGGGTTATTTGTGTTTTCTACTTTTAAGCCACGTTTTAAACCATCAGATGTACCCAATGCAATACAACGAACTACTCCGCCACCTAATTGTTGTTGCACCTCAAGTGTTAAACCTGATTCAACTTTTAATGCATCGTAAACTTTTGGCACCGCATCTTGTGGAAATTCAACATCAATCACCGCACCGATGATTTGTACAATTTTTCCTGCTGACATTACCGTTCCTCTTTTCTTAAATCGCCGCCGCACCGGCTACGATTTCATTCAATTCATTTGTGATACTTGCTTGACGAGCTTTGTTGTACACCAACCGCAGATCATTAATTAAATTACCTGCATTATCCGTTGCTGCTTTCATTGCTACCATTCGAGCCGCTTGTTCTGAAGCTAAATTATCTACAACCGCTTGATAAATTTGGGACTCTAAATAACGAACTAAAAGGCTATCTAAAAGTGCCTTTGGTTCTGGCTCATAAAGATAATCCCAAGTCTGTTGTCTTTCATTTAAATGATCGTCTTTAGATTCTGGTAAAGGAACTAACTGTTGCACAACAGGTTTTTGCGACATCGTATTAACAAATTTATTGTATGCAATATAAACTGCATCAATTTCACCATTACGATAAGCATCAAACATTGTATTTGCCACACCAATTAACTCTTCTAGAGCGGGCGTATCGCCTAAACCAGAAAGCTGACCTTTGATATTAAATCCAAAGGAACGGAAAAAACTAATCCCTTTTGAACCTATTAAGCCCAAATCTGTAGAAATATTTTGTTCTTTCCAATTTTTTATTTGGTTAAGTGTGGTTTTGAATAAATTAACATTTAACCCACCACACATCCCACGATCTGTTGAAATAACCAAGATACCGATTTTCTTCACTTCGCGCTCAACTAAGAACGGATGTTTATAACCGATACTTGCCTTAGACACATGACTAATAACGTTACGGATAGTTTCAGAATACGGACGAGATGCAGCCATACGATCCTGCGTTTTACGCATTTTCGAGGTTGCCACCATTTCCATTGCCTTAGTGATTTTTTGTGTACTTTGTACACTGGCAATTTTGGTTTTTATCTCTTTTGCACCTGCCATCTTATCTCTCCGTTACTACCAAGCACTATTCGCTTTAAAACCATCTAAAATACTTTTTAACGTATCTTTGATTTCATCATTATAGTTACCGGTTTTATTAAGCTCTTGCATAAATTCAGCGTGATTACGGTTAGAATAATCTAAAAGTGCGGTCTCAAAACTTGCAATTTTTGATAATTCCACGTCATCCAAATAACCAAATTCAACAGCAAACAATATAACCGCTTGTTCTGCAACAGATAATGGCGCGAATTGTTTTTGTTTTAATAATTCAGTTACTTTTTCACCGTGAGAAAGTTGCTTACGAGTCGCATCATCTAGATCTGATGCAAACTGTGCAAACGCTGCTAATTCACGATATTGAGCTAGTGCAGTACGAATACCACCCGCTAATTTCTTAATAACTTTAGTTTGCGCTGAACCACCAACACGAGATACCGAAATACCTGGGTTTACCGCAGGACGAATACCTGAGTTAAACAAGTTAGATTCTAAGAAAATCTGACCATCGGTAATAGAAATTACGTTGGTTGGAACAAACGCAGATACGTCACCAGCTTGGGTTTCAATAATCGGAAGTGCGGTTAAAGAACCTGTTTTCCCTTTTACTTCGCCTTTAGTGAATTTTTCTACATAATCTTCATTTACACGAGAAGCACGTTCTAGTAAACGAGAATGTAAATAGAACACATCACCTGGATAGGCTTCACGACCTGGTGGACGACGTAATAATAATGAAATTTGACGATAAGCTACGGCTTGTTTTGATAAATCATCATAAACAATTAACGCATCTTCGCCGCGATCACGGAAATATTCCCCCATCGCACAACCAGCATAAGGGGCTAAATATTGTAACGCTGCTGATTCAGATGCAGATGCAGCTACCACGATAGTATTTGCAAGCGCACCATGTTCTTCTAATTTACGCACGACGTTTGCAATAGTAGAGGCTTTTTGACCAATCGCAACATAGATACATTTAATACCTGAATTACGTTGATTAATAATAGCGTCAATTGCTAACGCAGTTTTACCCGTTTGACGGTCACCGATGATTAACTCACGCTGACCACGACCAATCGGTACCATGGAATCGACAGCTTTATAACCAGTTTGAACAGGTTGATCAACAGAACGACGATCGATAACACCTGGCGCAATCACTTCTACTGGTGAGAAATCATCATTTTCAATTTCGCCTTTACCATCGATTGGCTGACCAAGCGTATTAACTACACGACCTAATAAACCACGACCAACTGGTACTTCAAGAATACGACCTGTACATTGAACTTCCATACCTTCCGCTAAATCTGCGTAAGGTCCCATAACTACAGCACCAACAGAATCGCGTTCAAGGTTAAGTGCCATCGCATAACGATTACCTGGTAAGGCGATCATTTCACCTTGCATCACATCGCTTAAACCGTGGATGCGAATAATACCATCGCTTACAGAAACAATTGTCCCTGTATTACGCGCTTCACTGACCACGTCGAATTGAGCGATGCGTTTTTTAATCAATTCACTAATTTCAGTTGAATTTAGTTGCATCTTGTATTCCTCTTATAATTGCAACTCGTTTGCGAGACGAGTAAGTTGCCCACGGCTACTTCCGTCAATCACAAAGTCTTCAGTACGAACAATCACACCAGCAATAAGTGCGTTATCCACGTTGCAATTTAATTTCACTTTGCGAGCTAATCTTTTTTCCATTGCAGCTGCAATTTTTTCGATTTGTGTTGCATTCAATGGTTGCGCAGATGTTACTTCAACTTCTGCAATAGCTTGGTGTTCCTCTACGTGATGTTTAAATTCTTCAAACACCGCAGGAATAGCACTCAAACGCTTATTTTCAGCCATTAACCGAATAAGATTTTGCCCATATTGATCCAATTGTTCGCCACAAATAGAAATTACTGTATCAGCTAATTTCTGTGCAGAAAGAGAACTACTTAAGTAAGCTTTTACCGTTTCATCTTCAGCTACGGCAGCAGCAAAACCTAACATTTCAGTCCATTTTTCGACCGCACTTTGTTCAATGGCAAAGTCGAATGCAGCTTTTGCATAAGGGCGAGCTATTGTAGTTAATTCTGACATAAGCTAAGCCTCTTATAACTCTGCAACTAATTTATCAATAATGTCATTGTTTGCCGCTTCATCAATAGAACGACCCACAATTTTCTCAGCACCAGCTACTGCCAATGAAGCTACTTTAAGACGTAATTCTTCTTGAACACGTTTACGTTCTGCTTCTACTTCAGCATAACCTTGTGCAATAATTTTTGCTTTTAGTTCTTCGGCTTCTGCCTTCACTTCGTCTAATACTTCATTGCGACGTTTATTCGCAGCATCTAAAATGTCTTGAGCTTGTAATTTTGCAGCTGAAAGTTCTTGTTCAACAAGATTTTTCGTATCTGCTTGCTCTTTTTTAGCTGCTTCAGCTGACGCTAAAGCGTTCGCAATTTGGCTTTGACGTGTTTCAATCGCATTAATAATTGGTGGCCAAACAAACTTCATGCAAAACCACACAAAAAGTGCGAATGCTATAAGTTGACCAATCAATGTTGCATTTAAATTCACAACGTCCTCCTTACTATGCTTGTTTTACGTTGATAAGCAAATAAGGTGATTAGTTTAATAAACCGATGAATGGGTTTGCGAAAATGAAAAGTAATGAAATACCAACAGCAATCATTGCAATCGCATCTAAAAGACCAGCTACGATAAACATTTTAGTTTGTAAGCTAGATGCTAATTCTGGTTGGCGAGCTGATGATTCTAAGAATTTACCACCTAGAATAGCAAAGCCAATTGCAGTACCTAATGCAGCAAATGCAAGAAGAATTGATGCACCGATGATTGTCGCTGTAATTACAGTTTCCATAATTTTCTCCAATAGAAGTTAAGTTTTAGCCCTAGAGCTGGTTAATAAAAAACGATTAATGATCTGCTTTGTTATAAGCAATACTTAAATAAACAACCGTCAACATCATAAAGATGAAAGCCTGCAAGGTAATAACCAAAATATGGAAAATAGCCCAAGCAAGATGTAACGGAATCCCTAATGCTGCAATGGCCATATTAGCGGAATACATTACAGCGATAAGAATAAAGATCAACTCCCCTGCATACATGTTACCGAACAAACGGAAAGCAAGTGAAATTGGTTTAGCCAATAAAGTCACCGTTTCAAGAATAAAATTAACAGGAATAAACGCCCAATGATTGAATGGATGAAGCGTATATTCTTTAACTAAACCTTTGAATCCTTTAGATTTTATTGTATAAAAAAGAATTAAAAAGAAAACACAAATGGACATACCCAAAGTTGCGCTAATATCTGCTGTCGGCACTGCACGAAGATAATGAATACCGAACAAACCTGCAAATTGAGGTAAGAAATCAACAGGAATTAAGTCGATAGCATTCATGATGAATACCCAACAGAAAATTGTTAATGCAAGTGGCGCAACTACGTTACGTGGACCATGAAAATTTTCTTTCACGATTCCATTAACCCATTCCACAACAATTTCAACTAAGCATTGCATTTTTCCTGGAACGCCAGTTGTTGCTTTTTTCCCTACTCGAGAAAAAACAAATAGGAAAATAACCGCAGCAAGAATAGAAAAGAACAACGTATCTATATGAACATTCCAAAATCCATCCCCTGTTTTGAGAAAGGATAAATGGTGGCTAATGTATTCCGATGTTGTTTGTCCAGACATAATCGATCCTTTGTTCTGAAGAAGAATAACCCAAAGTTAAATTTTATTGAGAATAAGTGGAATAATATTATTCAGCACTAATGCCAATAAAAAACCAACAAAAAACGCAATAAAATTGATAACGAATAACCATTTGATGGCAATAATGATAAAAACCATCGTTAAAATAAACTTTATTGCTTCAGCACGATAAAGTGCGGTCAGTTTTGTTGAAAAATTTTGTTTTCTGTAAAAAATGATAAATATAAATGTACAAAAAGGCAAAAAGGCACTTAAAAAACCGTAGCTAAAATCTACCGCACTTTGGCGTTGCCATCCATAAATAAGCAAATAAAAAACTACAAGCAAAAGACTCTCAATAATAATAGCTTTTCTGTAGTTTTTTTTAGCGTGAGATAAAATGCGCGACATCACTTTTACAAAATAATTTTAGCCCGCCGATTATACCTTTGCTGGCTTTAGATTCAACTTAAAAACACATAAAAAGTGTTATATAAATCACACTTTTAGAAAATAATTTATCTATTTGTTACTTTTTAACGTAAAACGATTAAATGTCGTTCGCCTATAAGTTCAGGAACAGATAATTCAATCACTTTTTGAATAGTATATTTTTTATTCAATTCATTAATTTCATCTTCCTGATAAATCCCTTTTAATGCATAAAAATATCCATTTTCTTTTGGTAAATGATGGCACCAATCTGTCATATCTTTTAGTGAAGCAAAAGCACGGCTTAATACACCATCAAATTTATCTTCAGGTTGATATTCTTCTACTCGACTTAAAACGGGGGTTACATTAGTTAGTCTAAGCTCACGTATAGCATTTCGAATAAAACTAATACGCTTACCT
Organism: Haemophilus influenzae; assembly: GCF_001457655.1. NCBI lineage: Bacteria > Pseudomonadati > Pseudomonadota > Gammaproteobacteria > Pasteurellales > Pasteurellaceae > Haemophilus > Haemophilus influenzae. Next base: position 535,006 of record NZ_LN831035.1, on the reverse strand, counting down.
AAGCTATCAAGGAGGACAAATTGTTTGGAAGGATTAATAATTGCCAAAGGTAAACCAGGCAAACCAGGCCCTGTACCGACATCAATAAAACGATCACCTTGTAAATAAGGACTTACAACAAGACTATCTAAAATATGTTTAACTAACATTTCTTGCGGATCACGAACTGACGTCAAATTATAAGCTTTATTCCATTTATTGAGTAAATTGACCAGATTAATCAACTGCTGAATTTGTTGATCACTTATTTTTATATTTGCTTGCGCAAGTAAACTGACTAATTTGGCTTTCATATTTATTATCTCTTTGAAAAATTACGCTATTTTACTTAAAAGTGAGGTAAATTTCCTTAATGTTTTTAGTAATTTGATGAATTATTTACCGAATCAATGTCCAGTTTTACACCATAAATTGAATGCACCTCCGCATAATTCATTTCAAAGGCTTTAATTGCTTCTGTTCAAGAACCAAAGAATGAATGTTCGCTAAAAAATAAGTTTGTTCTGCTTCAGGAATGGAAAATGGCATTAACTTGAGTAAATCTTGATGAATAGCTAAAACTTGTGGAAAAATGACCGCACTTTGCATTTCTTCGAGCATTTCTGAATAAAGCGAAGAAACACAACCTCCTCGTTCTATCCGACCTAAGCTGCAAGCAATGTGTAGCAGCATAAAATCCACTTGAGGCGTATTCACATCAGCTTGCCAGTAATGAGCTAATCGATCTCGTAAACGAAATACCACATCAATAATAGATTGATTTATTTGCCTGCGAGTTTTCCAACGTTCTAGTTGCTTAAATAACCGCATTTGTTTTTGTTAGTTCAAAATTTGTTCGCTAATTTACCGCACTTTACTGAAATAAAACAGTGCATAGATCACAGTTTTGTAGCAAAATGGTAAAAAAATTTGTAAGGATGTAAAAATGTTAGATTACGAGATCTTCAATCCATATGAAGGATTGATTTTTGATATGGATGGAACTTTAATTGATACAATGCCCGTGCATGCGCAGGCTTGGACAATGGTGGGAAAGAAATTTGGCTATGAATTTGATTTTCAAATTATGTATAACTTCGGCGGGGCGACGGTTCGAACTATCGCGGGGGAAATGATGAAAGCGGCGAATATGCCACTAGATCGAATTGAGGATGTGCTGGCTGCAAAACGTGAGTTGTCTTATCAACTTATTCCGACCCAATCAAAGTTATTGCCAACCTTTGAAATTGTTAAATCCTTCCATCAGAAAAAGCCGATTGCTTTAGGTTCTGGCTCACACCGTAAAATTATTGATATGTTGATGGATAAACTGGCTATCGCACCTTACTTTAATGCCATTGTCAGTGCAGATGATGTAAAAGAACATAAACCACATCCAGAAACTTTTTTACGCTGTGCGGAGTTAATTCAAGCAAATCCAAGTCGTTGTATCGTATTTGAAGATGCGGATTTAGGCGTGCAAGCAGGATTAAGTGCGGGAATGGATGTGTTTGATGTTCGCACACGAGAAATTATTTCGCCAAGATAATGGATATTTTTTCATTTTTTAGTGCTGATTTTTGGCAGGCTAATAGCTTATGCTTTATGTTTATCAGCGCGTTTTTGAGTGCAACAGTATTACCAGGTAATTCAGAAGTTATATTTGTTGCGCTTGCTGTACCTAAATTAATGTTAGGTTCTTTATTTAACGCAGATATATTAGCTCTAATATTGATTGCAACCGCTGGAAATAGCTTAGGAAGTTTAACCACTTACGGAATTGGACGATGGATGCCAAAATTCGATCCCAAAAATTACCGCACTTTATGGGCAATAAATCAGCTACGGCGTTATGGGGCGATTGTTTTACTTTTGAGCTGGCTGCCTGTAGTTGGCGATTTATTTTGTGCCATAGCTGGTTGGTTAAGATTAAATTTTGTAACGAGTAGTCTCTTTATCTTTCTGGGAAAAATGGTTCGTTATGTTGCGTTATTGTTTTTGAGTACACCATTCTTATTATAAAATGAGCAAGAAAAAACCCCACAATAAATGTGGGGCAAATAACCTAAGGAACCAATTTTATTAAAACAACTGCAAGTTGCTTGTTCTATAAGACAATGAACCTTACTATAAAGTTCATTAAAATTTGTAAAAAATAAATATTTATTCAATTATTTCTTAACCAACTGATTTATAAGGAAAATTTATGCCATTACTTGATAGTTTTAAAGTGGATCACACAAAAATGAACGCACCTGCAGTACGCATTGCAAAAACGATGTGCACGCCAAAAGGCGATAATATTACTGTTTTTGATTTACGTTTTTGTATTCCAAACAAAGAAATTCTTTCCCCAAAAGGCATTCATACACTTGAACATTTATTTGCTGGATTTATGCGCGATCATTTAAATGGCGATAGCATAGAAATTATTGATATTTCTCCGATGGGATGTCGCACGGGATTTTATATGTCTTTGATTGGCACACCAAATGAACAGGAAGTGTCTGAGGCTTGGTTAGCTTCAATGCAAGATGTTTTAGGTGTACAAGATCAAGCTTCTATTCCCGAATTAAATATCTATCAATGCGGAAGCTATACGGAACATTCCTTAGAAGATGCACACGAAATTGCCAAAAATGTTATCGCACGCGGTATAGGTGTAAATAAAAATGAAGATTTGTCACTCGATAATTCCTTATTAAAATAGGAAGACGCTTGATTAACCTAAAAAAGTTAGTAGTAAAAAACGCATTTTATGATCTACACCCCAAAAATTGACTAAATAACCAACTAAGGTGTAGATTTTTTATGACCAAATACAACACTCTTTTCAAACAACAAGTCATCGAATTTGATCTTCAAAATGGTAAAAATCGTTCACTTACCCGCAGGTATTTTCAACTTGCCTAAATAACACTAAAACGTTGGATTAACCAATTAATCATAGTTAAATCAATAGATTATCCGTACTTAGTAAGAAGCAAAATTACTTACCTGAATTTAAACTTAACATAATACAAGCGGTTAAAAATGGGCAATTTTCTGCAGAAGCCGCATATTTACATTTTGGCATTACCAATTCAGGCGTTGTTAATCAATGGCTGCAAGCCTTTGAAAAACAAGGTATAAACGGCTTAATCCTCAAACCTAAAAGTCGTCCAATCATGAAACCGAAATACCCTAAGATGCCACCTAAACCGAAAACATGAGGGGAAGAACTAGAATTGGAAAATTTACTACGTGCGGAGAACGCAATTCTAAAAAAGTTGCAAGAACTCAACCAACAAAAAAGACTTGAAGACGCAAAACCCAATTTTACATTCCGACCAAGGTTGGCTGTATCAAATGGTCGGTTATCAGGCGATTTTACGAGAGAATAGCATTCAGCAGAATATGTCAAGGAAAGGAAATTATTTAGATAACAATGCGATGGAAAACTTCTTTGGACGATTAAAAACTGAATGTTATTACGACAAACGATTTGAGACGTTCAAACAACTGAAAAAACAACTCATGAGTATATTCATTATTACAACCATGATCACATTCAGGGAAACTAAAAGGGCTGAGCCCTGTGAATGACAGAACTCAGTCCTTGAACTAAATCAATCTAACTTTTTGGGGGAAGATAAATCCCAACTTGCGGTCAATTAATAGCTTGAATTGATTAACACTTCTTCGCCATAGCCGCCTAAAGTTGGCATTGGTTGATAAGTAGAGTTTGCGGCACGCATTAAACGAATACCACGAACACCTGCTTCTTTAGCTGCTAGTACATCATCATCGCTGTCGCCATAGTGAATACTCACTTTATGTGAAATGATTGCAGGCGTTTTGTTATATTTTGTTGTACGTTCACGGCTGCCCATAAATTCAACTGGGTGCATATTCTTAATATTGAACGTTTTTTCTAAAATTGGGGTTACACCATCCACTTTGCCAGCAGTACGGCCAGTGAAAAAGTAAACTTGGTCGCCACGTGCTTGGTGCATATTAATTAAATCTATGGCAATTTGTTTAGGAATAGAATATTTATCGCAACCTGCATTTACTTCATTCCAGAAATCTTGGTTTTTCAAATAATCGTGTTTACCTGGTGAGAATTTTTGTTGTCCGTGGTAAAAGCAAGGGCTACTGAAAAGCACGGTATCATCAATATCAAAGCTTACATTAATTGGTGCTTTACCTTCTAAACTTTGTTTGATTTGATCAACACTAATCCAATGAATTGCTTGCTCTTGTAACATTTCACGAGCATTAGTGCCAGATTGAGTATAAGGTTCTGTTTTGCCTGCCATCGCTGGAACTGCAGCTGCAGTTAAAAGTGCGATGACAGATAATTTTATGCCGTTTTTCATTGCCTTTCCTCACAAACGTTGATTTAAAAACCGCTCAGATCATACATTTTTTTAGCTTATATTCAATAATTGGCAATCGTTTGCCATCTCAAAATATGATCAACTTCACATTTTTTATTTATGAGTGAAGAATAAATCTACAATATAAATTTCCCTCTTGAATTTAATCAATTTGTCGCCATATAACGAACAACTTTTCACTTTATAAAGGACAGAACAATGACAACGATTGTAAGCGTACGTCGCAATGGGCAAGTCGTCGTAGGCGGTGATGGACAAGTTTCTTTAGGCAATACCGTAATGAAAGGTAATGCTCGTAAAGTACGCCGTTTATATAATGGTAAGGTACTTGCTGGTTTTGCGGGTGGAACGGCAGATGCATTTACACTTTTTGAATTATTTGAACGTAAACTTGAAATGCATCAAGGGCATTTGCTAAAAAGTGCGGTGGAATTAGCGAAAGATTGGCGTACAGATCGTGCACTTCGTAAGTTAGAAGCGATGTTAATTGTGGCGGATGAAAAAGAAAGTTTAATCATCACGGGTATTGGCGATGTGGTTCAGCCCGAAGAAGATCAAATTTTAGCAATCGGATCGGGTGGTAACTATGCGTTGTCTGCAGCACGTGCGTTGGTGGAAAACACCGAACTTTCTGCTCGTGAAATTGTTGAAAAATCTTTGAAAATTGCGGGTGATGTTTGCGTGTTCACAAATACCAATTTCACTATTGAAGAATTACCGAATTAAGGAAAAAGCTATGTCTGAAATGACTCCTCGCGAAATAGTTTCTGAATTAGATCAACATATTATTGGTCAAGCCGATGCAAAACGTGCTGTGGCGATTGCGTTGCGTAACCGTTGGCGTCGTATGCAGCTTCAAGAACCTCTGCGTCACGAAGTAACCCCAAAAAATATCCTGATGATTGGCCCAACTGGTGTGGGTAAAACTGAAATTGCGCGCCGTTTAGCAAAATTAGCTAATGCGCCATTTATCAAAGTGGAAGCAACGAAATTTACCGAAGTGGGTTACGTGGGGAAAGAGGTGGATTCCATTATTCGTGATTTAACGGATAGTGCGATGAAACTTGTTCGCCAACAAGAAATTGCGAAGAACAGAGCAAGAGCTGAAGACGCGGCTGAAGAGCGTATTTTGGATGCTTTACTTCCTCCAGCAAAAAATCAGTGGGGCGAAGTTGAAAACCATGATAGTCACAGCAGTACTCGCCAAGCGTTCCGTAAAAAATTACGTGAAGGTCAATTAGATGATAAAGAAATCGAAATTGATGTGTCTGCTGGCGTGTCTATGGGGGTTGAAATTATGGCTCCTCCAGGCATGGAAGAAATGACAAATCAACTGCAATCATTGTTCCAAAATTTGGGTTCAGACAAAACGAAAAAACGCAAAATGAAAATTAAAGATGCGTTGAAAACGTTGATTGATGATGAAGCAGCGAAATTAATTAACCCTGAAGAACTTAAACAAAAAGCCATTGATGCTGTGGAACAAAATGGTATCGTCTTTATCGATGAAATCGACAAAATTTGTAAGAAAGGTGAATACAGTGGTGCTGATGTATCGCGTGAAGGTGTGCAACGTGATTTACTTCCGTTAGTGGAAGGCTCGACAGTTAGCACCAAGCACGGAATGGTTAAAACTGATCATATCTTATTTATTGCATCTGGTGCATTCCAAGTTGCTCGTCCTTCAGATTTAATCCCTGAACTACAAGGGCGTTTGCCGATTCGTGTTGAACTTACCGCATTAAGTGCGGCGGATTTCGAGCGCATTTTAACAGAACCTCACGCCTCTTTAACCGAACAATATAAAGCCTTGATGGCAACAGAAGGGGTGAATATTGAATTTACAACAGAGGCGGTTAAGAAAATTGCTGAGGCTGCATTCCGAGTGAATGAAAAAACGGAAAATATCGGTGCACGTCGTTTACATACGGTAATGGAACGTTTGATGGATAAAATTTCTTTCAGCGCAAGCGATATGAATGGTCAAACGGTCAATATTGATGCGGCTTATGTTGCGGATGCACTTGGCGAAGTGGTTGAAAATGAAGATTTGAGCCGTTTTATTCTTTAAAGATAAAAATTTTACATATAAAAGTGCGGTAAATTTTTACCGCACTTTTTTGTTTTCTAAATTGAGAAACTAATTAGTTTTTAATTTACTCCAATATTTTTCATAAATATCAACAGCTTCTCCTACATCGCCTTGCATAATTCCTTTTTCTACTTCTTCCGCTGGTGGAAATAATTTTGGATCATTAGCAACTTCCGCGCTTAGCAATGTTTTCGCCCCATTATTTGGCATAGAAAAGCCCATGCGTTCGATAACAATTTTTGCATTTTCAGGGCGAAGTAAAAAGTCGATGAACTTATACGCCCCTTCCACGTTTTGAGCGGAATTCGGAATAGCATAATTATCCATCCAGAAAATTGCGCCTTCTTTTGGATACACAAATTGAAGAGATTGATTTTCTTTCTGCGCTAAATAAGCTGAACCATTCCAAATCATACCAATTGCAACTTCGCCTTGTACGTAAGGGACTTCAGGAGAATCAGAGTTAAAAGTCGCTACATTTGGTAACAGTTTTTCTAAACGCTCATAAGCTGTTTTGATGTCTTCTTCATTGGTGGTATTTGGCGATTTACCATCCAGTAATAATGCTACGTGGAACACTTCACGCGCATCACTGGTCATGAGAACTTTGCCTTTAAATTCAGGTTTCCATAAATCCGCCCAGCTAGTGATGGTTTTAGGATCAATCTCATCCGCATTAACTTCAATACCAGTTAAGCCGTAAACGTAAGGTAATGAATATTTATTTTCTGGGTCGAATTCTTTATTTAATAAATGTTTAGGGATTTGATGAATATTGGTCAATTTACTTTGATCAATCGGTTGAAGCATCTTTTCCTTAATCATTTTATTTATGTAGTAACTTGATGGAAACACCAAATCATAGCTAGAACCAGTATTCTGAGTAAGTTTAAGTTTCGCATACATTTCTTCGTTACTTTCAAAGGTAGAATAAATTACCTCGATGCCAGTTTCTTTAGAGAACTGTGCGACTAAATCAGAAGGCACATAGTCTGTCCAGTTATAGACGTAAAGTTTGTTATTGGCAAAAGCGGAAGCCGCAAAAAGTGCGGTGGTGGAAAGGAAAAGATTTTTGAGTGAGTGAGCAAAGAATTTTTTCAATTTATTGACCTCCGAGGGTTATCGTTCATCATAAAACACGCAAATTTTGCGTGCGCGCAGTATAGCATTTTTTCTAAAAGGTTTGACATATTTCCCTTTCGGGGTAAGATTTTGCCAGTTTTTTCCTAAGGGATTTTTTATGCTTAATTTTGCCTATCAAGAACACGTTCGCTCTTATTATTTCGACTCTCGTAACCAAGATTTTCAATTCCCGCCGCTCACTCAAATTGAACATGCTGATGTATGTGTGATCGGGGCTGGATTTTTTGGTTTATCTGCAGCATTAGAACTGGCGGAGAAAGGAAAAAAAGTCATTGTCTTAGAGGGTGCAAGAGTAGGCTTTGGTGCTTCTGGTCGCAGTGGTGGGCAGGCAATTAATGGCTTTGAAGAAGGCATTGATGAATACGTTAAACAAGTTGGCGAAGATAAAGCACATAAACTTTGGAATATGTCATTAGAGACCATTGATATTATTGATGAACGTATTGAAAAATATAGCATTCAATGCGACTGGAAAAAAGGCTATGCCACATTAGCATTAAATGAACGCCGAATGGATGACTTAATTGAAATGGAAAAAGAAAGTCATAAAAATTTTGGCTATCAGAATATGCAACTTTGGGATAAAACTAAATTAAAACAGCACTTAGGCAGTGATATTTATGTGGGGGGGCTATTTGATAGTAATTCAGGGCATTTGCATCCACTTAATTATTGCTTAGGTTTAGCGAAAGCTTGTGTCGATCTGGGTGTTCAGATTTTTGAACAATCTCCTGTCGTGGATATGGTTGAGAAAAATGGTTGCATTGAGGTTAAAACAGCTAAAAGTGCGGTTATTTCTCAAGACGTTATTTTAGCCACCAATGCTTATATTGATGCGCTCCCGAAATCTATTCATCACGGCATTAATCGTAAAATATTACCTGTGGAAAGTTTTATTATCGCCACAGAGCCGTTAAGCCAAGCGGTTGCTGATTCTGTCATTAATAATGGCATGTCGGTGTGTGATAACAATTTATTATTAGACTATTATCGTTTAAGTGCTGACAATCGCTTGCTTTTTGGTAGTGATTCTAGCTCAGAAAAAGATATGGTCGCGATTATGCGGAAAAATATGTTGTGTGTATTCCCGCAACTTGAAAATGTAAAAATCGATTATGGCTGGGCTGGCCCGATTGATATGACCTTAAACTCAACGCCACATTTTGGTCGTATTTCTCCGCATATTTATTTTGCTCATGGTTATTCTGGTCACGGTGTTGCTTTGACTGGTCTTGCGGGGCGAATTGTAGCGGAGGCGATTTTGGGTGACGATGAACGTTTATCTATTTTTGAAGGACTGAAAGTCCCTTCTGTTTATGGTGGTCGAATTATCAAAGATCTTGCGACAAAGATTGGTGTGCGGTATTACAAGTTTTTAGATAAATACCGTTAAAATACAACAATGTTTTTCTAAAGCATTGCCATCAAAATTGACTAAAATAATTAAATTTTGTATGGATATAAATTCTAAATCAGTTAAAAAATTTACCGCACTTTAAAGCAGAATTAAAATAATATTTTTTGCTACAATTTGTGTTTTCCATTAAGAGAGAAATATGTCAGAAAATTTGTTACTTTTCAGCTTGTTAGCTGTTGTTATTATATTGATTTTATTACTTATTCTACGCCAGCAAAAATATACACATCTTCATCAAGAATTATCGAAAACGACTCAAGATTATAATCAGCTTGCCAGTAAATTTGATGAACTGAGTAGCATTAAAAACCAGTTTGAACAACAAACAATTAAAGTACAGACTGAAAATCAAGGACTGCAATATCGTTTAACTGAACGTGATGAACAAATACATCATCTCACACAAGAACGACAAAATTTGACTGAAAAATTGACCGCACTTTCTCAAGAATTAACGGGGTTACAAACAACCTTAACAGAGAAAGAAAAATATTTTTCCGCACAACAACAGAACTTTGAACAATCTAAGCTGCAGTTGAGTGTGGAATTTCAAAACCTAGCAAATCGTATTTTGGATGAAAAAAGTCGATCATTTAGTCAATCAAATCAAACGGCATTGGAAACCTTGCTCAAGCCTTTCCGTGAGCAAATTGAAGGTTTCCAAAAACGGGTCAATGAAATTCACTCCGAATCCGTGAAAGGCAATGCTGGATTGGAAGCGGAAATTAAAAAAGTGCTGGAAATTGGTCTGAATATGTCGCAAGAGGCGAGTAATTTAACTTCTGCGCTGAAAGGCGAAAAGAAAACGTTAGGCAACTGGGGCGAAGTGCAATTAGAACGAGCATTGCAACTGGCAGGACTTGAAGAAAATGTACATTACCGTGCTCAAGCTCATTTTAAAGATGAACAAGGCGGGCGTAATTACCCTGATTTTGTGTTGAATTTACCTGATGAAAAACACTTAATTATCGACAGCAAAATGTCGCTCGTGGCTTACGAAAGTGCGGTGAATTCTGAGGATGATTTTGAACGAGAGCGTTTACTCAAAGAGCATATTTCCGCATTAAAAACCCATATTAACGATCTGCATAAAAAAGATTACAGCAATCTGATTGGCATGCGTAGTCCGAATTTTGTTCTTATGTTTATTGCGGTGGAACCTGCGTATATTGAGGCTTTAAAAGCTGATCCTGCCTTATTTAATTACGGTTATGAACGCAATGTAATTATGGTTTCTCACACTACGCTAATGCCGATTTTACGCACCGTGGCAAACCTCTGGCGTATCGAACGTGGTAATGCTGAAGCCAAAGAAATTGCTGAAAAAGCGGGCGAAATCTATAACCAAATTTGTTTGGTGGCAGAGCGTTTAAACAAACTCGGCAATACGCTTTCCACTGTCAGCAACCAATACAACAGCACCGTCACCGCACTTGTTGGCCAACAAGGGTTAGTAGGCAAAGTAGAACGATTTAAAACCCTTTCCGCAAAAGCTAATAAAACGATGCCCGATGTGGACTTATTGAATAATCAGCTGGATTTGGCTAGATTGAATGTCTTAAATCAAGAAAATCTTCAATAATTTATTCTCCGATTGAATGTAAATTTGATCGGAGAATTTTTTATCCTATCTAGAAATTTTGTGATCAATATCCCAAATTTGAAATTTCTTAGTTGTTTTTCTATTTTTGTTCTTTATATTTATCTTATCGAAACGTTTCGATAAAGGTGGAAAGAGGAAATATATGAAAAAAACAATGTTATTAAATGCACAACTTTCTCGTTGTATCGCTTCTGTTGGTCACACAGAAAGTTTGACGATTTGCGATGCGGGACTTCCAATTCCGTTAAGTGTGGAACGTATCGATCTCGCATTAACTGCGGGTGTACCAAGTTTTCTACAAACGTTGAATGTAGTAACGAATGAAATGTATGTTGAACGCGTTGTTATTGCAGAAGAAATTAAAGAAAAAAATCCAGAAATATTGACCGCACTTTTAACACAACTTCAACAACTTGAAAGCCATCAGGGTAATCAAATACAAGTGGAATTTGTATCGCACGAAACTTTTAAAAAATTCACCCTCGAAAGTAAAGCTATTGTTCGTACTGGCGAATGTTCACCTTATGCCAATGTGATTTTATATTCTGGCGTGCCATTTTAATCAGGGTGAAATTATGGAAACTTTACTCAAAATTAGTGGTGTTGATAAGTCATTTCCAGGTGTGAAAGCCTTGAATAATGCCTGTTTATCTGTTTACGCTGGACGCGTAATGGCATTGATGGGGGAAAATGGGGCGGGTAAATCGACTTTGATGAAGGTGCTTACTGGTATTTATTCTAAAGATGCAGGCACAATTGAGTATCTTAATCGATCAGTTAATTTCAATGGACCTAAAGCCTCACAGGAAGCTGGCATTAGTATTATTCACCAAGAACTGAATTTGGTCGGTAATCTCACGATTGCAGAAAACATTTTCCTTGGTCGTGAATTTAAAACCTCGTGGGGAGCGATTAACTGGCAGAAAATGCACCAAGAAGCAGACAAGCTACTTGCGCGTTTGGGGGTAACTCACAGCAGTAAACAGCTTTGCGCTGAACTTTCTATTGGTGAGCAACAAATGGTGGAGATAGCCAAAGCCTTAAGTTTTGAATCCAAAGTTATCATTATGGATGAACCAACCGATGCGCTCACAGATACGGAGACCGAAGCCCTATTCAATGTGATTCGTGAACTCAAAGCAGAAAATCGTGGCATTGTTTATATCTCTCATCGTTTAAAAGAAATTTTCCAAATTTGTGATGATGTGACGGTTTTACGCGATGGTCAATTTATCGGTGAACGCATTGTGGCAGAAATTACAGAAGATGATTTAATTGAAATGATGGTTGGTCGTCGTCTTGATGAACAATATCCGCATTTATCACAAGAAAAAGGCGAATGTGTATTGGATGTGAAAAATGTGAGCGGAAGCGGTATTGATGATGTTTCCTTCAAATTGCATGCCGGTGAAATTGTTGGTGTCTCGGGCTTAATGGGTGCGGGTAGAACGGAACTCGGCAAGCTACTTTACGGTGCTTTGCCAAAAACGGCGGGAAAAGTGCGGTTAAAAAATCAAGAGATTGAGAATCTCAGTCCGCAAGATGGTTTGGATAATGGTATTGTATATATTTCTGAAGATCGTAAAGGTGATGGCTTGGTTTTAGGAATGTCAGTAAAAGAAAATATGTCGCTCACATCGCTCGATCATTTTTCACAAAAAGGCAGTATTCGTCATCAAGCGGAAAAAATGACAGTAGATGACTTTATTCTGATGTTTAACATTAAAACACCTAATCGTGATCAACAAGTAGGTTTGCTATCTGGTGGAAATCAACAAAAAGTGGCAATTGCTCGTGGATTAATGACTCGCCCAAATGTGTTGATTTTAGATGAACCAACTCGTGGCGTAGATGTTGGCGCGAAGAAAGAAATTTATCAGTTGATTAACGAATTTAAGAAAGAGGGCTTGAGTATTTTAATGATCTCATCTGATATGCCAGAAGTGCTTGGTATGAGCGATAGAGTGTTGGTAATGCGTGAAGGTAAAATTAGTGCAGAATTTTCTCGCAAAGACGCAACTCAAGAAAAATTATTAGCAGCAGCTATTGGTAAATAAGAGTAGGTAAGTATGATGAAAAATGAAACATCTAATTTTCAAATAGGAAGATTTTTGATTGAACAGCGTTCTTTTATTGCGTTGATTATTCTTATCGCGATTGTATCAATGATTAATCCTGATTTTTTTAGCGTAGATAATATTTTGAATATTTTACGCCAAACTTCGGTTAATGCGATTATTGCAGTGGGTATGACTTTCGTTATTTTAATTGCAGGTATAGATCTTTCTGTTGGATCTGTATTGGCATTGACAGGTGCAATCGCCGCTTCAATGGTGAGTATCGAATTGCCTATTTTTTTAGTCATTCCTGTGGTTTTATTGATTGGAACACTTCTTGGTGGCATAAGTGGTGTAATTGTGGCAAAAGGGAAAGTTCAGGCTTTTATTGCTACCTTGGTTACCATGACCTTACTGCGTGGTATAACAATGGTTTATACAGATGGTCGTCCTATTACGACAGGTTTTTCGGATAATGCTGATCTATTTGCTAGCATTGGTACAGGCTATGTTTTAGGTATCCCAGTACCAATTTGGATTATGAGTATCGTGTTTGCGGTTGCTTGGTATATTTTAAAACACACACCAATCGGTCGCTATATTTATGCTTTAGGTGGAAATGAGGCAGCGACCCAACTTTCTGGTATTAACGTCAATAAAATCAAAGTATTTGTTTTTGCGGTGAGTGGATTTCTTTCTGCGCTGGCGGGTTTAATTGTAACTTCACGTTTATCTTCCGCTCAACCCACTGCTGGCGTATCTTATGAATTAGATGCAATTGCCGCCGTGGTAGTCGGTGGAACCAGTTTGATGGGGGGGAAAGGTCGTGTAATGGGAACTCTCATCGGTGCATTAATCATCGGATTTTTAAACAATGCATTAAATTTATTAGATATTTCATCTTACTATCAAATGATAGCAAAAGCGTTGGTTATTTTGGTTGCTGTTTTAGCCGATAACTATCTTGGTACAAAAAAACTGTAACTCACTTTAAGGAGAAACTATGAAAAAACTAACCGCACTTACTTCTGCTGTATTATTAGGTTTGGCTGTTTCTGGCTCTGCTTCTGCACAAGACACAATCGCTTTGGCAGTATCTACATTAGATAACCCATTTTTTGTAACGTTAAAAGATGGCGCACAGAAAAAAGCGGATGAATTAGGTTATAAGTTAGTGGTGCTTGATTCACAAAATGACCCTGCTAAAGAATTAGCTAATGTCGAAGATTTAACTGTGCGTGGTGCAAAAATATTATTGATCAATCCAACTGATTCTGAAGCAGTTGGCAACGCAGTGGCGATTGCAAACCGTAAGCATATTCCAGTAATTACATTAGATCGTGGCGCAGCTAAAGGAAACGTAGTGAGCCATATTGCATCTGACAATATCGCAGGTGGTAAAATGGCAGGTGATTTTATCGCACAGAAATTAGGCGATAATGCCAAGGTGATTCAACTTGAAGGTATTGCAGGAACATCTGCGGCACGCGAACGAGGTGAGGGTTTCAAACAAGCTATTGATGCTCATAAATTCAATGTGCTTGCCAGTCAGCCAGCAGATTTTGATCGAACAAAAGGTTTGAATGTAACGGAAAATTTGTTGGCATCTAAAGGTGATGTTCAAGCAATTTTTGCGCAAAATGATGAAATGGCATTAGGTGCATTACGTGCGGTGAAAGCCGCAAATAAAAAAGTCCTTATCGTAGGTTTTGATGGTACCGATGATGGTGTTAAAGCGGTAAAAAGTGGCAAAATGGCAGCAACTATCGCACAACAACCCGAGCTTATTGGTTCATTAGGTGTTGTTACCGCTGATAAAATCTTAAAGGGCGAAAAAGTTGAAGCGAAAATTCCAGTAGATTTGAAAGTAATAAGTGAATAATCTATCTACTAAATAAGCTCGTTATATCACATTATGGGGCAAATTATATTTGTCCCATTGTGTAGAAAGAAAAAATATAACAATACAGGATAAAATAATGAAAAAAACCCTCACGGTTCTCGGTAGTATCAATGCTGATCACGTTATTTCTGTGCCTTACTTTGCTAAACCCGGTGAAACGCTAACAGGTCAAAATTATCAAATTGCCTATGGTGGCAAAGGTGCCAATCAAGCAGTGGCAGCCGCTCGTTTAGGTGCAAAGGTAGCGTTCATTAGTTGCATTGGATCAGATAGCATAGGCAAAACAATGAAAAATGCGTTTGAGCAAGAAGGAATTGATACAACCCATATTAATACCGTTTCACAGGAAATGACAGGAATGGCATTTATTCAAGTCGCCAAGTCTAGTGAGAACAGTATTGTGTTGGCTAGCGGTGCAAATGCACATTTGGGTGAGATGGTCGTTCGTCAAAGTGAGGCGCAAATTGCACAATCGGATTGCTTGTTAATGCAATTAGAAACCCCACTTTCTGGTGTGGAGCTGGCTGCTCAAATCGCTAAGAAAAATGGTGTTAAGGTTGTGCTAAATCCTGCTCCAGCGCAGATTTTATCGGACGAATTATTGAGTTTGATTGATATTATTACACCAAATGAAACAGAAGCTGAAATCCTGACGGGGGTAGCGGTAGCCGACGAGCAAAGTGCGGTGAAAGCTGCGAGTGTTTTTCACGATAAAGGCATTGAAACCGTAATGATTACCCTTGGCGCGAAAGGTGTGTTTGTCAGTCGAAAAGGTAAAAGCCGCATCATTAAGGGCTTTTGTGTGCAAGCAATAGATACTACCGCAGCTGGTGATACATTTAATGGCGGTTTTGTTACGGCTTTATTGGAAGAAAAATCCTTTGATGAAGCCATTCGTTTTGGTCAAGCTGCCGCTGCGATTAGTGTGACGAAAAAAGGGGCTCAATCCTCTATTCCAACGCGTCAAGAAACTTTGGAATTTCTTGAACACGCTTAAAGTGCGGTGAATTTTTAGGGTGTTTTTATGGCGACAATGAAAGATATTGCACGACTGGCGCAAGTTTCGACTTCTACAGTTTCACATGTCATTAATGGATCGCGTTTTGTTAGCGATGAAATTCGTGAGAAAGTGATGCGTATTGTCGCTGAACTGAATTACACCCCTTCAGCTGTTGCACGAAGCCTTAAGGTGCGCGAAACCAAAACTATCGGGCTACTTGTCACCGCAACAAATAATCCCTTCTTTGCGGAAGTGATGGCTGGCGTGGAGCAATATTGTCAGAAAAATCAATATAATCTTATTATTGCTACAACGGGTGGAGATGCCAAACGCCTACAACAAAATCTGCAAACTCTAATGCACAAACAAGTGGATGGTTTGCTTTTGATGTGTGGTGATAGCCGTTTTCAGGCTGATATAGAGTTAGCCATTTCGCTGCCACTGGTTGTGATGGACTGGTGGTTTACTGAGTTAAATGCAGATAAAATACTCGAAAATTCAGCACTTGGTGGCTATTTGGCGACAAAAGCATTAATTGATGCAGGACATCGTAAAATTGGCATTATTACGGGAAATCTCAAAAAATCTGTCGCACAAAATCGTTTGCAAGGTTATAAAAATGCGCTGTCGGAAGCAAAAATTGCGTTAAATCCTCATTGGATTGTCGAAAGTCATTTTGACTTTGAAGGCGGTGTACTTGGCATACAATCTTTACTTACTCAATCTTCACGTCCAACAGCAGTTTTTTGTTGTAGTGACACCATTGCTGTCGGTGCATACCAAGCTATTCAGCAACAAGGCTTACGTATTCCGCAAGATCTTTCAATTATGGGCTATGATGACATTGAATTGGCTCGTTATCTCTCGCCTCCTCTCTCCACCATTTGCCAACCGAAAGCTGAACTTGGCAAACTCGCTGTTGAAACACTATTGCAACGAATTAAAAATCCTAATGAAAATTACCTCACTTTGGTGTTAGAACCGACTTGTGTGTTAAGAGAGTCTATTTACAGTTTCAAATAAAATTAGAATAACTCAATTTCCTTATTGCTATTTTCAAAAAAACTGCTATTTTCTTGCGGTTTTTTTGTTTATTTAACCCACTGTTTAATTTAGGAATAAAATCTTATGAAAGAAAACAAACCTGTTGATCCTTATGCGAAATATAACGAACAATCGAATATTATCGCGAAAATAATTTTTGCTAGTCGCTGGTTGCAAGTGCCGATTTATTTGGGCTTGATTGTCACCCTTGCAATCTACTCTTATAAATTTATCAAAGGATTATGGGAGTTAGTGATTAATGTAAATGATATGGATTCCAACACAATTATGTTAGGCGTGTTGAATTTGATTGATGTCGTGATGATCGCCAACTTACTTGTGATGGTGACTATCGGTGGCTATGAAATCTTTGTATCTAAATTGCGTACACGTAATCACCCCGATCAACCTGAATGGATGAGCCACGTAAATGCCACCGTGTTGAAAGTTAAACTTTCTATGTCTATTATCGGCATTTCATCTATCCATATGTTGCAAACTTTTGTGAATGCAAGCAATATGCCAGAAAAAACGATGATGTGGCAATTATTGTTGCACTTGGGCTTTTTAGTGTCGGCAATTGCTTTAGCTTATACGGACAAAATTTTGTATAGCACAAGCCATAAAACACATTAAAAATTTACCGCACTTTTAACCCCGTTCAAATTGAACGGGGTTTTATATATCATATAGTTACAATTTAATTTTTTAGTATGATACGCCGTTTAGAATAGGAAAGCTTAAATAAAATACTAAGATGTTAATCAAGTAGAAATTAATCTTCTAAATCTAGAGGCTCTTGCGAAAGTATAATTCCTGTCAGATCTGCGTAAATATAATCTTCTGGGAAAAAGGTTACGCCACCAAAATTCACTGGAATATCACTCTCGCCAGCACTGCTTTCATCTGCACTGACTGGAATTGGCGCAAGGGCATGAATACCAATATCGAGGTTTTCTAATTGCTGAATTTGGCGTACTGCACCATATACAATAATGCCTTCCCAACCATTATCAACGGCAAGTTGAGCCAATTCTGCATCAATCAAACCACGGCGTACCGCACCACCGCCATCAATGACAAGCACTCGACCTTCGCCGTTTTCTTCTAATACTTCAGCAATTAATCCATTACTTTCAAAGCATTTTACTGTAGTGACTTTACCGTAAAAATGACTTACGCCACCAAAGCTTGAAAAAATTGGCTCCACGACATCCACTTGTTCTGCATAAAGATCGCAAAGTTCTGAAGTATCAATAAACATAACTTTCCCCTATCGATTGTTGAAATTTTGTTTGCTTTAGTATATGCCGATTTAGCCGATAAGCAAGCCTAAACTAAACAAGATATTGATTAATAACGAAATCATAGACATTTGAGCCAACATTGGACGCAATTCACTTGGCTGCTGACTACGATAAACAAAGATCGCGTGTTTAGCTAACAATGGCATTGCTAATACAAATAAATAATTTGTCCAAGAAGTGGCCGTGGCCGTTGCCACCGCAAATGCCAAATAACATAGAGCCGCCACACTTAATAAAATACAATGATAAACACGCCCTTTATATGCACCTAAACGAACGGCTAGGGTATTTTTGCTAGCTTTCGCATCCTGTTCAATATCACGTAAATTATTGATATTTAATACCGCACTTGCCAATAAGCCAGAACCAATAGCAGGCAAAATAATGTGGCTAGCAATACTGTGAGTTTGCAAATAATAAGTGCCGCCAACGCCAAGCAAACCAAAAAATACTAATACAGAAATATCGCCTAATCCCATATAGCCATAAGGTTTTGCCCCAACAGTGTAAGTAATGGCAGCAACAATAGCTAAAATTCCAAGCCCAGCGAAAGCGAATAAATCTGAGAGATTTTCATAAGCGATTCCAATCAAGAAACTTCCTGAAAGAAAACTTGCCATCACCATTAGAATTAATCCCCATTTCAGTTCTTTTGCTGAAATTGCGCCTTTTTGAATGCCACGTAATGGCCCAATACGTTCTTCAGTATCTGAACCTTTTTGATGATCCCCATAATCATTGGCAAAATTAGAAAGCACCTGCAATAAAATTGTCGTGAGTAAACAAAGCACCATTACAAGCCCATTAAAACCTTGTGGATTCGCCCAATAACCTAATGCCGAACCCGTGAAAATCGATGCCAACGCTAAGGGCAAAGTTTTCGGTCGAGCCGTTTCCCACCACATTTTCAATTTTTCATTTATCATTTTTTTTGACCGCACTTTTGATTACAATAAGCCGCGTATTCTACACTAAGACACCCAATTTATGAATGATTTAACCTTATCGCCTATCGCCATTATCCACACGCCTTATAAAGAAAAATTCTCCGTACCACGCCAACCTAAGTTAGTTGAAGACGGAGTAGGCATTGTAGAACTCTTACCGCCTTATAATTCGCCTGAAGCCGTGAGAGGATTAGAACAATTCAGTCATCTTTGGTTAATTTTTCAATTCGACCAAATCCAACAAGGGAAATGGCAACCCACCGTACGCCCTCCTCGGTTAGGCGGTAATCAACGAATTGGAGTGTTTGCTTCACGCGCAACGCACCGCCCAAATCCTCTTGGTTTATCCAAAGTCGAATTACGTCAAGTAGAATGCATCAACGGTAACATTTTTCTCCATTTAGGTGCGGTGGATTTAGTGGATGGCACGCCCATTTTCGATATCAAACCCTATATTGCCTATGCGGATAGTGAGCCAAATGCACAATCGAGCTTTGCTCAAGAAAAACCACCAGTAAAACTGACTGTTGAATTTACCGAGCAAGCCAAAAGTGCGGTAAAAAAACGAGAAGAAAAACGACCGCACTTAAGTCGTTTTATTCGCCAAGTGCTAGAGCAAGATCCTCGCCCAGCCTATCAACAAGGTAAACCGAGTGATCGTATTTATGGAACAAGTTTGTACGAATTTAATGTGAAATGGCGAATTAAAGCGGGTACGGTAAATTGTGTAGAAGTGATTGAAATAGAAAAAGACAAATAGATGTAATATGTAAATAAGGCAGGGAATCCCTGCCTTAGTTAATTTAAATGCCTTATTTTAGGAAAAACTGCCCTTTAGTTAATTTATATATTGTCATTAAAACCAATAAGCCAATCATTACATTTGAGAAAACAAAGGCAAAAATAGACACGCCTTGTAAAACATTGCCATGATAGAAAGCGGTAGCACTGTTTGCCATAGACGCTAATCCGAATGAGAATGTCCATAAGCCAATGTTAAGTCCTTTTTCCACAATCCAAGGGAATAATCGCAATAAGAAAAATAATTGCAAAAATCCATATCCCCAAAGGATTTTAGCTAACGTATCCACCTCGCAGTGATTGATCGATAAATAAGCAGATACACACACAAACGCAGGTGCTAAAACAATCCCTATTGTGGCTCTAAATTGTGGCTCAAGAGATGAAATACGTAAATGTTGTAATAATACAGGTTCAAAAATAATCCAAGCAATCATTCCTGCGCCAAAGAATAAGTAGGCTAAATCATGGTAGCCAAGTAATGCTAATGAACTTGCGCTGGTAAAATTAGCAGCTACCGCAGGCAAATAAAACGGAGGATGAGTAGATTTTTGCTCAAATACACCACCTTGCCATAATTCACTGACACGTAATGTTGAGAAAAGTAATTGACCAATCGTTCCAATCCAAATTAAAACTTCAGCAATTAAAGGATTCCAACGATAAAGAATATCGCCTACCAACATAGTTGTAATAGGAATCAATGCAATAAAGGAAAAACGAACTGGGCTATGATACTCTGCACGAACTTCCTCAAAGTAATAACGAAGTTTATACGCATACATTAAAATAAATAAAATCCAGACCACACTTGCTACAATGCCAAGAACATCACTTACCATTCGCGCAGCAGGAAATAAGTTTTCTAAATGAAACCAAGCTAAAGATAAGGCTGCTAAACCAAGAGGAATACCGAAATATCCTGTTGGAAGAGGAAAAGGCTTTGTTATATTCATAGTATGATCCTTATTTTGAAAAATATGAGCAAAGTGTAACATAACTATCAACAACAGACTTTTCTAAAAGTCTCAAATTTTTGTGAATTTCTATGAAGAAACATACTTGTTGTTCTGGCATAAAACCTCTACCCATTTTCATAAAAATAAAAAACCCGAACTTTCATTCGGGTTTTCTCATACAGGGAATTAATTATTCCGCATCATCTGCCATGTTAAGCATTTCAGCTAAGTTCGCACTTGCATCATCTGCAGTCATAACAAATTCATCAGCGATAGCAGCTTCATCTTCTTCAGATAATTTCGCTACGACATCATCAACTAAACGATGTTTGTGACGATTTTGATGATACGCAAAACCTGTACCCGCAGGAATTAATCGACCTACTATTACGTTCTCTTTCAAGCCACGTAATTCATCACGTTTACCTGCCACTGCTGCTTCGGTAAGAACACGAGTAGTTTCTTGGAACGATGCGGCAGAGATGAAGGATTCAGTCGCAAGAGACGCTTTGGTGATACCCAATAATTCACGTTCAAATTCAACTGGTGGTTTACCTTCTGCTTCACGTTGGCGATTAACAATTTTCACGCGAGCCACTTCGACTTGTTCTCCCTCAAGGAATTCTGAGTCGTAAGCTTTAGTAATTACCGCTTTACGTAACATTTGACGAACGATAACTTCGATATGTTTATCGTTGATTTTTACCCCTTGTAAGCGGTAAACATCTTGCACTTCGTTCACGATGTATTCAGTTACTGCACGCACGCCACGTAAACGTAAAATGTCGTGTGGTGTTTCAGCACCATCAGAAATTACATCGCCACGTTGTACCATTTCGCCTTCAAATACGTTAAGCTGACGCCATTTTGGAATCATTTCTTCGTAAGTTTCGCCTTCCGCAGGAGTAATTAATAAACGGCGTTTACCTTTGGTTTCTTTACCGAAAGACACGATACCAGAAATTTCAGCCAAGATAGCTGGTTCTTTTGGTTTACGTGCTTCAAATAAATCTGCAACGCGCGGTAGACCACCAGTAATATCTTTAGTACCCACAGATTCTTGTGGAATACGTGCTAATGGTTCCCCTACTTTCACTGCTGCGCCATCGTCTAAACTTACAATTGCTTTACCAGGTAAGAAGTATTGTGCAAGAACATCAGTTTCAGGTAAGAAAATATCGTTGCCATTTGCATCAACTAATTTAATAGTTGGACGTAAATCTTTACCCGCAGTTGCACGTTCACCCACATCTTGAACCACGATTGATGATAAACCTGTTAATTCATCTGTTTGACGCGTCACAGTTAAACCATCAATAATGTCTACAAATTTCACAAAACCAGATACTTCAGAGACAACTGGCATTGTATGTGGATCCCAATTTGCGATAGTTTCGCCTGCAGTGACTTCTTGACCGTCACCTTTGCTTAATACCGCACCATAAGGCACTTTATAATG
Source organism: Haemophilus influenzae (assembly GCF_001457655.1). Taxonomy (NCBI): domain Bacteria; kingdom Pseudomonadati; phylum Pseudomonadota; class Gammaproteobacteria; order Pasteurellales; family Pasteurellaceae; genus Haemophilus; species Haemophilus influenzae. The sequence goes on along the minus strand of NZ_LN831035.1, from coordinate 512,913 downwards.
TTCTTTAGTACGACCAAATGCATCAGTAATAGTTAATTCCGTGTTACGAGAAGTTAATACTAGTTTGCTTTCATCGTTAGTCACGAATTTTGCATTCATTAAATGCACTGTACCAGTGTTTTTAACTTGCACACTAGATTCTTTCGCTGCCGCAGATGCCGCACCACCAATATGGAACGTACGCATTGTTAGCTGTGTACCCGGCTCACCGATAGATTGAGCGGCAATAACCCCCACCGCTTCGCCTTGGTTGATTAAATGACCACGCGCAAGATCACGACCATAACATTTCGCACACACGCCAAAGTCAGTATCACAAGTTACAACAGAACGTACTTTTACGCTATCTACAGAGTTTGCATCCAACACATCACAGAGTTTTTCATCTAATAAGGTGTTACGCGGAATTAATACTTCTTCTGCACCCGGTTTTAAAATATCTTCTGCAGCAACACGACCTAATACTAATTCACGAAGTGGCACTTTTTCATCTCCACCTTCAATTAATGGGGTCATGACTAAGCCTTCGTGCGTACCACAGTCATCTTCTACAATCACTAAGTCTTGTGCCACATCAACTAAACGACGAGTTAAGTAACCTGAGTTCGCTGTTTTTAATGCGGTATCCGCCAAACCTTTACGAGCACCGTGGGTTGAAATAAAGTACTGTAATACGTTCAAACCTTCACGGAAGTTTGCTGTAATTGGGGTTTCAATGATCGAGCCATCTGGACGAGCCATCAAACCACGCATACCTGCTAACTGACGAATCTGCGCTGCAGAACCACGCGCACCAGAATCAGCCATCATAAAGATACTGTTAAAGGACGCTTGTTTTTCAGGATTACCTTCACGATTGATGACTTCTTCTTGAGATAAGTTTTCCATCATCGCTTTCGCTACGCGCTCATTCGCGGCAGCCCAAATATCGATTACTTTATTATAGCGTTCGCCTGCCGTCACAAGACCTGATTGGAATTGTTCTTGGATCTCAGCTACTTCTTCTTCCGCTGCAGAAATAATTTCGTATTTCTTCGCTGGAATTTCCATATCATCAATACCAACTGATGAACCAGAACGTGCCGCATACGCAAAACCGGTATACATAATTTGGTCAGCAAACATTACCGCTTCTTTTAAACCTAAACGACGATATGCTTCGTTAATCAGTTTAGAAATGGCTTTTTTACCTAATGTTTGGTTGAACAATGAATAAGGCATGCCTTTCGGCGCGATCATCCATAAGATTGCACGACCGATAGTTGTATCAGTCAGCGTGGTTTTCGCATCAAATTCGCCCGCTTCATTTTTCACATATTCAGTAATACGTACTTTCACACGAGAATGTAATTCTGCTTCGCCTGTACGATATGCTTTTTCAGCTTCGCGAGGATCTTGCAATAACATACCTTCGCCTTTACCGTTCACTTTTTCGCGGGTCATATAGTAAAGACCTAATACCACGTCTTGTGATGGAACGATAATAGGATCACCGTTTGCTGGAGAAAGCACGTTATTGGTGGACATCATCAACGCACGAGCTTCTAATTGCGCTTCAAGGGTTAATGGAACATGTACCGCCATTTGGTCACCATCGAAGTCTGCGTTAAACGCCGCACAAACGAGTGGGTGTAATTGAATCGCTTTACCTTCGATTAAGATCGGTTCAAACGCTTGGATACCCAAACGGTGAAGTGTTGGCGCACGGTTCAATAGAATTGGGTGTTCACGAATAACTTCTGCAAGAATATCCCAAACGATCGCCTCTTCACGCTCAACCATTTTCTTAGCCGCTTTGATTGTCGTAGCATAACCACGGCTTTCTAATTTCGCATAGATAAACGGACGGAATAATTCCAATGCCATTTTCTTCGGTAAACCACATTGGTGTAAGTGCAAGTATGGGCCAACAGTGATTACAGAACGACCAGAGTAATCAACACGTTTACCTAATAAATTTTGACGGAAACGACCTTGTTTACCTTTGATCATATCCGCTAATGATTTTAATGGACGACGGTTAGAACCCGTAATTGCACGACCGCGACGACCATTATCTAATAAGGCATCAACAGATTCTTGTAACATACGTTTTTCGTTGCGCACAATAATATCTGGCGCAATTAAATCTAATAAACGTTTTAAACGATTGTTACGGTTGATTACACGACGATATAAATCGTTCAGATCTGAAGTCGCAAAACGACCGCCATCAAGTGGTACTAATGGGCGTAAATCTGGTGGAAGAACTGGCAATACCGTCATCACCATCCATTCTGGTTTATTACCAGATTGAACAAATGCTTCTAATAATTTTAAGCGTTTAGTGATTTTTTTACGTTTAGTTTCAGAGTTAGTTTCTTGTAATTCTTCACGTAATTTTTCACATTCAGCTTCAAGATCCATACCTTTTAAGAGATCTTGAATCGCTTCGGCACCCATTTTCGCTTCAAATTCATCTTGCCAGCGATCTTCAGCGTCAAGGTATTGTTCTTCTGTTAATAATTGACCGCGCTCTAAGTCCGTCATACCTGGTTCGGTCACGATGTACATTTCAAAATAAAGTACACGTTCGATGTCGCGCAATGGCATATCTAAAAGTAAACCGATACGAGACGGCAATGATTTTAAGAACCAAATATGTGCAACTGGCGATGCAAGTTCAATATGACCCATACGTTCACGACGAACTTTAGTTTGAGTGACTTCAACACCACATTTTTCACAAATCACACCACGGTGTTTTAAACGTTTATATTTACCACATAAACATTCGTAATCTTTTACAGGCCCGAAGATACGCGCACAGAAAAGACCATCACGTTCAGGTTTGAACGTACGGTAGTTAATGGTTTCAGGTTTCTTCACTTCACCAAATGACCAAGAACGGATCATATCTGGGGAAGCTAACCCAATTTTAATCACATCAAAATCTTCACTGGTTTTTGATTGTGCTTTTAAAAACTTAACTAAGTCTTTCACAAATGTTCTCCTGTCGGAGTTAAAGGTTTAAAGTGCGGTTAAAAATTTCGGAGAATTTTGACCGCACTTCGGCGATTTATTGTTTCGTCATTTTTTCTCTTCGCTCCCCCTGTTTACGGGGGGAGCTGCCGCAGGCTGAGGGGGGAATTTCCCCCTTCCGCCCTTCGGGCACCTTCCCCCACAAGCAGGGGAAGGCAAGAATGAAATTACTCTTCGTCTAACTCGATATTTAAACCAAGTGAGCGGATTTCTTTCATAATTACGTTGAAAGATTCCGGTGTGCCTGGCTCCATATGTTGGTTGCCACTTACGATATTTTTATACATCTTCGTACGACCATTCACATCATCGGATTTCACAGTTAGCATTTCTTGTAAGGTGTAGGCTGCACCATATGCTTCAAGTGCCCATACCTCCATCTCACCGAAACGCTGACCACCAAATTGTGCTTTACCACCCAGTGGCTGTTGTGTAACAAGGCTATAAGAACCTGTTGAACGAGCGTGCATTTTATCATCAACTAAGTGGTTCAATTTTAGCATGTACATATAACCCACGGTTACTGGACGTTCAAATTTCTCGCCAGTACGACCATCGTAAAGGGTTATTTGACCTGAAGTTGGTAATCCACCAAGTTTTAATAGCTCTTTGATTTCCGCTTCGTCTGCACCATCGAACACTGGCGTTGCAACTGGTAAGCCCTTACGTAAATTTCCCGCTAAACGCAATACTTCTTCATCAGTAAAAGTGCTTAAATCCACTTTTTGTGAACCATTACCTAATAAATCGTATGCTTTTTGGATATAGCTACGTAATTTTTCCACTTCTTGTTTTTGTTTAAGCATTGCATTGATTTGATCACCAATACCTTTTGCAGCTAAACCTAAGTGAGTTTCAAGGATCTGACCGATGTTCATACGAGACGGTACGCCCAGTGGGTTTAATACGATTTCAACTGGCTGACCATTTTCATCGTATGGCATATCTTCAACTGGGTTAATTTTCGAGATAACACCTTTGTTACCGTGACGACCCGCCATTTTATCCCCCGGCTGGATTTGACGTTTCACTGCAAGGTAAACTTTCACAACTTTTAATACGCCCGGTGCAAGATCATCGCCTTTAATGATTTTCTTACGTTTCACTTCAAGTTTATGTTCAAACTCTTTACGAAGTTCTTCGTATTGCTCAGCAAGCTGTTCTAATTGGTTTTGTTTTTCTTCATCTGCAATGGTTTGTTCTAACCATTTAGTGCGATCTACTTTATCTAATTGTGCTGCATCCGCACCACTAGAAATAAGAAGATTACGCACACGAGCAAATAAACCAGCTTCTAAAATCTCTAACTCTTCAGTTAAATCTTTTTTCGCTTCACGAAGTTGCATTTCTTCGATTTCTAATGCACGTTTATCTTTTTCTACGCCATCACGAGTGAAGACTTGAACATCAATAACCGTACCTGATGTACCATTTGGCACGCGTAATGAAGAATCTTTCACATCGGAAGCTTTTTCCCCAAAGATTGCACGTAACAATTTTTCTTCTGGGGTTAATTGAGTTTCGCCTTTAGGGGTTACTTTACCTACTAAGATGTCGCCACCTTTAACCTCAGCACCGACATAAACGATACCAGATTCATCAAGTTTGCTTAACGCTGATTCACCTACGTTTGGAATATCCGCAGTAATTTCTTCTGCACCTAACTTAGTATCACGCGCAACACAAGATAATTCTTGAATATGGATCGTAGTGAAACGGTCTTGTTGAACAACACGTTCAGAAACTAACATTGAGTCTTCGAAGTTATAGCCGTTCCAAGGCATGAACGCCACGCGAATATTTTGACCTAATGCAAGTTCCCCTAAATCAGTTGAAGGACCATCTGCTAATACTTCGCCACGATTAATTGGATCGCCTAAATTCACACAAGGAATTTGGTTAATACAAGTATTTTGGTTAGAGCGGGTGTATTTAATTAAATTATAAATATCAATACCAGCTTCACCTGCAATGGTTTCATCTTCATTTACTTTAATCACAATACGAGACGCATCAACGTACTGAACGGTACCACCACGTTTTGCAACAACCGCAACACCTGAGTCAAGTGCGATTGGTTTTTCCATACCTGTACCAACTAATGGTTTATCCGCACGTAATGTTGGAACTGCTTGACGTTGCATGTTCGCACCCATCAACGCACGGTTCGCATCGTCATGCTCAAGGAATGGAATTAATGCAGCCGCAACAGATACCACTTGTTGTGTCGAAACATCCATATAGTGAATATCTTCAGGTTTATATAAACCAGATTCACCACGTTCACCACGAGCAGTAACGAAAGCATCAGTAAAACGGTTATTTTCGTCTAAGTTTGAGTTTGCCTGTGCAATGATGTAGTTTGCTTCATCAATTACAGATAAGTATTCAATTTCTTCAGTAACTTGACCATCAACCACTTTACGATATGGTGTTTCTAAGAAACCATAATCATTAGTACGTGCAAAAGCAGAAAGTGAGTTGATCAAACCGATGTTTGGACCTTCAGGGGTTTCAATCGGACATAAACGACCATAGTGAGTATTATGTACGTCACGCACTTCAAAGCCTGCACGCTCACGCGTTAAACCGCCCGGACCTAATGCAGAAATACGACGTTTGTGTGTCACTTCTGACAATGGGTTGTTTTGATCCATAAATTGCGAAAGCTGTGAAGAACCAAAGAATTCTTTTACTGCCGCAGAAATCGGTTTCGGGTTAATTAAGTCTTGTGGCGTGATCGCATCTAAATCGCCTAAAGATAGACGTTCTTTGACCGCTCTTTCAACACGCACTAAACCGATACGGAATTGGTTTTCAGCCATTTCGCCCACGCTACGGATACGACGGTTACCCAAATGGTCAATATCGTCTACTTCGCCACGACCATTACGGATGTCGATCAATTTACGCATTACCGCAATAATATCTTCATTGCTTAAAATACCAGCACCTTCCCCTTCTGGAAAAGCTAAAGAACGGTTGAACTTCATACGACCTACTGTAGATAAATCATAACGTTCTGCAGAGAAGAATAAATTATTGAATAACGCTTCTGAAGATTCTGGTGTTGGTGGCTCGCCCGGACGCATCATACGATAAATTTCGTAAAGCGCACTGGTTTTGTCATAAGTTGGATCGACACGTAGCGTTTCAGAAATATATGGACCGTAATCTAAATCATTAGTAAATAAAGTTTCGATCGTGGTGTAACCAGCTTGTGCTAATTTTGCGAGGGTTTCTAACGAAATTTCGCCATTTGCAGGACAAATAATTTCGCCAGACTCTAAATCAACATAATCTTTCGACGCAACTTTACCTAAAATATATTCAGAAGGCACAACCACTTGTGAGATATTATCTTTTTCTAATGCTTTAATGTGACGAGCAGTGATGCGACGACCACGTTCAACATACACTTTGCCATTTGCTTCAATATCAAAAGAAGCCGTTTCACCACGTAAACGTTCTGGCACTAAAGTCATTAACAATTTATCGCCAGCGATTTCAAAGGTAATTTTATCAAAGAATAAGTTTAAGATTTCTTCAGTGGTATAGCCTAATGCACGAAGAATAATTGTTGCCGGTAATTTACGGCGACGGTCAATGCGCGCAAATAAGTTATCTTTTGGATCGAATTCAAAATCTAACCAAGAACCACGGTAAGGAATAATGCGTGCGTTATAAAGCACTTTACCTGAAGAATGGGTTTTACCTTTGTCAGAATCAAAGAATACACCTGGACTACGGTGTAATTGTGAAACGATAACACGCTCGGTACCATTAATTACAAAAGTACCGTTATCAGTCATTAATGGGATTTCCCCCATATAAACTTCATTTTCTTTAATATCTTTAACTGCGCGTGAAGAAGATTCTTTATCGTAGCTCACTAAACGTAATTTTACACGTAAGCCTGCTGCATAAGTTGAGCCACGAATTTGGCACTCACGTACATCAAACTCTGGCTCTTCTAAACGATAATCTACATATTGTAATTCTGTATAGCCATTATTGCTTACAATAGGAAATACAGAACGGAATGCCGCTTCTAAACCTTGCTGACCTTCAGGATCTTTTTGAATAAATTTATCAAAAGAATCCAACTGAATGGTTAATAAATAAGGAACATTTAAAACTTGCGGACGTTTACCGAAATCTTTACGAATTCGTTTTTTTTCAGAATAGGAGTAACCCATTGGTTTTCCTCTGCTAACTGTTCAGTGACCTAGCCACAAACTAACTGTGACGTGAATGACCGTTAAAATGACCGCACTCTGAACCTTACTTCTATAGTGGGGTGACAACTCAAATTACATAGAACGACAACTTGAGCAAAACAACGACAAATAACGGTGAATTTGTCATTGTGTGGATGTGCTTTCTATCAAAAACACGGTTAAATTAAGCAATAAAAGGTCAAAATTGATTAAAAATCAATCTAAATCTTTGCTAATTTCAAGGCGGTAAATTTTAAATGAATGCAGCTTTCTCGTCAAGTTTAAAACTTATATAGAAATTTTATGAAACAAAAAAACCGCACTTTCAAAAAGTGCGGTTTAAAATCTATCAATTCTTTAAATTATAAAGAAGTTTGATCAACAGCAACACCTGCACCCATAGTGGTAGAGATGCTTACTTTCTTGATGAAAATACCTTTAGCAGTAGTTGGTTTTGCTTTATTTAAAGCAGCCAATAATGCTTGAAGATTTTCTTTTAATTGAACTTCAGAGAAGTTTGCTTTACCGATAGTGGTGTGGATAATACCGTTTTTATCATTACGATAACGGATCTGACCAGATTTAGCATTTTTAACTGCTTCAGCAACGTTTGGTGTTACAGTACCAACTTTAGGGTTTGGCATTAAACCACGTGGGCCTAATACTTGACCTAATTGACCAACAACACGCATTGCATCAGGAGAAGCGATAACAACATCAAAGTTCATTTCGCCTTTTTTGATTTGCTCTGCTAAATCTTCCATACCCACTAAATCAGCACCAGCTTCTTTAGCTGCATCTGCGTTAGCACCTTGAGTGAACACAGCTACACGTACTTCACGACCAGTACCGTGTGGTAATACTGTTGCACCACGAACGTTTTGGTCAGATTTACGAGGATCGATACCTAAGTTTACTGCAACATCAACACTTTCAACGAATTTAGCCGTTGCGAATTGTTTTAATACCGCGATTGCTTCGTTAATTTCGTATGCTTTAGTAGAATCTACGCCAGCTTTGATTGCTTTCATTTTTTTAGTCAATTTAGCCATCGTATTATTCCTCCACCACTAAGCCCATTGAACGAGCAGTACCAGCGATTGATTTCATTTTCGTTTCGATAGTCGCACCAGTCATATCTGCTGCTTTAGTTTCAGCGATTTGACGAACTTGATCTAAAGTTACTTTACCCACTTTATCTTTGTTCGGTTTACCAGAACCAGATTTGATACCTGCAGCTTTTTTCAATAATACTGCTGCTGGTGGAGTTTTAGTGACGAAAGTAAATGAACGGTCTGCATATACAGTGATAACAACTGGAATTGGTAAACCTTTTTCTAAGCTCTCAGTACGAGCGTTGAATGCTTTACAGAATTCCATGATGTTCACACCTTGTTGACCTAATGCAGGACCAACTGGTGGTGATGGGTTTGCCATACCAGCTGCAACTTGCAACTTAACGTAGGCTTGGACTTTTTTTGCCATTTTAGTTTTCCTCTAATTGGGTAATAACGCTATTAAATAGCTCCCCGATAATTTTTAGTGCAAAATTCATTGCACCACACAAAAATATGAGTCGCGAACGGCTCATAATGGGCACGGATTATATAAAAAGTGCGGTTGTTTTTCAAGCACTTCTTAAATCTGCTAGAAGATATTATTGTGCATCACCAATTAATACTGAATCCAATGCAATTTCAATCATATCATTGAATGTTAATTGACGTTCTTCTGCTGTGGTTTGTTCATGTGTACGAATATGGTCAGACACAGTACAAATCGTTAATGCTTTCACACCATATTCTGCAGCCACACCATAAATTCCAGCAGCTTCCATTTCCACGCCTAAGATGCCGTATTTTTCCATTACATCGAACATTTCAACATCAGGTGTATAGAATAAATCAGCGGAGAATAGGTTACCGACACGAACGGCTTTGCCTTTTTCTTTTGCAGCTTGAACAGCGGCTTGTGCCATATCGAAGTCGGCAATAGCTGCAAAGTCGTTATCTTTGAAACGAATACGGTTTACTTTCGAATCAGTACATGCACCTAAACCGATAATCACATCGCGCACTTTTACGTCCATACGAACAGCACCACAAGACCCTACACGGATGATTTTTTTCACGCCATATTCAGTGATTAATTCTTTCGCGTAAATAGAGCAAGATGGGATCCCCATACCGTGTCCCATAATAGAAATTTTACGACCTTTGTAAGTTCCAGTAAAACCAAGCATATTACGAACATTCGTTACTTCAACTACATCTTGTAAAAAGGTTTCCGCAATGTATTTTGCACGAAGTGGATCGCCAGGCATTAAAACAACATCAGCAAATGCACCTTCAGGCGCGTTAATATGTGGAGTCATAATTTTTCCTTAATTTTTGATAATGAATAAAAATGAATAAAGTGCGGTCATTTTTACCGCACTTTTTAATTGATTAAGATAAATTAAAGTGCTGCAGCACCTAAGCCGATAAATAAACCAGCAATAGTTGCACTCATTAAGTTAGCGAGAGTACCAGCGATAACGGCTTTGATACCTAAACGAGCAACATCACTACGACGGCTTGGTGCCATACCACCTAAACCACCAATTAAGATTGCAATTGAGCTGAAGTTAGCAAAACCACAAAGCGCGAAAGTAATAATCGCTTTAGTTTTTTCAGTTAATACAATCGCAGAATCTGGTTGTAAGTATTTTGCAAATTCAAGATAACCCACAAATTCATTAACCGCTAATTTCATCCCGATCATTTGTCCTGCAATACCTGCTTCAGCACCATCTGTTACACCGATTAAGTATGCTAATGGCTTGAAAATTAAACCAAAGATAGATTGTAACGTTAAGTCGCCATAGCCAAACCAGCCACCAACGCCACTTAAAATACCATTAATTAATGCAATTAAACCAACAAATGCGATTAACATTGCACCTACGTTTAATGCAAGTTGCATACCTGCACTCGCACCGCCCGCCATTGCTTCAAGTACGTTAGTTGGTTTTTCTGAATCATTGTCTTCTGGTTGTTTATCTGTGAATTGTTCAGTTTGTGGGAACATTAATTTCGCAAATAATAAACCTGCTGGTGCTGCCATAAATGATGCTGCGATTAAGTATGTCAATGGCACGCCCATTCCTGCGTAACCCGCCATTACTGAACCCGCGATAGAGGCTGTACCGCCCACCATAATGGCAAATAATTCAGATTGGGTCATATTTTTAATGTAAGGGCGAACAACCAATGGAGCTTCAGTTTGACCAACGAAAATATTCGCCGCCGCTGACATTGATTCTGCTTTTGACGTACCCAATGCTTTTTGCAATGCACCACCTAATACTTTAATCACGACTTGCATAATGCCGAGATAGTAAAGCACAGAAATTAAGCCAGAGAAGAACACGACAATCGGTAATACTTTCACTGCAAAAATGAAACCTGATGGTTTACTTGGATCTGCTAATCCGCCGAAAACGAAATTAATCCCGTCGTTACCATAGGCAATAACGTTAGATACCATATCCGCAGCGGCACCCAACGCCTGTTTACCTGCTGGCACATATAAAATAAGGGCGGCAAATCCTACTTGGATTGCTAACGCCCCCATTACGGTTCGAATACTAATCGCTTTACGATTATTGGACAGTAACACGGCAATAGCGATTAATACGACCATTCCCAAAATGCTGCTTAACACACTCATTTTTGATTCCCCTAGATTAGTTAAGTTAATAAAATTCGGCTTATTCTACTTGTTTTCTTATGAAAAGTCGGCGAATTTTCACCGCACTTTTTGTAAACGTCTATAAAATAGTCAAAACCTTGTTAATTCCACATTGACGTGCATAAGCAGCTAGGGCATTAGTTTCTTCCACACTTGGAATATATGCTGATAACCCTGATTCATCACGCGCACCTTTACTATGCACACGGATAATTTTTAATGCCACGTCTGGATAATTTCGTAGTAGTTGAGCAGCTTTGCTCACTAAATGTTCCGCATCAAAAAAATGCTTTAAAAAAACCAACCGCACTTCTTCCACTTTATTTAATGGCAATAAGGTAGCTAAATTTTGCAAATTCCGCTCCAGTTTGTCGTTTTTTATATGTAAACGTTCTGGCATCACTTGCTGTGGTACGATTCCTGCTTGATTTTTCCGATCGAAACAAAGTGTTTGCAAGCCAACCCCCTCTCCTTTCAGATCGAATAAAAATTTGTCAGTAACATCAATTAACGAACGAATGCGATCAAATTCAAAAAAGCCACTACTATCCAAATAACAAGTCAATCCTTTTGAACGTAAAGCCTTAAAGAGTGGCCCAAGTTTTTTGTGATGAATAGTGGGTTCTCCACCAGAAACCGTTACACCTCGAATAAAGGGAGTAGCTTCCATCACTTGATCATATAAGTACTGTAAACTGACTAATTTTGCACTTTCCGTATAACGTGGAATGGTTTCTGGATTATGGCAATACAAGCAATTTAGTTTACAGCCTTGTAAAAAAATACTGGTACGATTGCCTTGCCCTTCTACATTTGAAAACGGAATAATCCGATGCAACGGCACAAAAATCTCAGAAAGTGCGGTCATTTTTTCAATTATTTTTCAGCAGTGACATCTTTTTCATCGCGTAATTGGCGATCAAACACGTTGGCACATTCATCCGTACCCGAGCCATACCAAGTTGTATCGCGTAATGCGACTTCGCCTTTGCGATATTTTTCAACTTCGCTTTTCTTCACTAAATAACCTGTAACACGAATTAAATCTGTATTTTTCAAATAGGTGGTAATGTAGCGATAACCTAAGGAAAATGCACCATCAATAATATCTACCACCGCATCGCAGTGATCTACATAGGTTTGATCAAAGGCGAATAAATCCCCTGTACCAGATGGGAAATATTTATGGAACGGTGCAGACTGTTTCAAATGCGCAAGTAAAGTCGGTTCTTCGCCTACACGAATACGATGAGCCGGTGCGTTGCGTTTGTCTTCTTCGTGGTTGCTTGCGCCCACTTGCGCATGTAATAAATAACGATTGCCAGTGCGTTCTGCATAAACTCCTTCGTGCGCATCAGTAATTTCTTTCAATTTATCCATAATCGCTGTCGCAATTTCATCGCCACGAACGCTCTTACCAAAGGTTTCATTTAAGCCTTCACATTGTAATAAGTGATTTGTAGCATCAGCCAAGCCCACAATTGCGAACATCCCCGTAAAATTAGTACGTTTGATAAAGCCTTCTTTTTCGAGGAATGAACTGTTAAAGAAATTACTTTCTTCCACGACAAATTTGTGTCGTTTATCCATGGTTGAAAGAGCACATTTCGCCACTCGTGGTAATAATTTATTTACCATTTCATCCACACTTTTACAGGCGCGAGCAATCGTACCTAAACGTAAACGCGTTAATGTGTAAGCGCCGCCACATTCAGGCAGTGCGTTATAGCAACTTGCTACACCATATTCTTCGCCTAGATCGGAAATATAATAAGCATCGTTTGCAAAAGATGGTTTAGAAACCAACAAACAGGCTTTTGCTGCAAGTTCAGCAAACTCACGGCTCGTTTTAGATTTGTCATAACGAATAGTCATATTCGGTGTTGGTGCTTCAAGCTCAATCACTGCGCGTAAAATCAAGCGACCCGCTTTCGTGTCATAAGGTCCAATATTGGCATGACAGAATGAATCAGGCACAGTTTTGTCGATATGATTTAAAAAGCGTTTAATTTTGATGTAATCTTTTTCTTCATCAGTAATGAACGGTTCGAGCAACACATCAAGACGCCCAATATAAACAGGATAAGTTGTAATGGATGGCACGTGGGAGTAAAGAATCAATAATCCATCAAGCGCTTCATCAAGATCTTTTGGTGGCGGCAACTCTAAAAATTCGCAGCCTTTTTGAATATACACATTGTAATCAGGCAGGATATAGCGAGGACGATAAATTGCGTAACCTTCACATAAATCACAGATCATCTGATTCTGTAAAAAGCCCCATTCTTCATCGGTATAGCCAAGCAAATCACGAGGATCAAATAAACGCTCAGCAATATTGCCTAATGTCATTAATTTTTGATGATAAGTCAGATTATTGGCTTTAACCGTATCGAGAATATCTTGAAGTGAAGCTAACATAACGTCCCCTTTAAAAATGGTTTTGTATTGTACGCAATGGTAACAAAATAGACAATTTTGAAAACGTGAGGAAGATCACAGTTTTAGAAAATAAACATTATGCAAACGGTTACTCAAAATAAATAATATGTTTTTGATATAAATGAACTGACAAAATTATTTCTGTTTTTGCGTCTTTCCTTTTATGATAAAACGGAATATAAAAGGTAATAAATATGAAGAAAAAAGCACGCGTTATCCCCCACACATCTTGGGCAGCCACATCATTATGGACAGTGCAATATAAAACCATTTCAATCTTACTTTTTGCTCTTTCTATTTTAGGTATTGGAGATGGGCTTATTGTATTATCAGGTTTAGGATCGACACCTTGGACTGTACTTTCACAAGGTATAGCAATACAGACAAATTTTGACATTGGCTGGTCATCTTTTTTAATTAGTTGCGCAGTAATGTTGGTATGGAAACCACTCAAATTACGCCTTGGGCTTGGGACATTATTAAATATTATCATTATTGCTCTATTTCTAGGGATCACAACAAAAATACTGACGCCGCCAACCGCACTTTTTTCACGAATGATCTTCTGTCTGATCGGTATATTACTCTATGGTTTTGGAACTGCCTTATATCTCACTTGTCACTTAGGCGCAGGCCCTCGAGACGGATTAATGGTTGGTATTTGCCAACGTTTTCATTTAAGCATCAACGTGGTACGCTCAAGCCTTGAAATCTCGGTTTGTTTACTTGGTTTTTTACTTGGTGGTGTCGTTGGCTTGGGTACTGTCCTTTTCGCCACTAGCATAGGCAGCGTTGTTCAATTCTTCTTAAATATTATTGCTCGTTTGCCACATATTCCGTATGAAAAGTGATATTTCAGCTAACGCATTGTCTATTGAAATTAACTCTAAATTCATTTGAGTCTCTTTTCCCTCGGGTGGGCAAAATGCAAGATGCTTATCTACATCATTAATCGGTTTCCAACGTCTCGGCTGGGAAGAACGGCTGTTTGGATAAAATCCGATAGTCGGAATATTAAACGCGCTGCTCAAATGCAATGGTCCTGTAGATCCCGCAATAAATAAATCCGCACAAGCCAAAGAATGAGCAAAATCCACTAAACCTTTATTCTTATCGTAAACAACTACACATAAATCATTCACAAGAGCTGCCAATTTATGGGCGTTTTCACTTTCGCCAGGCCCTGCTGTCAGCACAACATTGCAATCAAATTCAGCCAATAAGCCTTTAATTAAATCCGCATATTGCGCTAAAGAAAGATTCGTTGCTGAGCCGCCAGAACCACTATGCACAAAGATCCATTTTTTATTCGCAGAAAGCCCTAAACTCTCTTGCAATAAAATTCGTTGATTTTCTACCGCACTTTTCTCGAAAGTTAAATAAGGCGGTTTAGGTTCAACAATTGGCATATTATGCTTTTGCAAAAAAGCGCGGACTAAATCTTGATTGTATTCAGCCTCCGATTTTTCAGAACGAGAACGGCGTTGTGTTAAGCGGTGATTATAGAGAATTTGAACCCATTTAGTCGCAGGTGCAAGGCGATATTTAATCCCACTTTTCCAAGCAAGTTTTCCATTATGGGTATTAGAAAAGAAACTAATCATTCCATCAAACTGCTGCGCTTTGATTTCCTGCACAAGACGATTGAAATCCGTTTTATCATTTTTTTTGCTATCAATAATAACATCATCAATAAACGGACAAACTTCCGCTAGAGGTGCAGTGTAACTCGGCACAAGTGCGGTTAATTTTAAAGAAGGATTTGATAACTTCAACATTGCAAAAGCAGGCCATGCTTGCATAAAATCGCCTAATTTATCGTTACGAATAACTAAGATCTTTTCCATAATTTCTCCGCTAAAATAAAAAACCGCACTAATAAAGTGCGGTCGTATTTTATGTTATTTTTATAGATTATAAAACATCAACACAGTTTAAGTCTTCGAAAGATTGTTCTAAGCGTTTAGACATAGATTCTTCCATTTTACGTAACCAAACACGTGGGTCGTAGTATTTTTTGTTTGGTGCATCTGGACCTTCAGGATTACCTAATTGACCTTGAAGATATGCTTCATTTGCTTTGTAGAAGTTCAAAATACCATTCCAAGACGCCCATTGCGTATCGGTATCAATGTTCATTTTGATTGCACCATAGCCAATTGCTTCGCGGATTTCTTCGCGGCTAGAACCAGAACCACCGTGGAATACGAAATTAATTGGTTTCGCAGGAAGATTGCGTTCTTTCGCAACGAACTCTTGTGACGCGCCTAAAATAGATGGTTTTAATTTCACGTTACCTGGTTTGTAAACACCGTGTACGTTACCGAATGCTGCAGCAACGGTAAAGCTAGGGCTTACTGGGTGTAATTGGTCATAAACATAAAGTACGTCAGAGGGTTGTGTATATAAACGTGATTCATCAACATCAGAATTATCTACGCCGTCTTCTTCGCCACCAGTAATGCCAATTTCGATTTCAAGGGTCATCCCCATTTTATCCATACGAGCAAGATATTCACGGCAAATCGCCATATTTTCTTCCATTGGTTCTTCTGATAAATCAATCATATGTGAAGAGAAAAGTGGGCGACCCGTTTCAGCAAAATGTTTTTCGCCTGCATCTAATAAACCGTCGATCCAAGGTAATAATTTTTTCGCTGCGTGGTCAGTGTGAAGAATAACAGGCACACCGTATTCTTTCGCTAAAGTATGAACCTGTTTCGCACCAGCGATTGCACCAAGTACATCAGGACGAGTACCACTCGTTGGTTTGATACCTTTACCTGCATAGAAAGCTGCGCCACCATTTGAGAATTGAATAATCACTGGCGCTTTTACGCGAGCAGCAGTTTCTAACACAGCATTAACAGAGTCAGAACCCACACAGTTTACCGCAGGAATAGCAAAGTTATGCTCTTTTGCATAAGCAAAAACTTTTTGCACATCTTCGCCTGTTACAACACCAGGTTTCACGATATCTAATAATTTAGCCATACTTGTGTTTCCTTTTTTATGTTTAGCGAGACAAGCCCGCAATTTGAAGAATTTATATTGATGATGGCATTTTTGATGCCACCATCAATATGTTATAGAGGAAAAGTGCGGTTAGTTTTTCGCACGTTTTTCAAGAATTTCTACTGCAGGTAATACTTTGCCTTCTACAAATTCTAAGAACGCACCGCCACCCGTTGAAATGTAAGAGATCTTGTCAGCAATACCGAATAAATCAATAGCCGCTAAGGTATCGCCGCCGCCAGCAATAGAGAATGCATCGCTGTTTGCAATGGCGTGAGAAATGATTTCAGTCCCTTTACGGAAGTGAGGGAACTCAAACACACCAACTGGGCCATTCCACAAAACGGTTTTTGCATTTTTGATAATTTCAGCCAATTGTTCTGCTGATTTATCGCCAATATCAAAAATAGATTCATCATCTTTCACTTCATTTACCGCTTTTTCTGTTGCTGCTGCCGTTTCAGAGAACTCTAAACCTACACGCACATCAACTGGAACTGGAATATCTGTATTTGCGGCTAATTCTTTCGCAACTGGCATTAAATCAGCTTCATATAAAGATTTACCTACATTGTGACCAGCTGCCGCGATGAAAGTATTTGCAATGCCACCGCCCACAATAATTTGGTCAGCGATTTTTGAAAGAGAATTTAATACTTCTAATTTAGTTGAAACTTTAGAACCGCCTACGATCGCGACCATTGGACGAGCAGGTTCTTTTAATGCTTTACCTAATGCATCTAATTCAGCGGCTAATAATGGGCCTGCACAAGCGATCGGTGCAAATTCTGCAACGCCGTAAGTTGATGCTTGCGCGCGGTGCGCTGTACCAAAGGCATCCATTACAAATACATCGCAAAGTGCGGCATATTTTTTACCTAATTCTGGATCATTTTTCTTTTCGCCTTTGTTTATGCGTACGTTTTCTAAAACAACGATTTCGCCATCTTTAACATCCACACCATTTAAATAATCTTGTTCTAAACGCACATTAAAGCCTGCGTTTTTTAAGTAATCAACAACTGGTTGTAAAGAATCTTCTGGTGTGAATTCTCCTTCAGTTGGACGACCTAAGTGAGAAGTTACCATCACTTTCGCGCCTTTTTCTAAGGCTAATTTTAAAGTAGGAATGGTCGCACGAATACGCGCATCTGAGGTCACTTTGCCATCTTTTACTGGCACATTAAGATCTGCACGGATAAATACACGTTTACCCGCTAAATCTAAATCGGTCATTTTGATTACTGACATAATCTATCCTCTTGTTAAGTTAAAATTAAAATTGAAAACTTTTCGTATTATACCTACTTCGTACTAGGTTGTAACGATTTAGATCAAAGAAATTCTTATTTGCTTTGGCAATTCATTACCTGCCATTTTTTATCATAACAAATAAATAATTCATTTCGACTAGCCCTCAAATACGCATTTTTTAATTGTGGATTATGTTGCTTCATCCAACCAAAAAGTTCATCTCTACTTAATTTTTGATTCGGTAATTTTAATGCGTTAAATAATTCCTGCTCCTTAGCAAAATATTGCTGGGCAGAATCAAAGGCGCAACTACCGTGTTTTTCCCATTCGCCTTGCAATAATTTCTCGCCCGGAGAAATCGCCAAATATTGTGCTAATAAACCTTTTGGCAAGGCGGGTAAATCGCCTTTGCAAAAACGAGGATGATCTGAAACAGCGCGAGCATTTGCATTTTGTGGCCATAGCCCATGTACAACCCAACCAAAAGTGCGGTTATTTCCACATTGATATTGAGAGGAATAAGGCAACTGATCGCCATATTTTTCACGCTGAATATCACAAAATCCAGGCGACCAAGATAATGCCAACATATAATAATCGACCGGTGCCTTTGCGTTTTGCCCAATATGATCATTGCGCATAATCACATCATAGTTTGCAAAAACATCTGGATTTTTTACCGCACTTTTTTCAATATCCGTCCGCTTTGTCTCAAATTGAGGCTCGAATTTAGGTTCAAATTTAGGCTCAGATACTTTTGTTTGCTTCGTCTGCTCAATTACGGGCGAGGATGATTGATGTTTAGTTTTGGTTGTATCGGTAAAATATTGCCAAATTGCTAATATAACGAGAACAATAAGAGAAAGAATGGAAGTAAGTTTTTTCATAAATTTTGTTTAGTTTTTGTCAATCAAGTTTTTGTCGGCTATAATTCGCCGCTTTCAACTTTCTATTAAGGATCACAATGGCATTATTCATCACTAGCAAATGTACCAACTGCGATATGTGCTTGCCTGAATGCCCAAACGAAGCCATTTCCATTGGCGATGAGATTTATGTGATCGATCCTATACTTTGCACGGAATGTGTCGGCCATTACGACACCCCAACCTGCCAAAAAGTTTGCCCAATCACTAACTGTATTAAGCCCGATCCTGAACATCAAGAAACCGAAGAACAGCTTTGGGAACGCTTTGTAATGATTCATCATTCGGATAAATTGTAGAAAATAACTTCCCTTACTTGTGGGGGAAGATGCCCGAAGGACGGAAGGGGGCTTTCTATATCTCCCCTCAACCTTCGGCAGCTCCCCTGCAAACAGAGGAAGAAAAGTGTTTTCTCTAGGGAAAAATCAAATATTACCCCGCCACCACTGGTAAATATCCCCATTGAATTAAAAATGGAATGAGCATAATCACGACGCCAATTAATAACGCAAACACCAAAGCGAAATTACCGCCAGAAACACGATATGGCAATGTTGGATTTTCAATACGTGTACGCCATGCCAAGCTAATTGGTAAAATTAAGCAATAGAACGCACACAACAAACCTGCGTAACTTAATGCTGTAATAAATCCTTCAGGATAAAACAATGCAAATACAAGTGGCGGTAAAAATGCGGCTACAGTTAATACAAAGCGATTATTTGGCAAATGATAGCGTTTGAATAAATCACCTAAGCCTTCAAATACACCAAGCATTACGCCTAAGAATGAAGTAATTAAAGCAAGTGATGAGAACACACGTACAACCTCTCCCATAAAATGAGAACCTGTAATTTCACGTGTTGCATTCACTAAGCCATTTAGCGTTGGGTCAGCTTGTAAAATATGCACAAATTCACTTTGACTTAATACACCATGAGTTGCTAACTGCCATACAAGGTAAGCAGCTAATGGAATCGCAGTACCAATCAAAATGGCACGACGAAATTTATCAACACTTCCACCTAAGTAGCTATTCACACTCGCCATTATAACGTGGAAACCGAAAGAAGTAAAAAATATTGGTGCCGCAGAAACCACAAAAGCATAATCCAAAGGCAATGCCATTAAATTATCTGTTGCCACTTTGGGAAGCATCATAAACAGTACAAAAGCAAAAGCGACTAACTTACCAATAAATAACACGCGAGTTAAACCATCCACGCCTTTCGTTCCTACAACCACGAAAGAACCTAATACAACAGTAAAGATAATAATCGCCGTTTTAAGTGAGATTGCGTCCATTCCAAAAGCCGTTGGCAAGCCTGAAAGTAAAGATCCACCACCAGTAATATAAGCGGCTGAAAGTGCATAAAGTAAAACTAACAAACTCAACGTGGCGAAAATTCGCCCAGGAACCCCAAAATATTTTTCAGCGAGCGTGGCGACACCATCATCCAACTGATCCGCTGTTTGATACACTTCTACAAACAACAATCCGCTGTAAACCAACAAAGCCCACAAGCCAACGAGCAATAACAGGGTATAACCAAAGCCCATACCCGCTGATGTAAGCGGCATAGCAAGCATACCTGCTCCAATGGTTGTGCCTGCAATAATCAGCGCACTCCCAAAAGTTTTGTTTTTTAGCATAAAATTGTCCTTATAATGTTGTGTTTAAAAACTAATTTAAATTTGACCGCACTTTTCTTTATAGTGTAAACGGCAAACAGAAAGATAAGAATCATTGCCCCCAATTTGAATTTGTGCACCTTCTTTAATGACCTCGCCCTGATCATTTAAACGCAAAACAAAATTAGCCTTGCGGCCACAATAACAAATTGTTTTTAATTCTTCGAGTTGATCCGCCCAAGCCAGTAAATATTTACTTCCTTCAAAAAGTTCCGCTTGGAAATCTGTACGCAAGCCATAACAAAGCACAGGGATTTTGAGTTTATCAACAACATCACTCAACTGGTAAACTTGTTGTTTGCTAAGAAATTGAGCTTCATCCACCAACACGCAATGCACTTTTTCTTTTTTTAAGTGCTCATTGATTTCATCAAACAAATTGGTTTCCGAGCGAAATAAAAAGGCATCTTGCGAAATGCCAATACGCGATGTGACTTTTCCCACGCCAAAACGATCATCAATCGCAGCCGTATAAACTAATGTGCTCATATCACGCTCACGATAGTTATAGGAAGATTGTAGCAACGTCGTTGATTTTCCAGCGTTCATTGTGGAGTAATAGAAGTAGAGTTTCGCCATTTTTTCTCCTAAATTGCCGGTAATTCCGTCATTGCCCAACGAGGTTTAACATCAATAGCCAGATCGCTATGCTGACCTTGTTTTAAACGTAAAAAACCTGTGTAAGCAATCATTGCGCCATTATCTGTACAAAATTGAGGTTGAGGATAAAACACTTCGCCACCTAAATTTTGCATTAAGTGCGCAAGCGTTTCTCGGAGTTTTTTATTTGCACTCACTCCTCCCGCAATCACTAAACGTTTATAGCCAGTTTCTTTTAATGCGCGCTTACATTTAATGGCAAGAGTATCCACCACCGCATCTTGGAAAGCATAAGCAATATCCGATTTAGTTTGTTCTGTCAGTTCGCCCTCGTTTTTAATTGCTTGATTAACTGTATTTGCGGCAAATGTTTTTAAACCAGAAAAACTAAAATCAAGGCCTGCACGATCTGTCATTGGACGTGGAAATATAAAGCGATTTGGCGTGCCTTTTTCCGCTAAACGAGAAAGTGCCGCGCCGCCTGGATAATCTAATCCAAGTAATTTTGCTGTTTTATCAAAGGCTTCGCCAGCAGCATCATCAATAGATTCTCCTATCACTTCATATTTTCCTACACCATCGACACGCACTAATTGAGTGTGGCCACCCGATACCAACAGAGCAACAAAAGGAAAGTGCGGTGAATTTTCATCAAGCATTGGCGCAAGTAAATGCCCTTCCATATGATGAACACCAATCGCTGGCACATTCCAAGCATAGGCTAAAGAACGTGCAATCGTAGCACCAACAAGCAATGCGCCGACAAGCCCAGGGCCACTAGTATAAGCAATACCATCAATATCGCTTGCGGTTAAATTGGCTTCCTCTAATGCCGCTTTAATAAGAGGCGCTGTTTTCCGAATATGATCACGTGATGCTAATTCAGGAACCACACCACCATAATCTGCATGCAGGGCAATTTGAGTATAAAGTTGATTAGCAATTAACCCTTTTTCTTCATCATAAATCGCCACGCCCGTTTCATCACAGGAAGTTTCAATGCCTAAGATTTTCATTGATTTTCTTAATTTATTACCTAAAATGTTGCGCGATTTTACCCTGTTTAAGCGGTTTTAACCAGTTGAAACCACAAATATTAAGGTTAATTGGCATTCTATCCTTTACTTTTTCCCTAAAAATAGATTAGAATTGCGTCCTTTATTAAATTTGTCATTTACACACAGGTGCTTTGGCAAAAATAAAATTTTAAATTGCAATTAAATTAAACTCATTGAGGTGATTGGCTTATGCCTGTAATTAAAGTACGTGAAAACGAATCATTTGACGTAGCTTTACGTCGTTTCAAACGCTCTTGCGAAAAAGCGGGAATCTTAGCTGAAGTACGCGCTCGCGAATTTTACGAAAAACCAACTACAATTCGTAAACGTGAAAATGCAACACTTGCAAAACGTCACGCAAAACGCAACGCTCGCGAAAACGCGCGCAATACCCGTTTATACTAATTTATAGTATTTTCTGACTCGAGTTAAGACAAACCGTGAATCCTTTGGACTCACGGTTTTGTTACTTTAAGCACAATAAAAATCTACGCCAAAAACGACCGCACTTTCACACCACGATCACGGAGGCTCGACAATGAAAGGTTCTATTCCACGCCCCTTTATTGATGATTTGCTGACAAAGTCCGATATTGTCGATGTGATTAACACGCGCGTAAAACTAAAAAAAGCTGGCCGCGATTATCAAGCCTGCTGCCCTTTCCATCACGAAAAAACACCATCCTTCACAGTTAGCCAAAAGAAACAGTTTTATCATTGCTTTGGTTGTGGTGCACATGGTAATGCGATTTCCTTTTTAATGGATTATGACAAACTTGAATTTATAGAGGCGATTGAAGAACTTGCAGCAATGGCAGGGCTTGAAATACCTTACGAAAAACGCGCTAATCACAGCGGAAAACCTCAAGCTAATTACCAAACCAAACGAAATCTCTATGAATTAATGCAAGAGATTGCCACGTTTTATCAAAACCAATTACCATTAAATACTCAAGCACAAGAATATTTACAACAACGTGGGCTTTCACCTGAAATTATTGAGCGTTTCCAAATTGGGTTTGTGCCGAATGCAATGGATACTGTACTGCGTAAATTTGGTGTTAATCGTGAAGAACAACAAAAACTCATTGAATTAGGCATGCTTTCTCGAAATGATCGTGGCAATATTTACGATAAATTCCGAAATCGCATCATGTTTCCGATTCGTGATAAACGTGGTCGCACAGTGGCTTTTGGTGGGCGTGTATTAACAGATGAAAAACCGAAATATCTGAATTCGCCAGAAACCATTACTTATCATAAAGGTAAGGAGCTTTATGGTTTGTATGAAGCCTTACAAACCAACGATGAACCCAAACAATTACTTGTTGTTGAAGGTTATATGGACGTGGTGGCATTAGCACAATTTGGCGTGGATTATGCGGTCGCTTCTTTAGGTACGTCCACGACATCAGAACAAATTCAACTTATTTTTCGTTCGACCGAACAGGTTGTTTGTTGTTACGATGGTGACCGTGCAGGACGTGATGCTGCTTGGCGAGCACTAGAAAATGCGTTGCCTTACTTAGAAGATGGCAGACAACTCAAATTTATTTTCTTGCCAGATGGAGAAGATCCTGATACTTACATTCGTCAATACGGCAAAGAAAAATTTGAAGAATACATCGAAAGTGCGCAATCTTTAAGCGAGTTTATGTTTGCACATTTAAGTCCTCAGGTTGATTTTTCCACTAAAGAAGGGCGCGGAAAATTAGTTGCGCTAGCTGCGCCGTTAATTCACCAAATTCCAGGAGAAATGCTTCGCTTATCGCTACGCAATATGCTTGCTCAAAAACTTGGGATTTTTGATCAAACTCAGCTGGAAAATCTTATTCCCAAACAATTAGAACAAGCCAATACACAACAAAAAGTCACTCATAATAAGATCAAGAAGACACCAATGCGAATGGTCATTTCATTGCTTCTGCAAAATCCTGAGTTAGTAAAACGTATGTCTGAAAGCGGCGTGCAAGCATTACGTGCAGAAGCAGGGTTTGAAATTCTGGAAAAATTGACCGCACTTTGTCGCCAACGAGAGGGCATTACTACGGGGCAAATTTTGGAATACTTCCGCAATACATCTTACAGTAATCCCCTTGAAATACTGGCAACTTGGGATCATTTATTAGACGAATCCGACATAATCAACGCATTTTCTCAAAATTACCGTCGCTTAAATATTCAAGCTATTGAGCGCGATATTGAAATGCTTATTGCTAAAGAACGAACAGAGGGTCTCACTAATGAAGAAAAAACGGTACTTGTACATCTTTTAGCTGGTAAAGAACAGCAGAAAAAACAGTTAGTGAATCCGCTATAACAATGGTAGAATCTCAAGTTCATAAAAAATCTTATCTTCTCAATCACATCAAGCAAAATGAGTATAAAAATGGAAAAAAATCAACAATCTACGGCTGAACAATATTCAGAACAAATTGAGCAATTGATGGAGCTAGGTCGTACACAAGGGTATTTAACTTTTGCTGAAATCAATGACTTATTGCCCGAAGATGCTATTGATCCAGAATATTACGACAAATTGCTACAAACATTGCAAAATGATGCAGGTATCCCTGTATTAGATGAAGCACCAGAAAGCGATGATATGATGTTGAGTGATACCATCCCTGATGAAGATGCAGTGGAAGAAGCAACTCAAATTCTTTCAAATGTAGAATCTGAAATCGGTCGAACAACGGATCCCGTACGCATGTATATGCGCGAAATGGGAACGGTGGATCTTCTTACTCGTGAAGATGAAATTAGCATTGCAAAACGTATTGAAGGAGGGATTGATGAAGTTCAAACCTCTATCGCAGCCTATCCTGAAGCATTAAATGGATTACTAAAAAATTATGATGATGTAGAAAAAGGTAATTTCCGTTTGACCGATTTAATTACGGGTTTTGTTGATCCAAATGCCGAAATAGAAGAACACAACGGACTTGATGAAGACTTTTCTGACGAAGATGATGAAGAAGAATCTAGTAATGCAGATGTGGAAGACAATGAAGATGAAGAAGACAATGAATCAGAATCTACATCAGATTCAAGCGACTCTGATAACAGTATTGATCCTGAAGTTGCTCGCGAAAAATTTCAGCAATTAAGAGAACAGCACTCTAAAACCCTTGCTGTTATTGAAAAACACGGTCGCTCTGGAAAACGTGCCCAAGATCAAATTGCACTACTTGGCGAAATTTTTAAACAATTCCGTTTAGTACCAAAACAATTTGATTTACTCGTTCTATCAATGAAAGAAATGATGAAACGTGTGCGCTACCAAGAACGTCAGCTACAAAAAATATTAGTGGATATAGCAGGAATGCCAAAGGATGATTTTGAAAAAATTATTACCACTAATGGCAGTAACAGTGAATGGGTAGCAAAAGCATTAAAATCTAGCAAACCTTGGGCTAAACGTTTAATTAAATATGAAGATCGTATTTATGAAGCCTTAAACAATCTAGCGATAACAGAAGAAAATACTAAACTTACCATTACTCAAATGCGTGACATCTGCGATGCAGTCGCACGAGGCGAACAAAAAGCACGTCGAGCTAAAAAAGAAATGGTTGAAGCTAACTTGCGTTTAGTAATTTCCATCGCGAAAAAATACACAAATCGAGGTTTACAATTCTTAGATTTAATTCAAGAAGGGAATATCGGTTTAATGAAAGCGGTAGATAAATTTGAATATCGACGTGGCTACAAATTCTCTACATATGCTACTTGGTGGATTCGTCAAGCAATCACTCGCTCTATTGCGGATCAAGCGCGTACAATCCGTATTCCTGTGCATATGATTGAAACAATCAATAAACTTAATCGTATTTCTCGCCAGTTGTTACAAGAAATGGGACGGGAAGCAACACCAGAAGAATTGGCAGAACGTATGGGAATGCCAGAAGATAAAATCCGTAAAGTACTGAAAATTGCAAAAGAGCCGATTTCTATGGAAACACCTATTGGCGATGACGATGATTCGCATTTAGGGGATTTTATTGAAGATTCAACCTTAGAACTTCCTCTTGATTCTGCCACAGCACAAAGTTTAAAAGTTGCAACTCACGAAGTGCTAGAAGGCTTGACGCCACGTGAAGCAAAAGTATTACGTATGCGTTTTGGCATTGATATGAATACCGACCATACACTTGAAGAAGTGGGTAAACAATTCGATGTAACACGCGAACGTATTCGTCAAATTGAAGCAAAAGCATTACGTAAATTACGTCATCCTAGCCGTTCTGAAACACTGAGAAGTTTTTTAGATGAATAGAGAGAAACATAAAAGAGAAAAATCGATCTAATCTTAAAAAATCAGATACATTTGTTTAAGGACTAAATTCTATAATCCGCAGAATTTAGTCCTTTTACTTTTACTTAAAGCACCGCATTAATATGCATTCAAATTTCAACTATTTTAGTTAGATAAGCCATTAACATTTAACAATGGCAACAAATATTGGTTATTTAAAACATTTTAATCATAAAAAAATCTGCGCCCCAATTAGCTGGTTTATTTATTCAGCTTTAAGGCACAGATTAAAGTGCGGTAAATTTTTTTGATATTTGGCGTAAATTATTTATTTAATTTCGCTTTGTAAGTTGGATTCATTAAGTTTTCTACAGAAAGAATGTCATCCAATTGCTCTTCTGTTAATAAACCTTTTTCTAACACAACTTCACGTACGCCTTTGCCTGTTTGCGCACAGATTTTACCCACTAAGTCGCCGTTGTGGTGACCAATAAATGGGTTCAAGTAAGTCACGATACCGATTGAATTAAACACGTAGTTTTCACAAATTTCTTTGTTTACAGTGATGCCATCCACACATTTATCACGTAAGTTCACACAAGCATTGGTTAAGATGTCGATAGATTCGAACATTGCTTGACCAATCACGGGTTCCATTACGTTTAATTGTAATTGACCTGCTTCAGATGCGAAGGTCACAGTGGTATCGTTACCAATTACTTTAAAGCATACTTGGTTCACCACTTCTGGAACAACTGGGTTTACTTTTGCTGGCATAATAGAAGAACCCGCTTGTAATTCAGGAAGATTAATTTCTTTTAAACCTGCACGTGGGCCAGAAGAAAGTAAACGCAAGTCATTACATACTTTAGAAAGTTTCACTGCAGTACGTTTTAATGCACCGTGAACCATGACATAAGCACCACAGTCAGATGTTGCTTCAATTAAGTTTTCTGCTGGTACACAAGCTAATCCAGTCACTTCAGCAAGGTGTTTTACAACTAATTCTGTATAGCCTTGTGGCGTATTTAAACCAGTACCGATTGCAGTCGCACCAAGGTTTACTTCAAGTAATAAACCTGCTGTACGTTTTAAGTTACGCACTTCTTCTTCAAGTAATACGGAGAAAGCTTTGAATTCTTGACCAACAGTCATTGGCACCGCATCTTGCAATTGGGTACGACCCATTTTTAAGATATTTGCAAACTCTTTTGCTTTATTATCAAAACCGTCGTGTAAATATTGAATTTTATCGATCAATTTTAAGATGCTGTTATACACTGCAATACGGAAACCAGTAGGATACGCATCGTTGGTTGATTGGCTTGCATTAACGTGATCCATCGGATTAATCACGTTATATTCGCCTTTTTTATGACCAATTTTTTCAAGGGCAAGATTAGCAACCACTTCATTAGTATTCATATTGACAGACGTACCTGCACCACCTTGATATACATCTGATGGGAATTGATCTAAGCATTTTCCAGTGGTAAGGATTTCATCACAAGCTGCTACAATCGCTTTTGCAATATCACTTGGAATTGCACCTAATTCGCCATTGGCTAAAGCCGTTGCTTTTTTTACCATTACCATACCACGTACAAACTCAGGCACGTCAGAAATGGTTACGTTAGAAATATTGAAATTTTCTACCGCTCTTAATGTATGAATCCCCCAGTATGCTTCTGCAGGCACATCACGTTCGCCAAGTAAATCTACTTCTTTTCTAAATTGAGTCATTTTAATCACCTTTTTGGGTTAGTTAATTTATCGTCATTATAGAAATTTCAAGAAGAAAAAACTTGATGAAGATCACATTTTCAAAAAATGCTCTCAAGACATATTTTCATTTTTCGGATTAGTTTTTTTAGGGAAAAATGTTCTATCTATCAATCTTACACAGATTTCAATAGCCTACCAATTTTCTCAAATAATTTCTGAATTTGCTCTGCACGACACCCGAGTACCCGCACCATTAAACCATATTCATTGAGTTGTGATATGCCTATCAGTAGATCTTTTTCTTCCGTACTTTGTTGCTGCAAGGCTTGCACCTGTTGTTTGATTTCCGCATTATTTTTCGCCAAATTTAGATAAGTCAGCGAACCTTGATGGGAATAATTTTCCATCTGACTCAAAGCGGTAAGATTCATTTTAGACGGCAGCCACTGGATACAATCACTGACAAGCGGTCGTTTTTTGCCATCGTCTTTCAAAGTATAAATCTTCAAATGGGAAGAAAACTGGCGGAAGGCAAAACGTTCATCATTCAACACCCGCCCAATCGCCACGATTTCACCGTAAATCAGCTCGCTTTGTTCGCCCATTTCAATCTGGGTTTGCTGCTTAAAAACGGAATCTTTATGTAACACCAACGGATGCGGCAAATAGAATAAACGACTGTTTTCCGCAAGCAAAATATGGGTTGTTTGCATCGCACTGTCGCCTTCATTCATCGCCTGCACCCGAGTAAATGCCTGCGTATTTAAAGAAAGTGCGGTCAATTTTGCCAACGAAATATCAATCTCTAACAGATCGCCCGCCAGCACCCCAGGGGAGGAGGACATCTGCATCGCATTCAAGCCATTCGCCCACGCATCATCGTAACTTGGCAACGTTATCACTTTAAACGGTGGCGTCGCAAAGTATTCAGCAAGCTGGGTTTTACCGCTGGAGGAAAGTTTGGTGGAAAGGGATAATTTGCTGTTCATAGATTTTGTAGGGGCTAATTACATTAGCCCCGATATTTCACCAATAATTGGGCAAATGTAATTTGCCCCTACGATTAACGAACCAAAGATGCAGGTTCTTCCACATTCTTCAACAACGCATATTTTTCGATCCAACCGATCACGCCATCCAGATTTTCTTTTTTCATCAGGTTAGTGAAAATAAACGGCTGACCGTTACGCATACGACGAGCATCACGTTCCATGACGCTTAAGTCAACACCAACGAATGGAGCAAGATCAGTTTTGTTGATCACAAGTAAATCTGAACGAGTGATACCCGGCCCACCTTTACGAGGGATTTTTTCCCCTTGAGCCACGTCAATCACGAAAATTGTCACGTCTGCCAAATCAGGGCTAAAAGTCGCTGAAAGGTTATCGCCACCTGATTCAATGAACACGATTTCCACATCAGGGAAACGAGTCACCATTTCGTCCACGGCTTCTAAATTCATCGAGGCATCTTCACGAATTGCTGTGTGCGGGCAACCGCCCGTTTCCACGCCCATAATTCGCTCTGGTGGAAGCAAACTATTTTTCGTTAAAAATTCCGCATCTTCTTGGGTGTAAATATCGTTAGTAATGACTGCTACGCTATATTTTGACGCTATTTCACGAGTGAGTTTTTCAATTAACGCGGTTTTGCCTGCGCCAACAGGACCTGCTACGCCAATTTTAATGTAGTTACGCATAATGTTCCTTTTGTTTATCATCGTAGCAACTGTGTTGCTCATGGGTGTAGGGGCAAGTTACATTTGCCCCTATATATCAACGAATGTTCAAGGGCAAATGTGATTTGCCCCTACAAGTAAAATCTCAATAAAAAATAACCGCACTTACGACATATAAAGTCGCGTATAAAGCACTTCGTGTTGCATAGCCCGAATATCATTCGCCAGCGTTGCCGCACCAAGCCATTCTTCGTCAGGGTCAAAGCTTAATTCCACCGCTTGTACGAGCGAGCCACGCAAGTCAAACAGAATATCTTGCCCATCCATTTGGCTGAGAGGAATTAGCTTCACGCCGTTAGTGATCGCACCGACTGCTGCGTTGTAGTAGAACGCATAGAGCGTATCGGCTTTGCTTAAACCCATGGCTTGAGCAACCATTGCAAACACTATCGGGAAATAGCCCTGCACGCGTTTTTCTGCAATCGCTTGCTGGTAAGCTGTGAGCAACGTATGTGTTTCATAGCGAATAAAAATTTTCAACAATCGTACGCCGAGTTTGAAACTCCCTTCACGACTTTCGCGTGCCACTTTGGTGGCGGAAAGTTGCCAATCCAGTTCGCACAAGCGGTCAAAATTCCCCTCACACATTGCATCGAAGGCAAGAGAAAGATACGCCCCGTCGTTGTAAATCCAGTTTTGTAAAAGCTGGGTTTGCACATATTCTTCTAGGGTCGCTTTGCTTTCTACCACACGTTGCTGGACGAAGGTTTCCAAGCCATTGGAATGGTTAAATCCACCAATCGGCAAGGTGGGATCGACCAAGTGCAACAACGCACCTAAATCCGTTAAAGAGCGGTTTAATGTTTGTGCCAATGTCCATCTCCGTGATGATGATAGCCATGATGATCATGCGAATGGCTATGAGAATGTCCATGCCCTTGTGCAGAATTTGCTCTTAACGCTTGGCTTAAACGGCGTTCTGCTTTTTGCGGATGAAATCCCGCAGCTTGCAGCCATTCAAACATCGGCTTATCGTAAGGTAATGTTACTTCATCGCCATCTAAAAAAAGCGGCGAATGTTTGTTGCCGATTTCATAACAAGCTCGAGCCATTTCAGGCAAGGTTTTCGGCGACAGCACAATCACGTCACTCGGTAAAATTTCAATCGCAATCACTAATTCATCGCTGATAAACACTACATCATCGTGTTTCAAGCGTTGCCCCTCTTTTAGCAAGCGAAATGCTACTTCACGCCCCGTATTTGTAGTTTTACGCAAAATATTGCGTTCGCTTTCATACCACTGCAATGCCACGCGTTCAATGGGCTGTGTGGTAATTTTGCCCTCTGCTTGAAGTGCGGTTAAATTTCCCAAGATATTTTCTATAATAGGGAGAATTGGGTTAATTATTTTCATCTTTCCTCTATAAATCCACTTTCTTCTCTTCGAAAGAAAAACTACAGCTACAATGATTTCTTATTTATCAAGTAAGAGGCGTATCGTACACGCCTTTTTACACTAATTCGTCTATGAAAACAGTCCTTTAGAATAGGAAATATCGCTGACCCAATGGTACGCTATCCACTGGTTCACAGGTAATTAACTCTCCATCCACTCGAACTTCATAACGTTCAGCATCAACAGTAATGTTTGGTGTTACATCATTATGAACCAGATCTTTTTTACCTACGTTGCGGCAGCCTTTCACAGCAATGGTTTCTTTGTGTAAACCGAATTTTTCACGAATATCGGCTTTTTCAGCGGCTTGTGAAACAAAAAATACCGCTGTTTGTGCCGTTGCTAAGCCTTGTGCACCGTACATTGGACGGTAGAATACAGGTTGTGGCGTTGGAATTGAGGCATTTGGGTCGCCCATTTTGGCGTAGCTAATAAAACCTTTTTTAATGACGACTTCAGGTTTTACCCCAAAGAACATCGGTTTCCATAACACGATATCTGCGATTTTACCCACTTCTAACGAGCCAATATGCTCCGCAATACCATGTGCAATTGCTGGGTTGATAGTATATTTCGCAATGTAGCGTTTAATACGGAAGTTATCGTTTCCTTCATTACCTAGCTCACCACGTTGCATTTTCATCTTATCTGCAGTTTGCCATGTACGAATAACGACTTCTCCAATACGTCCCATTGCTTGAGAGTCTGAACTCATAATGGAGAAGACGCCCATATCATGCAAAATATCTTCTGCTGCAATGGTTTCAGGGCGGATACGGCTATCGGCAAAAGCTACGTCTTCCGGCACGCGTTTATCTAAGTGATGGCAAACCATCAACATATCCAAATGTTCATCAATGGTGTTTTTGGTAAACGGACGAGTCGGGTTGGTTGAAGCAGGTAATACGTTTGAATACATCGCTGCTTTAATGATGTCAGGTGCATGACCACCACCTGCGCCCTCCGTATGGAAAGTATGAATGACACGTCCATCAATCGCTTTCATCGTGTCTTCCAAAAAGCCACTTTCATTTAGCGTGTCTGTGTGAATGGCCACTTGAATATCCATTTCATCTGCTACTTTTAAGGCAGAATCAATCACGGCAGGCGTTGCACCCCAGTCTTCGTGGATTTTTAAACCTAATGCACCCGCTTCAATTTGCTCACGCAGAGGATCTAGGGTTGAACAGTTGCCTTTACCAAAAAATCCGACGTTTACAGGCAAGGCTTCTGCCGCTTGAAACATACGTTCCATATACCATGCGCCAGGGGTACAAGTGGTTGCGTGCGTACCATCAGCAGGGCCAGTCCCACCGCCAATTAACGTGGTAACGCCACTTTCAATCGCATGTTGTGCTTGTTGCGGACAAATAAAGTGAATGTGGGTATCAATACCGCCAGCGGTTGCAATTAAATGTGCACCGTTATGAACTTCTGTGCTAGCACCGATAATCATGTTTGGCGTGACGTTATCCATGGTGTCAGGGTTACCTGCTTGTCCAATGCCCACAATACGCCCATCACGAATACCAATATCTGCTTTGATAATGCCTAATTTAGCATCAATGATCATCACGTTGGTAATCACAAAATCCAATACATTCGGATTGTCGCGAGTTGCCGTACCGCTTTGAGCCATACCATCACGCACGCTTTTACCGCCACCAAATTTACACTCATCACCTTTGGTCAATAAATCTTGTTCAATGGTTGCCCATAAATTGGTATCGCCTAAACGGACTTTATCGCCAACGGTTGGGCCATAAGTTGCTACATATTGTGCTCTTGAAATTGTTAATGCCATTCTGCCCTACCTTATAATTTGCCATCAATTTGATTATGGAAACCATAAATGATTTGGTTACCACCAAAAGCAACTAATTCTACTGATTTCACTTCACCTGGTTCAAAACGCACCGCATTGCCTGATGGCACATTTAAGTGCATTCCACGCGCCAAAGTGCGGTCAAATTTAAGGGCATTATTGGTTTCAAAAAAATGGTAATGCGAGCCAACTTGAATTGGGCGGTCGCCTGAATTTGTTACTTCGATTTTTACGGTTTTTCTGCCGACATTAGCGAGAATATCGCCTTCGGCTAATTGGTATTCGCCTGGGATCATATCTTTGTTCCTTGTAGGGTGGGCTTTAGCCCACCATTGATATTTTTATTTTGGTGGGCTAAAGCCCACCCTACGGTTATCTGATTGGATTATGCACGGTAACAAGTTTCGTGCCATCGGGGAAAGTAGCTTCAATCTGGACTTCATGAACCATTTCTGCCACACCTTCCATGACATCATCAACAGTTAAAAGTGTTGCGCCATATTGCATCACTTCCGCTACACTCATTCCGTCTCTTGCAGCCTCTTGTAAATGGCTCGCAATATAAGCAATGGTTTCTGGATAATTTAATTTAACGCCGCGTGCTTTGCGTTTTGCCGCAAGTTCGCCCGCGAGGAAAAGCATCAGTTTTTCTTGTTCTCTGGAAGTTAAGTGCATATTTTCATTCCTTAATTTATTATACGAAAGTCAGCGAATTTTACGTAAAAAATCTAAAATAGGAAAAATATTTTGTCAGAATTTTTTGTAAGCCCCTTGAAAGAAAAAAAATCCTCCTTATATAGAAACCGCACTTACAAATTCTTAAGAAGGAAATTAATCATGAATATTCGTCCTTTACACGATCGTGTAATTATTAAACGTGAAGAAGTCGAAACCCGTTCAGCTGGCGGTATCGTATTAACCGGTTCAGCAGCGACTAAATCAACCCGCGCGAAAGTATTAGCTGTGGGTAAAGGTCGTATTTTAGAAAATGGCACCGTTCAACCTTTAGATGTTAAAGTTGGCGATACCGTAATTTTCAACGACGGTTACGGCGTGAAAGCAGAAAAAATTGATGGTGAAGAAGTGTTAATCATTTCTGAAAACGATATTTTGGCGATTGTGGAATAATTTAAATTAAGGAAAAAAGAAAATGGCAGCAAAAGACGTAAAATTTGGTAACGATGCACGCGTAAAAATGCTTAAAGGCGTGAATGTATTAGCGGATGCAGTAAAAGTAACCCTTGGCCCGAAAGGTCGTAATGTAATTTTAGATAAATCATTTGGCGCACCAACTATCACTAAAGATGGTGTGTCTGTTGCTCGTGAAATCGAATTAGAAGATAAATTCGAAAACATGGGGGCACAAATGGTGAAAGAAGTGGCATCTAAAGCAAATGATGCTGCAGGTGACGGTACAACTACTGCAACTGTACTTGCGCAAGCTATCGTAAATGAAGGCTTGAAAGCAGTAGCTGCAGGTATGAATCCAATGGATTTAAAACGTGGTATTGATAAAGCAGTAAGTGCGGTTGTTTCTGAACTTAAAAATTTATCTAAACCTTGTGAAACAGCAAAAGAAATTGAACAAGTAGGTACCATTTCTGCAAACTCTGACAGCATTGTGGGTCAATTAATCTCACAAGCGATGGAAAAAGTGGGCAAGGAAGGGGTAATTACTGTTGAAGATGGTACGGGTCTTGAAGATGAATTAGATGTGGTTGAAGGCATGCAATTCGACCGTGGTTACCTTTCTCCATATTTCATCAACAAACCAGAAACTGCAACGGTTGAATTAGATAATCCATATCTTCTTCTTGTAGATAAAAAAATCTCTAACATTCGTGAATTACTTCCTGTGTTAGAAGGTGTAGCGAAAGCAGGTAAACCGTTATTAATCATCGCTGAAGATGTGGAAGGCGAAGCGCTTGCAACCTTAGTAGTAAACACTATGCGCGGTATCGTGAAAGTTGCAGCAGTGAAAGCACCAGGTTTTGGTGATCGTCGTAAAGCGATGTTACAAGATATTGCAATTTTAACAGCGGGTACTGTGATTTCTGAAGAAATTGGTATGGAGCTTGAAAAAGCAACATTGGAAGATCTAGGTCAAGCAAAACGCGTTGTTATCAATAAAGATAACACAACCATTATTGATGGTATCGGCGATGAAGCACAAATCAAAGGTCGTGTGGCTCAAATTCGTCAGCAAATCGAAGAATCAACTTCTGACTACGACAAAGAAAAACTCCAAGAACGCGTTGCTAAATTAGCTGGCGGCGTGGCTGTAATCAAAGTGGGCGCAGCAACTGAAGTTGAAATGAAAGAGAAAAAAGACCGTGTAGATGACGCATTACATGCAACTCGTGCTGCGGTTGAAGAAGGTATCGTTGCCGGTGGTGGCGTTGCATTAGTTCGCGCAGCAGCGAAAGTTGCAGCAAGCCTAAAAGGTGACAACGAAGAACAAAATGTGGGTATCAAACTTGCATTACGTGCGATGGAAGCACCTTTACGTCAAATCGTCACTAACTCAGGCGAAGAAGCATCTGTTGTGGCAAGTGCGGTTAAAAATGGAGAAGGAAACTTTGGTTATAACGCAGGTACAGAACAATACGGCGATATGATCGAAATGGGTATCTTAGATCCAACTAAAGTAACTCGCTCTGCATTACAATTCGCGGCATCCGTAGCAGGCTTAATGATTACCACTGAATGTATGGTAACTGATCTTCCAAAAGATGATAAAGCCGATTTAGGTGCTGCTGGAATGGGCGGTATGGGTGGAATGGGCGGAATGATGTAATTCGCTTATACGAGTAAAAAATCTATCCCAACAGAAAATTTGAGCTCTATATGACTTAGGGCTCAAATCTACTAAAATAGGGGATATTTTTTATTACCCTATTCTAAATTTATATATGATAAAAATAAAAAAACCCAGTTTTTAAACTGGGTTTTATTTTATCTATTGGATAAATTATTCTGCAACAACGATTACATCTAATGTTGCAAATACTTCACCGTGAAGTTGGAAACGAACATCGTGGTCACCAAGAGTACGGATTGGACCGTTTGGTAAACGAACTTCACTTTTCGCAATTTTAACGCCTGCTGCAGTTACTGCCTCTGCCACATCACGAGTAGTGATTGCGCCGAATAAACGACCTTCATCACCTGCTTTAGATGCGATAGTCACAGAACCTAATGCAGTAACTTCTGCTGCACGAGCTTGAGCTGCTGCAAGATTTGCTGCCGCTGTCGCTTCTAATTCTGCACGACGTGCTTCAAAGTGTTCAATGTTAGCTTTAGTTGCCATAACTGCTTTACCTTGTGGGATTAAGAAGTTACGTGCAAAACCTGATTTAACATTTACTTGATCGCCCACTTGACCTAAGTGAACAATTTTATCTAAAAGAATTACTTGCATTACCGTGTCTCCTTAATTACTGATGATTGTCAGTGTATGGAAGTAACGCTAAATAGCGAGCGCGTTTGATTGCACGAGCTAATTGACGTTGGTACTTCGCACGAGTACCGGTAATACGGCTAGGTACAATTTTGCCGCTTTCTGAAATATAGTTCTTTAATGTAGCGATATCTTTGTAATCGATTTCAACAACATTTTCCGCTGTGAAACGGCAGAACTTACGACGACGGAAATAACGTGCCATTTGGCTAGTCTCCTAATCTATAAATTCGATTTGCTCGGCATGTAAAACTAATTGGCATAACCCACTTTGGGTTTTATGTGATGTAATAAATCCCACCACCAAAATTTTACTACCGACCGTAATGCTTTGAGTTTTTTCTATCAATTGATTACCACTAATTTGAACTGGCATTTTTAACCACGCTTGACGAGTGAAACCACTTTCAATCTGATCAGAACGATGTTCTAACAAAAACTTGCAATGCTCAATTCCACTAGGGCTTTTTAATCGCTTTGGTAACTGAGAAACGACTCCCATAACCGAAAAACGATTATCAATTTTCAAATTACTCTTCAGCATCCTCAAAATCGTTGTTTTCAACTTCAGCTAAAGGTTTACGTTCTTCTTTAGCCGCTTTCATTGGGGACGCTTCTGTTACGGCGTGCTTAGTATGGATAACAAGACTGCGTAATACAGCATCGTTATAACGGAAAGTCGTTTCTAGCTCGTCGATGACTTGTTGAGGCGCTTCTACATTCATAAGCACATAATGTGCTTTGTGTAATTTATTAATTGGGTACGCTAATTGGCGACGACCCCAATCTTCTAGGCGATGAACTTGACCACCAGCTTCTTTTACAGAACCGGTGTAACGTTCGATCATACCTGGTACTTGCTCGCTTTGGTCCGGATGAACCATAAACACGATTTCGTAGTGACGCATTACTGCTCCTTACGGGTTAATCAGCCTTTGACGTAGATCAGCCACCAATCTGCAAAGGCAAGGAACGAAAAATTCAATGTGGCTAAGGGTTGCGGATTATACTGATTTTTTTACGTTCCGCAACCAATTTGAGTTCTTTTTGAGCAAAAAAAGAAGACCGATATTATAACAATATCGGCCTATCTCAAATCTTCTGTAATTAACGACTACGGAAAATAATACGACCTTTACTTAAATCATAAGGGGTCATTTCTACAGTCACTTTATCCCCAGTCAAAATACGGATATAGTTTTTACGCATTTTTCCTGAAATATGCGCAGTAACCACGTGACCGTTTTCCAACTCCACGCGGAACATAGTATTCGGTAAAGTCTCTAAAATTGTGCCTTGCATCTCAATGCAATCTTCTTTCGCCATTGTATCCTCTAAAAATAATCGATTTTTTATCCGCACTTTAGGCGGAAAAGTTAAGAAAAACGGGCGGATTATAGCCGTTTTTAGCTTTCTACGAAAGAAAAAATAATATTGTTCATGAAAAACTCAATTTGGCATAACCTAACAATGATTTACAAAGCTAAAACAACCCCTATAATAACCGCACTTTTCTTATTAAATAGTACTTATGAATTCAAAAAAACACTTAGGTCATACGGCGCGTAAACGCTTTGGTCAAAACTTTTTACATGATACTTCTGTCATTCAAGGTATCGTGGCGGCGATTTACCCACAACCTAATCAATTCTTAGTGGAAATTGGCCCAGGGCTTGGCGCATTAACAGAGCCAGTTGGTGAACTAGTCGATCATCTGACTGTGGTAGAGCTTGACCGAGACCTTGCAGAACGTTTACGTCACCATCCATTTTTACATCAAAAACTCACTGTTATTGAAACGGATGCGATGCAATTTGATTTTGGTGCGCTTTACACAAAAGAAAATTTAGCAGAAAAAGAGCAAAAATTACGTGTGTTTGGTAACTTACCTTACAACATTTCTACGCCATTGATGTTCCACTTGTTTAAATATCATGATGTGATTCAAGATATGCACTTTATGCTGCAAAAAGAAGTGGTAAAACGCCTATGTGCCGCACCAAATAGCAAAGCTTATGGTCGTTTAACGATTATGGCGCAATATTTCTGCCAAGTGATGCCTGTGCTTGAAGTACCGCCTTCTGCATTTAAACCTGCACCGAAAGTAGATTCAGCCGTTGTGCGTTTAATTCCGCATAAGGAATTGCCGCACCCTGTAAAAGATTTATATTGGTTGAACCGTGTTTGCTCCCAAGCGTTTAATCAACGTCGTAAAACATTACGCAATGCGCTCTCAACGCTATTTTCACCTGAAAATCTGACCGCACTTGGTATTGATTTAAATGCACGTGCAGAAAATTTGGCTATCGCAGATTATGCACGTTTAGCGAACTGGTTGGCGGATAATCCACCAGCCGATATCAATAAAGATGAAATCTTAGATTCAGAAGAGTAAAAATAATAAAGGTGTAACCCTTGTTACACCTTGGCTTTCTACATAAAACGAACAATTTCTTTACCTTGCATTTCTTTAATACGTTGTTGTTCTTTCCATTTTTTTCTATTTAAAGCTCGTATAATATTTTCTTTTATTCGAGTTAAACGCTGTTTCAATGTCTTTTTCTTACGGATTTTTGGACGTTTTTGTCGTTCTTTTTCCAATCCGCTTGTTAATACACTTTTACTTTGATTCGCTTGGAGTTCTTGAATACAAATTGCTGGATTAAGTTGATAGACAATATAATTATCAACATCAACTAATTTATTAAAAATAAGTTCATCAACTGCAACAATTTCATCAGAAGGAATATTCTTTAAATATTCAATTACATATTTAGCCGCACCTTGAGAAATAATATAACCTGCCGTCCCCCAGTGAGTTGATTTTAAAATATCAAAGTTCCTAGAATTAAAAGGTGGAATTTTAGTTTGTTTCTCAAGTTTAACTGGCCGTAAAAAAGTTTCTAAACGAATAATAAAAATATCATTAAAATCAAAACGTGTTTTTAACCATTCATCTTGTGCCAAAAACACTTCCGCATTCTCGCCAAGAATTACATCATCTTCAAAAATTTTGAGATATTCCAAATTTTCATTCACACACTTATTCCATAATAAGAAATGGCTAATTAAACAGCCTTTTTCTCCTTTAGTAAGTATTCTAGATTCCTCTATATTATGTAATATGGAGTTTGATTGATTGATTGATTGATTGATTGATTGATTGATTGATTGATTGATTGATTGATTGATTGATTGATTGATTGATTGATTGATTGATTGATTGATTGATTGATTGATTGATTGATTGATAAGTGTACGCATTAAAAAAACTAAATGAAAGTTTTTTTGATTCAAATTGCTCAGTAATATGTTTGCGACGTTCAGTTGCATTTTCCATACTAATGACAATATTTTCAATAATACTCATATTTAAATAAAAATGGAAATAACTAAGTTTTTTGCATTCTACTATACAAAAAGAATAAATCAACAATAAAAGTCTGTGTTAAAATTCTCAAAATTTATTTATAAAAGAGCGGTCAAAAATGGCAACCTATTTTGTCGGTGATTTGCAAGGCTGTTATGATGAATTACAGCTTTTATTAGAACGTGTAGATTTCAATCCTACGCAAGATAAACTTTATCTTGTGGGGGATCTTGTGGCGCGTGGGGATAAATCACTTGAATGTCTTCGTTTTGTAAAATCACTTGGTAATGCAGCGCAAACCGTACTAGGGAATCACGATTTACATTTAATTGCGACCGCACTGGACATTAAAAAAGTGAAACCGCATGATCGTGTTGATGCCATTTTTAATGCTCCCGATTTTGATGAGCTGATTCATTGGTTACGTCATCAGCCATTACTTGTCCATAGTGAAGAGTTAAACTTCCTGATGGCACATGCCGGTATTTCGCCTGATTGGGATTTGGAAACTGCGAAATCTTGTGCGGCTGAAGTTGAACAAATTTTACAGTACGGCGATTTTCATTATCTTATTGAAAATATGTATTCTGAACAGCCTGATCGCTGGTCGCCTGATTTACAGGGCTTAGTGCGTCATCGTTACATTATTAATGCTTTCACTCGAATGCGTTTTTGCTATTTGGATCATCGCTTTGATTTTGCCTGTAAATCCCCTTTAAAAGATGCGCCAGCGGAGCTCACGCCTTGGTTTAATTTAGATAATCCACTTTATAAACAGATTCCCATTGTCTTTGGACATTGGGCAAGTTTAGTCGATGAGCCTACTCCAAAAGGTATTTATGCCTTAGATACGGGTTGTGTGTGGAATAATCGAATGACTATGTTGCGTTGGGAAGACAAACAGCTCTTCACACAAAGTGCGGTCAAAAATTACAGTGATTTTTAAGGAAACACTATGCTCTCGCTTACGACTGAATCTTGCGAACTGTTCAACATTCCTTTCTACCAATTCGCCCAAATGAAAAAATTCTGCCCAGAAGATATTCCAGCGATTAAAGCGGATTACAAATTACATTGGGATAATTGGAAAGCGATAATTCAATCTGTTTCAGCACAACTCGGTACGCCTTTTGCGAAACCGTATATTGAAAGCTGGAGCAATGGTTGGCAAGTGCGGGCTCATTTCTTCGCTTATTTTAAATACGAGTTTAACCAAAATTCTGCCGCAATCTTTTCTGTGCTATTAAATCGTCGCCGACTAAGAGTGTGTTTAGATTGGCATTGCTATCGTGCAGATCGCTCACAAATTAATGTGCAACAATATAATCAGTGGCTTGATCAATTTGATTCCAAAAAATTTGCTGATTTTGAGATTTGGCGAGAGGATGAAAGTGAATATGATGATTTTCGCCAAGTGAAGGTCATTTCTGAAAAAAATCTGATCTTACGTTCAGATGAGGATTTTTGGTGCATTGGGAAAAGTATTGAAAAAGCCGAATTAAATCAAATAGATCCCGTTTTATTTATTACACACACCATTCAACAATTACAACCGCTTTACGATCGCTGCCATCAATAAAGTATACCCTTAGTATAAATAATTGAGCTCTACATTATGCAGAGCCCAATATTTCAGCAAATTAATAAACTATCCAAATTTATAGCAATAGTTTAAAGTGCGGTAATTCTTATTGATGTTTTTAACTACACATCATAAGTAGTTGATGCTGTATTACCGCCACGACCAGTCCAGTTGGTGTGGAAAAACTCGCCACGAGGTTTATCTGTGCGTTCATAAGTATGAGCACCGAAGTAGTCGCGTTGTGCTTGCAATAAGTTTGCTGGTAAACGTGCTGAAGTATAGCCATCTAAGAAAGTAATCGCAGACGCCATACAAGGCATTGGGATACCCACTTCGATAGATTTTGCCACCACTTTACGCCAGTCACTTAATGCGTTTTCTAAAATGCCTTTGAAGTAGCTATCTGAACCTAAGAAAACAAGATTTGGATTTGCTTCATAAGCATCGCGAATATTACCTAAGAAACGGCTACGAATGATACAACCTTCACGCCATAACAACGCAGTTGCACCATAGTTAATATCCCAACCAAATTGTTCAGAGGCTTCACGAATCAGCATAAAGCCTTGTGCGTAAGAAATAATTTTTGACGCTAATAATGCCTTACGTACCGCTTCAATCCATACTTTTTTGTCGCCTTCAACTGGTGTAATAGTTTTGCCGAATAATTGATTAGCCGCAACACGTTGATCTTTAAAGGAAGACACGCAGCGTGCAAAAACGGATTCAGTGATTAAAGTTAATGGAATACCAAAATCTAACGCATTGATACCTGTCCATTTACCTGTCCCTTTTTGACCCGCAGTATCCAAGATTTTTTCGACTAAAGGTTCTCCACTTGCATCTTTATAGCCAAGAATGTCAGTGGTGATATCGATTAAATAGCTATCAAGTTCAGTATTTTTCCATTCTGCGAAGATGGCTTGCATTTCTTCATAGCTTAAGCCTAAACCTTCTTTTAAGAATTGGTATGCTTCGCAAATTAACTGCATATCGCCATATTCAATACCATTGTGAACCATTTTCACAAAATGACCAGCACCTTCGCCGCCGACCCAGTCACAACAAGGTTCGCCTTGTTCTGTTTTAGCTGAGATTGCTTGGAAAATAGGTTTCACATACTGCCACGCTTCTTGATTACCGCCCGGCATAATTGAAGGCCCGTGACGCGCCCCTTCTTCGCCACCAGACACACCCGAACCGATAAAGCGAATACCTTTCTCCGCCAAGGCTTTCACTCGACGGTTCGTATCTGGATAGTTTGAGTTACCGCCATCAATAATGATGTCGCCTTCTTCTAAATGTGGTAATAATGCGTCAATAAATTGATCCACCACATCGCCTGCGCGCACCATTAACATCACTTTACGTGGTTTTTCTAATTTAGCGGTTAAATCTTCTAAAGAGTATGCACCGATAATATTCGTGCCTTTTGCTGCACCTTGTAAAAATTCATCCACTTTTGAGGTGGTACGATTATACGCCACAACTTTAAAGCCATGATCATTCATATTTAAAATGAGGTTTTGCCCCATTACGGCTAAGCCGATAACACCGATGTCGCCTTTTACTGACATTGTTTTCTCCTGTTGGATTACTGAATCTTTGTTTATGATGGGGGCTAATATAATTAGCCCCTACATGTTTGTCTATGATGTAGATAAATTGTAGGAGGGAATTACATTTGCCCTTTTAATCTACATATGATTGATCTTGTTCCCATAAAATAGGATTATTTTGAATATATTCATAAATCTGCATACTGAATCTTTGTTTATGATGAGGGCTAATATAATTAGCCCCTACATGTTTGTCTATGATGTAGATAAATTGTAGGAGGGAATTACATTCGCCCTTTTAATCTACATATAATTGATCTTGTTCCCATAAAATAGGATTATTTTGAATATATTCATAAATCTGCAAATAGGATTTTTCATCACGAATAATATGTTCATAATAATTTCGCTGCCAAACATCAAAAATTTCACTATTTTTTCTTGCCCAAGATGTTACACCTGCTTTAAATCCACGAACTATTGAGCCAATTGTTTGAGATGTTCCCTTTTGTGGCAACTGTGTTGCTCTCAATTGTAGGGGCAAATTACATTTGCCCTTTACCTGTTCAATAATTTCAATAATACCGTGTAAATGATTTGGCATAATAACAAATTCATCAATTCGTACTTGTGGAAAGAACATTGGAATATTTTCCCAACACTGTTTTACGTAATTCCCTAAATCATTTAATTGCATTTGTTGATTAATGATATGCCCAAATAGACATTCTTTATTTTTACAACAAATGGTGATGAAATAAAATCCTTCAGAACGATAATTATAATGTTTTAAACGAATCGATCTTCGATGATGAATACCTGCATTATATTTCGTAGTCATACATTCCGCTGTAATTGTTTTTATAGGGCAAATGTAATTTGCCCCTACAAGCGATCAATTTTATGCAACCATTTACAAAACTATTGCCAACACTGCAGGCAACCAATGTTCAAGGGTGACAAG
The DNA here is from genome assembly GCF_001457655.1 of Haemophilus influenzae. NCBI lineage: Bacteria > Pseudomonadati > Pseudomonadota > Gammaproteobacteria > Pasteurellales > Pasteurellaceae > Haemophilus > Haemophilus influenzae. The sequence continues at coordinate 469,075 of NZ_LN831035.1, read as the reverse complement.
TGCAAGTTAAAATATGAGCTAAAATTTCCATTAGAGCAGCCTTGCCGCTGCTTTATCCAAATACCACTCCGTCACCCCATTTTTTGCTTTAATTTTGGCAGCAGGGTAAGGTAGGTTATCAACTGGAGTCGTTTGGATTTCTTTTAAAATATCCGCCTTGCTTTCACCCGTTACCAAATAGGTAATGCGTTTGGCTTGTTCAATGAGTTTAGCTGTTTTAGAAATGCGAATTTGACCACTTTCAGGATGCTTAGCAATGACAGCTCGGTTTTCATCATCAAAACTAGTTTGATGTGGGAAGAGAGAAGCAGTATGACCGTCTGTCCCCATGCCTAAAATAATCCAATCAAAAACACCGTTTGGAATGACCGCACTTAATTCTTCTTCGAAACGTTTTAGTTCAAAGTGCGGTTCATTTTCGCCACGAATTCGATGGATATTTTCCATTGGAATTTGAATATGATCGAATAAAAGTTTTTGCACTTCGCCATAGTTACTTTCAGGATCAGATGGCGGAACCATACGATCATCTCCCCACCAAAAATGCAGATTTTTCCAGTTAATTTGTTCCGCATAAGGTGATTTGGCTAGGGTTTTAAATAATAACTTAGGCGTCGAACCACCAGAAAGGGAAATATGTACAGGATGATTTAATTGACTATAAATCACAAATTCTTGTGCAATTTTATCGACTGCATGTTGAGCAGTTGGGAAGCTGATATAGTTCATTGATTTTCCGTTGGGCTTTAGCCCACAATTTATTATGTTAGATAGTAAGATCGGTGGGCTAAAGCCCACCCTACATTAGATTAGTTAAACTTTTTTCTTCATCAATCCACTTGGTTTACGCCACACTTTGCCTTGTTTTGCGATTAATTTATCAGCTGCAACAGGCCCCCAAGTGCCAGCTTCATATTCGTGAATACGACCACCATTGGCTTTGTAATCTAAAATCGGTTGCACAAATTTCCATGCAGCATGCACAGCATCAGTACGAGCAAACAAGGTTGCATCGCCTTTCATCGCATCCAACAATAAACGTTCATAAGCGGTTAATACTTGCGTGCCTGCTAAATCTGCATAACGGAAATCCATTGATACTTCTTTCGCCTCAAAACCTGCACCTGGTTTTTTCAAACCAAAACGCATTGAAATAGCTTCATCAGGTTGAATACGAATAATCAATTTATTCTCTGGTGCATTTTGGCTGAATACAGGATGTGGCGTAGTTTTAAAATGGATCACAATTTCAGTCACACGAGCTGGTAAGCGTTTACCCGTACGAACATAGAACGGCACGCCAGCCCAACGCCAGTTTTCAATTTCACAACGCAATGAGATGTAGGTTTCAGTACGAGAATCTGCAGGCACACCTTTTTCTTCTAGATAGCCTTTTTCCATTTTGCCGTTAATTTCAGCCGCAGTGTATTGACCCAAAACAAGGTTATTCTCCATATCCTCCGAAGTTAATGGACGCAAACTATGCATCACTTTTGCCACTTCATCACGCATTGAATTCGCGTTAATAATCGCTGGCGGCTCCATTGCAACCATAGCAAGGACTTGTAATAAATGGTTTTGGAACATATCTCGCATTGCGCCAGAACCATCATAATAGCCCCCGCGCTCTTCCACGCCAATAGATTCTGCACCAGTAATTTCTACATAATCAATGAAATTACGGTTCCAAAGCGGTTCAAACCAACCATTTGAAAAACGTAATACGAGCAAGTTTTGAACGGTTTCTTTACCTAAATAATGGTCGATACGATAAATTTGGTGTTCTTCAAAGAAACGGTGGATTTGTACGTCTAATGCTTGCGCTGTTTTTTCATCGTAACCAAAAGGTTTTTCAACGATAATACGTTTCCAGCCATATTCTTCCGTATTTAAACCATGTGCAGCCAAACACTCAGGAATCACGCCATAAAGACTTGGCGGAGTGGACATATAGTAAAGGGTGTTACCACAGGTTTGATATTTATCGTGAAGTTCGTCTAAACGTGGAACAAGTTTGCCGTAATCTTGAGCATCCGAAGTATTCACTGCTTGGTAATAAAGATGAGAGCAGAAAGCATCTAAAGTGTCAGGTGTTGTTTCTTCATTATGAATTAACGCCTCACGCATTTTTTTGCGGAAAGTTTCATCGTTCAAGTCAGAACGTGCAACACCAAGAACGGAAAAGTTTTCACTCAAACGCCCGATTTTGTAGAGATTATAAAGGGCTGGAATGAGTTTACGATGAGTTAAGTCACCAGACGCGCCAAAAATGACGATACAATTATTATCAGTTTGCATAATTATTCCTTATTCGGCTTCCGAGTAATGTCGAAAATAATGCCGTATTCTAGAGAAAAAAACCAATCGAACCAATCAATTAAATTGAAAGACAGAACGCCAATCGAACGATTGATCGCCCACCATAACAAAATGCGGATTAATCAATGTTTCGCGTTGGTTATAGGTTAAAGGCTCAAAATGAGAGTCAAAAATGGCACCGTGAGTTTCATTCAGCAACACTTCTGCGCCAGCGGTATCCCATTCGCCTGTTTGTCCTAAACGAACATAACAATCTACTGCACCTTCAGCCACCAAACCGCTTTTTAAGCTACTTGAACCAACCACAACAAATTCACAAGTAAAATCCTTCGGCAAAATCGACCGCACTTTTTCTTGTGAAGTGGTTGCACCTACCGCAATTCGTAAAGGGCGGTCAAAATTCGTCGTGTTTTTAGTGAGTTTTTTTACCTGATCCAGTTGTTTTTTAAACGCTCCGAAATCACGCATTGCATAATAAGTTATTGATAAAATTGGCGCATGAATAATGCTTAACACGGGTTTATTTTTACGAACTAAGGTTATCAACACAGAAAATTGATCGGTACGATTAATAAATTGTTGTGTGCCATCAAGAGGATCAATCAACCAATATTCTTTCCAATTTTTACGTTCTTCAAAGGAAATATGGCAATTTTCTTCCGAAAGAACAGGGACATTAGGGAAAAGTGCGGTCAATTTTTCGGTTAAAAATTGGCTCACAAAAAGATCCGCTTCCGTCACAGGCGTGTTGTCTTCTTTCAATTCAACATGAACCTGTTTTTGATAAAACTGTTGCAAATGCTTACCCGCTTGGTAAGCAATCAGCAATACTTGGTTAAGTAAATGTTCGTTTAGCGTCAGCATAAAATTATTCTCTTGTTTTTGGCAGCAACCAAGGCATTACAAATAGAGCATAAAAAACCATTCCGCATGTGCTTATTAACCCGAGGGACAATCCCCCTTCGGTCAACCAGCCCCAAAAGGAAGTGTCTTGTTCGCCGAGTAATAACAAATAAAAATAAGATGCCATATTGCAATAAACAAATGAAATGATCGATGAAACTAATACAATCGAAGCAATGTTATAACGTGTGTAACGGAATTTTGCGGCTAAAAGTGCGGTTAAAAATGCGGGAATTGTGGCGAGAAGAAATGCTGTGAGAGCATAGCTAGAAAAAGGAACGATAACGCCACTTGAGTCATCATCGAACCAAATCAAAAGTGCGGTGACGACTATCTGTAAAATCAGAGGAAAAAAAATAAGTGTTTTTAAGTAAGATTTCATAGTGAAAAATAGGTTATCCAGAAGATAACCTATTCTAAAATAAATTTAAGGATTAATCAGATTTTTTTCGCACGTAATACGCGAGATGCAAAAATCACAATGCCCACGATAAATACGATTAAACCGAACCACTCGCCAATTGTATCCCAGTTTTCAAGATTTAAGGATAATGGCGCTTCAGAACCACCAGTGGTAACAGAAGCCGCAATAATGAATGCTAAAATGACACCCATTAAACTTTCGCCTACAATTAAACCTGCAGAGAAAAGCGTACCGAAACGTTCTGCTTTAGCTGACACTTCTTTGTTACCAAGTTTTGCAATATGGCGAGCCATAATCCACGCTAGGAATGCACCAACAATCACAGGCGTATTAATTGATGGTGGTAAGTAAATACCAATCCCCACAGCAATAACTGGCAAGCTAAAGACTTTGTTGCTGACTTTTTTCAAAAATGCATCAATCGTAATTAACACAGCACCTAAACCCACACCAGTTAAGATGTAAGTCCATTCCAATTTATTTGTGAAAATACCTTGAGAAATGGCGGTCATTAACGTTGCTTGTGGTGCAGATAAGGCTTGTGAAGGATCCATATCTGGACGTGGCAATGCACCACTGAAACCATACGCGTGATATAAGATTTCTAATACTGGCGCAATAACAAGTGCACCGACAAAGCAGCCGATAATTAATGCAACTTGTTGTCGCCAAGGTGTTGCTTCAACTAATAAACCCGTTTTTAAATCTTGTAGATTATCATTAGAAATACAAGCTGTAGTGATTACGATAGATGCCGTAAACAATGTAAGTGCGGTTAAAAATTTCTGACCATCTACAGTTTCAAATAAGCCCGAGGCATTACCGATTGACACCAATACTAATGAAATCACGATAACAGAAATAATTCCGATACCAGAAATTGGGCTTGAAGATGAACCCACTAAACCAGCCATATAACCAGAAGCCGCTGCCACAAAGAAGCCGATAAATACCGCTAAGAAAGTACAAACTACCACTAATAAAATGGAAAGCTCAGGCGAAATTGGTGCCGCCGCAATAAAGTGATGTAATGAAATAACAATTAGCGCAACCGTCGCAATTAAGATATAAATCATTGTTTTTGGAGAAAGGTCAATATCAATACGATGTTCTGATGCCTCTTGCCCACCTTTCAGCATACGGAAAGAATGAACCATTCCTTCAATCATTGGTTTCATTAAAATCAGCAATGTCCAAATCGCAGCAATGCCAATTGTACCCACACCAATATAACGCACTTTGGTTTTCCAAACAGTCATCGCAGAATCAATTAAACTTGCATCCGCGGCAATATCTTCTGACATTGTGAAATATGGCACTGCCACACCCCAAGTCAAAATAACACCGATCAACATTGCGATACCGCCCACGATACCAATTAAATAACCCGCACCGAGTAAGGCAAGTGAAAAGCCCATTGGTAATTGGAACGCCGCTTTTCCTGTTTGAATCCAAGCACTTGCACCATCAGCCATCACGCGTAAACCATTAGTTAAAAATGCCACTAATCCTGCTAAAACACCACCGTAAGCAATATCTTTCACACCGCTGTCGCCATCTGCATGATTACCTGCTTTCAAAATTTCTGCAGCGGCTACCCCTTCAGGATAAGGTAAATTACTATTTACCACCATTGCACGGCGTAATGGAATAGTGAATAACACGCCCAATGTACCACCAGCTGCACAAATCAACATCGTTTGCCAGAATGGGAAATCTTGCCAGTAGCCCATCATTAATAAACCAGGCAAGACGAAGATCACCGAAGAAAGCGTACCTGCTGAAGATGCTTGAGTTTGCACCATATTATTTTCAAGAATGCTAGAATCTTTGAAAAATTTGAGTACTGCCATAGAAATGACGGCCGCTGGAATAGATGACGCAAATATCACCCCCACTTTTAGACCGAGATACACATTGGATGCAGTGAAAATTACCGTAATCAATGCACCGAGGATAATTCCTCGAACGGTCAATTCTTTTAAGTTTTCGTTATGCATAAATTGTTCCTTGAGCTTAAAAAAAGAAAACCGCTCAACCTTGTCAAAAATTTGACTATTTTTCAAGTTTTTTTAACATAAAATTTGTTTTATTGAAAAATGTTTAAATTAACCTGTTTTTATTTTTTTTCATTTAATAAAAATCCTATTAAAGAATAAAATTTTTAATAACAGTTCATTAGCATACTTTGTGGTACTATTTTGTCTTATCAAAATAAGGAAAAAATAATGGCAGAAAAAGAAGTCAGATTAGATAAATGGTTGTGGGCTGCCCGATTTTACAAAACACGGAGCATTGCTAAAGCGATGATTGAAAGTGGTAAAGTGCATTACAACAATCAACGTGCGAAAGTAAGTAAAATTGTGGAAGTGGGCGCAATGTTAAAACTTCGCCAGGGAAACGAAGAAAAAGAAATAAAAATTATCGCCTTAAGCGATCAACGCCGAGGTGCGCCAGAAGCACAATTACTCTATCAAGAAACCGAAAGTAGCGTGAAAAAAAGAGAAGAAATCGAGTGGGCAAGAAAAAATAATTCCCTTTCAATGCCCCATCCTGATCGTCGCCCAAATAAAAAAGAGCGGAGAGATTTATTGAAATTTAAACACCAAGATAAATTTGAATAAAAATTTCACCGCACTTTCTATGTTCTTAAGGTTTAATATCTCGCAAAATTGGATTTTGCATTGAAATCAAGGTTTCAGTGGATTGAATTTCATCAATTAACTGAATCTTGGTCGCCAAAACGGAATGTAATTCTGCAATTGTGTGTGTCATCACCTTTAAGAAAATCGAGTAATTGCCCGTTGTATAATAGGCCTCGACTACTTCATCAAAACTTTCTAGCTTTTTGATCACTTTTTCATAATCTTTTGCGCTTTTTAGAATAATGCCGATAAAACAACATACATCATAGCCTAATTTACGTTCATCAATAATTACTTTTGTGCCTTTAATAATGCCCGATTGACGCATTTTTTCGACCCGAACGTGAATCGTTCCTGGACTAACACCAAAATTTTTAGCCATTTCTGCGTATGGTGTTCTCGCATCTTTAGTGAGTACACGTAATATTTTTTGATCTAAACTATCAATGTTGTGCATAAAACTTCCTCCTTTAGATTTTATTTAATTTTTTCACAATGAATTAGATGATATTTAACCAAGAAAAGAAAGTAAATAAAATACTTGAAATAAAATCATTATTTACTGAATAATACTCAAAAATATTACTCCTCGTTAAAAAAGGTTATCAAAATGAAAAAGACATTTATTTTACAACAACAAGAAATCAGCTTTGTGAAGAACACTTTTACCCAAAATCTTATTGAGCAACTTGGCATTATTGAAGTGCAAGGCCCAATTTTGAGCCAAGTGGGTAACGGAATGCAAGATAACCTATCAGGCATTGAAAAAGCCGTACAGGTTAATGTGAAATGTATTCCAAATGCGGTGTTTGAAGTTGTGCATTCTCTTGCGAAATGGAAACGCCATACATTAGCTCGTTTCAACTTTAAAGAAGACGAAGGCTTGTTTGTTCATATGAAAGCATTGCGTCCCGATGAAGATTCTCTTGATCCCACGCACTCTGTTTATGTAGATCAATGGGACTGGGAAAAAGTGATTCCTGAAGGTCGTCGTAATTTTGCATACTTAAAAGAAACAGTAAATTCTATTTATCGTGCTATTCGTTTAACAGAATTAGCCGTAGAAGCACGTTTTGATATTCCTTCCATTCTTCCAAAACAGATTACCTTTGTGCATAGCGAAGATTTAGTAAAACGCTATCCAGATTTAAGCAGTAAAGAGCGTGAAAACGCAATTTGTAAAGAATACGGTGCAGTATTCTTAATCGGGATTGGCGGCAAACTTTCAGATGGCAAACCTCATGATGGTCGTGCACCAGATTATGATGACTGGACAACAGAATCTGAAAATGGCTACAAAGGTTTAAACGGCGACATTTTGGTATGGAACGACCAATTAGGCAAAGCCTTTGAACTTTCCTCAATGGGTATCCGCGTAGATGAAAGTGCATTACGCTTACAAGTTGGCTTAACAGGCGATGAAGACCATTTAAAAATGGATTGGCACCAAGATTTATTAAACGGGAAATTGCCATTAACTATCGGCGGTGGTATCGGTCAATCTCGCTTAGCGATGCTTTTACTTCGTAAAAAACATATCGGTGAAGTGCAATCAAGCGTATGGCCAAAAGAAATGTTAGAAGAATTTTCAAACATTCTTTAAAATCAATTAAGTAGATAACAAAAGTGCGGTAAAAATTAACCGCACTTTTTATTAGATGGAAAACTTAAAGAATACTTAATAGCTGGGCAAAATCATCAAACACCCAATCTGGATTGGATTCAGTGATAGGGATATTGTAATTGTAGCCGTAAGTTAAACCAACAACTGCACAGCCTGCAGCGTGGCCTGCGATAATATCATTTTTAGAATCGCCTACGAAAAGCACTTGGCGTGGTTCAAAACCAAATTTTCCGCATAAATAATAAAGCGGACCTGGATGTGGTTTAATGACAGGTAAAGACTGGCCACCTAACATTTCACTAAATAAATGATCAATGCCAAATGCTGCCAACACAGGTTGAACATGTTTTGTGGGTTTATTGGTAACAACTGCTAGGACATAGCCTTTTTCTTTCAGGATTTCTAAAGTTTCTTTTACATTTGGATACAAGCGGCTGACATTACATAAATTCTCGCCATAATAAAAATTAAAACGTTCTGTTACTTGCTTAACCTCTGTTTCAGTTAGCACTTTTCCTGTTTGTTTTTTCGCCCAATCTAACGCTCGAGCAATTAATACAGGCGCGCCATTACCGATCCAAGTTAAAACTAATTCTTCTGGCGCTTTCGGTAAATCAAATTCAGCCAAAGCAGAATTTACGGATAACGCTAAATCAGGCAGGCTATTTACCAAGGTGCCATCTAAATCAAAGCCAATAAGTTTAAATTGTGTGTTCATTGTTTTTCTCTGTTCTATTACGATCGTATTTTATTAAAATAACGGTTATGCGCTAACACTTGCTAACTGTGTACGCATTTGGTCAATAACTTGTTTATAATCTGGCTTACCAAAAATTGCGGAACCTGCCACAAACATATCAGCACCTGCCGCGGCTATTTCTGCGATGTTATCAACCTTCACGCCACCATCTACTTCAAGACGAATGTCATAACCACTTTCATCAATGATCTTACGAGCCTGTTGTAATTTCTTCAATGTTGCTGGAATAAAAGATTGTCCGCCAAATCCGGGATTAACTGACATTAATAAAACCACATCCACTTTATCCAAAACGTAATCTAAATAGCTCAACGGCGTCGCAGGATTAAAAACTAATCCAGATTTACAACCACAATCGCGAATAAGCTGCAAAGAGCGGTCAATATGTTCGCTAGATTCTGGGTGAAAAGTGATGTAATTCGCACCTGCTTTAGCAAAATCGGGAATAATGCGATCGATCGGTTTTACCATTAAATGCACATCTATCGGTGCGGTAATGCCATAATCACGTAAAGCTTGACATACCGCAGGCCCAAAAGTGAGATTAGGTACATAATGATTATCCATAACATCAAAATGAATAACATCCGCACCTGCATTAAGTACGTTTTGTACATCATTACCAAGACGAGCGAGATCGGCAGAAAGAATTGATGGGGCGATAAGATAAGGTTTCATAAAGGTTCTCCGTTGAGAAAATGAGTGCATTTAGTTTACTCACTTAAGTTCAAAAAACCAATAGTAATCCTTATATGAAATAACAAGATAAACAAAGAAAGGGCATCTAAATGCCCTTTCAGTCATGAATATAAATAGACGAAAATTTACACGTCCAGATTTGCTCTTAACGCATTCAGCTCAATGAACTCACGACGTGGCTCAACTTCATCTCCCATTAAGGTCGTGAAGAGTTGATCTGCTGCAACAGCATCTTTAATAGAAACTTTCAACATACGACGTGAATTTGGATCCATTGTGGTTTCCCAAAGTTGATCTGCGTTCATTTCACCAAGCCCTTTATAACGTTGTACTTCAAGGCCTTTACGAGATTCTTTCACCAGCCATTCAACGGCTTGTTCAAAACTACGTACTGGTTGTACTTTTTCGCCACGAATAACATAAGCACCCTCTTCTAATAAACCATTGAGTTGTTTATTAAGAGAAACAATTTTCGCGTATTCATTGCCGTGAACAAAATCAAAATTCAAGAAATAATCAGTATCAATACCGTGTTTGCGAACAGTAATCACCGCTTCATACACTTGGCGTTCCGCATTAAATTGTGTACGCACTGAATATTGATGCGCTTCTGTTTCTTTTGCAGTCAGTTGTTCAACAAAAGATTTACCCCAATTTTCAACCGCACTTTCGTTTTTCATCATTTCAACAGAAATTGGCGACTGATAAATTAATCCTTGCAACACTGGAGTTGGGTAATGACGGTTTAAACGACCGATAAGTTTTTGTACGCTGTTATATTCTGCCACCAATTTTTCAAATACAAGGGCATTCATTGCTGGTGCATTTGCACTGATATGTAATTCTGCGCCATCTAACGCAAGGGTTAATTCATATTGCTCCATTTCATCCGCATCTTTAATGTAGCGTTCTTGTTTTCCTTTTTTCACTTTGTAAAGTGGCGGCTGAGCAATGTAAACATAACCACGCTCAATCAGCTCAGGCATTTGACGATAGAAAAACGTTAAAAGCAATGTACGTATGTGAGAACCATCCACATCAGCATCGGTCATAATGATAATATGATGATAGCGTAATTTATCAGGGTTATATTCATCACGACCAATACCACAACCTAAAGCAGTAATTAATGTGCCCACCTCTTGGGAAGACAACATTTTGTCGAAACGTGCTTTTTCTACGTTTAATATTTTACCTTTCAATGGCAAAATTGCTTGAGTTTTACGATCACGACCAACTTTTGCAGAACCACCCGCGGAGTCCCCCTCCACCAAGTAAAGTTCAGAAAGTGCAGGATCTTTTTCTTGGCAGTCTGCAAGTTTACCTGGTAAACCTGCAATATCTAATGCCCCTTTACGGCGCGTCATTTCACGCGCTTTACGTGCTGCTTCACGCGCACGAGCAGCCATAATAATTTGGTTTACAATGATTTTTGCATCTGTAGGATTTTCTAATAAATATTCCTGCATTTTTTCATTCATCGCTGATTCCACCGCACTTTTAACTTCTGAAGACACGAGTTTGTCTTTCGTTTGCGATGAGAATTTTGGATCTGGCACTTTAACTGAAATAATCGCCACTAAACCTTCACGTGCATCATCACCTGAAGTCGCCACTTTTTCTTTTTTCAGCATGCCTTCGTTTTCCATATAGCTATTTAAGCTACGGGTTAAAGCTCCACGAAAACCAGCTAAGTGAGTACCGCCATCACGTTGAGGAATGTTATTGGTAAAGCAATACACGTTTTCATTTACACCATCATTCCACTGCAATGCAACTTCTACGCCGATGCCATCTTTCTCAGCGGTAAAATAAAATGGCTTTGGATGAATTGGGTTTTTATTTTTGTTCAAATATTCTACGAATGCTTGAATACCGCCTTCATAATGGAAATGATCTTCAGATCCATCACGTTTATCGATTAAACGAATAGATACGCCAGAATTCAAGAAAGAAAGCTCACGTAAGCGTTTTGCTAAGATTTTGTAATCAAAGGTTGTGATAGCAAAAATATCTGAGCTTGGCCAGAAACGAACCGTTGTCCCCGTTGCCTCTGTTTCGCCAATCACTGTTAATGGCGATTGAGGCTCCCCTAAATGATAAAACTGCTCGTGAACGTGACCTTGACGACGAATGGTTAATTGTAACTTATCAGAAAGCGCATTCACTACAGATACGCCCACGCCGTGTAAACCGCCCGATACTTTATAAGAGTTATCGTCAAATTTACCGCCTGCGTGAAGCACAGTCATAATAACTTCTGCTGCAGAAACGCCTTCTTCAGGATGAATATCCACAGGAATCCCGCGCCCATCATCTTGCACCGATACAGAATTATCATCGTGAATTGTCACGATAATATCGGAACAATGGCCAGCGAGGGCTTCATCAATGGCATTATCCACCACTTCAAATACCATATGGTGCAAACCAGTACCGTCATCGGTATCGCCGATATACATACCTGGACGTTTACGCACCGCATCAAGGCCTTTTAATACTTTAATGCTCGATGCACCATAGTTATCATTGGTCGTTTCTGACATAATTTATCTCATTCTTTTGTAAATAAAAATTGGGCGAGATTATAGCAAAAAATCGCCGTTTTGGCGATGCTTTTCGGGAAAGGAAAACGATAAAAAAAGGGCGAATAATTTCGCCCTATAACTTGTTATTTTTTCCAATTTTTTAGTGCATCAGCAAAGGCATTGCCCATCGCATTATTACCTCTTGAATTACGCGCCTCTCGTTGCATATTTCCACGAGGTCTTGCGGATAAAGTGCGGTCAGATTTGCTATCATTTTTGACCGCACTTTCATCTAATCGCATCGTCAATGCAATGCGTTTACGCAGCACATCCACTTCTAACACTTTGACTTTTACAATGTTGCCTGTTTTTACCACTTGGAGGGGATCTTCCACGAATTTATCGCTTAATGATGAAATATGCACTAAACCATCTTGATGAACACCAATATCCACAAATGCGCCAAAATTAGTTACATTAGTCACTGTTCCTTCTAAAATCATTCCAGATTTTAAATCCGTTATTTCTTCCACGCCCTCAGCAAATACAGCGGTTTTGAACTCGCCACGTGGATCACGCCCTGGTTTTTCCAACTCTTTGAAAATATCTTGGACGGTCGGTAAACCAAATTGCTCATCAATGAATTGTTTTGCATCAAGCTGACGTACCACACCCGCATTACCCATTAAATCTTGAATAGATTGCGCGGTAGCTTGCAAAATTTTTTCGACCACAGGATAAGCTTCTGGGTGAACACCTGAAGCATCAAGTGGATTTTTCCCTTCAGCAATACGCATAAAGCCTGCACATTGCTCAAAGGCTTTTGGCCCTAAACGTGGCACTTTTTTCAATTCGCTACGACTTTCAAAACGACCATTTTCATCACGATATACCACAATGTTTTGCGCTAAGGTTTTCGTCATTCCAGCCACGCGAGCGAGCAATGGTGCGGATGCCGTATTCAAATCCACACCTACTGCGTTTACACAGTCTTCCACTACTGCATCGAGTTTACGTGCAAGTTGGGTTTGGTTTACATCATGTTGATATTGCCCTACACCAATGGCTTTCGGTTCGATTTTCACTAATTCTGCCAATGGATCTTGTAAACGACGCGCAATTGATACCGCACCACGTAAAAATACATCTAAATTCGGGAATTCATTTGCCGCAAATTCAGAAGCTGAATAAACGGACGCGCCAGCTTCACTCACCACAACGGTTTGTGGCTTATTTTCTTTAATTTCTTTAATCACGTCTTTCGCAAAACGTTCTGTTTCACGAGAAGCCGTACCATTACCAATGGCAATTAATTCCACGTTATGTTTGCGGATTAAGCTGAAAATCGCCACTTGTGCTTCAGCTTCACGCCCCGTGTGTGGATAAATGGTAGTGGTATCTAATAATTTACCTGTGTTATCCACCACCGCGACTTTAACACCTGTACGTAAGCCTGGGTCCAAGCCCATAGTACTTTTCGCACCAGCCGGTGCCGCCATTAAAAGTGCGGTCAGATTTCGAGCGAAAACATCAATGGCTTCTTCTTCCGCTTTTTCACGTAAACTTGCCATTAATTCCGTTTCTAAATGCAACGAAACTTTGATTTTCCACGTCCACGCAATCACTTGCTCACGCCATTTATCTGCTGGCTGTCCCGTGAAACGCACATCTAAATAATCACGAATAATCTCTTCACAATAGCTTTGGCGACTTCCTTCTTCCGCATCAGGATCAGCATTTAAACTTAATTGTAAAATGCCCTCATTACGTCCACGGAACATAGCCAATGCACGATGAGAAGGCACATTTTTCAATAATTCTTGATGATCGAAATAATCTTGGAATTTTGCGCCTTCCGTTTCTTTGCCTTCGATCACTTTTGATACGATAACGGCATTTTTTGCTAAATAATCACGAACTTTCGCTAATAAACCTGCATCTTCAGCAAAACGTTCCATTAAAATATAGCGTGCACCATCAAGGGCTACTTTGGTGTCTGTCACGCCTTTATCAGCATCCACAAAGGAAAGTGCGGTTGATTCTGGATCATTTTTTGGCTCATTCCAAAGTAAATTAGCCAATGGCTCAAGACCAGCTTCAATGGCAATTTGCCCTTTGGTGCGACGTTTAGGTTTGTACGGCAAATATAAATCTTCTAATTCGGTTTTGCTTTGTGTCGCATGAATTTTGTCACGCAATTCATCGGTCAATTTTCCTTGCTCTTCAATAGATTTCAAGATGGTTTGACGACGTTCTTCTAATTCACGTAAATAAATTAAACGGGTTTCAAAATGGCGAAGCTGGGTGTCATCTAAGCCCCCTGTGGCTTCTTTACGATAACGGGCGATAAATGGAATGGTGTTGCCATCATCTAATAATTGAATGGCAGCAAGAATTTGTTGGGGTTGAACGGTTAATTCTGCCGCAATAATTTGGCTAATTTGTTGATTTAACATTGTCGTACTTCTTTATTATAAAAAAACGAAGATAGAATACTGGTTTTAGTGGGCTGGCTCAAATATAATTCAAAAAACTTTCTTTTATTTTTATTATGGCAAAATCAAATTATATTACCCGTCAAGGCTGGCTTGTGCTTGACCAAGAACTCAAGTTTTTGTGGAAAGAAGAACGCCCAAAAGTCACTCAAGCCGTTTCAGATGCAGCTGCGCTAGGCGATCGTAGCGAAAATGCCGAATATATTTATGGTAAACGTCGTTTACGTGAAATTGATCGCCGCGTGCGTTTTTTAACTAAAAGATTGGAAGTGCTACAAATTGTCGATTACAACCCAAAGCAAGAGGGAAAAGTTTTCTTCGGTGCGTGGGTGGAATTAGAAAATGAAGAAGGTGAAATTAAGCAATACCGTATCGTCGGTTGTGATGAATTTGCCCCTGCGAAAAATTGGATATCCATTGATTCCCCAGTTGCTCGAGCTTTAATCGGAAAAACATTAGACGACGAAGTGCGGGTAGAAACGCCATCAGGATTTATTACCCTTTATATAAATAAAATTTGGTATGAAAAATAACTTGGAAGAATAAAAGATAGCAAATACCTAAGCACAAAGAGAAAACTAATAGGCTAGATATAAACTATCTTACTTGCCTCTTTCCTTATTCGCTGCAAAATCAGCACCTTTTGCAAGCATTCTCAACTGCAAAATCACACGAGCTTTAAGTTGCTCACGCTCAGCTTTACTCATATCTAAAGCATTCGCCCCTGCAGTGAATACGATTGTTACGATGCCTTCCGCTTGAACATAAGCAACATATTGCGAATATTGATGTTTGTAGGAAATATATTCTGCTAACTCATCAACAAAATGCTTAATTTCGCGTGCTGCCGCAGTACGAAAAGCTTGAGAAGTGCCTGAACTTTCGCGTAATAACAAGCGAAAAACGTTCGTGCTATTAGTAATAAATTCAAAAAATGTATCCACAGAAACAGAAATAACACTACCGCCCGCATCAATACGTTTACGCGCTTGACGCATTAATTGGCGCAACATCAAACCTGCTTCATCCACCATTTCTAAGCCAAGTTCATCCATATCACTAAAATGGCGATAGAAAGAGGTAGGCGCAATACCAGCCTCGCGCGCCACTTCTCGTAAACTTAAATTAGAAAAACTTTTTTCTGCGCTAAGTTGATTAAATGCTGCATCCACTAAAGCGCGACGAGTCTTTTCTTTTTGAACAGCACGAACACCAGCCATTATTTCAACCCATCTAGAATAGATTTAACTTCATCGCTGACCGCACTTGCCACACGCTCATAACGATTACGTAATGGCGAACCAGGACGATAAACCAACGCAATGGTGCGTGATGGCTCTGGCGAATAACAAGGAATATATTTCACACCTTTGCGCGTACCTTCATTCAGTACCGCTAATTCAGGCATAAAAGTGATACCAGCATTCGCTGCCACCATATTGCGCAAAGTTTCAAGACTAGTTGCTTGGAAATGGGAATTTTCTTTTGCACCAGCAGTGAAGCAATAATCTAGCGCTTGATTACGCAAACAATGACCATCATCAAGCATTAACATTTCTTGACCATTTAATTGGTTCATTGGAAGTTTACTTTCTTGAGCCCAAGGATGATGCTCTGATACGGCGAGTAACATTTTCTCGTTGAAAATAGGTACTTCAATAAAAGCCTCAGTTTCTGGAACAGTGGCAACGATAGCACAATCTAAACGCCCCGTTTCCAATTGTTCTAATAATTGATGCGTTTGCGCTTCATAAAGAAACACTTCTAAATCAGGGAATGCCGCTTTTAACATTGGCACAATATAAGGGAGCAAATAAGGACCAACCGTTGGAATTAAACCGATGTGTAATGGCCCGGTCATTTCTTTACCTTGATTACTCGCCATTTCTTTCAATAATTTTACTTCTCGAAGAACTGTACGAGCCTGATCAACCAATAACATCCCAGATTGAGTAAACAACACTTTACGGCTAGTACGTTCTAACAAAATAATACCAAGCTCATCTTCTAACTTACGAATTTGCCCACTTAATGTTGGTTGACTCACATTACAAGAATCGGCAGCACGGCGGAAATGTTTATATTCAGATAAGGCAACAAGATATTCTAGATCACGGATATTCATGAGATTTTCCCTATAGAAAAATTCAATTAAAAGAATAGAATTAATTGATTATGACTATATCATAATTTTCCCTATAATACAGCACGTAAAATTTAAATTAACAACCAATAGGAGAAAAAACAATGTCTAGTATGGAAGGAAAAAAAGTCCCTCAAGTGACATTCCGCACTCGTCAGGGTGATAAATGGGTTGATGTAACTACCTCAGAGTTATTTGATAACAAAACAGTGATCGTGTTCTCATTACCGGGCGCATTCACTCCAACTTGCTCATCATCACACTTACCACGTTACAACGAATTAGCGCCAGTATTCAAAAAATACGGTGTAGACGATATTCTTGTTGTATCTGTAAATGATACTTTCGTAATGAACGCATGGAAAGAAGATGAAAAATCTGAAAACATCACTTTCATTCCAGATGGTAATGGTGAATTTACCGAAGGCATGGGTATGTTAGTTGGTAAAGAAGATTTAGGCTTCGGTAAACGTTCATGGCGTTATTCTATGCTTGTGAAAAACGGCGTAGTTGAAAAAATGTTTATCGAACCAAACGAACCAGGCGATCCGTTCAAAGTATCCGATGCTGACACTATGTTGAAATACCTTGCACCACAACACCAAGTGCAAGAGTCTATTTCAATCTTTACAAAACCTGGCTGTCCTTTCTGTGCAAAAGCAAAACAACTTTTACACGATAAAGGCTTAAGCTTTGAAGAAATCATATTAGGTCACGATGCAACAATCGTGAGCGTACGTGCAGTTTCAGGTCGTGCTACTGTTCCACAAGTGTTTATCGGTGGTAAACACATTGGCGGTAGCGACGATTTGGAAAAATACTTTGCATAAGCAGGCAAGTATTTAGCTGATTATTATTTGAGAATGTAATTTAAAGGGCGCATTAAGCGCCCTTTTCATTTGTACGAATTTATTGCAAAAATCAATAATGGGGCGGTGGCGTTTCTTCAGATTGACTTGCAATGTTAGACGGTTGAAAGTCTTTTAATTTATTTGCCATATAACGCAATTGGACTTGCATTTTATCTATATCAAATTGCTGTTGAACTAAAGCGTGATTTAATTCATCTAATAACTGTTCCTGAAATGCAATTTTCATTTCAAGTTCTTCGATGCGATTTTCTAACATTTGTTGAATTTGCATAAATTTTCTCTAAATTCTAAAAAAAAGTTGAGAATAGATAGAAAGCCATTTAATCTATTCCCTGTATTATTCCATTCATTATAAAGGATTAACTTATATGTTAAAAATTCAAAAATTATCTATTGCAGCATTAATGGTAAGTGCGGTGATTTCTGGCCAAGTTTTTGCAGAAGATAACACATTCGATGAGAAAGCGGCATCTTATGCAGTAGGTACGTTAATGGGCAGTCAAATGAAAGATCTTGTTGATTCCCACAAAGAAGTCATTAAATATGATAATGCGCGTATTTTAGATGGCTTAAAAGATGCTTTAGAAGGCAAAGTGGATGTTCGTAAAGATGAAAAAATCCAAAAAACCTTAGAATCTATTGAAGCAAAATTAGTGGCTGCATCAAAAGCAAAAGCAGAAGCGATTGCTAAACAAGCAAAAGAAGAAGGCGATAAATTCCGTGCTGAATTTGCTAAAGGGAAAGATGTAAAAACGACGCAATCTGGTTTAATGTATAAAATTGAAAGTGCAGGTAAAGGCGATACAATCAAATCAACGGATACCGTTAAAGTACATTACACGGGTAAATTACCAAATGGAAAAGTATTTGATAGCTCTGTCGAGCGCGGACAACCTGTAGAATTCCAACTTGATCAAGTAATTAAAGGCTGGACTGAAGGTCTTCAATTAGTGAAAAAAGGCGGAAAAATTCAATTAGTTATTGCACCTGAATTAGGCTATGGCGAACAAGGTGCTGGTGCATCTATTCCACCAAATTCAACATTAATTTTTGATGTGGAAGTATTGGACGTCAATCCGAAATCTGAAAAATAATGGATAAGTTTAATAGCGCGCGTTCTTTAACGCGTGCTTTTTATTATAAAAAACGAGCGGAATTTTTACCGCACTTTTAACCTAACGCTATGACATTAAACGATAAATATCCTTTCACTGATGAAGATCAGGCTATCATAAATTCCTACAAAGCAGTCGTTGATGGTGTCAGCGCGCTGATTGGCGAGCACTGCGAAATAGTGCTTCATTCTCTGGAAAATATTGAACATTCTGCTATTTGTATTGCCAACGGACATAACACTAATCGGCAAGTTGGTTCGCCAATCACCGATCTTGCCTTACGTTCGCTCCGAAATATGCAAAGCGAAAGTGTTTCAAAGCCTTATTTTACACGAGCAAAAGGCAGCGTACTGATGAAATCAGTTACTATTGCCATTCGTAATAAAACTCAACGTATTATTGGTTTGCTTTGCATCAATATCAATTTAGATGTACCCATGTCTCAATTTTTGCAATGCTTTATGCCAACGGAGCATACGAATGAAACATCTTCAGTGAACTTTGCGAATTCAGTGGAAGACTTGGTTGCGCAGACTATTGAAAAAACAATAGAAGAAGTCAATACGGATCGCGCTGTTGCCAATAATACTAAAAACCGACAAATCGTCCTTTCTCTTTACGAAAAAGGCATTTTTGATATTAAAGATGCGATTAATTTAGTCGCAGAACGCTTAGATATTTCCCGACATACGGTTTACCTGTACATCCGCCAAATCAAACAAGAGCAAGAATAATGCGCTATGTTATCGCCGTCAAAAGCCCTATTTACGGAAAACAAGGGGCATTTTTAGCTTATCAATTTGCAGATGCCTTAATCAAAAAAGGACACGAAATCTCACAGATTTTTTTCTTTCAAGATGGAGTGAGTAACGGAAATGCATTAGTGTATCCAGCCAATGATGAAGTTAATTTACAAAAACATTGGCAAATGTTTTCCATCACCCACAATGTTCCTTTGCATTTATGTGTTGCGGCATCTCAAAGACGAGGTGTTGTTGATAACTTAACTACACCAACTACAGCTCACTACAATCTTGCAGAGGGATTTATAATTGCAGGTCTTGGAGAATTTATAGCAGCAAGTTTAAACGCAGATCGAGTAATAACCCTATGAAGATAGCCTTTTTATTTCGCACATCTCCACATGGCACATCCATTTCACGAGAAGGCTTAGATGCAATTCTTGCCGCGACAGCTTTTTGTGAACCCAATGATATTGGGATATTTTTTATCAATGATGGCGTATTAAATCTTATCGATAACCAACAACCCGAAATCATTCAACAAAAAGATTTCATTAGAACCTTTAAATTATTAGATTTATATGATGTAGAACAACGCTTTATCTGCACAGCGTCTTTGCAGAAATTTAAATTAGATAATAGAGAACTTATCCTATCTTGTGAAAAAATTAACCGCTCTTTATTGCTAGAAAAGCTTAATCAAGCAGAAAAATTGTTTACTTTCTAAGGAATATTATGCTTTATACATTTTCTCAATCAGATTATCCCAAAACTGAACTCGATGACTATTTTTCATATATTACAGAAAAAGATGCGGTAGTACTGTGGCAAGACGGTGTGTTATTGGCAATAAAATATCCTGATTATTTTGCCAAATGTAAAGGGAATTGCATGATATTAAAACAAGATATTTTAGCAAGAAATCTCACCGCACTTTTACCTCAAAGCAGCAAGATAAAATTAATATCAATAGAAGAACTTGTTGGAATCACTGAAAATTATTTACCACAGCTATCACTATAAAAATCAAATAATTTAGTAAATACTCAAGCAAAGTATCAGATATAGAATAAAAAAATGCGGAGAATTTTCTCCGCACTTTTCTTTTTACTTCTTCTGTCTTTTATCTTTAAGACATTCAAGAGTTCATCTATTATTTGATGATTTTCGCAACAACGCCTGCACCTACTGTACGGCCACCTTCACGGATTGCGAAACGTAAACCTTGATCCATCGCGATTGGGTGGATTAAGCTTACTGTCATCTTGATGTTATCCCCTGGCATTACCATTTCCACGCCTTCTGGTAATTCGATAGTACCAGTCACGTCTGTTGTACGGAAATAGAATTGTGGACGGTAACCTTTGAAGAATGGAGTATGACGACCACCTTCATCTTTTGATAATACGTACACTTCTGATTCGAAGTCAGTGTGTGGTGTGATTGAACCTGGTTTCGCTAATACTTGACCACGTTCGATTTCTTCACGTTTGGTACCACGTAATAATGCACCGATGTTTTCACCTGCACGACCTTCGTCAAGTAATTTACGGAACATTTCAACACCAGTTACAGTAGTTTTCGCTGTATCTTTGATACCGACGATTTCTACTTCATCACCTGTACGGATGATACCACGTTCTACACGACCTGTTACTACAGTACCACGACCTGAGATTGAGAACACATCTTCGATTGGAAGAAGGAACGGTTGGTCAATCGCACGTTCTGGTTCTGGAATATAAGTATCTAAGTGGTTTGCTAACTCAAGGATTTTTTCTTCCCATTCTGCTACGCCGTTTAACGCTTGTAATGCTGAACCACGTACGATTGGTGTATCGTCACCTGGGAAGTCATATTGAGATAGAAGTTCACGAACTTCCATTTCTACTAATTCTAATAACTCTTCGTCATCTACCATGTCGCATTTGTTTAAGAATACGATGATGTATGGAACACCTACTTGGCGACCTAATAAGATGTGTTCACGAGTTTGTGGCATAGGACCATCTGTTGCTGCTACTACTAAAATAGCACCATCCATTTGAGCCGCACCAGTAATCATATTTTTAACATAGTCGGCGTGTCCCGGACAGTCTACGTGTGCGTAGTGGCGAGTCGGTGTATCGTATTCAACGTGTGAAGTGTTGATGGTAATACCACGCGCTTTTTCTTCTGGCGCGTTATCAATTTGGTCAAATGCACGCGCTGCACCACCGTAGTGTTTTGCTAATACGGTTGTGATTGCTGCTGTTAAAGTTGTTTTACCGTGGTCAACGTGGCCGATTGTACCCACGTTTACGTGCGGTTTTGTACGTTCAAATTTTTCTTTAGACATTGAAATAGTCCCTCTAAATAGACACGGTTATCGATGGGTAAATTAAACCACATTAACCAATAAATTTATTTGCTGATTGATATAAGGATGAGGAATTATAAGACTGGTGCTGATAGGCGGATTTGAACCGCCGACCTCACCCTTACCAAGGGTGCACTCTACCAACTGAGCTATATCAGCGTCTGGAGCGGGCAGCGGGAATCGAACCCGCATCATTAGCTTGGAAGGCTAAGGTAATAGCCATTATACGATGCCCGCAAGTCCTAAATTCGTCTGTCCCATCAGGATCCATCTAAAAGATGGTGGAGGGAGAAGGATTCGAACCTTCGAAGGCTGAGCCAACAGATTTACAGTCTGCCCCCTTTGGCCGCTCGGGAACCCCTCCACACTAAATGAATACTTGATACGAAAGAATGGTGCCGACTATCGGAATCGAACTGATGACCTACTGATTACAAGTCAGTTGCTCTACCTACTGAGCTAAGTCGGCGTGTCGTAAGCAAGTGAGGCGTATTATATGGAAAAAACTTTAACTGACAAGTATTTTTTATAAAAAAGTTTATTTTTTTGATTATTCGTTTAAATCACAATCAAAAAAGTGATTTTTTAATCAAATTAGTGCACATTTAATGAAAAATGAATGCTAAATTTTTATTTATAGCGTATATTTTTCTCCAATTGTCTATTTGACTCAATAATATCTCAATGAATCTAACCCCTTTTTTAAGTTTTAACCGCAAACAATGGGCAGAATTGCGTAAATCTGTCCCCCTAAAACTTACAGAACAAGATCTTAAACCGCTTTTAGGTTTTAATGAAGAGCTATCTTTGGATGAAGTCAGTATGATTTATTTACCATTAGCTCGTTTAATTAATTATTACATTGACGAAAACCTTCGCAGACAAGCTGTTTTACACCGTTTTTTAGGGCGTAATAAAACAAAAGTACCTTATATCATTAGCATTGCAGGTAGCGTAGCGGTAGGGAAAAGCACTTCAGCACGAATACTCCAATCACTTCTTTCCCATTGGCCAGCGGAGCGCAAAGTAGATCTTATAACTACTGATGGTTTTTTATATCCATTAGAAAAACTAAAAAAAGATCATCTTTTACACAAAAAAGGTTTCCCTATTTCTTATGATACGCCCAAACTTATTCATTTTTTAGCTGATGTGAAATCTGGCAAAACTGAGGTGGAAGCACCAATCTATTCGCATTTAACCTATGATATTATTCCTGATAAATTTAATGTGATAAATAAACCTGACATTCTTATTTTAGAGGGCTTGAATGTACTTCAAACAGGTAATAATAAAACCAATCAAACATTCGTATCAGATTTTGTTGATTTCTCTATTTATGTTGATGCAGAAGAAAAATTATTGAAAGAATGGTATATCAAACGGTTTCTGAAATTCCGCGAAAGCGCATTCAACGATCCTAATTCTTACTTTAAACATTATGCCAATTTATCGAAAGAAGAATCCATTACCACCGCTAGTAAAATTTGGGATGAAATTAACGGGTTAAACCTTAATCAAAATATTCTTCCAACTCGTGAGCGAGCAAATCTAATTCTAAAAAAAGGTCACAATCACCAAGTAGAATTAATAAAATTAAGAAAATAAAAATTCGCACGTAAAAACGTGCGAATCTTAGTCAATGCCTAACTCAAAATCAGTTATTGATAAAAATATCGTAAAAAATTACCGCACTTTTTATCTAAATTTGACTTCTTGTACAATGCGTTTTGCCGTCGAGATTGGTAATTGCCCAATAAAAGTAATTTCTTTTCCTCCGATGACCTCGCTATAAATCGTATAAGCCCCTTGTTTCCAAGTATTTTCTGGTAGGTCATTAGAGCTTACATTAGAGACAAACAACGTAAAAGTAAATAAGCCATCACTATATAATGCGCTATCTATGATTTCATTTTCTAATATTTCTTGAGTATATCGAATTAAAGAAAAACCTTGTGGCAACCAACCTGCAGACCAAGTTATATCTGAACTTTGTTCATTTTTACTTTCTTTCAATAAAGGGGGCAATGATACCTTGTTAATATAATCCGTTAATCCTCTCAATCTGTCATCGATGTAAAGTGTTACAACTCTAAATTGATCAAGTAGCTTGCCTTCGCGATCAAGCATATCACTGCGTAATAACAAGCCATTTTCTTCATCGATAAACACCAAATATTGATACCGAAAATCATCTTTAGGAACAATTCTAATCGTATCAGCGAAACGCCCAGCAACGCGATCTTTACCTAATTTTACGAAATCATAATCAGAAGAAAGCTTATCAAAATTTGCACGCACAACCGCAGGCATCGCATCAACTATATTGCCACTATTAAGCGTAAATGCTTGAGCATTTGGCTGAAAATAACTGACTAAATTATCACGTTGAATAATTTCTTGCTGGCGACCATCTAAAGTAACTAATTGTGCGTAGGTTTTGTTATCTTGTTTGATATGTCGATAACGAAATGAATCCATATTTGCTGGAGTAGTTTGCACAAAGGCAATTTCATAATTGAGATTATCCAAT
The DNA here is from genome assembly GCF_001457655.1 of Haemophilus influenzae. NCBI lineage: Bacteria > Pseudomonadati > Pseudomonadota > Gammaproteobacteria > Pasteurellales > Pasteurellaceae > Haemophilus > Haemophilus influenzae. The sequence goes on along the minus strand of NZ_LN831035.1, from coordinate 444,913 downwards.
GCTTGTGTCATTTTATCTAAAGACTGCTTCGCAGAAAGCTCTTCAGCAGAAGCAATGCTACTTAATAGCAAAGAAAGAGAAAGTGCGGTAAATTTTAATGCGATTTTTTTCATAGAAATCTAAAGGATAAAAATTCACCACACTAAATAACAATTAGGTGGTGAATCAATAATCTGAACAAAGGAAACCAATTTATCTTACTTGACTGCTAGCATCAGAGTGCATACGACGTTGCAATTCATAGTTTTGCAACATTGCACCAATACGACGACTTTTTTTCTCAAGCTGATCTGAAGTCAATGTATCTTTACTTGGCGCATTATAGCTAACCTCTTGAACCGCATTATTAAATGGCAAGGTTTGCAATACTGGAGCCTCAGGTAAATTAGACGCTTCGTTTTTACTATTGAAAGATTGAACACCAAGTACTGCCACTAAACATACACCAGCAGCAACAGCAACTTGCGTCATTGGCGCAAAAAATGCCTTTAATTTTTGCATAAATGCAGAATTATGTGCATCTTCTGGTTCAGGTTGAGACACCGCAATGACATCGACTTTCTTCACGTCTTCTAACTCAATCAAATCTGCCATTTTAGCGGTAAAATCCCCCCCTAAAAAGACCGCACTTTCTTTACGCATTACTGAACGAACGGTATGAAATGAATGCCAAGACGCTTGTAATTCTTCGTCTCTTAATAAAGCATCTGTCAAGTCAGTTTTGACTTGTTCGCCATCCATATAGGCTGAAAGCTGCTCTTTTTGCATAGTAAACTCCAATTTTTATTCGCTCTACATTAGAGGTTGAATTTTATTTTCGATCATTTCCCTTGCTCGGAAGATTCGGGAACGAACCGTACCAACAGGACAATCCATAATTTCTGCAATCTCTTCGTAACTTAAACCTTCTAGCTCTCGTAACGTAATCGCGGTTTTTAAATCTTCTGGTAAGTTATGAATAGTATCAAAAACAATTCTTTCTAACTCACTAGACAACATTTCATTTTCGGGTGTATCCACATCCCGCAAGTGCGTACCCACATCATAATTTTCAGCATCTTCTGCCAAAATATCTTCATTTGGTGGACGGCGACCTTGAGCCGTTAAATAATTTTTTGCCGTATTAACGGCAATTCGATAAAGCCATGTATAGAAAGCACTTTCGCCACGAAAAGATTCAATTGAGCGATAAGCTTTTATAAAGGATTCTTGCACCACATCAGGAATATCGTTACGTGATACATAGCGAGTCAAAAGCCCCGCCACTTTATTCTGATAACGCGAAACCAACAAATTGAAGGCTTTCTTATCCCCTTGCTGCACTCTTTCTACCAAAGCCTGATCTGTTAGCTGTTCAGCCATATTTCTCCTATGCCAATATCTAACACGCCTTAATATTCAAGACAGCAAGCTCTTGCTGCAATCTCAGACACAGGTGTGTGAAAAAAGTTCATACGTATCTTAATAATTTTAATTAGTTGTGATTTTTTGTACGTTTTGGATATACTCTACCATAGATTGAATTTCTGAATCTGATGATTTACCACGATTAAAAAACCAAGAAAACAGCTGCAGATCTGTACTTGCTAATAAACGAATAAATATATCTTTTTTGTCATCTGTTAATTCATCAAAATGCTTCAAATAAAAAGGCATTATGATTTTATCTAACTCTAACATTCCTCGGCGACAATCCCATTCAATGCGAAGTTTATTATATTTTTCCATTTTATTTCCCTAAAATTGAGGGCTGATTATAGCTTAAAAAATAGTAATAAAAAAAGTCAGCATTTCTGCTAACTTTCATTCTTTAAATATTATTTATTCTTTAATAAATCACGGATTTCAGTAAGCAATGTTTCTGCCTTTGGTGCAGTTTTTTTCTCCTCTGGTTTTCTTACCTTATTGATTACTTTGATCATCATAAAGATTGCAAAAGCAATAATAATAAAATCAATCACATTTTGAATAAACAAACCATAATTTAAAGTAACAGCAGGAACATCGCCTTGTGCTTGTGCTAATACAAATTTCATGTCTTTGAAATCAATACCACCAGTTAAAATCCCCAACACGGGCGTAAAAATATCACTAACAAGTGAACTTACGATCTTGCCAAATGCGCTACCAATAATCACACCGATAGCCATATCTACGACATTGCCACGCATTGCAAATTCGCGAAATTCTTTAATAAAATTCATAATAATGTTCCCCTTCAAAAATTACATAAAAAGAGCGACTATTATAATAAATCACTCTGAAAAGTAAAAAAACTAAATAAAGAATGCGCTTGGTTGGAATAATTTCTCAATTTCTGGCACATTTTTCTTATCACTTAAATAAATCACTATATGATCGCCTTCTTCAATAATCACTTGACGACGAGCAATAATTACATCATTCCCTCGTAATAAAGCACCAATAATGGTTCCCATCGGCAAACGCAACTCACCAATTTTTCGCCCTACTATATTTGAAGTATTCACATTACCGTGTGCAACAATTTCAATGGCTTCGGCAATGCCATGTCGTAATGTTGCCACATTTTTTACATCGCCTTTACGCACGTGACCTAACAAAGCAGAAATCGTTACTTGTTGTGGAGAAACCGCAATATCAATCGTGCCTCCCTGAATAAGATTAATATAAGCAATCCGTTGAATCAGTACCATTGCTTTTTTCGCACCTAAACGCTTGGCTAACAAAGCTGACATAATATTCGCTTCATCGTCGCTACTTAATGAAAGAAATACATCCACACTTTCAATATGTTCTTCAAAAAGCAAGTTTTGGTCTGAGGCATCTCCATTAAATACTAACGTTTTTGGCAACTTTTCTGCTAAGGCTTGCGCTCTGTTTGAATCTCGTTCAATAAGCTTTACAGTACAAGAATTTTCCAAACGTTTTGCTACGCCAAAAGCAACATTTCCTCCACCAACAATCATTACTCGCTTATAAGGTTTCTCCAAACGTTGTAACTCTCCCATTACCGCCTTAATATGTTCAGTAGCGCAAATAAACGTGATTTCATCGCCAGCTTCTACAATGGTTGAGCCTTGTGGACGAATCGGTTTGCCATTACGTAAAATAGACATAATACGACAATCAATATGTGGCATATGTTCGCGAAATGCGGAAAGTGCATATCCAACCAAAGCCCCCCCATAATAAGCTTTCACTACAACAATACTAATACGATTATTGGCAAAATGGGCAACTTGTAATGCGCCTGGATAAGCAATTAAACGCGTAATTTCATCAGTGACAAGATTTTCAGGCGAAATTAAATGATCAATAGGTATATTTTCATTGTTGAACAACTTGTCTTTTTCACGTAAATATTCTGAATTACGGATACGTGCAATTCGCGTTGGCGTATTAAATAATGTATAGCCCATTTGGCAAGCGACCATATTGATTTCATCGGAGGCTGTCACGGCAACCATTAAATCGGCATCTGCCGCGCCTGCGTCACGAAGCACTTTTGGAGATGATGGAGAGCCTTGTACCACACGCAAATCGTGCTTTTCTTGCAATGTTTGTAACTGAGGAGATTCATTATCCACTAAGGTAATATCGTTATCTTCACTGACTAAGTTTTCTGCAAGCGTCGTTCCTACCTGACCTGCACCCAAAATGATGATTTTCATTATCGCTCTCCTTTATGCTCGTTTAAGCAATTTAGCATAATAGAACCCATCGCCACTATTTGGTTGCGGAATGAATTGAAAACCCACCGCACTTTTATCATCACTAACAGGTAATGGCAATAACTCCGCATCTGCGTGAGCATTTAAAAATGCTTGGATTTGTTCGCAATTTTCTTCTGGCAATACAGAACAAGTCGCATAAAGCAAAACACCGTTTGGCTTCAGTTTTTCCCAAAGTGCACTCAGGATTTTCTTCTGTAATTCGACAAGCTGAGCGATATCGGTTTCTTTGCGTAACCATTTTATATCGGGGTGGCGTCGAATTACCCCTGTAGCAGAACAAGGTGCATCAAGTAAAATTCGGTCAAATTTCACCGCACTTTTACCAATTTCAGCTAACCATTCGTCAGGTTTACTCGCATCGCCGCAAACCACTATCGCTTGCTGATTTAAACGTGCAAGATTTTCTTCTACTCGTTTTAAGCGATGAGATTCTACATCTAATGCAATCACATTAGCTTGAGGTGCCAGTTCTAAAATATGGGTCGTCTTACCACCGGGTGCAGCGCAAGCATCAAGGATCCATTCCTCATTTTTAGGCTCAAGCAACATTGCCGCCCATTGCGCACTCAAATCTTGTACCGTTACAGCACCTTCTTCAAAGTGCGGTAATTTTTGCACCGCAATCGGTATATCTAAACATAGCGCATTAGGATGGTGACTTGTTTTTGCAGAAATACCTTGTTCCTCAAGTAAAGTGCGGTAAGTTTCGAGGGCATTTTTTTGTGAATTCACACGTAGCCACATTGGTGGTTTCTGATTGTTCGCCTCAATGATCTCACGCCAATTCGGATAGGCTTTTTTTAATTTATTCACGAACCATTCAGGATGAAGCGTTTGCCAATTTTTATCGATAATTGCCAAAATTTCATCTTGTTCACGTAAAAATCTACGCAAAACCGCATTCACTAATCCTCTAAAACTATCAGATTTTAATGATTTTGTTGCGTTCACAACTTCATCAACTGCCGCATGAGCAGGCACTCGCATATAAAGCAATTGGTATAACCCTACAAGTAACAGGCAATGAACAATGCGAGTTTTACCTTTAAGCGGCTTATCCACAAGACGTTTGATAATTTGCTCTAAGCGAGGCAATACTCGACACACGCCAAAACAAATTTCTTGTAGCAAGGGCAAATCTTGGGCTTTTACAGAAAGTTGCACTTCTGGAATTAACGCCGACAAGGATTTACCTTCATCCAATGCTTGCAAAATTAAGTTTGCTGCAATAGCCCTGGTCGAAAGTGCGGTCATTTTTACTGAATTTTTTACTTTGATAGTTTTAGAAGAAAATTTTTTCATTATGCAAGCACCTTACCAATAGTAAACCATTCTGCACGGCCATTTAATAAATCTTGTGCAGACATAGGCTTTTTACCTGCAGGTTGTAATTGCAATAAGTTTAAGACGCCATCGACAGTCGCAATTTGAATGCCATTTTTATCCGCACTTAAAATAGTTCCCGCTGGTTTATCTTGATGAGGCAACACTTCCGCTTGATACACTTTTAAAGTTTGTGCATTGCCATCCTTGTCTTCTGTTGAAAAATAGGCAATTGGCCAAGGATTAAAAGCGCGGATATTACGCTCAAGTTGCATTGCAGGAAGTGACCAATCTAATTGTGCCTCTTCTTTGGAAAGTTTTTCTGCATAATTACTTTGGCTGCCATCTTGTTTTTCCGCTATAAATTTACTGTTTTCAAGATTATCTAAAACATCGATTAATACTGATGGAGCAAGCTCTGCCAGTTTGTTATAAAGACTCGTTGAAGTTTCAGTCGGTAAAATATCACAATAGACTTTATGTAACATATCGCCTGTATCTAAACCTTCATCCATTTGCATAATGGTTACACCCGTTTGTACATCGCCAGCCCAAATTGAACGCTGAATTGGTGCTGCACCTCGCCAACGTGGAAGAATAGAACCATGCACATTCAAACAACCTAAACGAGGGGCATCTAATACAGCTTTCGGTAAAATTAATCCATAAGCGACAACAACCATTACATCTGCATTTAACGCTTTTAATTCAGACTGTGCTTCTTCTTTACGTAAGGATTTAGGTTGATAAACGGGAATGTTATTTTGCTCAGCAAGTTGCTTGACAGGACTTGCTTGCAATTTCTTACCGCGACCAGCTGGTTTATCAGATTGCGTATAAACAGCGATCACGTTATGTTGAGAATTTAGAATGGCTTGTAAATGCTGTGCAGCAAAATCTGGCGTACCCGCAAAAATAATATTAAGTGATTTCATAATGTCCTACGTTATGGTAATTGATAGGAAAAAGGAAGTAGGGTGGGCTTAAGCCCACCGTTTTTTGAAATGATTGCTGGGCTAAAGCCCACCCTACGTTTTAGCTTTTCGCAATCTGCTTCTTGTATTTAATCAACTTTTCTTTAATACGTTGGCGTTTAAGTGGAGAAAGATAATCAACAAATAAAATTCCATTAAGATGATCGATCTCGTGCTGAATACAGATCGCAAGCAAACCATCCGCATCTAAAGTAAATTCTTTACCATCACGATCTAACGCTCTCACTGTCACTTTTTCTTTACGAGGAACCAACGCACGGAACCCTGGAATGGATAAACACCCCTCTTCAATTCCCGTTTCGCCTTCTGAAGCCAAAATTTCAGGGTTAATCAAAACAAACTGATTCTGTTTATCGCCTTCAACATCAATAGTAATAATACGTTGCAAAATATCCACCTGAGGTGCAGCTAAACCAATACCTTTCTCTTGATACATCGTATCAAACATATCATCAACAATTTTACGAATTGCATCATTAACTTCAGTAACAGGCTCACAGACAACCTTTAAGTGATCATCAGGATAAATTAATACATTAAGTGCGGTCATAATTTCTCTTGTTTTTAAGGGTAGAATTTTAGCGGGATTATAGCACAGCTAAGAAAGAATGTGTAGAAAAGCCCCAAATGGGGCTTAGATTAATACTCGAATTTGGGAGACTTTTTTAATTCCCTCTAAGACAGATGTAAAATAACCTGCAGCATATTTGATTTGATCTTAGGATATGGAACTAATAACTTACCAAAATTCTTTCTTAGCTAATCCATTTAATAAAGAAATATCTGATAGTCCTTGAATAATTTGAGACTTAGTTACACCATTACCATCATTGCGCAAAAGAAGCTCGATTCCTAATTTATCATCATCTGTTAAATAAAATTTTCCGAGTCTATAATCAATATTTATTTTATTCACTTTTCTTAATGAAAAGCGGTTCTCATCATCGTCATACATGATAAAAAATTGAATATCACCTCCATCATGGGGAACAACTACAACATTCGTACCTTGTAATCTAAACACCAAAAAATTATCTTGTATTACATTAATAGAATAACCTTCTTCCTTAAGAATATCTACGATTTCAGATACAGAATATTGATTATCAATACCTTTAATTTCTCCTTTATCAGAAAATAAAGAATTAAAGAAATTACTCATAAATTCCCCCTCCATTTGGATTTCGTGTTGCCGTAATAGATGATTTATCACGCATTTGTGCACTGAGATCTGTAGAATAAGAGAATTGATCCATTGAATTGGTTAAATCATACTGGTACTTATTACCAGAGCTATCTTGATATATTTTCTTACCATTTTCAAAAATTGGGATAAGCATACACTTTTCTCCTGCTTTAAGTTCATTATAATGAGAGTAAATTGATTATTTTTTATTCTATCTTAGTAAATAAGGTACTGGTGTAAGGACAAGAGGTATCCCCGTCTCTGCCCAGTATTGCTATTGAGTAATCGGTAAACACAAATACTGTTTTACTAATTTTTTGAAATTTAAAGATAGAAAAACCCCCAGCCTTTCGACTGGGGGTTCTTATCTTTTATTCTACTCTGCTTTATTCTATTTATGTATTTGCTAACCTGGCGGTGCCCTACTCTCACATGGGGAAACCCCACACTACCATCGGCATTACAGCGTTTCACTTCTGAGTTCGGTATGGTCTCAGGTGGTTCCACCGCACTATCGCCGCCAGGATAATTCTTTGATAACTCGTCTTTTCTCTTTTATCTCTCGTCTCTTTTATCTCTCGTTACTCAGTCTTTCCTCTACCTTTCACTCGTTCTTATTGGTCACAAGCTGAACTCAATTTTCTCTCTATTAAGTCTTCTATATTTACTTTTCTTTGTTTAGTCTTTTACTTCGGTTTCCGCTCTACTTTTATTTGCTTCGCTTTTCATCTCTTACTTCACTTAGCTCCCAAAAACACTTGAGCGTTGTATAGTTAAGCCTCTCGGGCAATTAGTATCTGTTAGCTCAATGTATCACTACACTTACACACCTGACCTATCTACGTCGTAGTCTACAACAACCCTTACTGACTTAAAGTCAGGGATGACTCATCTCTTGGCAAGTTTCGTGCTTAGATGCTTTCAGCACTTATCTCTTCCGCATTTAGCTACCCAGCAATGCCTCTGGCGAGACAACTGGAACACCAGTGATGCGTCCACTCCGGTCCTCTCGTACTAGGAGCAGCCCCAATCAATCATCCAACGCCCACGGCAGATAGGGACCGAACTGTCTCACGACGTTCTAAACCCAGCTCGCGTACCACTTTAAATGGCGAACAGCCATACCCTTGGGACCTACTTCAGCCCCAGGATGTGATGAGCCGACATCGAGGTGCCAAACACCGCCGTCGATATGAACTCTTGGGCGGTATCAGCCTGTTATCCCCGGAGTACCTTTTATCCGTTGAGCGATGGCCCTTCCATTCAGAACCACCGGATCACTATGACCTACTTTCGTACCTGCTCGACTTGTCTGTCTCGCAGTTAAGCTTGCTTATACCATTGCACTAACCTCACGATGTCCGACCGTGATTAGCAAACCTTCGTGCTCCTCCGTTACGCTTTGGGAGGAGACCGCCCCAGTCAAACTACCCACCAGACACTGTCCGAGACCACGTTTCGTCATCTTCGTTAGAACATCAAACGTTAAAGGGTGGTATTTCAAGGTCGCCTCCACAATGACTGGCGTCACTGCTTCAAAGGCTCCCACCTATCCTACACATCAAAATTCAATGTTCAGTGTCAAGCTATAGTAAAGGTTCACGGGGTCTTTCCGTCTAGCCGCGGGTACACCGCATCTTCACGGCGATTTCAATTTCACTGAGTCTCGGGTGGAGACAGCCTGGCCATCATTATGCCATTCGTGCAGGTCGGAACTTACCCGACAAGGAATTTCGCTACCTTAGGACCGTTATAGTTACGGCCGCCGTTTACTGGGGCTTCGATCAGGTGCTTCTCTTGCGATGACACCATCAATTAACCTTCCAGCACCGGGCAGGCATCACACCCTATACGTCCACTTTCGTGTTTGCAGAGTGCTGTGTTTTTAATAAACAGTTGCAGCCAGCTGGTATCTTCGACCGGTTCAACCTTCGCCCGCTAGGGACTACAATCTACGCCGGCGCACCTTCTCCCGAAGTTACGGTGCTATTTTGCCTAGTTCCTTCACCCGAGTTCTCTCAAGCGCCTGAGTATTCTCTACCTGACCACCTGTGTCGGTTTTCAGTACGGTTTAGTAAAGCCTTTCGCTTAGTGGCTTTTCCTGGAAGTGTGGTATCAGTTACTTCAGCTCCGTAGAGCCTCGTCATCATCTCTCTGTGTTAAGGAAGTCCGGATTTGCCTAAACTTCCCACCTACCAACTTAAACGCACATATCCAACAGTGCGATAACCTAACCTACTCCGTCCCCACATCGCAGCTTTACCAAGTACAGGAATATTAACCTGTTTCCCATCGACTACGCTTTTCAGCCTCGCCTTAGGAGCCGACTCACCCTGCCCCGATTAACGTTGGACAGGAACCCTTGGTCTTCCGGCGAACGGGTTTTTCACCCGTTTTATCGTTACTTATGTCAGCATTCGCACTTGTGATACGTCCAGCTAACCTCTCGATTAACCTTCATCCGCTTACACAACGCTCCCCTACCCAACAGGCGTATCACTAATAATCCTTACTTCAAAAATACCCCGACTCAACGTTCGGGTTGCTTGAACAACCTTTCATGCCGCTTCGCGCCATTCTAGCTTGTTAATCGTAAGGCGTATTAGTGATACGCCTGATGCCGCAGCTTCGGTGCTATATTTCAGCCCCGTTACATCTTCCGCGCAGGCCGACTCGACTAGTGAGCTATTACGCTTTCTTTAAATGATGGCTGCTTCTAAGCCAACATCCTAGCTGTCTAAGCCTTCCCACTTCGTTTCCCACTTAATATAGACTTGGGGACCTTAGCTGGCGGTCTGGGTTGTTTCCCTCTCCACGACGGACGTTAGCACCCGCCGTGTGTCTCCTGAGTATCACTCTTTGGTATTCGTAGTTTGCATCGGGTTGGTAATCCGGGATGGACCCCTAGCCGAAACAGTGCTCTACCCCCAAAGGTGTCACCTCAAGGCTCTACCTAAATAGATTTCGGGGAGAACCAGCTATCTCCCGGTTTGATTGGCCTTTCACCCCCAGCCACAAGTCATCCGCTAATTTTTCAACATTAGTCGGTTCGGTCCTCCAGTTAGTGTTACCCAACCTTCAACCTGCCCATGGCTAGATCACCGGGTTTCGGGTCTATACCTTGCAACTATTCGCCCAGTTAAGACTCGGTTTCCCTTCGGCTCCCCTATTCGGTTAACCTCGCTACAAAATATAAGTCGCTGACCCATTATACAAAAGGTACGCAGTCACCCCATCACTTAATCCCACTGCTTCTTTTGGGTGGTTTGACTCGCTTCGCTCCTCTTACCATTGTTTAAGTGCGGTTGCTTTTCATCACCTTCCAATCGGATTAAGTGATGGGGCTCCCACTGCTTGTACGTACAAGGTTTCAGGTTCTATTTCACTCCCCTCACCGGGGTTCTTTTCGCCTTTCCTTCACAGTACTGGTTCACTATCGGTCAATCAGGAGTATTTAGCCTTGGAGGATGGTCCCCCCTTCTTCAAACAGGATATCACGTGTCCCGCCCTACTTCTCGTTAGCTTAGTACCACAATATGGTTTTTAGATACGGGATTATCACCCTCTTTGATTGTGCTTCCCAACACATTCTCCTAACCATACTGTTATCACTTACTGGCTCTTTCGCTTTCGCTCGCCGCTACTGACGAAATCTCGGTTGATTTCTTTTCCTCGGGGTACTTAGATGTTTCAGTTCTCCCGGTTTGCCTCAACAAGCTATGAATTCACTTGTTGATAGTAGATTCTTCATCTACTGGGTTTCCCCATTCGGATATCTTGGATTAAACGCCTCTTATCGACTCATCCAAGCTTTTCGCAGATTAGCACGTCCTTCTTCGCCTCTGATTGCCAAGGCATCCACCTTGTACGCTTAGTCACTTAACTATACAACCTCAAATGTTTTCAATCACTTTAAGTTTTCACTTCAAAGTGCGGTCAATTTGATGCGTATTTTCATTCAACTAAACACTTGATTGCTTTTGTTCAATCAAGATTTTATGCAAAACAGGTTTTGTTTTTAGAGTTCCCTTTTCAGTTCCCTCCTCTCACTTTCCTATCTTGCCTACTCAGACTTTCTCTCGAAAATCTCTTGTTTTCAGCTTGTTTCCAATTTTTTAAAGAACAGTAAGACAATCTAATAAAGTTATCTTTAATTGGCGTCCCCACGGGGATTCGAACCCCGGTTACCGCCGTGAAAGGGCGATGTCCTAGGCCTCTAGACGATGGGGACATCAATTAAAGATACTCTATTTTCTTTTTATCTTTTAACGTTTATTTTTCAACGTTGCTTTCGCTTCGTTTTTAATCTTGTCTACAACTATCAGCCAATCTGTGTGAGCACTCGCTGTCTCTCGTCTTCAGTAAGGAGGTGATCCAACCGCAGGTTCCCCTACGGTTACCTTGTTACGACTTCACCCCAGTCATGAATCATACCGTGGTAAACGCCCTCCAAAAGGTTAAGCTATCTACTTCTGGTACAACCCACTCCCATGGTGTGACGGGCGGTGTGTACAAGGCCCGGGAACGTATTCACCGCGACATTCTGATTCGCGATTACTAGCGATTCCGACTTCATGGAGTCGAGTTGCAGACTCCAATCCGGACTTAGACGTACTTTATGAGATTCGCTCCACCTCGCAGCTTCGCTTCCCTCTGTATACGCCATTGTAGCACGTGTGTAGCCCTACTCGTAAGGGCCATGATGACTTGACGTCATCCCCACCTTCCTCCAGTTTATCACTGGCAGTCTCCTTTGAGTTCCCGACCAAGTCGCTGGCAACAAAGGATAAGGGTTGCGCTCGTTGCGGGACTTAACCCAACATTTCACAACACGAGCTGACGACAGCCATGCAGCACCTGTCTCTAAGTTCCCGAAGGCACAAGCTCATCTCTGAGCTCTTCTTAGGATGTCAAGAGTAGGTAAGGTTCTTCGCGTTGCATCGAATTAAACCACATGCTCCACCGCTTGTGCGGGCCCCCGTCAATTCATTTGAGTTTTAACCTTGCGGCCGTACTCCCCAGGCGGTCGATTTATCACGTTAGCTACGGGTGCCAGAGTTAAACCCCAACCCCCAAATCGACAGCGTTTACAGCGTGGACTACCAGGGTATCTAATCCTGTTTGCTCCCCACGCTTTCGCACATGAGCGTCAGTACATTCCCAAGGGGCTGCCTTCGCCTTCGGTATTCCTCCACATCTCTACGCATTTCACCGCTACACGTGGAATTCTACCCCTCCCTAAAGTACTCTAGTTACCCAGTCTGAAATGCAATTCCCAGGTTAAGCCCGGGGCTTTCACACCTCACTTAAATAACCGCCTGCGTGCCCTTTACGCCCAGTTATTCCGATTAACGCTCGCACCCTCCGTATTACCGCGGCTGCTGGCACGGAGTTAGCCGGTGCTTCTTCTGTATTTAACGTCAATTTGATGTGCTATTAACACATCAACCTTCCTCAATACCGAAAGAACTTTACAACCCGAAGGCCTTCTTCATTCACGCGGCATGGCTGCGTCAGGGTTCCCCCCATTGCGCAATATTCCCCACTGCTGCCTCCCGTAGGAGTCTGGACCGTGTCTCAGTTCCAGTGTGGCTGGTCATCCTCTCAGACCAGCTAGAGATCGCAGGCTTGGTAGGCATTTACCCCACCAACTACCTAATCCCACTTGGGCTCATCCTATGGCATGCGGCCTCTCAGTCCCGCACTTTCATCTTCCGATAATACGCGGTATTAGCGACAGTTTCCCGTCGTTATCCCCCTCCATAAGCCAGATTCCCAAGCATTACTCACCCGTCCGCCACTCGTCAGCAAGAAAGCAAGCTTTCTCCTGCTACCGTTCGACTTGCATGTGTTAAGCCTGCCGCCAGCGTTCAATCTGAGCCATGATCAAACTCTTCAATTCAAGTTCAATCGCTCAATAAACTACTTAGCTATAAATAAAACACTACTTAAAAAAGTAATGATGAATTTTCAGTTAAGCACCTATTAAGACTTCAAAATTAAAAAATATTTTTAAAACAAGTCAATCAACAAGTGCCCACACAGATTGTCTGATATATTGTTAAAGAGCAAAAAATAACGACGCACTTGGAAACTTAAAAAACTTCACAACAGTGCGTCGTTGTGTGCGGTGCATTATAGGGATTTTCAAATCCCTTGCAAGTACTTTTTGCAAAAAATTATTTGAATGAACAAATTTTATTCATCATCTAATTTTCTATAGCCTTTTAAGCCATTTTTTCTCAAAACTTCGTTTAATTTCTTCAATAAACGCTCTTTTTCAGCTTGACTTAACATCTGACTATTTTTATTTTGCAAAGCACATACTAATTTCCAATAAAAATCAAGCGTAGCACCACTGCCACTTTTCTTTAATTCCACCAATGCATTTTCTGCGCCAATCTCTCTTAGCATCGCAACATTTGTAATACCAACTTTTATTAAAGCTCTTTCATGTTTAATCGTTAAATTGGGTAAATCCTTTAATCGATTCAATTTTCTTAACGTACATTCTAGCTTCCGCTCAAGAATCTGCTTAATAGAAAGAATAATCAATTTTCTACACAATCTATTACTACGTAAAATCTGATCAGAAAGTGCATAATATTGTGAAAGCACAAACCGTTTATTCAATTCATTCGTTGTAAAAGGTTCACAACCTAATTTAGTTAATTGAATTGCGAGAACACCCTCACCGCGTAAATAAAGTTTTTTATTTTGCCAAATAGCAAACATTGTCTCTTCCTTGTGAAACAAACCGTAACCAGTAAAAAGATTTTTAAAGGAAACATTTCCTACTAACTGATCTAACAAGGAGCAAACGCTATCTATATGCTCATCCTTTATATTCATATTAAACCTCCAATGAATAATTATTTTAAAAGAGTCAGTAGAAGTACTTCTGATTTCATTTATATCATGAAATTTTTACTACACCTAAATATAAATGTCAGATTTGTGAGCCAGATCGTAAATTTAAAATTTATTTTTATCTAAACGATTGGTTTATATATAAATATACTATATTTAAAACTTTTTCTGAGATTATTTTTGTATATAATTTAATCTAATTCTCTGTTAAAAACTTTTATTTTAAGCCTTCCCCATCCTCTTTACTGAAATATATACCCCATATTTTTTTATTAATATAAATATTTTTCTTGACCTGTACATCAATACAGATATAATCACAAAAATTTGAACATTCAAACAGGATTTTAATTATGGCAACTCAAGAAGAAAAACAAAAAGCCCTAGCGGCTGCACTAGGGCAAATCGAAAAACAATTTGGTAAAGGCTCAATTATGAAATTAGGCGATACCAAAACGTTGGATGTAGAGTCTATTTCTACTGGATCACTTGGGTTAGATGTTGCGCTTGGGATTGGTGGTTTGCCTATGGGTCGAATTGTAGAAATTTTCGGGCCTGAATCATCGGGTAAAACAACATTAACTCTTTCCGTCATTGCTCAAGCGCAAAAAGCAGGAAAAACCTGTGCATTTATTGATGCAGAACACGCACTTGATCCTATTTATGCAGCAAAACTTGGTGTAGATGTAAAAGAACTTTTTGTTTCTCAACCAGATAATGGGGAACAGGCACTTGAAATCTGTGATGCATTAGTTCGCTCAGGTGCAATTGATGTAATTATTGTGGACTCCGTTGCCGCACTGACACCAAAAGCTGAAATTGAAGGCGATATGGGCGATTCTCATATGGGTCTGCAAGCACGTTTAATGTCTCAAGCTTTGCGTAAACTCACAGGTCAAATTAAAAATGCAAACTGTCTAGTTGTGTTTATTAACCAAATCCGTATGAAAATAGGCGTGATGTTTGGTAATCCTGAAACCACCACAGGCGGTAATGCATTAAAATTCTATTCTTCTGTTCGCTTAGATATTCGCCGTACAGGTTCTGTAAAAGATGGCGAAAATATTATTGGAAATGAAACTCGCGTAAAAGTAGTGAAAAACAAATTAGCGGCACCGTTCCGCCAAGTGGATTTCCAAATTCTCTATGGAGAAGGCATTTCAAAAGCAGGAGAATTATTAGAACTTGGTGTAAAACACAAACTTGTAGAAAAATCAGGCGCATGGTATTCCTATAATGGCGAAAAAATTGGTCAAGGAAAGGCTAATTCAATGAAATGGCTTAACGAAAATATAGAGAAATCAGATGAATTAGAAGCTCGTTTACGTGCTGAATTAGTGGCCAATCCAGAACAAGCCTTAATGGCGGATATTGAACAATCTGAAAATAATACTGAATCAGAAAGTGATTTTGAATAAAGAAAATTACAAATGCCAAAAGTGCGGTTAAAAATGACCGCACTTTATATCGATTCAATAAAATGAAGGAATAAATCCTTGTCATCTCTTGCTTTTAATTACATAGTTAATCTTCTTTCCCGCAGAGAATATAGTGAATTCGAGCTCCGCAATAAAATGCAGGAAAAGAACTTTTCGGAAGAAGAAATTGATGATGCATTATCTTTATGCCAAGCAAAAAATTGGCAAAGCGATCGTCGTTTTTCAGAAAATTATCTAAATTCACGCTCACAAAAAGGTTGTGGTGTAGGAAGAATTCGACAAGAATTACGCCAATTAAAAGGTGTGTCTTCTGATATTATTGATGAAGTTTTAATGGAATCAGAAATTGATTGGTATGAAATGGCTGAGAACTTGTTACGTAAAAAATTCCCAAATTATAACGAACAGCAAACGTCTAAAATGAAACAAAAAATTTGGCAATATATGCTATCACACGGATTTCGTAGCGATGAATTTGCTGATTTAATTGGGCAAAACCAAAGTGAATGGGATTAAGATAAAAGTTGAGAACAAATTTTATATATCCAAATGCCTAACACAGTCATAGCTAAACATCCGAATAAATGCATCATTAATACACAAAATCCATTTAACCACTTGTCATTAAAAAATAATTCCACAACTTCGGAAGAAAAAGACGAAAATGTGGTTAGCGATCCTAAAAAACCCGTAATTAAAAATAACCGCCATTCAGAACTAATTTGTGGAAATTGCCAAAAAAACCCAAGTAATACACCAATAATTAAACAACCAAGCAAATTAGCGATTAAAGTCCCAAAAGCAAATGAGGAAAATAAAGGATTAAATAACAATCCTATAGCCCAACGTAATGACGCGCCTAATATTGCACCATAACTTATGAATAATAATGCCTGCATTAATAATCTAATCCAAATAGGGTTCGCAAATAACGAGCGACTGATTCTTCTTTATTTGAGCCAATAACTTCTAACTCTGGACAAGCCATTTTTAAACGAATATCAGCATCTTTCATAATGCAACCTGTTCCAGCCCAAGAAAGCATTTCTACATCATTCATTCCATCACCAAAAGCAATACAGTCTTTTAACTGATACTCGCGTGATTCGAGTAAATGTTTTAATGCATCCCCTTTTGAAACATTCTTATTCATTACTTCCAAACAAGCTAATGCTGAATAAACAATTGTCGTTACGTCACCAAACTTATCTCGTAAATAAGTTTCTACTGCAACTAAATCCTCTGGAGTTTTACCAATAAAAAAGACTTTTTCTGTCCCACGTCCATGATGTTTAGAAAAATCGACAACGTTATAATCGAATCCAGATTCTTTATGGAACTGACGCATTGCAGGAATATCTTTATTAGTAAACCAACCTTCATCTTGATAGCTATTCATGCATACTTTGGAAGTATCAAATGGCGTTTTGTAAAGCTCAAGAACTAATTCTTCAGGCAAACTATTGCTATAAAGCAAATTACCCTGTAAATCCCGTACACGAGCACCGTTTGATGTAATCATAACCGCACGTTCCGCACCAATTTTTCCAAGAATGGATGACACATCGGTATGATTGCGTCCTGTTGCCAAAATAATATCTACGCCTTTTTGCTCTAATGCTCTCAGCGTATCAATGGTAAGATCACCCACTAAATGTTCAGGTGTTAAAAGCGTGCCATCTAAATCAGACACCATTGCTCGAAAAGGTAAATTCATAAAAACCTCAAAAAATAAACTATGTTTATCATATCACTAAATATACAAATGGTACTTGCTGAAGATCAATATATTAAAAACTGCAATAAAAATAACCGCACTTTTATTAAGTATAGATAGACACATTCCTCTTCATCAAAAATAAACTAAAACATATTTTCGTTTAAATTCATCTACTATTAGAAATCAAACAAATAACAATAAAGAGTTAGATTATTTTTATTAAATTCTAATAATACTAAAAATCTCGCAATAAAATTCTACATACTGGCATTACCAGTTGAAAAACGACAACAAATTTCATTTTACCTCTCTTATAATGCAACTGTTCGAACAACAAGCAGTATCTCGAATGATGTATGTTTATTCCCCAATGTATAGTCAAAACACAAGGAGATTATTATGGCTTTCAATATGAAAAATAGACATTTACTTAGTCTTGTTCATCACACAGAACGTGAAATTAAATATCTCTTAGATCTCTCCCGAGATTTGAAACGAGCCAAATATGCCGGCACAGAACAACAAAAATTAAAAGGCAAAAATATCGCGCTCATCTTTGAAAAAACCTCCACCCGCACACGCTGTGCATTTGAAGTCGCCGCTTATGATCAAGGCGCACAAGTCACCTACATCGACCCTAATTCCTCTCAAATTGGCCACAAAGAAAGTATGAAAGATACCGCCCGCGTATTAGGCAGAATGTATGATGGTATTGAATATCGTGGCTTTAAACAAAGTATCGTTCAAGAACTGGCTGATTATGCTGGAGTGCCAGTATTCAATGGTTTAACCGATGAATTCCACCCAACACAAATGCTTGCCGACGTACTTACCATGATTGAACATTGCGACAAACCATTAAGTGAAATTAGCTATGTATATATTGGGGATGCTCGCAATAACATGGGTAATTCACTTTTATTAATTGGTGCAAAATTAGGTATGGATGTTCGTATTTGTGGACCTAAAGCATTATTACCAGAAGCAAATCTTGTGGAAATGTGCGAAAAATTTGCGAAAGAAAGTGGAGCTCGTATTACTGTAACTGAAGATATCGACAAAGCGGTGAAAGGCGTAGATTTTATCCATACTGATGTGTGGGTTTCAATGGGTGAACCATTAGAAACCTGGGGCGAACGCATTAAATTATTACTTCCTTATCAAGTCACACCTGAATTAATGAAACGCACTGGTAATCCAAAAGTGAAATTTATGCACTGCCTACCTGCCTTCCATAACAGCGAAACCAAAGTTGGTCGTCAAATTGCTGAAAAATATCCTGAATTAGCTAATGGTATTGAAGTAACTGAAGAGGTATTTGAATCGCCAATGAACATTGCATTTGAACAAGCAGAAAACCGTATGCACACAATTAAAGCGGTAATGGTAGCAAGTTTGGCATAAGGAGAACGTATGAGAATAGTGATTGCATTAGGCGGTAATGCATTATTACGACGCGGAGAACCAATGACAGCCGAAAATCAACGACAAAATGTTCGCATTGCTTGTGAGCAAATTGCTAAGATTTGGCCAAATAATGAATTAGTGATAGCACACGGTAATGGCCCACAAGTGGGTTTGCTCGCCTTACAAGGTGCTGCCTATACTGATGTGCCAACCTATCCTTTAGATGTATTGGGAGCAGAAACAGCTGGAATGATTGGTTATATGATTCAACAAGAACTCGGTAATTTAGTTCCATTTGAAGTGCCATTTGCAACGTTATTATCTCAAGTAGAAGTTGATATCAACGACCCAGCTTTCAAAAATCCAACTAAGCCAATAGGTCCTGTTTATACAAAAGAAGAAGCTGAACGTTTGGCAAAAGAAAAAAATTGGTCTATCGCACAAGATGGTGATAAATATCGTCGCGTTGTGCCAAGCCCATTACCAAAACGTATTTTTGAAATTCGTCCGGTCAAATGGTTGCTTGAAAAAGGCAGTATCGTAATTTGTGCGGGGGGCGGTGGCATTCCAACCTATTATGATGAACACCATAATTTACAAGGTGTTGAAGCCGTTATCGACAAAGATTTATGTTCAGCTTTACTTGCAGAAAATCTTGACGCTGATTTATTCATCATCGCAACTGATGTTTCCGCAACTTTCGTAGATTGGGGTAAACCTAATCAAAAAGCAATTTCAGTTGCCTCACCTGAAGCCATTTCAGAACTTGGTTTCGCTTCAGGTTCCATGGGGCCGAAAGTACAAGCCGCGATCAACTTTGCGAAACAAACAGGAAAAGATGCAGTAATAGGATCTTTATCTGATATTGTGGACATTGTGAAAGGCAAAGCTGGTACTCGTATTACGAAAAAAGCTGAAGGCATATCCTATTATGCTTAAATAATAAAGGAACTTTGGGAAGCCATTCTCAAGGTAAAAAGTGCGGTTGGTTTAACCAATGTTTTACCAACCGCACTTTAAACGTTAAACATAAGGAGCTCGCTATGGATGCGTCCAAAAAGAAGAAAACGTTTAATTTCCCATCAGCGTTTACCATTTTATTTGCAATATTAATTCTCGCTGTTGGATTAACCTGGGTTATTCCATCTGGTTCATATTCAAAATTAACATATAACTCTACTGATAATGTTTTTGTCGTCAAAGCTTATGGCGTTGATGATAAAACTTATCCCACCACAACAGACACTCTTGATAATCTCAATATCAAAATTAAACTCTCCAACTTCACTGAAGGCGTGATCAAAAAACCAATCGCTATTCCTGGTACTTATCAACGTGTAGAACAACACCACAAAGGCATTGAAGACATTACCAAAAGTATGGTGGAAGGTACCATTGAAGCCGTTGATGTTATGGTCTTTATCTTTGTATTAGGTGGTATGATTGGTGTCATTAACCGTACTGGTTCTTTTAATGCTGGTTTGATGGCTCTCGTGAAGAAAACCAAAGGCAATGAGTTTTTTATTGTATTCTGCGTATCCGTCTTAATGGTGTTAGGCGGCACAACCTGTGGTATCGAAGAAGAAGCAGTGGCATTCTACCCGATTCTGGTGCCAGTATTCTTGGCTCTGGGATATGATGCGATAGTCTGCGTAGGGGCTATATTCCTTGCTGCATCTATGGGAACTGCATTCTCTACAATTAACCCATTCTCCGTTGTTATCGCATCAAATGCGGCTGGTATTCAATTTACTGAAGGTATTGGTTTCCGTGCTCTAGGTTTAGTTTTAGGGGCAACTTGCGTAATCGCATATCTTTATTGGTACTGTAAAAAAATCAAAGCTGACCCAAGTTTTTCTTATACTTACGACGATCGCGAAGAATTCCGTCAACGTTATATGAAAAACTTTGATCCAAACACAACTATCCCATTCTCAGCTCGTCGCAAATTAATCTTAACGCTTTTCTGCATCTCATTCCCTATTATGATTTGGGGTGTAATGGTTGGCGGATGGTGGTTCCCTCAAATGGCTGCATCTTTCCTTGCCATTACCATCATCATTATGTTTATTAGTGGATTGTCTGAAAAAGATGTTGTGGAATCTTTCACTGAAGGTGCATCAGAATTAGTAGGCGTATCCTTAATCATCGGTCTTGCTCGTGGCGTGAACTTAGTGCTCGAACAAGGTATGATTTCTGACACTATCCTTGATTATATGTCTAATGTGGTTAGTGGTATGCCAGGTAGCGTATTCATCTTAGGTCAATTAGTCGTATTTATTTTCCTAGGTTTAATAGTGCCGTCTTCTTCTGGCTTAGCCGTACTTTCAATGCCAATTATGGCACCACTTGCTGACTCAGTGGGTATTCCACGCGATATCGTGGTTTCAGCTTACAACTGGGGACAATATGCAATGCTATTCTTGGCACCGACAGGATTAGTTTTAGTGACACTCCAAATGTTGCATATTCCATTTGATAGATGGGTTAAATTCGTCATGCCAATGATTGGATGCTTATTGCTAATTGGTTCCATTTTATTAGTAGTACAAGTATCTTTATATAGTGTTTAATTAGTCAAAAATACCTATCTTAATTCTAGGCTTGGCATTAAAACCTTAAAATCAGAAGTTACTCTAAAAACGGTCAAATCAACAACTGAATTGCCTTTATAAAATCATCATAATGATTGCTCCTAAAATAAAAAGAAGCACGCATAGAATGATGCGTACTTAATGTAGGGTGGGCTTTAGCCCACCAAAATATCTCGCGATTGTTTGTTGGTGGGCTAAAGCCCACCCTACAACTACTAATCAACAATCAACGGTTCGCATTATAGGAAACAAGCAGGTTTAAATACAGAAAATAATAAGAATAGTTTTTATTTCTTGATTTTTATCAAAAATCAATCTTTATTGTTGTGAGAAAATACTTCCTCGTATAATATATTTGAGAATTATTATTATTTTTTTATAGGACTAAATATGACCAATTTTAGATTAAACGTGCTTGCCTATTCCGTTATGCTTGGGCTAACGGCAAGTGTTGCTTATGCTGAGCCAACCAACCAACCAACCAACCAACCAACCAACCAACCAACCAACCAACCAACCAACCAACCAACCAACCAACCAACCAACCAACCAACCAACCAACCAACCAACCAACCAAAATAGTAATGCTTCTGAACAACTAGAGCAAATAAATGTATCTGGCTCAACCGAAAATACTGATACGAAAGCTCCGCCAAAAATTGCCGAAACTGTAAAAACAGCTAAAAAATTAGAAAAAGAACAAGCGCAAGATGTTAAAGATCTCGTGCGTTATGAAACAGGAATTACTGTCGTAGAAGCAGGACGCTTTGGAAATAGTGGCTTTGCAGTTCGAGGAGTGGAAGAAAACCGTGTAGCCGTTCAAATAGATGGACTTCATCAAGCGGAAACTATCTCTTCACAAGGGTTTAAAGAATTATTTGAAGGATATGGAAATTTTAATAATACGCGTAATAGCGCAGAAATAGAAACGCTAAAACAAGTTACAATTCGAAAAGGAGCTGATTCTTTAAAATCTGGTAGTGGCGCATTAGGTGGTTCTGTTAGTTTTGATACAAAAGATGCAAGAGATTATTTACTTAACAAAAATTACTACGCTTCCTATAAAAGAGGCTATAACACAGCAGATAACCAAAATCTTCAAACGCTCACTCTTGCTGGGCGTTATAAGTATTTTGATGCAATTGCGGTAATTACATCACGTAAAGGCCATGAATTAGAAAACTATGGTTATAAAAATTATAACGATAAAATTCAAGGAAAAACTAGAGAAAAAGCAGATCCTTATAGAAGAACCCAAGATAGTGCTCTTTTAAAAGTTGCTTTTCAACCAACAGAAAATCACCGTTTCTCAATTATTGCAGATTTATATAAACAAACTTCTAAAGGTCATGATTTTTCTTATACTCTAAAACCAAATACACAGTACATGACATATGATGAAAAAGAATTGCGTCATACTAATGATAAAGTAGAGCGTAAAAACATCGCTTTTGTTTATGAGAATTTTACTGAAACACCATTTTGGGATACGTTAAAAATCACCTATTCCCACCAAAAAATTACTACAACAGCAAGAACGGACGATTATTGCGATGGGAATGAAAAATGCGACTTGGTCAATAATAAACTTGGGTTACATTACAATAATGAGAATAAACTGGTAGATAAAAATAATAATCCTGTTGTATATAATAAAAAAGATATTCCAAAGAGAGATTATTACTATGTTACTGAAGAAAAATATAAGCAGTATTATAATCGTGGCGTACCTAAAGAAGATGCAGATAAAATGGGAATTAAGCCTACCGAGGATGGCTTGTATGTGCTAGATTCTTCATTGAATCCTTCTTTTTGTAAGACTCGATGGCATAAACAACCTAATCATGATGGATTATGTGAAATTGGCGTAAACTCATCACTAAATGTTGAAACATTAGAGGCTAATGGGATAACTTATGATCTAACAGATCCTAAAAATAGTAAACTTATTGATAAATGGCGTGATCATGAACGACATATTATTTCTTGTGATGGAATCAATTGTGATAAAAAAATGATTTCTGGATATAAAATTAATGGTGAATCAATTGATATTCCATTCACAATTAAGAAATTTAAAGGAAAAAATGTTGCTTATATAGATAAGCAGTTTAATAAAAGATATGAGAATGGTTGCTGGAATGAAAATGGATGTCAAAAAAATCCAGAAACAGCAGACTATCTTATTATGCCAGGATCTATAGGTTACCAAACTAACTTATGGTCACAGCGTGATCTTATAAGTCAAACTAAACAACTCAATATAGACTTAACTAAACATAAAGTCTTATTTAATACAGAGCATGATTTTTCTTATGGTGGATTATGGTCACAAATGAAAAAATCAATGGTAAATATTTCCGGAGATCAACCTCTTGATCAAACATGGTTTGTTGATCTACCTGAAACTTGTGATACTTATGTCAATGGCAAACTTAATTCAGATCGTACACATACATTATGTGATAATAAAAATACTTTCTCATTTTTAATACCTGTAAAAACTAAAACAGGTGCTTTATATTTTATTGACGATTTTAGAATTAATGACTATCTTGCCTTTAATCTAGGTTACCGATATGACAGAGTCAAATATAAACCAGAATATACTCCAGGTAAAATACCAAAAATCCCTGATGATATGGTGACAAATCTTTATATAAAAACGCCAGAATTTGATGCAAGTAAAGCAGATTCAGATCCTGATGAATTATCAAAAAAAGAAGCCAATGCTGCAGCAAATATTAAAGAAATTGCACAACCGAAAAAATTTTCTGCAAGTTCCTACTCTTTTGGTACAACACTTGATCCGTTAAATTGGTTACGTTTACAAGCAAAATATAGTAAGGGATTCCGAGCACCAACAAGTGATGAAATCTACTTTACATTCAAACATCCAGATTTTTCTATTCGACCAAATAGAGATCTTCAACCAGAAACAGCAAAAACCAAAGAGTTATCTTTAACTGTGCATAATGACATGGGATATATTACAACTTCTGTTTTTGATACCCGATATCAAAACTTTATTGATTTATCCTATCAAGGGAGTCGTAAGGTTCATGGGCACTCAAAACTAATACCATTTCATTTTTATCAAAATGTAAATAGACCAAATGCTAAAGTAACTGGTTTTGAAATTGCTTCACAAATATCCTTAGGAAATATTACTAAATTATTCAATGGTTTCAGTTTAAGCTATAAATACACCTATCAAAAAGGCAGAATAAATGGCAATATACCAATGAATGCAATTCAGCCTAGAACAGCTGTTTATGGAGTAAGTTATGTTCACCCTGATGATAAATATGGTCTAGATCTTTATATCTCTCATGCATCAGCTAAAAATGCAGAAGATACTTATAATATGTTCTATAAAGAAGAAGGTAAAAAAGAAACTACAATCAAATGGAGAAGTGAATCTTATACAACCATTGATTTGTTGGGATATATCAAACCAATTAAAAATCTTACTTTAAGAGCTGGTGTGTATAATTTAACTAATAGAAAATATATTACTTGGGATTCAGCGAGATCAATTCGACCATTTGGTACAAGTAATATGATTAATCAAGATACTGGCTTAGGTATCAACCGTTTCTATGCACCTGAACGAAACTATAGAATGTCAGTTCAGTTTGAATTCTAATCTGTTGTAAAAATAAAATACGAGGATTTCTTGTTTAGATTGAGTTTGACACTCATATACTAAACAGGAAATGCTCGTTTTTTATTGTGATTTGTCAGATGAGGTCTGATCTTCTACATTTGTAGTCAGATTGGCTTCTTATTTAAAAGATTGATAATTTTATTGGAATATAGATTGTTAATAACTAAGTATAAATCATAATCAATTTTACTAAATACCCACATAACTTGTTTCAGAATTTTCTTTAAATCTTTATTGAAGATGGGATCGTGATGACAAATTCTGTTTCTTATATTCACTCTCAAATTCTTTGTGACTTTTATAATAAATAATATATCCTTATCTTTATTTGAGTTTTCAAAAGAAATTATTCTATAAGCATATAAAAGAGGCATTCTGTGAAGCTCACGAGAATTCCACAAGAAAAACTTCTTCAAAAAACCTTCCCAAAAGTGAAAATGTAAACTAGATATGATTTTTCCATCAGTCGCATTTCTACCTAATTCTTCAACTTTTTCTCTTAATTTAGGACTTTGTCTAAGTATTTGTCTCTGTCTGATACCATAATGATCATACGAATCTATTGATCTATAAATAGCATTTCTTAATGAAACCTCATATATATTACATAATTCAAGAAAATAGCCCGCTATTTCAGAATTCCATTTATATAAAGCAACGATGTTATCATTAATACTTTCTGAAGTTTTATTTTTCACATAGTTTTTGTATGTAGATAATCTTTCCTTACTAAGTGCTTTTTCTAAAACAAGAAATTGCGTTGCTGATAACATATAATCCTACTTATCACTTGACATTTGAATTATTTTACCATAGACTCCGCCCCGACGATAGGGAACGTTGGTCACTGATAGCATTATCAAACCCCCCCTACAATATTGAGACAAGGCCACCTAAAAGGTGGCTTTTGTCATTTTTAATTCCTGAAAAGCATCGTTTTCAACTAAATCAATAATGCTACGCAATCCATAAAAATCCAGCTTTTATGCTGGATTTTGTTTTTAGCTTAGGCATAATAGCAATAACTTTTCATCCCTAATAAAGGATTATAAATATGAAAAACATGTTACTGCTCAGTAGCTCAAAATACAAGAACACAGGTTATCTTGAACACACCATACCTTGGTTACAAAATTTCTTGGCTGATTATCGTAGTAAAACAATTGCTTTTGTACCTTATGCTGGGGTGAGCCGCACTTTTGATGAATATGAAAAAACTGTGCAAAATGCACTTTCTGATTTAGGGATGAATATTGTTTCCGTTCATCATGGCAAACAGCATCGGGATATTATTGAACAAGCAGATATCATCGCTATAGGCGGTGGAAACACATTTTGTTTGTTAAAACAACTTTATGAACATAATTTGATTGATATCATTCGTGAAAAAGTAAATAACGGTACGCCTTATTTTGGTTGGAGTGCTGGGGCCAATGTAGCTGGCTCATCTATTATGACAACTAATGATATGCCGATTACTTATCCTCCTTCATTTCAAGCATTACAACTTTTTCCTCATCAAATTAATCCGCACTTTATTTCAGGTAAAATACAAGGCCACAATGGTGAAAGCCGAGAAGAACGTTTGGCAGAATTTTTACTCGTTAATCCAACCGCACTTGTATATGCATTACCTGAGGGTTCTGCGCTTCATATACAAAATGAAATGGCAACCGTATTGGGCGAAAATCCTATTTTGTGCTTCAGTGAAAATATGGAATGTGGCACATTTGATATCAATACAACTTTTTCTTATTAACTTAAAGGGAACATATAATGGAATTATTTAAATCCATCGTTGCAGTGATCGGCATTATTGCCACAATTTATTTTCTGATTAAAAAAGCCGAAACCCGAACTGTTTTGATTGGTGTCGGTTTAATAATGTCCATTCTAACGCTGAATCCAATGGGTGCATTAGATGCTTTTGCCAAAAGCATGACATCTGGCGGATTAATTATGGCTATTTGTTCCAGTATGGGTTTTGCTTATGTAATGAAATACACTCAATGTGATACTCATCTGGTACATTTACTTACCAAACCATTAAGCGGATTAAAATTCTTCTTAATTCCAATTGCAACAGTCATCACCTTTTTCATCAATATTGCTATTCCTTCTGCTGCTGGTTGTGCTGCTGCGGTTGGTGCAACATTAATTCCCGTTTTAAAAAGTGCGGGTGTTCGACCAGCTACTGCTGGTGCAGCTATTTTAGCAGGGACTTTTGGATCAATGATGAGCCCAGGTTCTTCTCACTCAGCAATGATTAGTGAAATGTCAGGCTTAACTATCACTCAAGTAAACCTTTCACATGCACCATATAACATGATTGCGGGAGCAATAGGTGCGGTTGTTTTAACAATTCTTGCGCTTGTTTTTAAAGATTATGGTGAACAACATCGCCAAGCTTATCTTGCAGAACAAAAAGAAAGTGAAATTAAAGTTGTTGAAGGCGTCAATGTACTTTATGCCCTTGCACCATTAATACCATTAGTTATTTTAGTGATTGGTGGAACATCATTACAACAAGTGCCAGGTCTTGAATGGACTAAAATGGGTGTGCCTCAAGCGATGCTAATTGGTGCAATTTATGGCATTATCGTCACTCGTATTTCCCCAGTAAAAATCACTGAAGAATTTTTCAATGGTATGGGAAATTCTTATGCAAACGTACTTGGTATTATCATTGCAGCCAGTGTATTTGTGGCAGGATTAAAATCTACGGGCGCAGTGGATGCTGCAATTTCTTTCTTAAAAGAATCCAACGAATTTGTACGTTGGGGTGCAACAATTGGACCATTCTTAATGGGCTTAATTACAGGTTCTGGCGATGCAGCAGCGATTGCCTTTAACACTGCCGTCACGCCACATGCTGTAGAACTCGGTTACACTCATGTAAATCTTGGTATGGCAGCAGCCATTGCTGGTGCAATTGGTCGTACAGCTTCACCAATTGCAGGTGTAACCATTGTTTGTGCAGGCCTTGCGATGGTAAGCCCAGTAGAAATGGTAAAACGTACCGCACCAGGCATGATACTTGCTGTTTTATTCTTAGCATTATTTATGTTGTAAAAATAGTAAAAAATTGACCGCACTTTATTTAAGTGCGGTCTGTTTTTATAGCCTTTTAAAGGAAGAAAAAAATGAACTTAGATTTAAATCAACTTGTTAAATGGCGTCGTGAATTTCATCGTTTTCCAGAAATTGGCTGGAGTGAATTTTGGACAACTTCTCGCATTGCGGATTACTTGGAAGACTTAGATTGTTTTGAAATTTTTCTTGGCAAACAAATTATAAATCCAGACTTTGTTCGTGGACGAAAACAAGCCGTAGTAGATAAAGGTTTAGCTAATGCAAAAGCCTATGGAGCCAATGAAAAATGGCTAGAAAAAATGGAAGGATACACTGGTTGTGTGGCATTATTTGATTCAGGTAAACCAGGAAAAACCATCGCATTACGTTTTGATATCGACTGTGTGAATGTAACGGAAACTCGCTCACCAGAGCATATTCCAAATAAAGAAGGTTTTGCCTCAATTAACGATGGTTTTATGCATGCTTGTGGACATGATTCACATATTACAATAGGTTTAGGTGTTGCATTATGGATCGCTCAGAACAAAGATAAACTCACTGGAAAAGTAAAAATTGTATTCCAACCAGCAGAAGAAGGTGTTCGAGGTGCAGCAGCCATTGCACAAAGTGGCATAATTGATGATGCAGATTATTTTGCTTCTTCACACATTAGTTTTTGTGCGAATACAGGCACTATTATTGCTAATCCAAGAAATTTTCTTTCCACAACAAAAATTGATATTCGCTATAAAGGTAAACCTACACATGCAGGTGCTGCCCCCCATTTAGGTCGTAATGCTTTATTAGCTGCAGCGCATACAGTCACTCAACTTCATGGTATTGCACGCCATGGTGAAGGCATGACAAGAATTAATGTGGGTGTGCTAAAAGCGGGTGAAGGAAGAAATGTCATTCCATCCTCTGCTGAATTACAATTAGAAGTGCGGGGAGAAAATAAAGCAATTAATGAATACATGACTGAACAAGTCATGCAAATAGCTAAAGGTATCTCCATAAGTTTTGATGTCGCATATGAAACTGAAATTGTAGGTGAAGCCGTGGATATGAATAACGATGTTGAACTTATAAAACTCATCGAAGAAATATCTCTTGAACAACCACAAATAAATAACGTAAATTCAGATTATGCTTTCAATGCAAGTGAAGATGCGACTATTTTAGGTAGACGTGTACAAGAACATGGGGGCAAAGCTATTTACTTCATTCTTGGTGCAGATCGCACAGCAGGTCATCACGAAGCTGAATTTGATTTTGATGAAAATCAATTACTTACTGGGGTTAATATTTATACTTCCTTAGTACAGAAATTATTATCTTAATTAAATAAAAATATTTTTACTCCTTTCTTTTAAGAATCCGCTATTTTTCTTAGAATAAAGGCAATATTTACCCACCTTATAAGGAAAACTCAATGATTAATAGACGTCATTTTATTCAAATTGGAGCAACTAGCATCCTAGCGTTAAGTGCAAACCGTTTTGCGATGGCAAAAGGAAAGAGCGATGTTGATTTACGCATTGTGGCAACAACAGATGTTCATAGCTTCTTGACCGATTTTGACTATTATAAAGATGCACCAACCGATAAATTCGGTTTTACTCGTGCAGCAAGCCTTATTCGTCAAGCACGTGCTGAAGTGAAAAATAGTGTATTAGTAGATAACGGTGACCTAATTCAAGGTAATCCAATTGCAGACTATCAAGCTGCACAAGGCTATAAAGAGGGTAAATCTAACCCTGCGGTCGATTGTTTAAATGCGATGAATTATGAAGTGGGTACATTAGGTAACCACGAATTTAACTATGGTCTCAATTATCTTGCAGATGCCATCAAACAAGCTAAATTCCAAATTGTGAATGCGAACGTAGTAAAAGCGGGGACAGAAGAACCTTATTTCACACCTTATGTCATTCAAGAAAAATCTGTGGTGGATAATAATGGCAAAACACATAAATTAAAAATTGGTTACATCGGCTTTGTGCCACCGCAAATTATGGTTTGGGATAAAGCGAACCTTCAAGGTAAAGTGGAAACCCATGATATTGTAAAAACAGCGCAAAAATATGTCCCTGAAATGAAGAAAAAAGGGGCTGATATTATCGTTGCATTAGCTCACACAGGCCCATCTGATGAACCTTATCAAGAAGGTGCTGAAAACTCAGCATTCTATCTAGCTGATGTACCACATATTGACGCCGTTATTTTTGGTCACTCACACCGTTTATTCCCAAATAAAGAATTTGCGAAATCACCAAATGCAGACATCGTAAATGGTACCGTAAAAGGCGTACCAGAAAGTATGGCTGGTTACTGGGCAAATAATATCAGCGTGGTGGATTTAGGCTTAACAGAACACAAAGGCAAATGGATTGTTACCTCTGGAAAAGCGGTACTTCGTCCAATCTATGATGCTAAAAATAAAAAAGTGCTTGCAGAAAATGACCCAGAAATTACCGCACTTTTAAAACCAGTTCACGAAGCTACACGTAAGTTTGTTTCTCAACCTATTGGTAAAGCCACAGACAATATGTACAGCTATCTTGCATTAGTGCAAGATGATCCAACCATCCAAATAGTGAACCAAGCACAAAAAGCGTATGTAGAAAAAGTTGCACCAAGTGTTGCAGCAATGGCTGGCTTACCTATTTTAAGTGCAGGAGCACCATTTAAAGCTGGTGGTCGTAAAAATGACCCAACAGGTTATACCGAAGTAAATAAAGGTGAATTAACTTTCCGTAATGCGGCAGACTTATATCTCTATCCAAATACATTAGTGGTTGTTAAAGCGACAGGCGAGCAATTAAAAGAATGGTTAGAATGTAGTGCAGGTATGTTTAAACAAATTGATCCAGCAAGTGACAAACCACAATCATTGATTGATTGGGAAGGTTTCCGCACTTACAACTTTGATGTTATCGACGGGGTCAATTATGAATATGATTTAACCAAACCAGCTCGTTATGATGGAGAATGTAAGCTAATCAATCCAGAATCGCACCGCGTAGTAAATTTAACCTATCAAGGTAAACCAGTTGATCCAAAAGCAGAATTTTTGATTGCAACCAATAACTATCGTGCTTACGGTAATAAATTCCCAGGTACTGGTGATAAACATATTGTTTACGCTTCACCAGATGAAAGCCGTCAAATTTTGGCAGATTATATTAAATCAACCAGCGAAAAAGAGGGTGCTATAAATCCAAATGCAGATAAAAACTGGCGTTTTGTTCCTATCACAGGTAACGATAAATTAGATGTTCGTTTTGAAACCTCACCAAGCGAACAAGCAACTCAATTCATCAAAGAAAAAGCACAGTATCCAATGAAACAAGTGGGTACAGATGAAGTTGGATTTGCTGTATATCAAATTGATTTATCTAAATAATAATTAGTAAAATAAAATGCTGTCTAAAAATTAAAATTTAGGCGGCATTTTTTCTTCCCAAAGTGCGGTTAAATTTTTAAAGATTTTTGCTCAATTCACAATCTATCTTTATTTTACAAATTAATCCCAACCCCCAGCAAAGCTGCCGCTAACTTTGATAAAGAGACTATTTCTATCGAAGCCTAACAACCTATTATAGGTTCAATAAAGATGTAAATAGCTATCTGAACTACCATATAAAAAGTAATAATTATAAAACTAATGCACAATACCATTCTATTTTTAGAAATTTGGCTATAGAGGCAAACAACACATTTCTGGCATTTTTTGGAGAGATTATTTTATACTGTAGAAACTTCTTCTATTTTGTTTCCATCACTATTTTATTTATTCTTCAAGAAGAAGATAGTTTATAGTAACTTACAGTACAAGTCATTAACTCTCATTAGAAAAAGCTCAGCATCAATAAAATTTTTATTGTGGATAACTTTATAAAAACCTGTCATAAAACTGTTTTTACTCATTTAGTAACTTTAAGAAAAAATAAAGTTGTTAATAACTTTCTATTTTACACACAAGATTTTTAAAGAAAATGATCGCATTTTCACAAGATCTTTAGATCCTATAACACCAGTTTCCGTAAGGATCTAATAAGGTTACTCACAATCACAAAGGATCTTAATAGTAACAATAATAAGATCTTTATATATAAAAAGAGATCTTATTTACTAATACAAACCTGATCTTTCAAAGGATCAATAGATCCATTCTTTTTTTGTCAGGTGTTTTAAATTTCTGTAGAATAACGCCAATTTTTTGATCCGAATAAATAGAGATAGATATGTTTTACACTGAAACTTATGATGTGATTGTGATCGGTGGTGGCCATGCGGGTACAGAAGCTGCGCTTGCACCAGCTCGAATGGGATTAAAAACCCTTTTATTAACACATAATGTAGATACTTTAGGGCAAATGTCTTGTAATCCTGCAATTGGTGGGATCGGTAAAGGTCATTTAGTAAAAGAAATAGATGCTATGGGTGGTTTGATGGCGCATGCTGCAGATAAAGCAGGAATTCAATTTCGTACTTTAAATAGTAGTAAAGGTCCAGCAGTACGTGCTACTCGAGCTCAAGCTGACAGAGTTTTATATCGTCAAGCTGTTCGTACTGCATTAGAAAATCAACCTAATTTAGATATTTTCCAACAAGAAGCGACAGATATTCTAATTGATCAAGATCGAGTTACAGGTGTTAGCACAAAAATGGGATTAATTTTTCGTGCTAAATCAGTGGTATTAACTGCAGGTACTTTCTTAGCCGGTAAAATTCATATTGGTTTGGAAAATTATGAAGGTGGTCGTGCTGGAGATCCTGCTTCTGTAAATCTTTCACATCGATTAAGGGATCTCGGATTACGTGTAGATCGCCTTAAAACAGGTACACCACCGCGTATTGATGCACGCACGATCAATTTTGATATTTTAGCTAAACAGCATGGTGATGCGGTGTTACCTGTATTTTCTTTTATGGGATCGGTATCTGATCACCCGCAACAAATTCCTTGTTATATCACCCACACTAATGAACAAACCCATGAAGTGATCCGTAATAACTTGGATCGCAGTCCAATGTATACAGGTGTGATTGAAGGGATCGGTCCACGTTATTGCCCATCTATTGAAGATAAAGTAATGCGTTTTGCAGATCGTAATTCACATCAAATCTATTTGGAACCAGAAGGATTAACCAGTAACGAAGTGTATCCAAATGGGATTTCTACCAGTTTGCCGTTTGACGTACAAATGGGCATTGTAAATTCCATGAAAGGTTTGGAAAAAGCTCGTATCATTAAACCGGGTTATGCCATTGAATATGATTATTTTGATCCACGTGATTTAAAACCAACGTTAGAAACAAAAGCTATTTCAGGTTTATTCTTCGCAGGCCAAATTAACGGTACAACCGGTTATGAAGAAGCAGCGGCACAAGGCTTATTGGCGGGGATTAACGCAGGTCT
The DNA here is from genome assembly GCF_001457655.1 of Haemophilus influenzae. Classification (NCBI taxonomy): domain Bacteria; kingdom Pseudomonadati; phylum Pseudomonadota; class Gammaproteobacteria; order Pasteurellales; family Pasteurellaceae; genus Haemophilus; species Haemophilus influenzae. The sequence continues at coordinate 411,493 of NZ_LN831035.1, read as the reverse complement.
TTATGTACAAGAGAAAGAGGCATGGTATCCACGTCGTGATCAATCTTATACTGGAGTATTGGTTGATGACCTTTGTACGCTCGGTACCAAAGAACCATATCGTGTATTCACTTCTCGTGCTGAATACCGTTTGTTATTACGTGAAGACAATGCGGATATTCGTTTAACGCCAATTGCCCATGAATTAGGTTTGATTGATGAGGCTCGCTGGGCACGCTTTAATCAAAAAATGGAAAAGATTGAGCAAGAACGCCAGCGCTTACGCAGCATTTGGCTGCATCCGCGTTCTGAATATTTAGAAGAAGCCAATAAAGTGCTTGGCAGTCCACTTGTGCGTGAAGCCAGCGGTGAAGATTTATTACGCCGTCCAGAAATGACCTACGATATTTTGACTTCTTTAACGCCATACAAACCGGCAATGGAAGATAGAGAAGCCGTAGAACAAGTAGAAATTGCTATTAAATATCAAGGCTATATTGAGCATCAACAAGAAGAAATTAAAAAACAAAAACGCCACGAAAATACGGCTATTCCAGCTAACTTTGATTACAGCAAAGTGTCTGGTTTATCTAATGAAGTACGTGCGAAATTGGAACTACATCGTCCGGTTTCCATTGGTCAAGCGAGCCGAATTTCAGGTATAACGCCTGCTGCTATTTCAATTATTCTGATTAATTTGAAAAAACAAGGCATGCTAAAACGTGGGGAATAAAGTTTTTTATTGAAAAACAAAAGTGCGGTAAATTTTAATCTAGTTTTAAGCCTGGAGTATATTGTTTAATTATTGACAATAAAGCGTAAAACTATTAGAATTCGCCGTCTATTTCTGTATAGAAGTAGATTTTTTGAACAACATTCTATTATTGAATAACATTTAAACTGGAGCTTTTTTAATGGCAACTATCAACCAGCTAGTACGCAAACCGCGTGTGAAAAAGGTTGTAAAAAGCAACGTTCCTGCATTAGAGGCTTGCCCGCAGAAACGTGGTGTATGTACTCGTGTATATACTACAACTCCTAAAAAACCAAACTCAGCGTTACGTAAAGTATGTCGTATCCGCTTAACTAACGGTTTTGAAGTAACTTCTTATATTGGTGGTGAAGGTCACAACCTTCAAGAACACAGTGTTGTATTAATCCGTGGTGGTCGTGTTAAAGACTTACCAGGTGTGCGTTACCACACAGTACGCGGTGCATTAGACTGCGCAGGCGTTAAAGATCGTAAACAAGGTCGTTCTAAATACGGCGTTAAACGTCCTAAAGCTTAATGGTTCTCCGTTAAGTAAGGCCAAACGTCTAAATTAGCAAAAAAATTTAAACCATAAACTCCAGTCAAAAAGCACTTTGTGCTGCAAATTTTCTCAAAGAGAAATATTGCTGATGGGTTTTGGATATCCTGAAGATTAAAATACGGAGAAATTCGCAATGCCACGTCGTCGTAGTATTGAAGCACGCAAGATTCTTCCAGATCCGAAGTTCGGTTCAGAATTACTTGCAAAATTTATTAATGTAATCATGGTAGACGGTAAAAAATCCGTTGCTGAATCAATCGTTTATGGTGCTTTAGAAACTTTAGCACAACGCACAGGTAAAGAACCTTTAGAAGCGTTTGAAGTTGCACTTGAAAACGTACGTCCAACTGTTGAGGTTAAATCTCGTCGTGTTGGTGGTTCTACTTACCAAGTACCAGTTGAAGTGCGCCCTGTACGTCGTAACGCATTAGGTATGCGTTGGATCGTTGAAGCAGCACGTAAACGTGGTGATAAATCAATGGCTTTACGCCTTGCAAACGAATTATCTGATGCTTCAGATAATAAAGGTGCAGCAGTTAAAAAACGTGAAGACGTTCACCGCATGGCTGAAGCTAACAAAGCATTTGCTCACTACCGTTGGTAATAAGTTTTTGAATTTAAAGGGCTTCATCATTGATGAAGCCTTACCCTTATATAAACTGATATTAAATAAACAAGGTTATAATAATGGCTCGTACAACCCCTATTGAAAGATATCGTAATATCGGTATCAGTGCGCACATTGATGCGGGTAAAACCACTACTACTGAGCGTATCTTATTCTATACTGGTGTTAGCCACAAAATCGGTGAAGTGCACGATGGTGCAGCAACGATGGACTGGATGGAACAAGAACAAGAGCGTGGTATCACCATTACCTCTGCGGCAACAACTGCATTCTGGTCTGGTATGTCACAACAATTCCCACAACATCGTATCAATGTTATCGATACTCCGGGACACGTGGACTTTACTGTTGAAGTAGAACGTTCTATGCGTGTTCTTGATGGCGCAGTAATGGTTTACTGTGCGGTTGGTGGTGTTCAACCACAATCTGAAACCGTATGGCGTCAAGCTAACAAGTATGAAGTTCCACGTATTGCGTTCGTAAATAAAATGGACCGTACTGGTGCGAACTTCTTACGTGTTGTTGAACAATTAAAAACTCGCTTAGGTGCTAATGCTATTCCTCTTCAACTCCCTGTTGGTGCAGAAGAAAACTTCACAGGTGTAGTTGATTTGATCAAAATGAAAGCGATCAATTGGAATGAAGCAGACCAAGGTATGACTTTCACTTATGAAGAAGTGCCTGCTAATATGCAAGCAGACTGTGAAGAATGGCGTCAAAACCTTGTTGAAGCGGCAGCTGAAGCGTCAGAAGAATTAATGGAAAAATACTTAGGTGGCGAAGACTTAACTGAAGAAGAAATTAAGTCAGCATTACGTCAGCGTGTATTAGCAAATGAAATTATTTTGGTAACCTGTGGTTCTGCGTTCAAAAACAAAGGTGTTCAAGCAATGCTTGATGCAGTTGTTGAATACCTACCAGCACCAACTGATATTCCTGCTATTAAAGGTATCAATCCAGATGAAACTGAAGGTGAGCGTCACGCAAGTGATGAAGAACCATTCTCTTCATTAGCATTTAAAATTGCAACTGACCCATTCGTAGGTAACTTAACATTCTTCCGTGTATATTCTGGAGTGATTAATTCTGGAGATACAGTATTGAATTCTGTACGTCAAAAACGTGAACGTTTTGGTCGTATCGTACAGATGCACGCTAATAAACGTGAAGAAATTAAAGAAGTTCGTGCAGGTGACATCGCAGCTGCTATCGGATTAAAAGATGTAACTACTGGTGATACATTATGTGCAATTGATGCGCCAATTATCCTTGAGCGTATGGAATTCCCAGAGCCAGTAATCTCTGTTGCGGTAGAACCAAAAACTAAAGCTGACCAAGAAAAAATGGGCTTAGCATTAGGTCGTTTAGCACAAGAAGACCCTTCATTCCGTGTTCACACAGATGAGGAATCTGGTGAAACCATTATTTCTGGTATGGGTGAGTTGCACTTAGATATCATTGTTGATCGTATGAAACGTGAGTTCAAAGTGGAAGCCAATATTGGTAAACCACAAGTATCATACCGTGAAACTATCCGTACTCGTGTTAATGATGTAGAAGGTAAACACGCTAAACAATCTGGTGGTCGCGGTCAATATGGTCACGTTGTTATTGACTTATATCCATTAGATCCAGAAGGCCCTGGTTATGAATTTGTAAACGAAATCAAAGGTGGTGTAATTCCTGGTGAATACATTCCAGCCGTTGATAAAGGTATTCAAGAACAACTTAAATCTGGTCCATTAGCTGGTTACCCAGTAGTTGATCTTGGTGTACGTTTACACTTCGGTTCATACCATGATGTGGATTCATCTGAGTTAGCATTTAAACTTGCTGCGTCTTTAGCATTTAAAGCAGCATTCTCAAAAGCAAACCCAGTATTACTTGAGCCAATTATGAAAGTTGAAGTTGAAACTCCACCTGAATATGTTGGTGATGTAATTGGTGATTTAAGCCGTCGTCGTGCTATGGTTAACGGTCAAGAAGCGAACGAGTTTGTTGTTAAGATCGATGCTGAAGTTCCACTTTCTGAGATGTTCGGTTATGCAACAGATTTACGTTCACAAACTCAAGGTCGTGCATCATACTCAATGGAACCGTTAAAATATGCTGAAGCTCCAACAAGTGTGGCAGCTGCAGTAATTGAAGCGCGTAAAAAATAATTTTTGTAAACCAGCGGTGTAAAATATGATTGTTTTATACCGCACTTCTTAGGAAACATTAGCAATGTCTAAAGAAAAATTTGAACGTACAAAACCGCACGTAAACGTGGGTACAATCGGCCACGTTGACCACGGTAAAACAACTTTAACAGCAGCAATCACAACCGTATTAGCAAAACACTACGGTGGTGCAGCGCGTGCATTTGACCAAATTGATAACGCGCCAGAAGAAAAAGCGCGTGGTATTACCATCAACACTTCACACGTTGAATACGATACACCGACTCGCCACTACGCACACGTAGACTGTCCGGGACACGCCGACTATGTTAAAAATATGATTACTGGTGCGGCTCAAATGGATGGTGCTATTTTAGTAGTAGCAGCAACAGATGGTCCTATGCCACAAACTCGTGAACACATCTTATTAGGTCGCCAAGTAGGTGTTCCATACATCATCGTATTCTTAAACAAATGCGACATGGTAGATGACGAAGAGTTATTAGAATTAGTAGAAATGGAAGTTCGTGAACTTCTATCTCAATATGACTTCCCAGGTGACGATACACCAATCGTACGTGGTTCAGCATTACAAGCGTTAAACGGCGTAGCAGAATGGGAAGAAAAAATCCTTGAGTTAGCAAACCACTTAGATACTTATATTCCAGAACCAGAACGTGCGATTGACCAACCGTTCCTTCTTCCAATCGAAGATGTGTTCTCAATCTCAGGTCGTGGTACTGTAGTAACAGGTCGTGTAGAACGTGGTATCATCCGTACAGGTGATGAAGTAGAAATCGTCGGTATCAAAGATACAGCGAAAACTACTGTAACTGGTGTTGAAATGTTCCGTAAATTACTTGACGAAGGTCGTGCAGGTGAAAACATCGGTGCATTATTACGTGGTACCAAACGTGAAGAAATCGAACGTGGTCAAGTATTAGCGAAACCAGGTTCAATCACACCACACACTGACTTCGAATCAGAAGTGTACGTATTATCAAAAGATGAAGGTGGTCGTCATACTCCATTCTTCAAAGGTTACCGTCCACAATTCTATTTCCGTACAACAGACGTGACTGGTACTATCGAATTACCAGAAGGCGTGGAAATGGTAATGCCAGGGGATAACATCAAGATGACAGTAAGCTTAATCCACCCAATCGCGATGGATCAAGGTTTACGTTTCGCAATCCGTGAAGGTGGCCGTACAGTAGGTGCAGGCGTTGTTGCGAAAATCATCAAATAATAGATGAACTCTTGAATGTCTTAAAGATAAAAGACAGAAGAAGTAAAAAGAAAAGTGCGGAGAAAATTCTCCGCACTTTTTTATTCTATATTTGATAATTCGTTTAAATATTTATTAAGTTAATAGATTTTAGATAATAAGTCATTTATTTGATTCCTAGAACAATAAATACATTGCTCCTTATAAATGACACTTCTATAATTTTTAATTAATTGGCATTAATCAAATAAACTACTATGTTATGTCCACTCAAATTTCACTTACGCTATTTTTTCCATAAGAAATTACGTCAAACATACAGAATTTCCCACAAAAGTTTAGAATTTATCTGCCTAATCATAGGCATGGCTTGCCTGACTTGGTTTACGAAAAAATATACTCCATATGTTGGAGGAAGTGGTATTCCACAAGTGATTGCATCAATTAATCTTCCTCATAGTAGCTATAAAACCAAATTAGTTGAATTCAGCCAAACTATTTGGAAAATTCCTCTTACCTTTTTGGCTATGCTTATCGGTGTATCAGTTGGGCGTATTAGCTACTGGTTTTATTCTTGTCGCGATTCAAGGAAACAGCCCTTATTTTCCACGTTATCAAGGGGCAACATCGGTTTCTTGTCTCTATCTTTGGCTTGCAATTTGTGGGGTGGGTTATGGCATTCTAGGTGGCATATTTGGACGATTATTAGCAAAAGGTATCGCAGGATTATCACCTGAAAAATGGCGTGGCTGGGTTCGCCAACATCCTATTTATATTGCTTTATTATTGGGTTTAGTGCTTGCCGCACTGTTGGAGTGGAAATGACAGGCGCGCAACTCGTTCTCATTTGGCTCTTGATTTCCAGCATTATTGCATCCATAATCTCGCGCCAATTTAGTCCTAAACCATTTTACCACTTTGCTGCAGGCCGTTTTCGCCAGCAAATGCAAGCTCGTCAAGCCGAAGAATTACGCAGCAAAACCAAACAAGAGAAATAAAAATGCCTCAAAATCTACCGCACTTTTACCGCGGCCGTTTTTCTGTTGCGCCAATGTTAGATTGGACAACACGCCATTGTCGTTATTTTCATCGCCAATTTTCAAAGCACGCATTACTTTACACCGAAATGGTCACTGCGCCTGCGATTATCCATGCCAAATACGATCACTTGGATTTTTATTTACAAGAAAATCCCGTTGCGTTACAGCTGGGAGGAAGTGATCCTGAACAACTCAAATATTGTGCAAAACTTGCTGAGGAACGAGGTTATCACGAAATTAATCTTAATGTAGGATGCCCTTCTGATCGCGTACAAAATGGAATGTTTGGCGCCTGCTTAATGGCGAAAGCAGATTTGGTGGCCGACTGTGTAGAACAAATGCAAAGTGCGGTCAAAATTCCAGTCACAGTGAAAACACGTATTGGTATTGATGAATTAGACAGCTATGAATTTTTATGTGATTTTATTGAGAAGGTTCAAGGAAAAGGTTGCCAAGAGTTTATTATCCATGCACGAAAAGCTTGGCTTTCAGGGTTAAGTCCCAAAGAAAATCGAGAAATTCCACCATTAGATTATGCTCGAGTGTATCAACTAAAACGTGATTTTCCACATCTAACTATCGCAATTAATGGCGGCATAAAAACCATTGAAGAAATGAAACAACATTTGCAATATGTGGACGGCGTGATGGTTGGGCGAGAGGCCTATCAAAATCCAAGTTTACTTGGGCAAATTGACCAAGCCTTATTTGATCCTAACGCTGCAATTGTTACCGCTCATGAAGCGGTACAGTCAATGCTTCCTTATATTGAACAACAACTTAACCAAGGAATACACCTTAATCATATCGTCCGCCATATGCTAGGCGCATTCCAAAATTGCAAAGGTGCCCGTCAATGGCGACGCTATTTAAGCGAAAATGCGTTTAAACAAGGTGCGGGAGTTGAAGTGGTTGAAACCGCCCTAAGCTTTGTAGAAAACGAATCCTAAAAAACAAAATAAGCCGCAAAAGTGCGGCCTATTTTTCAGCTGTTTTTCTTACGCAATACGCATTTGAAAAATCACCAATTCAGCTTGGCAACAGAAAGTGAAATCTGCCTTTAATAAATAGCCATCATCCACTTTTGTAATTTCAGATTGAATTTCACAAGGTTCACTTTCTACATCACGCGCTTTCTGAGTAAAAAATGCGAGTGCTTCTTGAGCTTGTTCTTCACTGTCATAAATATATTCAATAACCTGACTACAATCACGATTATCGAAAAGTGATTTCATATCAAAAGTATTACAACCTACACATTCAATCGGTTTTTCAGTTTGAATTGCCATAATATTATCCTTTTATTCAGATTATTTTGCAGCGACAAAACCCACTGCTTCATACACTTTAGCCAAGGTTTCTTGAGCTTTTGCACGCGCTTTTTCCGCACCTTGTCGTAAGATATTATCTAATAAAGCTTCATCATTACGATATTGATGGAAACGCTCTTGTAAACCAGTAAGTAAGGTTGAGACTTCATCCGCTACTGCAGTTTTTAAATGTCCGTACATTTTACCTTCAAATTCTTTTTCAAGATCAGCTATTGGCTTATCTGTAACCGCAGAAAGAATATCTAAAAGATTGGATACTCCCGCTTTATTTTGCACATCATAACGAACAACAGGCGGCTCATCTGAATCCGTTACGGCACGTTTAATTTTCTTCGCCACAGATTTTGGATCTTCTAAAAGTGTCACCACGTTGTTGCGGTTATCATCTGATTTTGACATTTTCTTTTCAGGATCTTGCAATGACATAATACGCGCGCCTGCTTTTCCAATGAAAATTTCAGGAATAGTGAAAATATTGCCATAAAGCGCATTAAAGCGGTTTGCAATATCACGCGTAATTTCTAAGTGTTGTTTTTGGTCATCGCCAACAGGCACGCTTTTTGCTTGATAAAGTAAAATATCCGCCGCCATTAACACTGGGTAATCAAACAAACCCACGTTAATATTTTCTGCATAACGCGCTGATTTATCTTTAAATTGCGTCATTCGGCTCATTTCACCGAAATAGGTGTAACAGTTTAACACCCAGCTTAATTGCGTGTGTTCTGGAACGTGAGATTGAACAAAAATAGTACTTTTATTTGGATCAATTCCACATGCCAAATAGAGTGCAAGCACATCAAGCGTTGCTTTACGAAGGGCAACAGGATCTTGACGCACAGTGATCGCATGTAAATCAACTACGCAGAAAATACATTCATAATCCTCTTGCATTTTCACCCAGTTGCGCAACGCGCCCAAATAATTTCCGATAGTTAATTCACCAGAAGGCTGCACGCCACTAAAAACAATTGGTTTTGCCATAATCAATCCTTAATACCTTAAAACTGTTCGCTCATCATATCAGAAACTCTAGGCTTTTTTAATGTTCGAGTTCAAAAGCTAGGTTAAAAATGTTATATTTAACGGAAACGTTTTCCTAATATTTTCTAATGAAAAACTACCACGATATTGTTCTTGCCCTTGCTGGAGTGTGCCAATCAGCAAAATTGGTTCATCAACTTGCAACAGAAAGTCGAGCAGATTCAGATACATTTTTAACCGCACTTAATAGCCTTTTCATTACCCAACCACAACGAATCGAAGATGTTTTTGGTGGAGAAGTTCGTCATTTAAAATTAGGTCTAGAAACCTTAATTCATCAGCTCAATGCACAAGGCGATCAAAATTTAACTCGCTATTGGCTAAGCCTTTTGGCATTAGAAGGGAAATTATCGAAAAATCCCGATGCCAAACAAACATTAGGCAATCGAATTTCTCGCCTAAAAGAACAGGAAATTCATTACGCTCGCGATAGTGAAACAATGCTATCTATTATGGCAAATATTTACAGCGACGTTATTAGCCCATTGGGCAAAAAAATTCACATACTAGGCTCGCCTGATTATTTGCGACAAGAACTAGTGCAAAATAAAATCCGTGCAGTTTTACTTGCGGGAATTCGATCTGCCGTGCTGTGGAAACAAATGGGCGGAACAAAATGGCAAATTTTATTTTTCCGCAGAAAATTACTTGCCACCGCAAAACAGATTTATTCTTCTATTTATTAATACAATTCTGGAGCAAACATTTATGCAACTCTCTACACTGACCGCACTTTCCCCTCTTGATGGTCGTTATCAAGATAAAGTAACTCCATTACGCACTATTTTTAGCGAATTCGGGTTAATGAAATTCCGTGTAGCTGTGGAAGTTCGTTGGTTACAAAAATTAGCTTCAACGGCAGACATTACTGAAGTACCGACATTTTCTATGCAAGCAAATGCTTTTTTAGATGGAATTGTGGCTAATTTTAATGAGACAGATGCTGCGCGTATTAAAGAAATTGAACGCACAACTAATCACGATGTAAAGGCCGTTGAATATTTTCTGAAAGAGAAAATTCAAAATGAAGTGGAACTAGTAAACATTTCCGAATTTATTCACTTCGCTTGCACCTCGGAAGATATTAACAACCTCTCTCACGCATTAATGTTAAGCACCGCTCGTGATGAAGTGATTTTACCAGAATGGCAAAAACTGATTGATGAAATCACTCGTCTTGCAGAAGAATATAAAACGATTCCACTACTTTCTCGCACACATGGCCAGCCAGCTTCACCAAGCACAGTGGGCAAAGAAATGGCGAATGTCGTTTATCGCCTAAAACGTCAATTTAAACAACTTCAGAACGCAGAAATCTTAGGTAAAATCAATGGTGCGGTAGGTAACTACAATGCGCATTTATCAGCATATCCTAATATTGATTGGCATAAATTCAGCGAAGAATTTGTCACTTCATTAGGTATTCAATGGAATCCTTATACCACTCAAATTGAACCGCACGATTACATCGCTGAATTTTTTGATGCTGTAGTTCGCTTTAATACCATTATCATTGATTTTGATCGGGATTTATGGGGATACATTGCATTAAATCACTTTAAACAACGAACTATTGCAGGCGAAATTGGTTCTTCTACCATGCCACATAAAGTCAATCCAATTGATTTTGAAAACTCAGAGGGCAATCTAGGGTTAGCCAATGCTGTAATGACTCACTTAGGTCAAAAGTTACCAATTTCTCGCTGGCAGCGTGACTTAACGGATTCAACCGTATTACGTAATTTAGGCGTAGGATTAGGTTATTGTTTGATCGCTTATGCTTCAACACGCAAAGGCATTAGTAAACTTGAAGTAAATCAACCGCACTTATTAGAAGAACTCAATCAAAACTGGGAAGTTTTGGCTGAACCAATTCAAACCGTAATGCGCCGCTACGGAATAGAAAAACCTTACGAAAAATTAAAAGAATTAACGCGAGGTAAACGAGTGACAGAACAAGCTATGCGTGAATTCATTGATAAGTTGGCTATTCCACAAGAAGAAAAATTACGTTTACAAAAATTAACACCCACTACTTATATTGGGGCTGCAGTGGAATTAGTAGAGAAGCTATCATAGGAATTTGGCTCTTTTTCCAACAATATTCTTTACAAGAACATAGCTTTTCTCTATAATCCTGCGCCTGTGTTAGTCAATCTAACAAATTTCTGGTTGGTGCTTGACCTATTCAAGCCCCATCCAAGACCGTAGGGGAGTAATCTTAATTATCCTACGTAGATGGTGAACAGAATAAGAATTTTTCTTGCTTCTGGGCGCCGAAGTCATCCTAGTCTTAGGATTAGGTAAATTAATTCCGAGTAATCGGAGTGTATTCAGGAGCTAAAAGCCAATGGCATTAAATCTTCAAGACAAACAAGCAATTGTTGCTGAAGTAAATGAAGCAGCCAAAGGTGCACTTTCAGTAGTAATCGCGGATTCTCGCGGTGTAACTGTTGAGAAAATGACTGAATTACGTAAATCAGCACGTGAAGCTGGCGTTACAATGCGTGTAGTTCGTAATACTTTATTACGTCGCGCAGTTGAAGGCACAGATTACGAATGCTTAAAAGATACGTTTGTAGGTCCAACACTTATCGCGTTCTCTAACGAACACCCGGGCGCAGCTGCTCGTTTGTTCAAAGAGTTTGCTAAAGCAAACGATAAGTTTGAAATTAAAGGTGCAGCCTTTGAAGGTAAAATCCAAGATGTTGAATTCTTGGCAACATTACCAACTTACGAAGAAGCGATTGCACGTTTAATGGGCACAATGAAAGAAGCTGCAGCAGGCAAACTTGCTCGCACCTTCGCGGCATTACGCGACAAATTACAAGAAGCAGCTTAATCATTAAGCGTTTCTTACTTCATCTAACTTTATTTATTTTAGGAATTGATTGTTATGTCATTAACTAACGAACAAATCATTGAAGCGATTGCTTCAAAAACTGTAACTGAAATCGTTGAATTAATCGCAGCGATGGAAGAAAAATTCGGTGTTTCAGCAGCGGCAGCAGTAGCAGCAGCTCCAGCAGCAGGCGGCGCAGCGGCAGCAGAAGAAAAAACTGAATTCGACGTTGTACTTAAATCTGCAGGTGCGAACAAAGTAGCAGTAATTAAAGCAGTACGTGGTGCAACTGGTTTAGGCTTAAAAGAAGCTAAAGATTTAGTTGAATCTGCTCCAGCTAACTTAAAAGAAGGTGTTTCTAAAGAAGAAGCTGAAGCACTTAAGAAAGAATTAGAAGAAGCGGGCGCAGAAGTAGAAGTTAAATAATTTCTATTTTAACCACTTTAAAATTCAAAAAACCGATGGGAAACCATCGGTTTTTTTCTTATCTAAAAGTCTGTTATAGCTTTTACTTAAAAACTTACCATTCGCTATCTTTCTACGATAGAATATTACCCATTATTGATGAATAAAGAGAAAATCTATGACAAAAAAAGCATTAAGTGCGGTAATTTTAGCAGCTGGAAAAGGCACGCGCATGTATTCCGATTTACCTAAAGTTCTACATACAATCGCGGGTAAACCAATGGTAAAACACGTGATTGATACTGCCCATCAATTAGGCGCAGAAAATATTCATTTAATCTATGGTCACGGTGGGGACTTAATGCGTACCCATCTTGCAAATGAACAAGTAAATTGGGTATTACAAACAGAACAACTTGGCACAGCACATGCAGTTCAACAAGCGGCACCTTTCTTTAAAGATAACGAAAATATTGTTGTACTTTACGGCGATGCACCATTAATAACTAAAGAAACATTAGAAAAATTAATTGAAGCGAAACCAGAAAATGGCATTGCATTACTTACCGTAAATTTAGATAACCCAACAGGCTATGGACGAATTATCCGTGAAAATGGGAACGTTGTAGCCATTGTAGAACAAAAAGATTCAAATGCAGAGCAACTAAATATTAAAGAAGTCAATACTGGCGTTATGGTATCTGATGGTGCAAGTTTCAAAAAATGGCTCGCGCGTGTAGGCAATAATAATGCTCAAGGCGAATATTACTTAACGGATCTTATTGCTCTCGCAAACCAAGATAATTGCCAAGTTGTTGCTGTACAAGCAACAGATGTCATGGAAGTTGAAGGTGCAAATAATCGCTTACAATTAGCTGCACTTGAACGTTATCTCCAAAATAAACAAGCCTCCAAATTATTACTTGAAGGCGTAATGATCTACGATCCCGCTCGTTTTAACCTACGTGGAACATTAGAGCATGGAAAAGATGTGGAAATCGATGTTAATGTTATTATCGAAGGTAATGTTAAACTCGGTGATCGCGTAAAAATTGGCGCAGGTTGCGTATTGAAAAATGTTGTTATTGGCAATGATGTAGAAATAAAACCCTATTCAGTGCTAGAGGATTCTATAGTAGGAGAAAAAGCCGCAATTGGCCCATTTTCTCGTTTACGCCCAGGTGCAGAACTCGCAGCTGAAACGCATATTGGAAACTTTGTAGAAATTAAAAAATCTACCGTTGGTAAAGGTTCTAAAGTAAATCACCTGACCTATGTTGGCGATTCAGAAATTGGCTCAAATTGTAATATTGGAGCGGGTGTCATAACCTGCAACTACGATGGTGCAAATAAATTTAAAACGATCATCGGTGATAATGTGTTTGTGGGATCTGATACACAATTAGTTGCGCCAGTGAAAGTCGCAAATGGCGCAACTATTGGTGCTGGGACTACAATTACACGTGATGTTGGCGAAAATGAATTAGTGATTACACGAGTTGCTCAACGCCATATTCAAGATTGGCAACGACCAATAAAGAAAAAATAAAATAGAATAAAAAAATCCTACGTATTATCGTAGGATTTTTTTATAAACCAATTTTACAAATCGTAATTAAAATCACATAAAAAATGACCGCACTTAATGTTAATAATTTATTTGCTAGTTTAGGTTTATGTTGATGAAGACGGTATAGCATTCTAGCTGTAACAGCTAGAATAAAGGGATAAACCCAAAAAAGCGTTGAAAATAAATTGATTTGCCAGCTTGATAGATAGGGATTTTTACTAAATACTGTAGAAATTAATAATGCCATTGGACACAATAATATAGGCGAACAAAAGGCAGCAAGACCCCAAGAAAATGGACTAAATTTAGTTGGTAAAGATTGTTTTTTCATATTTTAAATAATTAAAAATAAATAGATACAAGAAAGAAATATAATAAATATATTGAATAGTAAAGAATATTTTAATGAAAGTAACAATGTAGAAATGGCGCACCCGAAAGGATTCGAACCTTTGACCGCTCGGTTCGTAGCCGAGTACTCTATCCAGCTGAGCTACGGGTGCGTAGATGATGCTTTAACTATTCATAACCACTTTAATAAGATAGAGCCGTTTTAAAAATGGCGCACCCGAGAGGATTCGAACCTCTGACCGCTCGGTTCGTAGCCGAGTACTCTATCCAGCTGAGCTACGGGTGCAGAATAAATAAAACAAACAATGGCGGTGAGAGAGGGATTCGAACCCTCGATGGAGCTTTTTAACCCCATACTCCCTTAGCAGGGGAGCGCCTTCAGCCTGCTCGGCCATCTCACCACAATCAGTGTGAGCGGTATAATACGTTTTTTAGAAAATATGTCAAACCATTTTTTGAAAAACACACCTGTTTGAATATTTTATCTACACATTAAATATATTATTGAATAAAAATCTACTCATCATTCAAAAATACTAAAATCTTAGATATTGTTTCCCATCTTAATTCATCTTGCTCAAATAACATCTCATGTTTAGAATTTAGTGCTGTTAATGGTCCCTTCGTTCTATTATTAAAAAAAGAACCGCACTTTTTGAAGTGCGGTTATATTTTTAATAGTTTTACGCCACCTGTTTAGGTTGTTTAAATACCGTAACTTCTGGTGCTACGCCTGTAAATTTCTCAATCTGAACGATACAAGTATTTGGTGAATTGCCTTGTGCCAATTTAGATGTACCTTCATCTCGAGTTAACACATTTGCACAACCATTTTTACATAATGGTTTTTCACTTTCACCTAAGTACATTGGATCATACCATGCGCCTTCATGGAGAGCGACAGTACCTTTGATGATATTTTTTGTTACAACTGCACCTGCAAGCACTTGACCGCGTTTGCTATGAATGCGAACAATATCACCGTCTTTAATACCACGAGCAGCCGCATCTTCAGGGTGAACCATCACTGGCTCACGATCATTTACCGCATATTTTTGACGTAATGAAGTATGCGCCAATTGACTGTGTAAACGATAGTAAGGATGTGGTGTCACTAAAGCTAACGGATATTCTTCCGTCACATTACCCGCAAACTCTTCAGGTTCCATCCAACTAGGATGCCCCTTACAATCGTTATAATTCATTTTCTCAACAACATCAGAGAAAATTTCAATTTTACCTGACGGTGTGCCAAGCGGATTGAGCAATGGATCTTCACGGAATTCACCATAACGCACCCATTTCTTCGCAGCTTCACCCGCCTCAAAACTTAATGGTTTATTTTCTGCCCAGAATTTGTCAAAACGTGGCATTGCTACACGATTTGCACGTGCAGCACTAAAGGCTGCATTATAGAATTCTTCCAGCCACTCCATTTCAGTTTTACCTTCAGTGTATTGTTCTTCCACACCGGCACGTTTAGCAAGCTCAACGAAAATATCGTAGTCATTTTTTGCTTCAAATTGTGGTGGAACCACTTGTTTCATCGGGTAAACACTCATCATAGAGTAGTCGCCAGCCATGGTTAAGTCATTACGTTCATAACTCGTCGTAGCTGGTAACACAATATCTGCCATGCGTGCAGTTGGCGTCCAGTTCACCTCATTGACAATCACTACATCAGGTTTCTGGAAAGCTTTCACTAAGGTATTGGTATCTTGATGGTGAACAAACGGGTTACCACCTGCCCAATATACCGCTTTGATGTCAGGATAAGTAATTTCAGTACCGTTATACTGAATCTTTTTGCCTGGATGGAGTAACACATCAGCAATACGCGCTAATGGGAACGCGGATTTAGACGTATCATCCAACCATGTTTTTGCCCCCGCTTTGCCTGATGGACTTGCCGTAATTGAGCCGATAATACCGCCTGTCGCCGTTGGTACCCCACCATTTGAATAATGATAACTCAAGCCAAAACCGCCACCCGGTAACCCAATTTGTCCTAACATAGATGCAAGGGTTACTAACATCCAGTGGGTTTGTTCACCATGGCGTTGGCGTTGCATCCCCCAGCCACCCATTAACATGGTACGTTTACTGGAGAAATCAGCTGCAAGTTGCTTAATGGTTTCTGCTGGCACACCACAAATTTTAGCCGCCCATTCCGCTGTTTTTGGCTGTCCATCAGTTTTACCTAATAAATATTCTTCGAATTTAGCGTAACCTGACGTATATTTTTTCAAGAAATCTTTATCGTGCTTGCCTTGTTCAACTAAAGTATGCGCAATACCAAGCATTAATGGCACATCCGTTGCTGTATTCACTGGAATCCATTCTGCATTCAACATTTGGCAAGTTTCGCTTTTTTGTGGGTCGATACAAATAATACGTTTACCACTCGCTTGGAATTTATTGAAATATTCAATCCCTTTTTGGTCAGTGGACATCCAAGCAATACGCATTGTTGTGAGTGGATTTGCAGACCAAAGCACAATAATATCACTACTTTCTAATATGGATTCCCAGCTGGTTTGTTGTTCGTACACCTCAATCGTGCCTAATACATGTGGCATAATTACTTGTGCAGCACCCGTAGAGTAATCCCCTTTGTGTCCCACAAAACCACCTGTAGCGTTCATGTAACGCTGTAATAACGTACGAGATGCATGTAATGAACCGCAACTAAACCAACCATAAGAACCAGCAAAAATACCTGTTGATCCATGTTCGTCACGCACACGTTTAAGCTGATTGTGTACTAAATCTAACGCTTCATCCCAAGAAACGCGCACCCATTCATCACGACCACGCATTGTAGTATCGCTTTTTCCTGGATTAGCTAAAAAGCCTTTACGCACCATTGGATATTTCACGCGAGCTTCGCTATACAATTGATCGGCAACAACTGTTTGCAATTCGTTCGGCACTGCAGGCTCAATAGCAGGACCAGATTTCACGACCTTACCATCTTGTACAACAACCCCAATAGATCCCCAGTGAGCGGCAGTCACTACCGTTTTCATTTCAGCTTCTTTTGCTACCGCACTTTTTGATACAACGCCCACCATACCACCAGAAAGGGCACTACCAGCCACGCCTAAAGATGTTTTTTTCAGAAAATCACGACGTTGTTCATTTACGTTATTCTTTTTCATTTCAGCCTCGTTTTAGATAGTTAATTCATTATTGTTTTGCCATATCTTTGGCATTGCGTTGCAGATAAATAGTTAATGCACGTACTTCATCTTTTTTCATTGATGTACGGTCTTTCATAGAATTCACCACACCAATCCATTGGTTAGCCGTGTAATGATCTGCACCAATTGCTGCGTGACAACCACTACATTGAGTTTGGTTTAACTGATTACCGTATTGATTAAGCGTGGTTAAATCTGATGTCATTTTTTCTTTAGCTACATTCACCGCAACACTGATTTCTTTCCAATCAGAATCTGTTACTGCATCATGAACTGTTTTTAATACTTGAACATGATTACGTGCATCTTCGTCCATTAAAGCAAGCGTGATACGTTTACCTAATTCTTGATACACAACTGCTTCAGCCCCCACTTGTTGCCAACCATGTAAAGTACCTTGAATTTGATCACCATTTACTTTCCATTGCATTAATTCAGCATAAGGCATTAAGCGAACCTCATTTCCTTTATCATTGGTCGCTTTCACCATTTCAGTGGCAAAAATAGCTGAGCCATCAGAGAGAGTACCACCTTGTACTGCAGAGGATTTTTGTGTATTTTGATCGCCATGCACTTCAGGTAGGAAGTGAACAATGCCCTTGTGACAATCAATACAAGTTTGACCGTTTGTTTGCGCCTCCGTATGAGTTTGTTTTGCTAATTTAGTTTGTTTTGAAAGCTCCATTGCATCAAAACTGTGACAGCTACGACAGGTTTCTGAATCATTGGCTTTCATATCCTTCCACACTCGTTGTGCCATTTCTGCACGATGAGCTTCATATTTTTCTTTATTCTCAATCTTACCTTGTGCTTCATACCACAAGTCTTTTAAAGCAATAAATTTAGCCTTGACATAATGCCAACCTTCTTTTGGAATATGACAATCTGAACATTGTGCTCTAACCCCTTTTGCATTAGCAAAATGGCTAGAACCTTCCCACTCCTGTTGTGGATAACTCATTGAATGACAACTAGCACAAAACTCTGGTGTACTCGTTTTGTGCATTATCCACTGAGAACCCAATAAGGCAGTTGCACCAACACCGACTAAACAAAGTGCGGTTACTATTTTTTTCATTTTTGACATAGCCACTCCAATAAAATAATAAAAAAACAACCATAACTACTTATAGTTAGGGTTGATTGTAGAGGTTTTGTAAATCAAAAACTATGATATTTCTCAAGAAAAAATGTTATAAGCTGAAGAAAAATATTATATAAATCAATAAATAACGATTAGTATCAACTTTGCACATTTAGAAAATGATTAACACTTTTAAGTACATTTCTTCGAACATTATCTTTTTCAAATAACACCTCATGTTTAGCATTTAATATGACTTCACATCTAGCATTCGGAAAAAGTGCGGTTAATTTTTCAAGATTGTTGTTATCTACTATTTTTTCTTTTTCGGCTTGTAAAATTAGGATTGGAATTTCAATCTTAGGAATAACTTTCGGCAAGCGTTTAATTGCGTTCAAACACAAATGTACCCAACGGAATGTTGGCCCACCAAGATTAATTGCTGGATTTTTACGATTTACACGATTCATCCATTTCATTCTGGTTTTACAGAAAGTTAATTCATTGTATTCCAAGTGGGCTTGTTGATAAGGCCCTTTACCAAAAACATAACGCTCGCCTTGTCCTAAAATATTCATTAGGGCAATAATCAGTTCATCTCTAATGGGATGTTTTAAAAGAATACCGTAAAAGGGCGAAGAAAGTACCGCTTTATTAATGTGATGATCATAATTTGCCAAATAATAGGTTGCAATCAATGCGCCCATTGAATGAGCAAGCAAATGCTGCGTTGAATAGCTGAAAAGTGCGGTTACTTTTTCGATGATTTTCGCCATATCATCGACATAGAAACGAAATTCGTCTAAATGCCCTTTTTGAGGAATAATACGCTGTGAATAGCCTTGACCGCGATGATCAAATAGCAATACATCATAACCTTGATGATAAAAATCATAAGCGAGCTCTGACCATTTCAGCATATTTTCTGCTCGACCATTTACTAAAATCATCAATTTTCTGACCGCACTTTCAGGTTGAATCAAATGACGATAAGCTAATTTTATATTTCGTTTACCAGAAAGATATTGGGTAGGAAATTGCTCAAAAAAAGGCAATAATTCTGCAAGAGCAAATTGATGAAAATAAGGTTCTCTGATCATAATTTTTTAATGAAAAGGGCGTAGTAAATACGCCCTTTGTAGTGAAAGTAAAATTTATGCCACTAATTGTTTTAAGATACGGCGAACTGGCTCTGCCGCACCCCATAATAATTGGTCACCCACGGTAAAAGCTGCCAAATATTCAGGCCCCATAGCCAATTTACGTAAACGCCCCACTGGCACGCTTAATGTACCTGTTACTTTCGCTGGCGTTAATTCACGTAATGTGGTTTCTTTGTCATTTGGAATTACTTTTACCCATTCATTATGTGATGCAATAATTTGTTCGATTTCTTCTAATGGTAAGTCTTTTTTCAATTTAATGGTAAACGCTTGGCTGTGGCAACGTAATGCACCGATACGCACACATAAACCATCAACAGGAATTGGATTGTCGCTTAAACCTAAAATTTTGTTGGTTTCTGCATAACCTTTCCATTCTTCTTTAGTTTGCCCTGTTTCAGGAAGAAGTTTGTCAATCCAAGGGATTAAGCTACCGCCCAATGCCGCGCCAAAGTTATCCGTTGGGAAATTATCAGCACGCATTTTTGCAGTCACTTTACGTTCAATATCTAAAATAGATGAAGCAGGGTCTTTTAATTCACTTGAAACTGCTTGTTCTAATAAACCCATTTGTGAAAGTAATTCACGCATATTTTTTGCGCCAGCACCTGAAGCCGCTTGATAAGTTGCCACAGAAATCCATTCCACCAAATCTTTTTCAAATAGACCGCCGATAGCCATTAACATTAAGCTTACGGTACAGTTACCGCCCACGAAGGTTTTAATGCCTTTTTTCAAACCTTCAGAAATCACGTGTTGGTTTACTGGATCAAGTACGATAATTGCATCATCTTTCATACGTAGTGCAGACGCTGCATCAACCCAATAACCATCCCAGCCTGTTGCTTTTAATTTTGGATAGACTTCATTGGTGTAATCGCCACCTTGGCAAGTCACGATAATGTCTAATTTTTTAAGTTCTTCAATATCGAATGCACTTTTCAGGTCGCCTGCATCCTTGCCACCAAATACAGGTGCTTTTTGACCTGCTTGTGAAGTTGTAAAAAATACGGGATTAAGATTTTCAAAATCATTTTCCTGCGACATACGATCCATTAATACGGAACCCACCATTCCGCGCCAGCCGATAAAGCCTACATTTTTCATTGTTGTTTCCTTAGTTTGTTGTGCTTGAATAGCATTATTAATTACAAGATAGCGTTAGCAAAATCAAGTATTTTTAATGAAAATTGATCTTTTGTGAAAGAAATTAAATAAAAAATAAAAAAGTGTGGTTAATTTAAAAGAAAATTTAATTTAATCACTCTTTTTCTAGTTATCTACTTCAACACTTATTACGCCATCTTCTGCTTTAAGTAAAGCATACGCATCTTTCAACATTGTGGAATCAATGGAAAAGCAACGAATTTGTAACCGCACTTCTCCACTACTTTGATCTTTGACTTGTATATGTTCAATACGATACTGATTATTTACTAACAATTGGGTAACTTTCCCTATGCTTTCCGCATCATTGACAAGAATATTGAATTTCGTCCGACGACGTTGTGATTTACGATGAACCCAACGTTGAACCAACGGACTTAATCGAATAGACACCAAAATCATCACAGTGGCGATGACCGCATCAAACACGAAACCCGCCCCAGCAGCAATACCGATCCCCGCAGAAGCCCAAATAATCGCCGCAGTGGTTAAACCTGAAATCGCATCATTTTTCTTATGCAAAATCACACCAGCACCTAAAAAACCGATGCCACTAATCACTTGAGCCGCAAGGCGCATCGGATCCGTACGAATATTTTCTGAAACTTGTGCATAATGCTCTGCGGCTTGAATTGAAACAATGGTTAGCACACAAGTGGTAACGGCAATAATGGCGCAAGTTTTTACACCCACAGGCTTACGTTTAAGTTCACGTTCTAAGCCAATAATACTGCCAAGCACCATCGCTAATAGCATTTTGCTAAAAATAATTAAGTGATCAGGATCGAAAAGTGCGGTTAAAAGTAAAGATGAATTTTCCATAATGATAAAAATAAGTCCGACATACTCGTCTATTCTACATCACTTAGCTTAAAATCTTTACCCTTCCAAGCCTTTAATTTATCGCCTTTCTTGCGAAAATTGAGTAGAATCTTGCGTTTGAAATTTTATAGAGCGAAAGAACGGTTATTTTATGCAAAATTCAACCCCAAGCATTGGCTTTGTAAGCCTTGGCTGCCCAAAAAACTTAGTCGATTCTGAACGAATCTTAACGAAATAAACAAAAAATCCATCTTCGTATTGAAGATGGATTTTTTTATTAGCCGAACACTTTTTCCAAGTGTGCTTGGTAGTCTGCTAAGTATTGTTCTACTTGCGGACTTTTAACCACATCGTTACATAAGAATGTCGGCAGGCGAGTCAAACCGAGGAACTCGTTGAGTTTGTGGAAATGCATATACAAAACATCCACGCCTTTGCCTTCAAAGAAATCGCCTTCGCGAGTAAAGGCTTCAATCGGTGCATTCCAAGTCAGTGAAAGCATGTGTTTTTTTCCTTGCAATAAGCCGCCTGTGCCATAGCCCTCGGTTGGATTAACGCTGTGTCTGCCATCACTGTGATATAACTTGCCGTGCCCACTGGTTAATACTTCGTCTATGTATTTTTTCACTGTCCAAGGCTCATGCATCCACCAGCTCGGCATTTGCCAAATCACGGCATCCATCCACAAGAATTTTTCGATTTCAGCTTCAACGTCATAACCAGCATCAATTACAGTTTCTTTGACATTGTGTCCAAGTGCGGTCAAAACTTCTTTCGCTTTTTTGTGAAGCGTGTGGTTCAATTCGCCGTGAGAATGACCAAACGCCTTACCGCCGTCTAATAATAAAATATTCATCTTTTTGCTCCTAAAATAAATAATTAAAAAAGGGATTTTATTATGCTGTTTTACTTTATACTTTAAAAGTGCAAAAATAAAAAACTCTTTTGCGCTAAGCGGAATAATAAAATGAAAACAACTTCTGAAGAATTAACGGTATTTGTGCAAGTAGTCGAAAATGGCAGTTTCAGCCGTGCAGCCAAGCAGCTATCAATGGCAAATTCTGCGGTAAGTCGTGTGGTGAAAAGGCTAGAAGAAAAATTGGGTGTGAACCTAATCAACCGCACTACTAGACAGCTTAGACTAACAGAAGAAGGCTTACAATATTTTCGTCGCGTACAGAAAATTCTGCAAGATATGGCTGCAGCTGAAGCTGAAATGTTGGCAGTGCACGAAGTCCCACAAGGCATACTACGCGTAGATTCAGCCATGCCGATGGTGTTACATCTGCTAGTGCCACTGGCAGCAAAATTCAACGAACGCTATCCGCATATCCAACTTTCGTTAGTTTCTTCCGAAGGCTATATCAATCTGATAGAACGCAAAGTCGATATTGCCTTACGAGCTGGAGAATTGGATGATTCTGGGCTGCGTGCTCGTCATCTATTTGATAGCCACTTCCGCGTAATCGCCAGTCCAGACTACTTGGCAAAACACGGCACGCCACAATCAACTGAAGCTCTTGCCAACCATCAATGTTTAGGCTTCACTGAGCCTAGTTCACTAAATACATGGACAGTTTTAGATGCTCAAGGAAATCCCTATAAAATCTCACCGCACTTTACCGCCAGCAGCGGTGAAATTTTACGGTCATTGTGCCTTTCAGGTTGTGGTATTGCTTGCTTATCAGATTTTTTGGTAGACAATGACATCGCTGAAGGAAAATTAATTCCCTTACTTACTGAACAAACCGCCAATAAAACGCTCCCCTTCAATGCTGTTTACTACAGCGATAAAGCAGTCAACCTTCGCCTACGTGTGTTTTTAGACTTTTTAGTAGAAGAGCTAAGGGGATAATTAAAATTCATAGCATTGAATTTTAAAGTCAATTTGCAAAAATACTTTAAAACCTGACCGCACTTGTCCTGCTGTCTTTTCATTACAATCTAGATTTTCTAACCTCCTTTCAAAATCGCCCTTAATCGATCTAGTTGATTTTGTGTTTTTTCTTGTTTTTGCTCGGTGGTGAATTTTGGTTTATCGCGTTCCCATAGCACATCGTCATTAGGTAATTCAGCTAAAAATCGGCTTGGTTCTGGGCGAACTAATTCGCCATATTGACGACGCTCACGACATAAGGAAAAAGTGAGTTCTTTTTGCGCTCTTGTGATCCCCACATAAGCCAAGCGGCGTTCTTCTTCCACGTTGTCTTCATCAATGCTAGTTTGGTGAGGCAAAATGCCCTCTTCCATACCAATCAAATAAACATAAGGAAATTCTAATCCTTTAGATGCGTGTAATGTCATCAGTTGAACTTGATCGCTGTCGTCATCGTCTTCGCCTAGCTCTAACATATCCCGTAATGTCAGGTGGGTTACTACTTGATTAAGGTTCATCGGCTCATTGGTTTCATCGCCTTTTAACATATCCGCAACCCAGTCAAATAACGTGGCAACATTCTTACTTTGCATTTCTGCCGCTTTAGGGCTTGTCGCGTATTCGTACAAATATTCTTCATAATGAATCGCAGATAACATAGAACGTACCGCACGTTCTGGTTCAGAACGTTGAATTTCATCATTAAGTTCTACAATCCAACGGCCAAATTTTTGCAATGAATCATAGGCTTTTGGTGTAATGCGTTGAATAAGTTCAAACTCAAAAATAGCATCAAACAAACTGATGTGTTTTTCTTGAGCCAACTCTCCAAGTTTTTGTAAGGTTGCGGTGCCAATTTCACGCTTCGGTGTATTCACAATACGCAGGAATGCTCCGTCATCATCTTGATTTACCACCAAGCGCAAATACGCCATCATATCTTTGATTTCTGCACGAGAGAAAAAAGAAGTACCGCCCGAAATTTTGTAAGGAATACGGTTTTGCATCAGTACTTTTTCGAGTAATCGGGATTGATGATTGCCTCGATACAAAATCGCATAATCTTTATATTTGGTTTTACGGCTAAAACGATGGGCGATCAACTCGGCGACAATCCGCTCTGCTTCGTGTTCTTCATTTTTTGCTTCGATGACAAGCAATTTTTCCCCTGTACCAATGGTTGAAAAAAGTTTCTTATCAAACACGTGCTCATTGTTATCAATCAAAATATTGGCACAATGCAAAATACGCTGGGTTGAACGGTAATTTTGCTCTAGCTTAATCACGTTCAAACGAGGAAAATCATCGCGTAAACGCACCATATTTTCTGGTCGTGCGCCACGCCACGAATAAATAGATTGGTCATCATCGCCCACCACAGTGAAACAAGCACGCTCACCCACTAAAAGTTTAATCAGTTCATATTGACTGGTGTTGGTGTCTTGATATTCATCCACCAACAAATAACGAATTTTTGCCTGCCATTTTGACCGCACTTCTTCATTTTGCTTGAACAATAATGTCGGCAGCATAATCAAATCATCAAAATCGAGAGCGTTGTAAGCTCGAATTTGTGTGGCGTAACGCTCATAACATTTTGCGAAAGTTTGATATTTAGCATCACGTGCCAAGGCAAATGCCTGTTTTGGCGAAATCAAATCGTTCTTCCAGTTAGAAATCACTGAAATTAACTCGCGCAATAAATCCTTATCTTCTTTTAACACATCAGCGGTTAGCTCTTTTAACAACGCAAATTGATCGTGCTCATCAAACAAGGTCATATTTGATTTAAAGCCCAACGCTTTATATTCACGCTTAATAATGTCAAAACCGAGCGTATGAAAAGTGGAAACAAGCAATCCTTTGGATTGTTCTTTGCCAATGGAATGTGCCACACGCTCTTTCATCTCGCGTGCGGCTTTATTCGTAAAAGTGACGGCGGCAATTTGTTTCGGAGAATACCCGCACTTTTCAATTAAATGGGCGATTTTATTAATGATTACGCGAGTTTTGCCTGAACCAGCGCCAGCAAGCACAAGGCAAGGGCCTGTCACATATTCAACGGCTTGTTGTTGTTGAGGATTGAGTTTCATAAGAATTATTGAGCCCACGCATAGGGCAGTAATACAGTGTCTAATAAAAATGAGAGAGGCAAATCTAAGATTGGCAATCCCCATTGTTGCGCCATTTCAAGATCATAAGCAACCCCTGCATAGGCGGTATATTTTTCTGTTGGATCGATAAGTTTGACCACGGAACCACAACCAGATAAAACGATAAGTGCGGTTAAAAAAATAAAGGTTTTTATCATCGTGCTTTTAACGCATTGAATACAGGCTCAGGAACTAGCTCAGCGACATCTCCGCCATGTAAATAAATTTCACGCACAATGGTAGAAGAAACAAACGCCCATTTTTCTGCTGGTGGGAAAAACAGACTATCTACGCCTTTTGTGAGTAAACGATTAAGGGCGGCCAATTGCAGTTCATATTCAAAATCTGTTGTTGTGCGTACGCCGCGAATAATGGCAGAAATATTGTGCTGTTTAATCACATTTGCCAACAAATCAGAAAAGCCAAACACCTCCACATTGGATAAATGTGCAACAGATTGACGAACAAGCTCCACGCGTTCCTCCAACGAAAATAGTGGCTTTTTACTTGGGCTATTCGCCACCGCCACTAAAACACGAGGAAAAATTACCGCACTTCTTTCAATAATGTCTAAATGACCGTTCGTAATCGGATCAAAAGTACCAGGATAAATCACGCTCGTCATACATTGCGCTCCAAATAAGGTTTTAATAAATCTAACAAACGCTGTAATGCCCCTCGGTTTTCCATCAGCACTTCATAGCCAGCATTGCCTAAACGTTCGCGGGCTTCTTTTGAGTTTAATAAGGCTTCTACGGCGCGTTCTAAGGAATCTGCGGTTGAATTAACTTCCAACACACCTTGCACTTCCACCAACATTCTAAATATCTCGGGAAAATTAAAAGTATGCTTGCCAGTAATTACAGGCATTTTAAACGCAAGAGGTTCCAGTGGATTATGCCCCCCGTGTTTCACAAGGCTTCCACCCACAAAAGCAATATCGGAAATGCCATACATCAACATCAGTTCGCCCATACTATCGCCCAAAATCACTTGGGTATTTTCATTTGGTAATTCATTTGTGGAACGACGAATAAATTGAAATTTTTCCTTTTTAAGTAAATCAGCCACCACATTAAAACGCTCTGGATGGCGCGGAACGAGCAATAACAATAAATTTGGGTATTTTGCTAACAAAGCGCGGTGAGATTTTAAAATGATTTCATCTTCTCCATTATGCGTGCTGGCAGCAATCCATATTGGGCGATCTTGTTTCCAAAGCGTTCGCAATGAATCAATTTTACGTAATAGTTCATCATTCGTATTGAGATCATATTTAATATTGCCCGTGATATTCAATTTTTCCTTTGGATAGCCCAAAGTGGCATAGCGTTTTCCACTAATGTTATCCTGCGCTGCAATCAAGCTAATTTGCGACCACATTGTTTGTAAGTGCGCTTTTATTTTTCCGTAACGATGTGCAGAACGCGCAGATAAACGTGCATTAGCGATAACAAATGGAATATTGCGTAAAAATAATTGATGAATAAGATTAGGCCAAAGTTCTGTTTCCATCACGATACATAATTTAGGTTGTACAAAATTAATAAAACGATGGATCGAAAAAGGTAAATCAAGGGGGAGATAATAATGAAAAACGCTGTCTCCAAAAGTGGCTTTGACGCGCTCTGAACCTGTTGGCGTAAAAGTCGTAAAAGTAATGGATAAATGCGGATAATCTTGTTGCAATTGACGAACCAGCGGTATCGCAGCAATCACTTCCCCTACGGAGGCTGCGTGGATAAAGATTCCTTGTGGTGGTGGACAAGGCACATTGCCATAAAAACCATAACGTTCAGCCAAACGCTGACGATAACGTGGAGATTTAACACTGAGCAAGCCAATAAAACACAATATCAACGGCTGGCAAATTAAAAGCAAGCTGGTATAAAAAAAACGCCACATAAATGAAATTCGGTTATACTTGAAAAAATTTCGGCTAGTATAGCAAAAAAAGGATTGAAAATATGCCTACAATTAGCGTTGCGATGATTGTAAAAAATGAAGCACAAGACCTCGCCAATTGCTTAGACACCGTAAAAGATTGGGTGGATGAGATTATCATTCTAGATTCTGGTAGCACAGATAACACTAAAGAAATTGCGCTCAGTTATGGGGCTAAATTCTATGAAAATAGCGACTGGCAAGGATTTGGTAAACAACGCCAATTAGCCCAACAATATGTAACCAGTGATTATGTACTCTGGTTAGATGCTGACGAACGCGTTACGCCCAAGTTACAACAGGCTATCTTAAGTGCGGTTAAAAATGATCGAGAAAATACCGTTTATGAAATTCCACGAGTGAGTGAAGTATTTGGGCGTGAAATTCGCCATTCAGGCTGGTATCCCGATTATGTAGTTCGTCTCTATCGCACAAACTATGCGCAATATAATGATTCACTTGTACATGAAAAAGTGGAATTTCCAGCTGGCACAAAAGTAGAAAAATTGACAGGGGATTTAGAGCATTTCACTTATAAAAGTATTCATCATTATCTAGTGAAATCCGCAGGTTATGCCAAAGCCTGGGCAGACCAACGCCAAGCTAAAGGAAAAAAAGCCACACTTTGGCAAGGAATTTCGCACGCGCTTGGTTGTTTTGTGAAGATGTATTTGTTAAAAGCGGGTTTTTTAGATGGCAAACAAGGATTTTTATTAGCGGTGTTATCAGCGCATTCAACCTTTGTAAAATACGCCGATTTATGGGAGCGAGATCAGCATAAACACTAGTGAGTTTTGCAAGGACAATCATTTAAATGATCGTCCACCAGCCCCATAGATTGCATAAACGCATAGCACGTGGTTTCGCCAACAAAGACGAAACCACGTTTTTTTAAGGCTTGAGAAAGTGCTTTCGATACTTCTGTTTTAGTTGGCACAGATCGCAAATCAGGCACATCATTGACAATCGGTTTATGATTCACAAATGACCAAATAAAATTACTGAAATTTTCACCGCACTTTTCCATTGCCAAATAAGCTTTCGCATTTTTGACAATGGCTTCTAACTTGGCTCGATGGCGAATTAATCCTGAATTTTGCATGCAAGCATCAATATCAAGTGCGGTCATTTTTGCGATTTTTTTCGGATCAAATTGATGAAAGGCTGCACGGTAAGATTCACGTTTTTTCAAAACCGTAATCCACGAAAGTCCCGCTTGCTGCCCTTCCAAACAAATTTTTTCAAATAGCTTTTGGCTGTCGAATTCAGGCTTTCCCCATTCCTTGTCATGATAATCAATATAAATAGGTTGTTCGCCAACCCAAGGGCATCTGGTTATTTGTTGCATATTAAAACTTGACAAAATAAAACATTTTGATATATTCCGAGCCAAGTGGATCGAGGGTGCTTGGTCGGCGTTATAGCTTCAGTGAGTTTCATTGAGGCTTTTCGCTTTTTAGGGCTAAGGGAAATGTTTCAGTCCTTTTTGATCAAAATTTTCCCCCAGTATTTTTCTTCCACCTTCACAATAAAATTTCTTTTTAAGGATCTCAAAGGCTCGATTTGGTTGATTACTATCTAAAATATGTCTCCCGATAGGTCTTGCCACTAAATCCGCAACTTGCAACCCCACAGAATTAATTTGTTTTGGCACAATCTTTACTTGAAAAGGCAAGGACTTTTTAAATTTATTTTGTCCATCACAAATACGTAAAAATTCCAGCTCTAACTCTCTATCCTCATTACGTCCACGGCTTTCCACGGCAACAAAAGTGATTTTATCTTCTTGATGCTTTTCACAAACAAATTCGTATAGGGTTTCTAAACAATGTTTGAGTGAAAAATGATAAGGGTGTGTTGTTTCATTTTGTGGCGTTTTTCGCTTATCAATCACACAGGCAGCAAGAATAAAATTAGTATTTTCAATAATAGATGAAATACGTTCCATAAAACCTTCACGCTGTTCACGAGAAGTGAAAATATTAAAATCGCCTTTTTCTTTGCGGATTTCATGCTCATGCAATATCACCATATCATGACCAAAATAATCAAATTTTATCTTCTGTATCTGTGGAACAATATTATTTCGATAATGGTCTTTATAAAAAATACAGAATGCAAGTACAAACACAGGATAGTTTTTATCAATTGACTGTAAACTGTGATCTCCACTTTCATCGACATACACCATAAAATCGCTGTATTTATTTTCCATTGCCAATTACCTTATTTTAATTGCTCATAAACCGCGACAAAATCTGGCATTACGCCTCGCCATAAATGGAAAGAATGTGCTGCTTGCGCGACTAACATTCCAAAGCCATCGCTAACATTGGTTAAACCTAAACTTTTGCATAATGCGATAAATGGCGTGTCTGTGCCTTTCGCATATTGCATATCGTAAAAAGCTAAGCCTAATTTTAAAATTTCAACATCAACTGGAGCAGTTCCACCACTTAATCCAGCGGAAGTTGCATTAATCACTACATCATAGGTTTGTAGTGGAATCGAATCCATAGAGACAGCTTGAATATTGCCGTAAGGCTGAAATCTTTCAGCTAATTCTTTGGTTTTCGAAAAAGTGCGGTTAGCAAGCACAATGTTTTGTTGAGCTTGTAAAAGTGGCAATAATACGCCTTTTGTTGCTCCGCCTGCCCCCAAGATTAATACGTGTTGATTTGGACGAAGCCAATTTAAACGCTCCAAATCCGTCACTAAACCAATCCCATCGGTGTTATCCGCATAAAGTTTTCCATCATCGAGTTTTTTTAGCGTATTACAGGCTTCCGCCAATTTTGCTCGTTGGCTATATTCGTCTGCCAGTTGATAGGCACGTTCTTTAAAAGGCGAAGTAATATTGCAACCTTTCGCACCCTCCTCAAAAAATGCCAAAAGCTGTTGTTCAAAAGAATCAAGATTGCCTAATTTTGCGATGTATTCCATAGTTTGATGGGTTTGCGCGGCTAACTGACGTTGAATTAATGGCGATTTACTTTGCGTAATCGGATTGCCCCATACAGCATAAAGATCCATAAATTATCCCTGTCTAAAAAGTTGATTTGTGCGTAAGTCTCGAATTTCAGATGGATTGCGTGCATCTCCCACAATTTCATCCAATACAGGAAAATCTGCACCGAATTGTAACCGCACTTCATCGGCGGTACGGCAAGGTGGCTCTCCTGTTAGGTTTGCGCTAGTCGAAGTTAATGCAAAACCCGTGAGTTCACATAAGGCTTTCACAGATGGGTGATCGCACAAACGTATTGCAATGCTATCAAATTTTCCTGTGAGAAAATGCGAGGTGGTGGATTTAGCTGGCACAATCCAAGTCGTTGGACGTTCATATTTACCTTGCAGATGAGAAAGCTGTTCATCGTTAATCTGCTCAAAATCGACAAAAGGACGGAAAAAATCCAAGCTAGGAGCGACTAAAATCAGCCCTTTTTCCACTGGACGTTGCTTTAAATCGAGTAATTTTTTTACCGCACTTTCACTTTGCGGATTACAGCCCAAACCAAACACAGCTTCAGTGGGATAAGCAACCACTTGATTTTGTCGAAGGGCTTCGGCGATTTGTTCTCTATTCATTTCATTCTTTTACTTTTATTGCTCAAAAATATGACGGCAAGTTTTATTTGCACACTGGAAAATTTGTTTTTCCCCATTTTCGCTTTTTAACAAAGAAAGAGGAAAATGGCACGTTGGGCAAGGCACGGAATAAGGCTTGGCAGGCAAAGAAAATTTACATTTAGGGAAATTATCACAGCCGTAAAAAATCTTTCCTTGGCGACCACGACGAGAAATCAAATGCCCCGTTTTACATTCAGGACAAGTAATTTTTTCCTCAGATTCAGATTCTTCCCGCACCACAAAATCGCATTCAGGATAATGGCTACAACCAATAAACATCCCAAAACTGCCTTGTTTCAACTGCAATAAATTACCGCACTTCGGGCAAATTTCATCAAATGTTTTTAATACTTTATGCTCCGATCGTTGCAAAGGACGCAAATAATCACATTCAGGATAAGCAGAGCAACCTAAAAACAGCCCTTTTTTGCCTTGTTTAATTTGCAAAAGCGCACCACATTGAGGGCAATATTCCTGTTGTTTGCTATGATGAAAAAGGCTTTGATTCATAATCTATCCTTACGCTTGAAGCATTTCTTCCAATTCTTCCTGTGCAGTCATCCATTCCGTTTCTACATCATCTAATGCTTTCTTCACATCCACTTGTTGAGCCAAAAGTGCGGTCAATTTTTCTTTATTTTCCGCATTATATAATTCAGTATCTGCCAGTTGATTTTCTATGTTCGCAAGCTCAGAAGAAAATTTATTCATTTTTTCTTCTAATTGCGTGATTTTTTTACGTAATGGTGCAGTTTGTTGGCGTAACTCTGCTTCACGGCGTTTTTGTTCCTTACGATTTTGAACCGAATTTTCATTATCGCCCACTTTTTCCGAAACTTTATTTTCAGATGTGCTATTTTGTTCATTCAGCCATTTTTGATAGTCTTCTAAATCGCCTTTAAATTCTTCCACTTTTTTATCGTGAACTAAATAAAATTCTTCCACGGTATTGCGTAATAAATGACGATCGTGCGACACCACCACCAAAGAACCTTCGTAATCTACCAATGCTTCCGTTAATGCTTGACGCATATCCAAATCCAAATGGTTAGTCGGTTCATCAAGTAGTAATAAATTCGGGCGTTGCCAAACAATCAAAGCCAACACCAAACGAGCTTTTTCTCCTCCAGAAAAAGATTTCACTGCTTGATTTACTTTATCGCCGTGAAACGCAAAACTGCCTAAATAATCTCGAACTTGTTGCTCCGTTTGTTCTGGTGCGAGTTTTTGCATATGCCACAGAGCAGATTCGTCTGCGCGTAAAGTATCTAATTGATGCTGAGCAAAATAGCCAAGCTGCACGCCTTTAGCCAACTGCACGGTGCCTGAAAGTGCGGTCAGTTCTCCCGCTAATAATTTAATTAAGGTTGATTTACCTGCACCATTTTTACCGAGTAAACCAATCCGTGAACCTGGCACCAAATTCAGTTTAATTTTACTTAAAATTTCTACCGCACTTTCTCCGCAACCATAACCTGCACTCGCCTGCTCAATCATCACTAAGGGATTTGGCAAAGATTGCGGTGGACGAAATTCAAAGGTAAAAGGATTATCCACATAAGCAGGCGCAATCAGCTCCATTCTTTCCAATGCTTTCATACGGCTTTGTGCCTGTTTGGCTTTGGTGGCTTTGGCTTTAAAGCGATCAATATATTTTTGTAAATGGGAAATCTTTTGTTGTTGCTGACGATACATCGCTGTTTGTTGAGCCAATTTAGTGGCTCGTTGCACCTCAAAAGAAGAATAATCGCCCGTGTATTCGTTGAGCTTCTGATTTTCGATATGAAGGATTTTTGTCACAATCGGATCGAGAAAATCACGGTCGTGAGAAATTAATACCAAGGTGCCTTGATATTGCACTAACCAACGCTCCAACCAAATAACCGCATCCAAATCCAAATGGTTGGTCGGTTCATCCAGTAATAATAAATCTGACGGACAAAGCAGAGCTTGTGCCAAATTCAAACGCATCCGCCAACCGCCCGAAAAGGCTTTCACTGGCTGTGTTGTTTCTTCTTGACTAAATCCTAAACCATGCAATAAAGAAGCGGCACGAGATTGAATTGTCCACGCATCCAACATTTCTAATTGCCCGTGAATACGCGCAATGGCGTTACCGTCATTGCATTCATTTGCTTGTTCAAGCTCTTGTTGCAAACGGCAATATTCACGATCCCCTTGAATTACATAATCAATTGCTGAAATATCCAATGCTGGCGTTTCTTGATTCACCCAAGATACTCGCCAATTTGCTGGATAATTTACCTCTCCGCCCTCTGGCGTTAATTCTTTTTTTAATAAGGAAAAAAGAGAAGATTTTCCACAACCATTCTTCCCCACCAAACCGACTTTTTGCTTAGGATTAATGGTAGCTGAAGCATTTTCGAGAAGTTCCGTTTGCCCTCGTTTTAGGGATAAGTTACTAAATATAATCATTTTTCTACATAGGTCTTAATTTGAGGCTATTTTGCAATATTTTTTCTTTTCTCGGAACAGTCTATTCCGATTTTATCGATTTTCTAGTCAAAAAAGCCACGTATAATAAGGTGCAATAAAAACTATTTATTGAGAAAACTTAATGAAAATATAACAAGTCAATATGAAAATAATGGGTATATCTTAGGCATTTTTTACCCTTAGAGGCACAATCGACAGGGTTTTCCCTAAAGGAGCGAGCAATTTTAACAACGTTTCAAGTTGAGGATTCGTTTGTCCTTTTTCAATGCGTGCAATCATAGGTTGCTTCACACCGCTTAAGGTTTCAAGTTGTTTTTGGGAAATCCCAAGTTGCTGACGAGAAGTAATCAATTCTTTAATTAAGGCTACACGCAAATTACTTTCTCGGATTTCTTCTTCATTGAAAATTTGCTGTTCAAACTCATTCCAATTTGAACCTAATGGGCTGATTTTATTCATTTTTCAATCTCTCTTTTAATTCACTTAAGCGTTGTTGGGCAGTTTGGATTTCTCGTTTTGGCGTTTTTTGTGTTTTCTTCATAAATTGATGTAGTAAGACAAAGCGACCGTCCATTAATCTTGCAAACAAGATGCGATCCCGAATTGGGCGAAGTTCCCAAATTTCACCGTCTAAAATAGCAAAAAGAGCTTGATTTTCAAGGAGATTTTGCACAAATGCCGATGTTTGAACATTGGCTTTGAAAGAGAGAGTAAAAGGTAGATCCTTTCTTAAGAAAAAGTGCGGTAAAAATTTACCGCACTTTTGATTTTAGATAGGTTTAAAATTCAAACTGAACTGACATTTTATAATTTCTACCTGGTGCGTAGAAACGATTAATGCCTAATCCTGTTGTTTGTTCTATAACATTACTTGTACCAAATGAACGAATTGAACGCGCAGAATCCCAAGTAATATATTTACGGTTTGTAAGATTATATACACCAGCTCTTATGGTTAAGTTTTTAATTGGTTGCACATATCCAATTAAATCTAGAATAGTATAAGATTTGCTTCTCCATTTAATTGTGCTGTCTTTTTTATTTTCTTCTTTATAGAACATATTATAAGTATCTTCTGGATTTTTACTTGCTACATGTGTCGTATAGAAATCGAAACCAAATTTATGATTTGGATGATCATATCCTAAACCATATACCATCGTTTTAGGTTGAATCGCATTCATAGGAATATTGCCATTCATTCTGCCTTTTTGATAGGTATATTTATAGCTTAGGTTAAATCCATCCATAAATTTTGCCATTTTACCAAGGAATACTTTTGAATTAATTTCAATACCTTTTAAAGACGCATTATCTCTATTTATATTTTGATAAAGAGAAAATGGTAATGTGCTACCTCCTCCAGGGCCTACTTTAAAATCTCTTTGCTCTTTAAATATTAGGTCAATAAAGTTTTTATAGTTAGTCTTAAACAGACTTGTCGAGATAAATCCCCAATCATCATTATGTAATGTGAAAGCAATTTCTTTGGTTTTTGCTATTTCTGGTTTTAAATCAGTATTTGGCAAAATAGTGAAATCAGGGTGTTTAAAGGTGAAATACATTTCATCTGAAGTTGGTGTTCTAAAACCTTTAGAATATTTTAGTTGTAAACGAAGAAAACTCGTTGGATCAATCGTTGAAACAAAACTATAAGAATGTGCTTTATATTTTTTGTTCTGTTTGGCGATATAGTCAATA
Organism: Haemophilus influenzae; assembly: GCF_001457655.1. Lineage (NCBI taxonomy): Bacteria > Pseudomonadati > Pseudomonadota > Gammaproteobacteria > Pasteurellales > Pasteurellaceae > Haemophilus > Haemophilus influenzae. The sequence goes on along the minus strand of NZ_LN831035.1, from coordinate 376,400 downwards.
TTTTGTTGTACGTTTTCCTTAACTTTCTTATCATCTGGATTATCTGGTAATGGAATAAATAATCCTTTCACAATATCATCGGGTAACTTAGGTGTGATACCGTGTTTATATTTTGGTTGATAATGGATATTGTCATAACGATAACCTAAATCAAAAGATAAATAATCAGTTATAACAACATTATCAAAGAGATAGACTGATTTTCCTGTTGTTTTAATGGGTAATAAGTAAGAAAATTCAGGATCAACTCTAGGGCAAAGAAAGGCATTCCAGGTATATGATCCTTCACAGGTTTCTGGAGTGTCTTTTGGTGCGGACCAGCTTGTTTTAAAGCCTAAAGTACGTTCAGCCCACCATTGCACATCATAAGCATCATAGCCAGCACGATTAACCATTCGCTTCATCGCGGTATTATATGATCCACCATATTGTAGATTATGTTCAATATGCCAAGTTTTGAAGTCTTTGGTTAAATCTAAATTTAATTGTTGGGTGTTGGTGTCTAAATCTCGCTCTTGCCAGTCGCGTACTAAATAACCCGGTGAAGAGGGAAGAATAGGTTTTATTTTATTATCATTATGATTCTTTATTCTAGCGAATGTTTTGCCATTTAAGTCTTTTTTTTCAAGTTCAAATTCTTCCCATTTTCCAGACTTGCTATACCAAGGTTCACTCCTAAAAGCTTTTATTTTACCATCACAATCAAATATTGAACAATGGTACCAAGTTTCAGAGGCGCGCCTTAGGGTTAGTTTACCTTCTATTACTTGATTATCAGTATCAATAAATTTATCGGAGTCATAGGTTTTATCACTACTATTAGTATTAGCTGTGTTGTCTTTTTCTTTAAATTGAAGGGGTGTTCCATCTCGACGTGTTATTTTCCCATTTGTTAATTTTAGTCCCGTAGGATTGTCTGTGCCTGCACAATACCTTACACCTGCATCACAATAGTCATCTGTGCGTGCACGAGTTTTAATTCGTTGATCAGAATAAGTGATTTTTAACGTATCCCAAAATGGCGTTTGAGAGAAATTTTCATAGCTAAAGGAAATATTACGTCTCTTTGTTTTATCATTGGTGTGTCTAGAATCAACTTCGGCTAAATCAGGATTTGTTTTTTGATATTTTAATGTATAGGATAAATCTTGCCCACGAGAACGATGTTCATATAAATCTGCTGCAAGGGTAAAACGATGATTTTCTGTAGGATTGAAAGATAATTTTAATAATGTACTATCTTGTTCAATTTTATATGGATCTGCTTTTTCTCTTTTTTTACCTTGAATTTTATCGTTATAATTTTTATAACCATAGTTCTCAAGTTCATGCCCATTTCTGCTTGTTGTAACCACTAGCACATCGAACTTTTTATAACGTCCTGCAAGAGTAAGGGTATTGAATGATTGATTATTTTCCGTAGCGTATCCCTTTTTGTAACTTACATAGTAATCCTTGTTTATGAGATAATCTCTCGCATCTTTTGTTTTATAAATTACAGAACCACCTAAGGAACCACTACCATTCTTAATAGAATCAGCACCTTTTGTGATATTTACTTCTTTTAATGTTTCAATTTCTGCACCATTACGCGTATTATTGAAGTTACCATAACCTTCAAAAAGCTCTTTAAAGCCTTGAGAAGATAAGGTTTCAGCTTGACGTAATCCATCAATATTAATCGCTACACGATTTTCATCTACCCCTCTAATCGCAAAACCGCTTTGTCCAAAACGCCCAGCTTCAACAACAGTAACGCCAGTCTCGTATTTAACGATGTCTTTAATGTTGTTTGCTTGTTCTCTTTCTAGCGTTTTAGCCGTTTTTACAGTTTCGGCAATTTTTGGCGGAGCTTTCGTATCAGTATTTTCGGTAGAGCCAGATACATTAATTTGCTCTAGTTGTTCAGAAGCATTACTATTTTGGTTGGTTGGTTGGTTGGTTGGTTGGTTGGTTGGTTGGTTGGTTGGTTGGTTGGTTGGTTGGTTGGTTGGTTGGTTGGTTGGTTGGTTGGTTGGTTGGTTGGTTGGTTGGTTGGTTGGCTCATCAGCATAAGCAACACTTGCCGTTAGCCCAAGCATAACGGAATAGGCAAGCACGTTTAATCTAAAATTGGTCATATTTAATCCTATAAAAAAATAATAATAATTCTCAAATATATTATACGAGGAAGCATTTTCTCACAACAATAAAGATTGATTTTTGATAAAAATCAAGAAATAAAAACTATTCTTATTATTTTCTGTATTTAAACCTGCTTGTTTCCTATAATGCGAGCCGTTGATTGTTGATTAGTAGTTGTAGGCTGGGCTTCAGCCCACCAACAAACAATCGTGATATTTTGGTGGGCTGAAGCCCACCCTACATTAAGTACGCATCATTCTATGCGTGCTTCTTTTTATTTTAGGAGCAATCATTATGATGATAGATAAACGCCTAATTAACACGGTGGCTGACAGCAAAAAATGGATTGGCGTCACAGTGTTGTGGAATTGGGTGGCGTTAGTTGGCGGGATTATTAGTGCTGTCGTGTTTTCTTATATTTTACAAGCTGCTTATTTTCACGAATTAAGCCCGTTAAGTGCGGTCATTTTGGGCATCCTTTTGATTGCAGCATTGGCATTACGTGCTTTTGCGGGTAAAAAATCAGTGCAGGCGTCTTATTTTGCCAGCACAAAAGTGAAGCATGAATTGCGTAGCCTTATTTATCGTAAATTGGCTTCTATGCCGCTTAACCAAGTGAATCAGCAATCCACTTCAAGCATTATCCAAGTGGCATCAGAAGGTGTAGAACAGCTTGAAATCTACTTTGGGCGTTATTTGCCGCAGCTTTTTTATAGCTTGCTTGCACCGCTTACACTCTTTGCTTTCCTGATTTTTTTCAGTTTTAAAACTGCCGTGATTTTGTTGATTTGTGTGCCGCTTATCCCTATGTCAATTATTGCGGTGAATAAAATTGCGAAAAAACTTTTGGCAAAATATTGGTCGATTTATGTGGGATTAGGCAGTAGCTTTTTAGATAACTTACAGGGTTTAATTACGCTAAAAATCTATCAAGACGATACTTATAAAGCGAAAGCGATGGATAAAGAGGCTGAGCATTTCCGCAAAATAACCATGAAAGTGCTTACTATGCAGCTTAACTCGGTTTCTCTTATGGATTTACTCGCTTATGGCGGCGCGGCAATTGGGATTTTAACTGCATTATTGCAATTCCAAGATGCACAACTCAGCGTGTTAGGCGTGATTTTATTTATTCTCCTTTCTTCTGAGTTCTTTATTCCACTTCGTTTGCTTGGTTCATTCTTCCATGTTGCGATGAATGGTAAAGCGGCTTCAGATAAGATCTTCACATTGCTTGATACGCCAGTGGAAACCCAACAAAGTGCGGTAAATTTTGAGGCAAAAAATAACCTTCAAGTGGAAATTAAAGATCTGCATTTTTCTTATAGTGAAGAAAAACCAGCAATTACAGGTTTAGATTTGAGTATCTTACCAAACCAACTTTCTGTATTTGTGGGTAAAAGTGGTTGCGGTAAATCAACTTTAGTTTCGTTATTGATGGGCTTTAATAAAGCGCAACAAGGAGAGATTTTGTTTAATGGACAAAACGCCCTCAATATTGACTGCACTTCTTTCTATCAAAAAGTATCATTGGTGAGCCATAGCAGTTATGTGTTTAAAGGCTCACTGCGTGAAAATATGACGATGGCGAAAATTGATGCTACAGATGAACAAATTTATGCGTGTTTAGAACAAGTGAATCTTGCCCAATTTGTACGCGAAAATGGCGGATTAGATATGCAACTCTTAAGCCGAGGTGCGAATTTATCGGGCGGTCAAATTCAACGTTTAGCCTTAGCGCGTGCTTTATTACACAATGCCGAGCTTTATATTTTTGATGAAGCGACCAGTAACATTGATGTGGAAAGCGAAGAAATTATTTTGCAGTTCATTCAGCAATTTAAACAACAAAAAACCATTGTGATGATTTCTCACCGCTTGGCGAATGCGGTAAATGCGGACTGTATTAACGTACTTGACCAAGGCAAATTGATTGAGCAAGGCACACACGAAAGCTTAATGGCAAAACAAGGTGCGTATGCTGAAATGTTCCAACAACAAAAAGATTTAGAACAAATTAGAGAGGTGGCAAATGCGTAAAAATGGTTTTGTTGTAATGGGGCATTTGTTGAAATTAGTGACTCCACTTGCGCACATTATGGCGTTTACCATTACTATGGGTACGCTCGGTTTCCTAGCTGCCATCTTTATTATGGTGCTGGGTGCGATGGGGTTAGTGAATCTTCTTAACTTTGACACCTATTTAAGTTTCTCTGGCATTTTGACCGCACTTATCGTATTGGCGGTGGCTCGTGGAGCATTGCGTTATTTAGAGCAAATGTCTGGGCATTATATCGCCTTTAAATTATTGGCATTATTGCGTGACAAAGTGTTTTCTTCTTTGCGTCGCCTAGCTTTTGTGAAGTTGCAAGATAAACAAGCGGGGCAATTAGTGTCATTAGTCACCAATGATATTGAGTTACTCGAAGTGTTTTATGCGCACACCATTGCACCAATTATGATCGCATTCTTTACCTCTGCGATTTTATTGTTGGTCTTTGCCCAGCTTTCAAGCTGGTTTGTACTTGTGGCATTGGCTGCTTATTTAACAGTTGGCGTGATTTTACCGATTATTACCACCAAATTGGCACGTGAAGATGGCAGACGTTATCGTGAATTAGTGGGCGAAATGAACGACTTCTTCCTCGACAGCGTGCGTGGTATGAAAGAAATTCAGCTTTTCGGTTATGCACAACAACGTTTAGCAGAAATTCAACAACGCAGCCAAAAAATCGATACGGCGTTTGAGCGTATTAAAGACCAAGAAGCGAAAGTTCGTGTTTATACTGAAGTGGCAGTATCTGTTTTCAACATTATTATGCTGTTTACTGGCTTAATTTTATTTAGCTTAGATAAAATTGATTTCGCTGCCTTTTTAGTTGGCGTGATTTTATTGATGTCGAGCTATGGGCCAGTTATCGCCTTAAGTAACCTTTCAAGCAACTTATTACAAACTTTGGCTTCTGGCGAACGAGTATTAAGTTTATTAGCGGAAGAGCCAGAGTTAAAAGATGTAGAAAGTGCGGTAGATTTAAAAGATGTTTCTTGCATTGATGTTGAGAATGTAAACTTCGCTTACGGCGAAGAACAAATTTTATCGGATGTCAGCTTATCTGTGAAAAAAGGCGAAATCTTAGGTATTCACGGCAGAAGTGGTAGCGGTAAAAGTACCTTATTGAAATTGCTGATGCGTTTTTACGATCCTAAATCAGGTAGCATTAAAATTAACGGTGAAACTTTGCCAAATATCAACACCCGTAGCTTACGTGACAATATGGCGTACATTACTCAGCAAACCTATATTTTCAACGAAACCATCGAGGAAAATATCCGTCTTGCTCGCCGTGATGCAACCTTAGAAGAAATTATGGAAGCAGCGAAGAAAGCTTCAATTCATGATTTCATTTTAAGCTTACCACAAGGTTATCAAACAAAAATGACAGAATTGGGCGGCAATCTCTCTGACGGTGAAAAACAGCGTATCGGTATTGCCCGAGCATTCTTGCATAATGCACCGATTATTTTACTCGATGAGCCAACCAGTAATTTGGATAGCTTAAACGAAGCAATGATTTTGAAATCATTACTCGATGTGAAAGCTGAAAAATTGATTATTCTCGTCAGCCACCGCCAATCTACCATGGCTATTTGCGATCAGGTAATTGGCATAGAAAACGGCAGAATGTCCTAAACTAAGACAACAAAAAATCGCACTGTTAAAGGTGCGATTTTTTTTGTTTCTAATACTAAATATTCAAAATTTTATAAAGGTCATCCAAATAATGAATAGATTGAATTTTACGAATTGTGCGGGATTTTCCTCGAATTAAAATGGTTTCAGTACTGGCTAAATTGCCTTTTCGGGAAATGCCTTTAAGCAAATCGCCATTGGTAATGCCTGTTGCAGTAAATACAAGATTGTCATCACGCACGAGATCTTCAAGTTTTAACACTTCATTCACTTTTACGCCCAATGCTGCACAGCGTTGAATCTCATTAGCTGCAATTTTTTTATTTTCTTCGGTGTCGCTTTTTACTTCATTGCGTGGGATTAAACGAGCTTGCATATCACCACCTAATGCTCGAATGGCTGCAGCAGCTGCCACGCCTTCTGGCGCACCACCAATTCCATAAAGAAGATCGACTTCAGCATCAGGTAAGCAGCAAAGCACAGAACCTGCCACATCGCCATCAGGAATTGCCAATACTTTCGCGCCCAAGTTATGTATTTGTTTAATTACGGCATCGTGACGTGGTTTGGCTAATACCATTACGGTAAGGTCAGAAAGGGATTTTCCTAGCTTAGATGCGATGCGGCGAAGATTTTGTTCCAGTGGTAAATTTAAATCAATGATGCCTTTTACATTTGAACCCACCACTAATTTTTCCATATACATATCAGGTGCTTTTAAAAAGGTATTTTTGCCACCTGCAGCCAAGACAGAAATAGCATTAGATTGCCCCATTGCGGTCATACGTGTACCATCAATAGGATCTACTGCGATAGAAACTAATTCCCCTAAGCCAGAACCGACTTTTTCGCCAACATAAAGCATTGGGGCTTCATCAATTTCGCCCTCTCCTATAACGATTTCAGCGTCCATATGAATCAAATTCAGCATATAACGCATCGCTTTTACCGCTGCATCGTCTGCCGCATTTTTATCTCCTCGACCAAGCCACGTGTAAGCTGCTAGAGCGGCTGCTTCTGTTACTCGTGAAAATTCAATGGCTAATGCTCGATTCATTATTATTCTCCTTCTGCTTATTTTTCAAGATTATGGCAAAAATAGCATCATTCTATCACTGAGTAATCGTTTGCATAATAAATTTTTATTCAATGCTTTAAAAAGGTAAATTTACTGGGTAAAATACCCCTAAACTTACCCATATTTAAAAGGAAATCATTATGTCTTTAGAAATTTTAGACCAGCTTGAAGAAAAAATTAAACAAGCGGTAGAAACTATCCAATTACTTCAATTAGAAGTTGAAGAATTAAAAGAGAAAAACGCAGAATCTCAAAGAAATATCGAAAACTTACAAACTGAAAATGAACAGCTGAAAAACGAACATCGTAACTGGCAAGAGCATATTCGTTCATTACTTGGTAAGTTTGATAACGTTTAATCGTAATAAAAGGCTTAGATTTTCTAAGCCTTTTTATTATTAATCATTTCAATAATTTTCTTTTCTCTTTGAGAAGAAAATAAATATAGGATAATAAAATGCACATTTGTATTCTTTCAGGCAGCACTTTAGGTGGGGCGGAATATGTTGCCGAGCATTTAAACGATGTTTTAGAAACTCAAGGTTTTTCCACCGCACTTTTTCACGGACCAAATTTATCTGACATTGAAAACGAGAAAATTTGGCTGATTGTCACTTCAACGCACGGTGTAGGCGAATTGCCAGACAATTTAAAACCCCTATTTGATGAATTAGCGAATAGCCAAAAGGATTTTTCAGATGTTCGCTTTGCGGTCGTTGGATTAGGTAGTTCTGATTATGATACTTTTTGCTATGCAGCGGACAAAGTGGAGCAAACACTTCAAGCAAAAAGTGCGGTAAAAATTTGTGAGACTTTAAAAATTGACGTGTTAAACGTGGATGATCAAGAAAGTTATGCTGAAGAATGGTTACCGAGTTTTATTGAGGGATTGAAATGATCGCCCTAATTCAGCGTGTGTCTCAAGCAAAAGTGAATGTAAAGGGCGAAACAATAGGGAAAATTGGCAAAGGTTTGTTAGTTTTGCTTGGTGTAGAAAAAGAAGATAACCGAGAAAAAGCGGATAAACTCGCTGAAAAAGTGCTTAATTATCGAATTTTCAGTGATGAAAATGACAAGATGAATTTAAATGTTCAACAAGCGCAGGGGGAATTACTTATCGTTTCGCAATTTACATTAGCAGCGGATACGCAAAAAGGTTTACGCCCGAGTTTTTCAAAAGGTGCGTCCCCAGCATTGGCTAATGAATTATATGAATACTTTATCCAAAAGTGCGCAGAGAAATTACCTGTTTCAACAGGGCAATTTGCAGCGGATATGCAAGTGAGCTTAACAAATGATGGGCCTGTGACGTTTTGGTTAAATGTATAATAAGAAAATCTAAGTTGGCAATAAGCTCACTGTTTTACATTTGTTTTATTAAATGGTTTAGTTAATGGAATATTCTCGTTAAAGCGTATAAATTCCATCAATTAATAATGAACCATATATTCAACAAGGTTGGTAAGCAAAAAGGCGGACTGAAGCCCTCCATTGCTCCCTCACCCATAAATGGGCGTCTCCTTTCACCAATGGTCACTTAATAATAACGAGCAATCGCTTATTATTTCACTAATAAAAATGCGATGAAATTCTTTTCAAATTGCACCGCACTTTTAAGAATATAAGAATAGTAAATTATTGTCGAATTAAAAGAGCAACGGCTTCACAAGCAATCCCCTCTTGTCTTCCTGTAAAGCCTAATTTTTCGGTAGTCGTTGCTTTTACATTAACTTGCTCAATATCGCATTGGAGATCTTCAGCTATTTTAGCACGCATTGCATCAATATGTGGACGCATTTTAGGTGCTTGTGCAATGATAGTGACATCGACATTACCAATTTTATATCCCTTTTTTTGCACTTGACGAAACGCTTCACGCAGTAAGCCTCGACTATCCGCATTTTTATATTGCATATCGGTATCTGGGAAAAGTTTTCCAATATCGCCTAAAGCCGCTGCCCCCAAGATTGCATCAGTTAATGCGTGTAGTGCCACATCTCCATCTGAGTGCGCAATAAAGCCAGTGTGATAAGGCACTTCTACACCACCAATAATTAATGGACGATCTTCGCCAAAAGCGTGAACATCAAAGCCGTGTCCAATTCTGATCATAATTTATTCCTTGTTAAATAAAATTCTGCTAATGCTAAATCTTCTGGACGAGTCACTTTTAAATTATCGCTACGTCCAGCCACTAAGTGCGGTCGAAATCCTGCCAGTTCCATTGCTGATGCTTCATCTGTTATATTCGCACCTCGTTGAATTCCTGTGGAAAGCGCATCTCTTAATATATCTACTGGGAAAAACTGCGGTGTCATTGCTTGCCAAAGCTGGCTACGATCTTCTGTTTTCACAATACATTGCTGATTATCCGCCCGTTTAATCGTATCTGTTGCTGGGATTGCCAAAATCGCACCCTGTTTATCTTCAATAGCTAACAATTTATCAATATCAGCATGTTGTAAACAAGGGCGAGCAGCATCGTGAACAAGCACCCACGCATTTTTTTCCGCAATTGCATTTAAACCATTTAAGACAGATTCTGCTCGCGTTGCGCCACCTTCCACTAGCTGAATTTTAGGATCGAGCGATAGTGTAGAAATATAAGGATCATCTTTGCTTACAGCCAAAATAATTTTAGATACGGCAGGATAAGAAAGCATCACATCGAGTGTATGTTCAAGCAGTGTTTTGCCAAGCAGCGTTAAATATTGTTTAGGTTTATCCGCTTGCATCCGTGAACCAACACCAGCCGCAGGCAAGACCGCAATAATTGAACGAGCCATTATTTACTCTCTTTTACAATATGATAGAACACTTCATTTTCTTTCACTAAGCCATGTTGCATTCGTGCGCGTTCTTCGATCGCTTCAAAACCTTTTGTTAATCCTTGAATTTCTGCATTAATACGCTGATTACGTTGAGATAGCTTTTCATTTTCTGCTTGATTTTCCTTAATTTTCTCAGCATTTTGACGATAATCTAAAAAGCCGTTACTGCCAAACCAAAAATCATATTGAAACAATACTAATACTGAAAGGAGGATTAAAATAAGAAGTCGCATACGGATATTTGTTGTGAGTAAAATTTTAACCAGTTTACCGTGAAAAATTAGGAAAAACGATAAAATGAAAGAAAGTGCGGTTAAAAATTCTTTTATTTTAACCGCACTTTTTTGTATAAAAATTATTTTCTAGAGAGAGGTGGCACAAAGGTTAAACCTAAATCCCAAGGTTGCTCAATCCAAGTATTTTGTGGAATATCAATCACATAGTCATCTACTAATTCTGCACCTGCAGGTTTTGCAAATACAGTGACAAATTTTGCATTAGGGTACATTTGACGAATCGCACGCGCTGTATTACCCGTATCAACTAAATCATCTACTACGATAAACCCTTCGCCGCCATTTGGCACTTGGGCTGCATGCAGAACTTGTAGTTCTCCCTGATTGTTATGATCGTGATAGCTTGCGATACAAACGGTTTCAATATGGCGAAGACCTAATTCTCTAGCCAACACAGCCGCTGGAAACAAACCACCGCGACTCACCGCAATAATACCTTTCCATTGGGAAGCTGGAAGTAAACGTTCTGATAATTTGCGGGCATGCATTTGAAACATATCCCAAGTTACCACATATTTTTCGCTCATAATTGCACCTTAGTTTAAATTTATCGAGAAATAAAAAATTGCGTAAGGATAACCCGAAATGGCGTTTTATGCTATTATTTCGTAAATTTTTTCAGTAAAAAGGAGCAACTATGTCTGAAATTACAACACTTCAACCCTCATTGTTATGGAAATGGTTTGATCAAATTTGTGCAATCCCTCATCCTTCTCATTATGAAGATGCGTTAGCTAACTTTATTGTAAATTGGGCGAAAGAAAAGCATTTTTTTGTGGAACGCGATGAAGTAGGCAATGTTCTCATTCGTAAACCTGCGACGAAAGGAATGGAAAATCACACACCTGTTGTGCTACAAGCGCACTTAGATATGGTGCCACAGGCTAATGAAGGCAACCCACATGATTTTACCAAAGATCCTATTCAACCTTATATTGATGGGGAATGGGTGAAAGCGCGAGGTACAACATTAGGATCTGACAATGGTATCGGTTTAGCCTCTACTCTAGCTGTGTTAGAAAGCAATGATTTAGCGCATCCACCTCTTGAAGTGCTTTTAACAATGACAGAAGAAACGGGGATGGATGGTGCGAAAGACCTGCGTCATAACTGGTTACAATCTGAAATTTTAATCAATACAGATACCGAAGAAATTGGCGAAATTTACATTGGTTGTGCGGGCGGCATTAACGCAAACTTTGAAATTCCAGTTCAATATGAAACCAATACGTTTGAGCATAGTGTACAAATCACCCTTAAAGGTTTACGTGGCGGCCATTCTGGTGTTGATATTCATACAGGACGTGCAAATGCAATTAAAGTGTTAGCGCGAGTATTAGCAAAACTCTCTCAAAATGAACCGCACTTTACTCTCTCTGAAATTCGTGGTGGCTCAATTCGTAATGCAATTCCTCGAGAAGCTGTGGCTGTATTAGCCTTTAATGGCGATGTAAAAGCCATAGAAAGTGCGGTAGAAAATCTCGCGGTTGTGCTTAAAGAAGAATTAGCCATTGCCGAACCTAATCTCACACTTTTTGTAGAATTTGTAGAAAAATCTGCAACAGTATTCACAGCACAAAGTACTCAAACGGTAATTAATGCACTCAACGTATTGCCAAACGGCGTAATCCGCAATAGTGATGTAGTTAAAAATGTTGTAGAAAGCTCATTAAGCGTTGGCGTATTGAAAACAGAAGGTAACGCGGTAAAAAGCACCATTTTAATTCGTTCATTAATTGAAAGCGGTAAATATTACGTAACTGAAATGCTTAGCTCACTTGCAATCTTAGCAAATGCAAAAGTCGAGTTTTCTGCGCCTTATCCAGGCTGGCAACCGGTAAATGACTCAACTATCTTAGACGTTACTCGCAAACATTATGCTGAAGTGCTAGGCGAGCAACCTGTAGTGAAAGTCATTCACGCAGGATTAGAATGTGGTCTTTTAAAAGAACATTATCCACACATTGAAATGATTTCTGTTGGGCCAACAATCCGAAATGCTCACTCGCCAGATGAAAAAGTGGAAATCGCAACAGTACAAACCTATTGGGATTTATTGACAAGAGTACTTGCCGATATTCCTGCGAAGTAATCTAATATTAATTAAAAGTGCGGTTAAAATTTCTTTTGTTTTAACCGCTCTTTTATTTTTTTCGTTTCGCTCTTGGGTGCGCCTGATCGTACACTTCTGCTAGATGTTGGAAATTTAAGTGAGTATAAATTTGTGTGGTGGAAAGGTTGCTATGCCCAAGCAATTCTTGCACGGCGCGTAAATCAGAACTGGCTTCCAACATATGCGTCGCAAAAGAATGACGTAATTTGTGCGGATTAAGATGGCTATTTAAGCCTTGACGAATACCCCAAGTTTCTAAACGTTTTTGAATGGCTCGATGAGAAATACGATTTCCAAGCTGGCTAACAAATAATGCCTCATCTTTTGGGTTAAATAATGCCCGCACTTTTAACCATTCTTGAATAGCATGCGAAGCATAACGTCCAAACGGCACAACTCGTTCTTTGTTACCTTTTCCAATAACGCGTACTTCCCGCACACGGGTATTAATGCTGTTTAAATCTAAGCCTTGTAATTCAGATAAACGCAAACCTGAACTATACATTAATTCCAAAATAGCACGATCACGAATATCAATAGGTTCTTTGCTATCGTTGGCAAGCAATTGTTGAATTTGCTCGCCATCCATATTTTTCGGTAAATGCCAGCCTTGTTTCGGTGCAGAAATGCCTGTGGCAGGATTTACTTTTAATTCGCCTTGTTGCACTAAAAAACTGAGAAATCGACGTAATGCGGATAAACGCAAAGCCAAGCTTTTTTCTTTTAAGCCTTGTTTTTTGCTTTCCGCTAAAATAAAGCGCACCACGCTAGGCGTCACTTGTGTCCAAGAATGAATATCTTGTTGCGCTAAGATTTTGATGGTGGCATCAAGCTGATGTTGATAATTAGTGATTGTGTGAGGACTCATTTGGCGTTCAATCCGCAAATAATCCCAATAACGATTTAACGCTGTTAGCATGACAAACTCAATTCAAATAAACGTTCTTTTGGGTTCAATTTAAACCCTTCCGATTCCAACATTGAATATTGATTTTGCGCTAATTCTGCCACTAAACGATTGGATTGCGTGAAATGCACAAAGTCTTTTGCTTTAGAAATCAACGCCGCATAAATTTCTGTTTGTTGCGCATGTTCCAACACAAAAATATCGGTGATTTGCCAATAACGTTGCAATTGTAAAGAAGAAAGGCGAGGGAAAAGCTGCACAAAGCCAATAGCCTTTTCATTTTCATCCACCGCAATAAAAAACAGGCTTTCATTAAAACGCATACGATTAGTTAAAAAAGCTAAGGTACGTTCTGGATTCTCTGCTTGCCCATAGGCTTGGCGATAGGCTTCAAAAAGAGGAAGAAGCACTTCAATATTCCATTGTTCAGCTTTGAAAAGTTTCATAATTGGTTATTTTTTATTGGTTCCATACAGGTAATTGTAGCTTTTTAGCTCAAGATAATCATCTTTCTGTGAGAATTTTTTTAATTTTATGATCTTCTGCAAAGAATAGGGGCGAAATTTTGGTATAGTAAGCAAGTTAATTTTATCAACTATGGAGAAACAAAAATGGCACGTCGTCCTTTAGTTATGGGTAACTGGAAATTAAACGGTAGCAAAGCATTCACGAAAGAATTAATCGAGGGATTAAAAGCGGAATTACATGATGTAACAGGTTGTGATGTAGCAATTGCCCCCCCCGTTATGTATTTAGGTACGGCTGAAGCAGCACTTTCTGGTTGTGGTTGCAGCTGTGGCGGTAAAAGTGTGATTCAATTAGGTGCACAAAACGTAGATATCAATGTGAAAGGTGCATTTACTGGTGATATTTCTAGCGAAATGTTAAAAGATTTCGGTGCAAAATATATCATTATTGGCCACTCTGAACGCCGCACTTATCATAAAGAAAGCGACGAATTTGTGGCGAAAAAATTTGGTGCATTAAAAGAAGCTGGTTTAGTGCCAGTATTATGTATTGGTGAATCTGAAGCAGAAAACGAAGCAGGCAAAACAGAAGAAGTATGTGCGCGTCAAATTGATGCAGTCATCAATGCATTAGGCGTAGAAGCATTCAACGGTGCAGTGATCGCATACGAACCAATCTGGGCAATTGGCACGGGTAAATCTGCAACTCCAGCACAAGCACAAGCCGTTCATGCATTTATCCGTGGTCACATCGCAGCGAAATCACAAGCCGTGGCAGAGCAAGTAATTATTCAATACGGCGGTTCTGTAAATGATGCAAATGCCGCTGAATTATTTACTCAGCCAGACATCGATGGTGCATTAGTGGGTGGCGCATCATTAAAAGCCCCTGCATTTGCAGTAATTGTTAAAGCAGCAGCTGCAGCGAAAAACTAATTTTCAGTTAATTAGAATAACAACAAAAGTGCGGTAAATTTTTACCGCACTTTTTTATATCTTATATTTTTGATGAATGGGTTAGTAAGTGGTATCAATCGGCAATTCTGCTCTGCACCATCCATCAAATCCGCCAATCATACTAAATACATTTTTATAGCCTTGTTCCACGAGAAAAGTCGCTACATTTCGACTGCTCACGCCGTGATAACAACTCACAATAATAGGCGAATCAAAATCTGCTAGTTCTTCAAATTGCAAAAAACTTTGGTTTGTTAAATGAAAAGCACCTTTAGGATGTGAATAAGCAAAGCGCATATTATCTCGAATATCGACTAATATTGCGCCTTGTTGCATCATTTCCCAAGCTTGCTGTGGAGTTATTTCTTTAAATGACATTTATAAACTTCCTTTTGCGTGTTGTTTGTAAACGCCATCAACCATAACAAGAATCATCGCGATAACTAAACAAATAAAAAGTGGGTAGCTTCCGCTATCAATTTGTTCTCCGATCAAAAATGATACGCATAGCATCATAATAGTTTCAACATAGCCAAGCAGACCGAGTAAATTCATAGGAAGCATATTACTGGCTATTACATAGGCAATTAACGCAGTACCGCTGATTAATCCTAGTAATACAAGCAGCCCCCAAATAAACGGATTGGTTTGTTGTACTGTCGCGAAATCTGTTTGTAAAGCAAAATAAATACTGACAGGCATAAGGCTTAACATTTCTAAACAAAAGGAGGCAAGATCGGTATTTTTTAATGCTTTTCGGATAGAAAAATATGCGGTGTAACCTAAACAGATAACAATGGCTTCCCAAGAAAGACCGCCTTTTAGCACAATATTAGAAATTACGCCTAATGTTGCAATGATAACGGCAATAAATTTGAATGTTGAAATGCGTTCTTTAAAAAACACGCGACCTGCCGCCACCATTACAATTGGTAAAAGTAAATAACCAAAAGATACACTTAATGAACTGCCATTATTCGGTGCCCAAAGAAAAAGCCACATTTGAAAACCCATTAATAATCCGCAAAGTAAATATGACAATGCTAAGTGCGGTCGTTTTTGAATGCGTTTTAAACGTTCAATTAAAGCTGCTTTTTGTTTAAATAATGTGACGGACAACAGGACAAAAGGAAAAGTAAATATCATCCGATAACCGAAAATATCTGTGCCACTCAAAGGTTTTAGTAACGTAGAAAAATAATACATATAGCCAAATAAAAACGAGGCTAATAATGAAACGAGAATACCTTTAAACATAAGAAATCCTTATTTTAAACCATTATTTATTCTATTCTAACATCGCCCAAAATGCACGGACTAGGGGCTGTTCGAGATTTCTTTTTTGGGTGCAAATACCTAATTCAAAAGGCTCAATAGGTTTATCAAGATTAAGTCTGGAAATTTGGTTATTCATTGGGCTGCTGTCAATTACTGCATCAGGCAACATTGCTAATCCAAATCCTAATCCCACCATTGGCACAATTCCTTCGTGTCCTGCAACAGTAGCATAAATTTTCGGGTGTTTAATTTGTTTCTCCCTTAACCATTGTTCAATTCGCTGCCGTGCGTGACCTTCAACGGGAAAAATAAAAGGCATTTGCTGCCAATCAATAGGTTTTTCTTGCAATAATTGTGTCGCCAAACAAGCCACTCGCGGGGCAATTAGGGACAAACTAATATCATCTATTTTATGAAACACTACACTAGAAGGCAGATTATTTGGTTTCCCCGCAAGCGCGAGATCGACTTGTTGCGCTTGAATTAATTCTAGTGCTAACGCTGGATCACCCGTAGTCAGTTGAATTTCCACTTTAGGATAACGCTGGCGAAATTCTTTAAGTACGTGAGGAAGATGGCTATAAGATGCGGTTACAGAACAAAAAAGTTTAATTTCACCGCAAAATTCATCGGATTTATCTTTCAGTTGTTGTTTAAATTGTTGCCAGTTTTGCCATTCTGTTTTAGCAAATTGCAAAAATTTCTCGCCATATTCAGTAAGTTTGACTTGGCGATTATCACGGATAAAAAGTGTCTTCCCTAACTCGTCTTCCAATCGTTGAATTTGACGGGAAAGGGTAGAGGGAGACATGTGGTTTTGGGTGGCAGTTTTGGCGAAGTTTTTTGTATCACTGAGGTGGATGAATATTTGTAGGTCGGTAAATTCCATAATTTCTTCTTTTATTTTATTTAATTTCGGGTTTCGCCGATGGCGACCTACTTTTTCTTTGCTCATGCAAAGCAAAAGTAGGCAAAAAGAAAACACGCCCTGCTTTGCCTTATTTCCTGAGAAATTGAAAACTTGCTTAACGGAAATTTTCTGAACTCGCTACGCTCAAACAGACGAAAATTTCCTACAAGTTTCCAATTTCTCAGGCGGCAAAGAAGGGAACTAATTTGTTCTTTCTTCAATTTAAAGTGCGGGTAAAATTTAGCGTATTTAAAAAAATACCAGAAAACTAACCGCACTTTTTAATAACGCTCTGATATATTCTGAGCCCCATATAAATCGCCTTTGCGACTTTCAATTTTCAGGCAATTTGCGTTTGTTTGAGCGTAGCGAGTTCAGCAAATTGCCGTTAAGAAAATTGAAACAAAGCAAAGAGCTGCGATTTAATTGGGGCGTGTTTTCTTTGCCTACTTTCTTTTACACGAGTAAAAGAAAGTAGGTCGCTCATCGAGCGAAATACGATGCAATCCACAAAAAAACAACATAATTGCACAAATCGCAACATTACATTCCCATAATATCACTTTACGCAACCACAAAAAACTTTATAATCCCACCCACAACAAAAATATGCAAACACAACATCATACAATTATCAACCTTACACAATTAAGGACAACAAAATGGCTAACTATTTCAACACATTAAATTTACGTCAAAAATTAGACCAATTAGGTCGTTGTCGTTTTATGGATCGCGAAGAATTTGCAGATGAAGCAAACTTCTTAAAAGGCAAAAAAATCGTTATCGTGGGCTGTGGTGCGCAAGGTTTAAACCAAGGTTTGAATATGCGTGATTCTGGCTTAGATATTAGCTATGCCTTACGCCCTGAAGCAATTGCTGAAAAACGTGCGTCATTCCAACGTGCAACCGAAAATGGTTTTAAAGTGGGTACTTATGAAGAATTAATCCCAACTGCAGATTTAGTCGTAAACTTAACACCAGACAAACAACACTCTAAAGTAGTTGCCGATGTCATGCCTTTAATGAAAAAAGACTCTGCATTTGGTTATTCACACGGTTTCAACATTGTTGAAGTTGGAGAAGAAATCCGTAAAGATATTACGGTTGTGATGGTTGCACCAAAATGTCCAGGTACTGAAGTACGTGAAGAATACAAACGTGGTTTCGGCGTGCCAACATTAATTGCGGTTCACCCTGAAAATGACCCGAAAGGCGAAGGCATGGCGATCGCAAAAGCATGGGCTGCTGCAACTGGCGGTCATAAAGCAGGTGTTTTAGAATCTTCATTCGTGGCAGAAGTAAAATCTGACTTAATGGGTGAGCAAACTATCCTTTGCGGTATGTTACAAGCAGGTTCTATCGTATGTTATGACAAATTAGTGGCAGATGGTAAAGATCCTGCATACGCAGGTAAATTAATCCAATACGGTTGGGAAACCATTACCGAGGCATTAAAACAAGGCGGTATCACATTAATGATGGATCGCTTGTCAAACAGTGCAAAATTACGTGCATTTGAACTAGCTGAACAAATCAAAGAAAGCCTTGGTTTCTTATATTACAAACACATGGATGACATCATTAGCGGTCACTTCTCTGCAACAATGATGGCAGACTGGGCAAATGGCGACAAAGATTTATTCGCATGGCGTGAAGCAACAGGTAAAACAGCCTTTGAAAATGCGCCAAAATATGATGGCAAAATTAGCGAACAAGAATATTTTGATAATGGTGTATTAATGATCGCAATGGTGAAAGCGGGCGTGGAATTAGCTTTTGAAGCAATGGTTGCAAGCGGTATTTATGAAGAATCAGCTTACTACGAATCACTTCACGAATTGCCATTAATTGCGAACACTATCGCACGTAAACGCTTATACGAAATGAACGTGGTAATTTCTGATACTGCAGAATATGGTAACTATTTATTCTCTAACGTAGCGACCCCAATTCTTGCAAAAGAAATTATCCCTAACCTTCAAAAAGGCGATTTGGGCGAGCCAACTCCAGCAGTGGAAGTCGATAACATTACCTTACGCGATGTAAACGATGCAATTCGCAACCACCCTGTTGAATTAATCGGTCAAGAATTACGTGGTTATATGACAGATATGAAACGTATCGCAGTCGCAGGTTAATGTTAAATTGAACTGAATTAAAAACCGACTTTATCAATATAAAGTCGGTTTTTTCATAGATAAAATTAATCATAAAAATGCACGTTAATTACAACATGCATTTTTCTTATTTAAGCATTCATCGACATACAAAGTAAAGTTAATGGATGAATACAAGTCACGTTAGATGACATATCAATTTGCCATTTACAGGTTTGACATTCAGATATAACGTAATCAAATCCACCCTCGTTAATATTATCGAATAGATTTTTACCAATAGATTGTGAAATTTCATAGTTTTCTGATTTAAAACCGTAAGTCCCTGCAATACCACAGCATTGGCTAGGTAACATAATGATTTCTAAACCCGGAATTTTTTTCAACACTTCCAAAGTATAAGGTGCCCAACCTGCTTTATCTACGTGACAGGCAGTGTGATAAGCCACTCTAAGTTTAAGTGGTTTCAACGGTAATGTTTTACCCTCTTTGAAAAGCTGATATAAAAATGGGGTTACCATATGGATATGCGGACGGACTTTGGCGTTATCGATACCTAAAATATGATGGTATTCGTCACGCAGATTAAGTGAACAACTTGATGCCTCACTAATCACATCTATTCCATTTTCATCTACCATTTTTCCAATGTAATCGGTATTGAATTGTGCAATATTACGAGCGCGATTAGGAAAACCGTTTACCATTAATGGTAAGCCACAGCATTTTTCTTTTTCTAATAACATTACCCCAATGTTCATCGCATTGAACACTTTAAGGAATTCTTTGCCAAGCTGTGGATTATTATAATTAACATAACAACCGTGGAAATATGCTACTTTTCGCTCAAATTTTTGTTGGTCTTGTAACGCATTTTTCATATACCAGCTACGGAACGTACCAAACGCATATTTAGGTAAAGTACGTTTCTTACTGATATTAAGGGTTTTTTCCAACATAAATCTGGTGGCTTTCAGACCCGTAATGGTGTTCACAATGGGGGCAAGTGGAGTATTGATTTTCCCCATTACATCTGTGTTACTTAAAATCGCATCACGCAATTTATTCATTAACGGTTTTTTAGACTGCGCTAAGTGATTATTACGTGCACGTACAATTAAATCGCCAATTTTCACATCAGACGGACAAGCCACTTCACAACGTTTACAGTTAGTGCAATATTTAAGTGCTTCATCATAAAGTTCAGCAGATTTTAAGCGTAAACGCTCGCCATCAGGCCCTGATTGTTTTGGCCCTGGATAAAGCGGATTATTACGTGAAACAGGACAAACAGCAGTACAAGCAGTACATTTAATACAGCTTTCAAAACTTTCATCAATATATTTATAGCTTTCAGGCGAATTAAGGGATTGTTTTGCACTATCAATGAGTCGTTGAATATTATTATCCATATTATTCCCCCTTATTTCGCCAAGATTTCATCAGCAACCGCCAAGGCAGTTACAACTGCGACACCCGAACCACAACCAAGCTCAAGGGCATTAAAACCACCAATCACATTACCGACGGCATATAAATTCGTTAAATATTGACCGCACTTTTTCACTTGGCACAGGGCATTAATCGCTACGCCTGCTGATTGATAAGGTTGTGGATGAGCAAAGCGATGAGCAGTCCAAGTGAAACGATCTTTATCGTTAAACCCTTCAACACCGATAATATCGGATTCAAAAACTGGCTCATAAATTTTATCAAATTCGGAAATAAGCCCTTTGCTGAAGAAACTTCCTGACGCCAATACAAAATTATCTGCAGTAATTTCTTCATCTTCGAGCAAGCGAGTGTTGATACAAAGTACTTGATTTCCTTCAAATGTTGCGCTCAATGCACTGTCGCCATTAATCATTAAACCACCAAGGGATTCAAATTTATGACGTAATTGAATACGTTGGCGCATACCAAGTAATGATGGTGGCAGTGTTGGTAATTCAAATAATGCAAGTTTAGTTGCATCACGAAGTGCGGTCATAAATTCTTGGTTTTCTAAACCAAAGCAAGCAGGTAAAAAGACCGCTTCTGCACCTTGTGCTGATTCAATGATTTCTTTAACAAGATCATTGAACGCAAGTTTGTGCTCTAGAAGTTGAGAGATATTTACACTACGGAACTCACGAGCATTTTTGCGAAGTTCATCTAATTGTGGAATATTTAAGAAACCACTCGTTACTTCACAATGTTCAAATTGTGGGTTTAACACTAAATTTGCCGCTAAAAGTTGAGGTTGAAAATCGTGATAACCTTCAATACCAAGCACTGCAATACGTTTATGCGGAAAAGGTTCATTACCTTGCACAGTTGGCACGCTATTTGGCGAAAGCCACGCACCGCGTAAACTGCCTAAGCCTGTTACACGCCAGTGATTTTTTTCCGTAGAACCAATTAAATCAAGATTTAATTCATTGGCTAAACGTTCAAAATCTTGTGCTTTAGCAAGCACTTTCTCTGCACCCAATAAACTATAAGGGTGGGCAGGTAATTCATTGCGAAGTGCGGTAATATTTTCTTTTAAATTTTCTACTGCGCGATTTTCCCCATATGTCGTTGATGGCATACGGCTTAATAAATCTAAAGAGCCAGATGCAAAATCAATGGCCGCTTGACCGTTGTTGATAATCACGCAACGTTTGCCGCATTGTTGAAGGGCGATGCCACAGGTTAAACCCGCCAAACCACCGCCAATAATGGCTACATCAAAATTCATTGCTATCCGTCCCTTGTTGTGCTTGTTCATCAAGCGGTTTCACATCATTTAAACCTAATACACTACCATACATCCAAGAGGTAAATTCGGCTTCGCGAATAGCTTCCCCCCAAGCAATCGGTTCAATACCACGCCAGCGTTCTTCCATAAAGGCGGAAAGTTGAGTAGTTGATTGACGTGGTGTTGCCACTTCAAAACGATTCATTAGTCCTGCGGCACGACACGCACAGAGTTCAGCTTGACAAGTTCCCATTCCAACTCGGGAGCGACGACGTAAATCGACGAGATTATTTACATCCAGTTCATCAATAGCGTAACGAACTTCCCCCGCTGTTACCGCTTCACATTCGCAAACCATTGAACGATCTAAACGTTCTTTTTCAAGCAAACGAGTAGCCCGTGAACCGTGACGATATACGGCAGAATAACGAATAGTACTTGGTAATGAAATGACTTTTTGATTGGTCTCTTGACGACTTTCAGTAGAGCCTGGCAAAGGTTGCTCTGCAGTCACACAACGTGCCGTTTTATTGAGTTTTTTACAAACAAGGTCAGTCGCCCATTCAGCCATTAAACGATAAGTCATTAACTTACCGCCAGTGATAGTAATAAAGCCATCTAAGCCATCACGTTCTGCGTGGTCAAGTAGCACGATACCACGACTCACATTTCGACCTGATGGATCATCATCGCTTGCAACTAATGGTCGCACCCCAGCATAAGCACGTAATACGCGAGTATGACGCAAGCTAGGTGCGAGTTTTTCACCTTCACGGAAAAGAATATCCACTTCCTCTGGTGTTACTTCCATATTATCAATTTGATCATAAGGAATGCGGCTAGATGTTGTTCCGATCACACAAATTGTATCGCCAGGGACGAGAATATCCGCATCAGCAGGTTTACGGCAGCGGTTAATTACAAGTTTATTAATGCGATGACCCATTACGAGTAATGCGCCTTTTGCAGGGAACATTTTAATTTTGAGATCGGCATATTCCGCAATCCCTTGTCCCCAAATACCACCAGCATTTACAACAAGCGGTGCAAAAAATTGGCGTTCTCTGCGATTTTTGTGATCGTACACATTCACGCCAATCACTTTTCCACCTTCACGAATCAAATTTTTTACTTCGCAATAAGTGAACATTTTTGCGCCGTTTTCTGTGGCGTCCATCATATTAGAGGCGGTTAAACGGAATGGGTCAATAGAACCATCTGGCACAACAACAGCGCCCACTAAATCAGGGTTTACAGAAGGCTCCATAATTTTAGCTAAATCAGGATCAATAGCTTGTGCATCAATTCCAGATTTTGCACAGCTCTCAAGGAAGGTTTTTTGATAGTCGAGCGAATCTTCAGGCAAAGTGATAAATAAGCCTTCCGTTTCATCTACGCAATGACGCGCAATTTTGCGCAAAATGCGGTTTTCTTTAATACATTCTTCAGCAGATTCTTGGTCGTTCACGGCGTAACGTGCACCACTGTGTAATAATCCGTGGTTACGTCCTGTGGCTCCTGTCGCAATATCTCGACGTTCCAATAAAATACAATCAATGCCACGAAGTGCGCAATCGCGCACAATACCTGCTCCTGTTGCGCCACCACCGATAATGATCACATCAGTGCTAAGTGACGAAAGATCTCCAACATCTTTATAGATACTAGGCGATAATCCCATTGTTTACCCCCGATTCCCAAAATGTAAGAAAAAATAATATAAAAAGTGTAATCATTGTAGAGAAGTGCGGCAAAATTAACAACATTTTGAGTGTAAAAGAAAGCGATTTTGTGATATTGATCACAATAATTTTCGCATTCGCTCAAACGGTGTAAAGATTTGTGAAACACTTCACATTTTTGATTTTTTTTACTTTCTTATTTTTTTATTTTCTTTTATGATTCGCAAATCCCTTACTGTTTCAAAAGGGTAAATTTAGATGACACATAATTAAAAAGTTGGAGAAAAAATTATGTTTGGACCATTCAAACCCGCTCCGCATATTGCGGAACTTCCAGCGGAAAAAATTGATTCCACGTATAAACGCTTACGTTGGCAAGTGTTTGCAGGGATCTTCTTCGGTTATGCTGCATATTATTTTGTGCGTGCAAACTTTGACTTAGCACAACCTGGTTTAATTCAAGCTGGCTTGTACTCAAAAGCGGAATTAGGTGTTATCGGCTCAGCGGCTGGTCTTGCTTACGGTTTATCAAAATTCGTTATGGCAGGTATGTCTGACCGTTCTAACCCTCGTGTATTCTTACCATTTGGTTTATTGCTCTCTGGTTTATGTATGACCTTAATGGGTTTATTCCCATGGGCAACTTCAGGCATTGCCATTATGTGGGTAATGATCTTCTTAAATGGTTGGTTCCAAGGTATGGGTTGGCCTCCATGTGGTCGTACTATGGTGCATTGGTGGTCTAAATCTGAACGCGGTACTATCGTGTCAATTTGGAATACGGCACATAATATCGGTGGTATGGTGCCTGGTGCAATGGTGTTATTAGCTAGTGCAATTTTCTTCAGTACTCACGGTATTGAAGCGCAGGCGAAAGATGTTTGGCAACAATCATTATACTTCCCTGGTATTGCTGCGATGATCTTTGCAATTCCTGTGTACTTCGTGATGCGTGATACTCCACAATCTTGTGGTTTACCATCAATCGAAAAATGGCGTAATGACTACCCAGATGACTATAACGAAAAAACTTACGAAAACGATTTAACTGCAAAAGAAATCTTCGTAACTTATGTATTAAAAAACAAATTGTTATGGTATATCGCGATTGCTAATGTGTTCGTCTATTTAATCCGCTACGGTGTATTAAAATGGTCTCCAGTTTACTTGAGTGAAGTGAAACACTTCAACATCAAAGGTACTGCATGGGCATACACAATCTATGAATTAGCAGCGGTTCCAGGTACATTATTATGTGGTTGGGTATCAGATAAAGTGTTTAAAGGTAAACGTGGTTTAACTGGTTTCATCTTTATGATCTTAACCACTGCAGCGGTTGTTGCGTACTGGATGAACCCAGCTACACCAGAAGCAGAGCTTGCAAACTACTCAGCTTGGTATGAAAACCCATATCAATTAACTGATTTCGTATTAATGACCTTAATCGGTTTCTTAATCTACGGTCCTGTAATGTTAATCGGTTTACATGCTCTTGAGCTTGCACCGAAAAAAGCAGCAGGTACTGCAGCAGGTTTCACTGGTTTATTCGGTTACTTAGGTGGTACTGTATCAGCTTCAGCAGTTATTGGTTGGGCAGCTCAACATTACGGATGGGACGGTGGTTTCTACGTAATGATCGGCGGTGGCGTATTAGCGGTGTTATTACTCTTAATCGTAATGGTTGAAGAAGGAAAACACAAAGCGAAATTAGGCGATACTTACGGTACTAAATAATTAGCTTAAAAAAGGCGGTGGGCAAATTGCTTAGTCGCCTTTTTTGTAACTAAAATCTAAAAACTCTATAAAAATTTACCGCACTCTTAAGGAGAAAATACTTATGAAACTTAAAACTTTAGCCCTTTCTTTATTAGCAGCTGGCGTACTAGCAGGTTGTAGCAGCCATTCATCAAATATGGCGAATACCCAAATGAAATCAGACAAAATCATTATTGCTCACCGTGGTGCTAGCGGTTATTTACCAGAGCATACGTTAGAATCTAAAGCACTTGCGTTTGCACAACAGGCTGATTATTTAGAGCAAGATTTAGCAATGACTAAGGATGGTCGTTTAGTGGTTATTCACGATCACTTTTTAGATGGCTTGACTGATGTTGCGAAAAAATTCCCACATCGTCATCGTAAAGATGGCCGTTACTATGTCATCGACTTTACCTTAAAAGAAATTCAAAGTTTAGAAATGACAGAAAACTTTGAAACCAAAGATGGCAAACAAGCGCAAGTTTATCCTAATCGTTTCCCTCTTTGGAAATCACATTTTAGAATTCATACCTTTGAAGATGAAATTGAATTTATCCAAGGCTTAGAAAAATCCACTGGCAAAAAAGTAGGGATTTATCCAGAAATCAAAGCACCTTGGTTCCACCATCAAAATGGTAAAGATATTGCTGCTGAAACGCTCAAAGTGTTAAAAAAATATGGCTATGATAAGAAAACCGATATGGTTTACTTACAAACTTTCGATTTTAATGAATTAAAACGTATCAAAACGGAATTACTTCCACAAATGGGAATGGATTTGAAATTAGTTCAATTAATTGCTTATACAGATTGGAAAGAAACACAAGAAAAAGACCCAAAGGGTTATTGGGTAAACTATAATTACGATTGGATGTTTAAACCTGGTGCAATGGCAGAAGTGGTTAAATATGCCGATGGTGTTGGCCCAGGTTGGTATATGTTAGTTAATAAAGAAGAATCCAAACCTGATAATATTGTGTACACTCCGTTGGTAAAAGAACTTGCACAATATAATGTGGAAGTGCATCCTTACACCGTGCGTAAAGATGCACTGCCCGAGTTTTTCACAGACGTAAATCAAATGTATGATGCCTTATTGAATAAATCAGGGGCAACAGGTGTATTTACTGATTTCCCAGATACTGGCGTGGAATTCTTAAAAGGAATAAAATAATATCCCTCACAACCGTGGGTAAACATACCCACGGTTAACTAGGTTTCTATATCGTAGAAACTAAAAATCTACTCTAACAGAGTAACATCATAATCAATCTAGGTGTTCTAACCTAGAATTCAAATAAGGAGGCTATTTCAAAACACTCCGTATTCTTTTTTAATAAATTCTCTTCCCTTTACTTAGGGAAAACACTCTTCATTTCAACCGCACTTCTAAGGAGTGATCTATGGATAAATCATTAAAAGCGAACTGTATTGGCGAGTTTTTAGGTACAGCCTTATTGATTTTCTTTGGTGTGGGCTGCGTTGCAGCACTAAAAGTAGCAGGCGCTAGTTTTGGCTTGTGGGAAATCAGCATTATGTGGGGGATGGGCGTTGCACTTGCAGTATATGCAACAGCGGGTTTATCTGGCGCACATTTAAACCCTGCAGTAACCATTGCCCTTTGGAAATTTGCTTGCTTTGATGGCAAAAAAGTAATTCCTTACATCATTTCACAAATGCTCGGCGCATTCTTTGCTGCCGCATTAGTTTATGCCTTATACCGCAATGTTTTTATCGATTATGAAACAGTCCACAATATTGTTCGTGGTACACAAGAAAGTTTAAGCCTTGCGGGTACATTCTCCACTTATCCTCATCCAAGTTTAAGCATTGGTGGCGCCTTTGCTGTGGAATTCGTGATTACTGCAATTCTTATGGCATTAATTATGGCATTAACTGACGATGGAAACGGAGTACCTCGTGGTCCGCTTGCCCCATTATTAATCGGTATCTTGATAGCCGTTATTGGTGGTGCTATGGGACCATTAACTGGTTTTGCCATGAATCCAGCACGTGACTTCGGACCAAAATTCTTTGCTTATCTCGCTGGCTGGGGCGAACTCGCTTTAACTGGCGGACGCGAAATCCCTTATTTTATCGTTCCAATGGTTGCACCTGTTTTAGGCGCATTAGCTGGTGCATGGTTATACAAAAAAGCAATTGGCGGCAATTTACCTTGTAATTGCGGCTGCGAATAATTATTTGAAGGAGTAATACTATGACAGACAAAAAATACATCATTGCATTAGACCAAGGCACAACAAGCTCTCGCGCAGTATTATTAGATCATAATGCGAATGTGGTTGAAATTGCACAACGTGAATTTACCCAAATCTACCCTCGAGCTGGTTGGGTAGAACATAACCCAATGGAAATTTGGGCAACTCAAAGCTCAACCTTAAACGAAGTCGTTGCAAAAGCGGGCATTACATCTGATGAAATCGCTGCTATCGGTATCACCAACCAACGTGAAACCACCATTGTATGGGAAAAATCAACCGGTACACCTGTTTACAACGCGATCGTTTGGCAATGCCGCCGTACTGCAGACATTACCGATAAATTAAAAGCCGATGGCCATGAAGAATATATTCGTAATACCACAGGCTTAGTGGTTGACCCTTACTTCTCTGGTACAAAAGTAAAATGGATTTTGGATAACGTTGAAGGCGCACGAGAAAAAGCTGAACGAGGCGAATTATTATTTGGTACCGTTGATACTTGGCTTGTATGGAAATTGACTCAAGGCCGAGTGCACGTAACCGATTATACCAACGCATCTCGTACCATGTTATTTAACATCCATACTAAACAATGGGATGACAAGATGCTTGAAATCTTGAATATTCCTCGTTCAATATTACCTGAAGTACGTAATTCTTCTGAAATTTACGGCCAAACCAATATCGGTGGTAAAGGTGGTGTGCGTATTCCTGTTGCAGGGATTGCTGGTGACCAACAAGCCGCTCTTTACGGACATCTTTGCGTACATGCAGGCCAAGCCAAAAACACTTACGGCACAGGTTGCTTTATGTTACTCCACACGGGTAACAAAGCTATTACATCCAAAAATGGACTACTCACAACCATTGCTTGTAATGCAAAAGGCGAACCAGAATATGCCTTAGAAGGTTCAGTATTTATCGCGGGTGCATCAATCCAATGGCTCCGTGATGAACTCAAAACTGTTCACGATAGTTTTGACTCTGAATACTTTGCACAAAAAGTGACTGATAGTAATGGCGTATATGTTGTTCCAGCTTTCACAGGCTTAGGTGCACCATATTGGGATCCATATGCGCGCGGTGCGATTTTTGGTCTTTCTCGCGGTGCAAACTGTAATCATATTGTTCGAGCAACCTTACAATCTATTGCTTACCAAACCCGTGATGTCTTAGAGGCTATGCAATCAGATTCGGGTGAACGATTACAATATCTCCGTGTAGATGGTGGTGCGACAAACAATAACTTCTTAATGCAATTCCAAGCTGACATTTTAGATGTAAATGTAGAGCGCCCAGTTGTGAAAGAAGTGACCGCTCTAGGTGCAGCTTATCTTGCTGGTTTAGCAACAGGCTTCTGGAAAGATTTAGACGAGCTTCGCGATAAAGCCCGTGTAGAACGCACTTTCAGCCCAGACAGCGACAATGAAAAACGTGAACGTCGCTACAAAGGCTGGAAAAAAGCAGTTAAACGCTCATTAGAATGGGCAAAAGAAGATGAAGAATAATTTATAAATTAATTCTCATACAAAAAGAGCGGTCAAAACTTCTTTTATTTTGACCGCTCTTTTATTCTGTATCTGTATAAAAATTATTTTCTAGAGAGAGGTGGAACAAAGGTTAAACCTAAATCCCAAGGTTGCTCAATCCAAGTATTTTGTGGAATATCAATTACGTAATCATCCACTAATTCCGCACCTGCAGGTTTTGCAAATACAGTGACAAATTTTGCATTAGGGTACATTTGACGAATCGCACGCGCAGTATTACCCGTATCAACTAAATCATCTACCACGATAAATCCTTCGCCACCATTTGGCACTTGGGCTGCATGAAGAACTTGTAGTTCTCCCTGGTTGTTATGATCGTGATAACTTGCGATACAAACGGTTTCAATATGACGAAGACCCAATTCACGAGCCAATACAGCCGCTGGAAATAAACCACCGCGACTCACCGCAATAATACCTTTCCATTGAGAAGCTGGAAGTAAACGTTCTGATAATTTTCGGGCATGCATTTGAAACATATCCCAAGTTACCACATATTTTTCGCTCATAATTGCACCTTAGTTTAAATTTTGCGTAAAGATGCACTACCCGCGTTTTTCACAGACGTAAATCAAATGTATGATGCCTTATTGAATAAATCAGGGGTAACAGGTGTATTTACTGATTTCCCAGATACTTGCGTGGAATTCTTAAAAGGAATAAAATAATTTCTATTATAACCGTAGGTAAGTTTACTTACGGTTATTAATGCCGTCTATGATGAAATTATCTTTTCAATTGAAAAGTGTTTTTCAGAAAGACTTACTATATCCTTAATGAATAGGAACATAATATGAAAACAACGTTAAAAATGACCGCACTTACGGCTCTTTCTGCTCTTGTCTTAGCTGGCTGTGGTGCACACCAAATGAAATCAGAAGAACAAGCAAATATGCAATTACAACAACAAGCTGTTCTTGGCTTAAACTGGATGCAAGATTCTGGCGAATATAAAGCATTAGCTTATCAAGCGTACAATGCGGCAAAAGTTGCATTTGATCACGCAAAAGTGGCAAAAGGTAAGAAAAAAGCGGTTGTGGCTGATTTAGATGAAACTATGTTAGACAACAGCCCTTATGCTGGCTGGCAAGTTCAAAATAACAAACCATTCGATGGTAAAGATTGGACTCGTTGGGTAGACGCACGTCAATCTCGTGCCGTTCCGGGTGCGGTAGAATTTAATAATTATGTAAACAGCCACAAAGGTAAAGTGTTCTACGTAACAAACCGCAAAGACAGCTCTGAAAAAGCAGGCACTATTGATGATATGAAACGCTTAGGTTTCAATGGCGTGGAAGAATCTGCATTTTATTTGAAAAAAGACAAATCAGCTAAAGCGGCTCGTTTTGCAGAAATTGAAAAACAAGGCTATGAAATCGTACTTTATGTAGGCGATAACTTAGATGACTTCGGTAATACCGTATATGGCAAATTAAACGCTGACCGCCGTGCATTCGTTGATCAAAACCAAGGCAAATTTGGTAAAACTTTCATCATGTTACCTAACGCAAACTACGGTGGCTGGGAAGGCGGTTTAGCTGAAGGGTATTTCAAAAAAGATACACAAGGCCAAATCAAAGCTCGTTTAGATGCAGTACAAGCTTGGGATGGCAAATAATTTTCCATTAAAAAGATCGATTTAAATATCGATTCTAAAAATTTAGTTTGGGGGCTAAGCTCAGTTTTTTACTGGCTTAGCCTTTTTAGTTTTTCAGGTTCACTCAAGTAATCATCATTACTACAGGCCGAAGTTTTGTTATGATGTTACAAATCTTTCAAAATAGAAATCTAATTCAATGAAGAAAAATTTTTCGGCAGGAAAATTGCCGTCTAAAGGAAAAAGTGCGGTTAATTTTCACCGCACTTTTAAGCCAAAATCAAAACCTAAAACGTTGTCATTGGATGAAACCAAAGCTGTGTTATTCAATAAACCTTTTGATGTACTCACGCAATTTACCGACGAACAAGGGCGCGCCACTTTAAAAGATTTTATCTCAATTCCAAATGTTTATGCGGCAGGTCGATTAGATAGAGACAGTGAAGGGTTACTGATTTTAACCAATAATGGCGAATTACAACATCGTTTGGCAGATCCAAAATTTAAAACAGAAAAAACTTATTGGGTGCAAGTGGAAGGTATCCCTGAAGAAACCGATTTAGCACAACTCAGAAAGGGTGTAGAACTCAAAGATGGTATGACTAAACAGGCTCAAGTGCGGTTAATTTCAGAGCCAAATTTATGGGAACGCAATCCACCTATCCGAGAACGGAAAAATATTCCCACAAGCTGGTTAGAAATTAAGATTAGTGAAGGGCGCAACCGCCAAGTGCGGAGAATGACTGCGCATATTGGTTTCCCCACTTTACGATTAGTGAGAGTGAGTATGGGCTCATTATCTATTAATGGATTAGAAAATGGCTCATTTAGATTATTATCATTGGATGAAATAAAAGCGTTATTTCAGACCGTCAAATTATAAAAATAGGGCAAGTATTTAGCTTGCCCTAAATTTTTCTCCCATAAATATTGCGCACTGAGTAAATTAGCACTATCCGCAACGCGATGAGCTTGAGCTTGGTCAATATTGAATTGCTCACTTAACCCTCAAGCGGTGCACGCTCGAATATCTGCAACTTGGAAGTTTTTTCTAGGCTATAAATGACGCCTTCGCGCAATGCACCGTCAGAATAGCGCATTTGTTGAATATGAAAAACCTCAAACACTGCACTTAAAATCGCTAAACCGGGTACAAAAACATCCACACGGTCTTGGTTTAAACCGTTAATATTTAGCTCGGTAAAATGCTTGGCTTGTAGTGTTTGTTCAATTAGAGCATTTAATCGCTCGGCTGTAATGGTTCCATTTGGATCGAGATTAGTCGCAATGACTTGCGCAACAGTTTTAATCGTCCCCGATGAGCCGAGCACAGATTGCCAACCTAATTTGCGATATTCAAAGCCTAAATCTTCGATTTTATTGACCGCACTTTGGCGCGCGCGTTGAAAGTTTTCTGGGGAAATGATGCCATCGGTAAAAAAATTGAGTCGCAAAACTCACGCATCCCATATGTCGGCTTTCAGCCATAAGCGGCGTGAAATCATCGCCGATAATCATTTCTGTCGAGCCGCCACCAATATCTATAACAAGCTTTCTGCCTTTTTCTGGCTGAGTATGGCATACGCCAGCGTAGATGGTTTTAGCTTCCGTTTGCCCACTAATAATATTAATGGGATAGGGGAAAACTTTGGCTGCTTGACGTAAAAATTCGTCATTATTCACCGCTCTTCGTAACGTATAAGTGCCAACTACATTGACGTTTTCCATAGGAAAACCTTGTAAACGTTCGGCAAATAAGGCTAAGCAATTCACGCCACGTGTGATAGCCTCTTGATTAAGCACCGCATTTTCATCTAAGCCTTCCGCGAGTTTAACTTTTTGTTTTAAGCGCGAAAGCACTTGGATTGA
The DNA here is from genome assembly GCF_001457655.1 of Haemophilus influenzae. Taxonomy (NCBI): domain Bacteria; kingdom Pseudomonadati; phylum Pseudomonadota; class Gammaproteobacteria; order Pasteurellales; family Pasteurellaceae; genus Haemophilus; species Haemophilus influenzae. Next base: position 344,228 of record NZ_LN831035.1, on the reverse strand, counting down.
GCCGTTTACAATACGCGCAACAATCATATGAAAGCTGTTTGAGCCAAGATCAATTGCGGCAATTTCACGTACATTGCCACGATGTTTGGGTTCTAAAATAGCGTCATTCATAACATTCCTAAAATTCAAATTTATAAAGTAAATCAAACACTTGGTTTGTGCTAGAAACGGATTGAAAATAAAGCTGTGGCATTAGGCGATAACGTAATGTAACTTCTGCTAACCCATCAAATAAACCTACGCCATATTTTATTTGTAAGCGATTGGTAATATTGCCACTTACTGTAACCTTAGATTTATCGCCCACGCCAGATGTACCAAGGTTTAAGTCTTGAATACCAAAAACTTCGCCAATACTGCCCACTAATTTACCGCTCTTTGAAATGCCTAAACCAATTAATGCTGCACCAACTGATCCCGTTGAACCCACTTCTCCACTACTTTCTAACGAACGACCTGTTAATAAATAAGAAAGTGCTTGATCTTGTGGTTTGCTTGGTTCACTGAAAATAGTGACTTCTGGGCTATCGGCTATGCCAATCACTCTCACTCCAGCAGTAATTTTGCTGTCTTCCATTGTTTCAGGATTACGAATAGCCTCAATATTCAACGTAGGTTGTGCCGCTTGCCCAGAAAAACTAATAAGCCCTTTACGAATGAGTAAATCTTGTCCGAAAGAAGCATAGCGACCTTTGGTTAAATTGATTTGCCCGAATAAACCTAAATTGCCTTTGTCTTGTTTCACAGAAAGTAAACCATCAAGATTGGTTTTTAAGCCATAGGCATCAAGGCTGACGTCTTTACCAATATTGATGCGTAAATCAGAGCGAATATCCATTCCTGATTTCGTTTTTGCGGCAAATTCACGTTTAATCAGTTCTTCTTTGCTCTTGTGCGGGCCGTTTAAAATCACTTCATCTTCGCTGACTGGCTCAGCAGTATCTGGCAGACTGTCAATTTTAATACGTGCCCAAGGAATATCCACTGTTCCGCTTAAATTCAATTCCTTAGGATTGGCTTTTATCGTGATATCTGGACTGAAACGTAGCTTCGCCATAGATGGAATATCCACGTTGAAATTATTTGCTTGTGCATTCAATTCTGTCGTCCAATGTTCAATATTCGCCCAGTTTGCACGTCCAGTTAAGTTTAAGTGACTATCTACTGTTTCGATTTTCCCTTGCAATGTTGAACGGTTACCATTAAAGCGTAGGGCAATATCGCCATCTGTAATATTGACTGGCATAGATTTCAATTTGGTACGAATATTACGAATATTGAAGTCACCATTTAATAATGGTTTCTCTAAATTCCCGCCGAAACTCAACTTCGAGACTACCTTACCATTCACTGATTCACCGCTAGTAAGTAGCTGATTTGCGATCGACAAGTTTAATCGTTCTATCGCAAGGGTTCCGCCAAGTTGGCGAGTTTTAACAAAATCATTTAAACGAATATCGCCTACAATTCTGCCTTGATTATGCAAATTGATGTCTGTTTTTAAAACCAAATTATTATTTTGAATGTCGGCATTAAGGGTTAATTTTGGAATATCTAATTTAAACGTGCGGTAATCCAATTTTTGAGAGAAAGCTAAATGATTGCCATCTACTTTTGTGCTAAATTGGAATGGTTTATCCGTAAACCAAGCCACATTACCTTGCGCTTGCAAGTTTCCTTTGAGGCTATCTTGTTCGATAAGTTTATTCATTAAATCCAAATTAACACGTTTGAATTGGAAAGGGATATTACCTTGCTTGCCTGCATTGAATGCTTGTGGGAAACATAATTCTATATCTGTGTTTTGCCAGCAATGTGCGGCAATATTGGCTTGTGTTTGTTTGTTATCGTAAGACACCGCAATAGCTTGGTTAGATTTTACATCGCCAATTGGGGTTTCAAATTTTGCTTGGGAAAGTGTGCCTTTCCACTGTTCCAAAGTGCGGTCAAAATGGCCGTTAATTTGTAAATTTGCAGCAACAGGCTCGCCTTGAGATTTTAGGATTAATTTGTGATTTTGTTCATCGCCTGATAAATCAAGATCAAGTAAATGGAGTTTAATATTTTCGCCATAATGAAGTTGTTCTGATTTAATATTCAATTTTCCACTCGAGAGTGGGGTATTGTTTATATGACCTTTTATACTTGCTTTAGCTAACTGAAAACCTTGTAAATGTAAATTGGATGAAGTTAAATCAAGATCAAGATTAGGTGTCGTAATTTGACCAGAAATCGCTACTCGCCCTTTTAAATCTGACCATAAACCACGTAAATTTGGTGCATCTATATCTAGCACAAAATCAGAATGATCATCTAATACGCCACTGGCTTTAAGATAATTTTCGCCATATCTAATCTGTAAATCAGGCACGGTTAGAAGTACATTTTGATTAAGCGTTGCAGAACCTTTCAAGCTAATTGGTTTTGCAGACAATATTCCATTTAAATCAGCTGTAGGCACTTCCACTTGCCAACCTTGAGAGTCCGCAAAACCGCGAGAATGTAATTTACCCGATAATATGGCAGGCATAACTGGAACAAAAAAACCAATATTCATTTTTTCTAAATCGGCTTGAATATCCCAGTTTGCACCATTTTTCCAATTTGCATTACCCACAAATTCACTTTTACCGTCTAATGAAGCTATCCCCAATTTATTTACGGTTATTTCATAAAGTTTGCCGTCGGCATTAAAGTCTACTTGAGATGCGGGAATATAATTCATTCCTGCCACATTGCCCTTAAATTCGGCGTGATAATTCAGTAAATCCCCCGTGAGTTTAAGCGTCACATCATTAATTTTGAGTGGCGTCATTGTGTTTACAAAAGTGTATTGTCCTTTTGCCACGTTTAATGTGAGGTTTAAGGGCATTTTATCTTGTGCTAATTGCACGTTGCCATTCAGTTCAGCATCTAATACGCCTTTTGTTTTCACAGAAAGTGCGGTGGATTTTTTCAATGATCCCGAAAGCGTAAGATCCACATCACTCTCTGGCAGAATTTCTTTTCCAGCGGATTTCAACGGCTCCAAATGGGATTTTAAAGTTAAATCTAGCGGCATATCGCCATCGAGTTGTAATTTACCTTGTGAAGAAAGATTACCCAACGAGCTTTCTACCGCTAATTTTTGTAATTGCAGTTGGTTATCGACGGTATCCGCCTGTGCAATTAAACTAGACATTTCAACAGATTGAAGCGTTTCGTCTTTTTCATTCACTGCTTGATACTGCCAGTTTTTGCCTGAAATTTCAGGAATATGTAAATCAAAAGGAAGAATTATGTCTGATACATTGCCTAAAAAAGCAGGCGTTAAAGATTGCTCAATCGCAGCCCAATCTACAGGTTTATTCGGCTGTTTGGCTTTCAGCTCAGGTTTACCTTCGGGCAATTTTTTTGCAATCACTGAAATATCGTTAATTTCAGTCGGCGCAATAGTTAAGCCTTTTTCATTATTTAAACTTACCGCACTTTTAAAATTTCCAAGCGTAATATTAGTCTGATCAATGTTTACAGATAAATCTTGCACCACCAAATTTTCTGCATTGATACTAATTGGCAAGGAAATACGCTTCATTGAGCCAGACTTTGAATTATCAGGTGCCGATGGAGGCAATAATGCAGTATTAATCGCAATGGTCGGTTTATTTAAGGTGAAGTCTCGTAAACAAACTTCACGTGAAAGCAAACAACCAAAATCGAGCTGTAAACGTGCTTGTGCAATATGTGTCTCAATCCCAGCGGTTTGATAACGAACATTCTTTAACACCAAGCCATTTTGTAATCCGCCTTCAATTTGCTCAACGGAAAAACTATCAAGCATTTTATCGACAAGTTGAATTAAACCTCTTTGCCCCGCATCGAAAGAAAGCACTCCAGCAACACCTAAAACAGGTATAAAAATGACCGCACTTCCGATACAAACAGCCTTGCGTACCCAATGTTTTTTATTAGGTTTCTCAGGTAATTTTGGTGAAGTTTCTGATGGTTGTAGTTGTTCTGTCATAAATTCACCTTAAATTTCTGTACCAAGTCCAATGTAAAATTGAATATTTTTGCTGTTATCTTTATCACGAATGGGTGTGGCAATATCAAATTTAATCGCACCAACTGGCGATGCCCAACGCACACCAACGCCTGCACCATAACGCAATTCTTTTGCCGTGTAATTATCGGCAGCTAATCCACTATCTGCAAAAGTTGCCGCCCACCAATTTGGATAGACTTGATATTGATATTCTAAAGAAGCGGTAAGCAATCGCGAACCACCAACTAATTTTCCGTTTTTATTTTTAGGCGCAATTTTTTTATAGCCGTAACCGCGCACACTACGATCGCCACCAGCAAAGAAACGCAGTGTAGGCGGAATTTTTTCAATACCTTTTGTATGTAAATACCCGATTTCAGCACGAGCAACGATACGATGATTTTCTGCATAAGTACGAACCCACGCGCTAGATGCTTGCACTTTTATAAAAGAAGATTCTGATAGCCAAATTCGTTTGCTTAAATCAAAAGTAATTTTTTGCACATCGCCCCAAGTGGCAAAGGAACCACCACGTAATCGAGTACGAGTAAATCCAACAGTTGGATAAAGAAGTAAGGTTTTATCAGTGATATCCGCTTGTGTAAAACTGTCGTATCGCGTACGAAGTCCGCCAAAATATTGCCAACCATGCGCATTATTCCAATAACGTAACGCTGACAACGTAAGCACTCTCGTATTGGTATCGTTCTCTTTTTCCCCTTCCCAACCGACGGCAAAATCATAGTAATAATTTAATGGATTTTTAAGCAGTGGCATTCGATAAGTTGCCTCTAGAGTTTGTTTTGGTGCAGAGAGATAAAGATTTGAACGCAAACTATGTCCACGGCTATTAATCCAAGGTTTTGTCCAGCCTATTTGTCCGTGAACGCCGCCATCAGTAGCAAAGCCCACACCGAGTTCCATCGCATTTTTTTTACGTGGATAAAGAATGATTTCTATATCTACCGTTTTACTTTTATGATTGATATTAGGCTGAACTAATACTGAGCTAAACCAATTTGAAGATGAAAAATCGCTGGTTAAATCCGACAAATTATTCATTAAATACGGATCACCAGATTTGATGTTAAGAATATTATTTAAGTAATCATCCCGAATTTGTGAATGGCTAAAAGTAATATTGCCATAATGATAACGGACACCACTATCAAATAACATTCGCCACCATGCTTGATGGGTTTCAGGGCTGATTTCTAAACGTGAAATTTTAAAGTTCCCATCAAAATACCCACGATTTAATGCCAAGCGTGAAATCGCTGTTTTGTAATCATCGTAAGTTTGGTGCTCAACCAAAACGCCATCTTTCGGTAAGTTTTTACGCAATGCATTAAAATTTTCATCTTGTGCGGCTTCCCCCTCAATTTGCACATCAGTCCCCGCAATTTTTGTTGGCTCGCCTGGTGTAACATGAGCAATCAATAAATCGCGTTTGCCTTGACGCTGTTTTCGTTCAAAACGCACGGAAGATTCATAATAACCAAACACACGCAAACCACGATCCACGGCTTTGGTTACCAAATGTTGATAGCGTTCGGAGCCATCCATTTCTTCTTTATTAATCAAATTAACATTGAGATCTGTATTACGCACAGCACGGAAACCACGAATGCCTTGAACTTCAATATCAACAGTTTGTTCAGCAAATGCGGGAAAGCAACTTAATGCTAAAAAAAGTGCGGTGAGTTTTAGCGATTTTTTCTTCATTTTAAGGGGTTAAAATTTTCTAAGTAAATTGCACTATAGTCTACCGAGAAGTTCGTTAGGATCCAATATTTTCAGTGCATTTTGTCGGTTTTTTCATAAAAAATACCGCACTTCATTGCCAAAGTGCGGTAAATTTTTGAGCTGTTTTAATTAGTGACCGCCGCAACCACAGCTGCCGTGATTATGTTCGTGATGATGACCACCACAGCCACAACCGTGACCTTCTTCGTCATCATCGTGGCTGTGTGCACCGTGAACGTGGCCGTGAGCAATTTCTTCTAACGTTGCTTCACGTGCTGCAACAACTTCAACCGTGAAATGTAATTCTTGCCCCGCTAACATATGGTTTCCATCAACTACAACTTCATCGCCATCGATTTCAGTAATCACCACTGGAACTGGGCCAATGTCAGTATCCGCTAAGAAACGCATACCGACTTCAAGTTCATCAACACCTTGGAATACATCTTTTGGTACACGTTGAACCATATTTTCGCTGTACGCACCATAACCTTCTTCAGGTTGTACACGTACTTCAAATTTGTCGCCAACTTCTTTACCTTCAAGTGCTTTTTCAAGACCGACTACTAAATTATTGTGACCTTGTAAATATTCTAGTGGTTGATTTGCTGGAGCTTCATCTACCAATACGCCATCTTGTGTGCGAACTTGGTAAGAAATGCTCACCACTACATTTTTTTCTACTTTCATTATGTTTTCCTTATAAAAATCGGTTAAAAAGCCGTATCATTGTAACGAAAATTATTCCACGCGCAAGACTTTACGGATTAATGAACACGAGGCTCTTCTTCATCTTCATCATCAAAAAATTCCCCATCGTCACCGTATTCATCGTCATCGGCATTTGGGTCTTCAAAATAGGTGCCCCAACCATCATAAATGCCTTTATGTTTTTCTAACAATGGAAGGATTTGTTTTTGTTGTGCATCGATAATTTCAGCTTTTAATTCTACTTCACTGATGATGTCAAAACAGAAAATTGGTTTACCGTCATCATCTTTAAATTCTTCCGCTTCGGAAACTTCATAGCCCGCTTTAAACGCATCAACCGCAATTTTTTCTAACAAATCAAAATCGTGGTGTGCGATGTGATGCTCAATAATGTAAAGCGCATTTGGATCACTGCCATCATTAAGTAAATCTTCGATAATTTCACGGGTTTCTGCTTGTAATTCAGCCAATTTTGACATAATAAAATCCTTCAACAAGAACAAAAGTGCGGTTATTTTAGTGGATAAATCACCAAAAGTCGCATAGAATTTCGCACAATTATTTTCGATAAAAAAGAACCCTTAACCATGCTCGAACAACTCCCTTATTTGGCATTAAAAACTCCGCCAAAAACCACCGCACTTTTAAAGGCTGAATGCGCGGATTTTATTGTAAAAGAGCATTTAGGCTATGAAATGTCGGGCGATGGAGAGTTTGTTGCATTGTATGTACGAAAAACAGATTGCAACACCTTATTTGTTGGCGAAAAATTAGCTAAATTTGCTGGTGTTTCTGAACGCAATATGGGATATGCAGGGTTGAAAGATCGTCGAGCGGTGACAGAACAATGGTTTTGCTTGCAAATGCCAGGAATGGAAACGCCCGATTTCAGTCAATTTGAATTAGATGGCGTAGAGATTTTAACGGTTACTCGACATAACCGAAAAATTCGCACGGGTAGCCTTGAAGGAAATTATTTCGATATTTTATTACGCGGTGCAGAAGAATCTGATGAGCTTAAAGTGCGGTTAGATTTTGTGGCAAATTTTGGTTTCCCAAATTATTTTACGGAACAACGTTTTGGTCGGGAAGGTCATAACCTCACGCAAGCATTGCGTTGGGCTCAAGGGGAAATCAAGGTAAAAGATCGCAAAAAACGCAGTTTTTATCTTTCCGCCGCGCGCAGTGAAATTTTTAATCTGGTTGTGGCTGCGCGTATTGCAAAGGGCGCAACAAATCAAGTTTTACCAAATGATATTGTGCAATTAGCAGGTTCGCACAGTTGGTTCAAAGCGGATGAAAAAGAAGACTTAACTGCCTTGCAAGTGCGGTTAGAAAATCAAGATATTTTACTCACTGCTCCTTTAATTGGCGAAGATATTTTAGCAGCAAGCGATATTGAAAATGAAATCGTAAATCAACATTCAGCTTTCGATTCTTTAATGAAACAAGAAAGAATGAAAGCAGTGCGTCGCCCATTGTTAATGAAAGCAAAAGGGTTTTCTTGGGCATTTGAGCCAGAAGGCTTGCGTTTAAAATTTTATTTGCCAGCAGGCAGTTATGCCACGGCATTAGTTCGTGAGTTAGTAAATTACACAGAAGAATAAGGAAATATAATGCGAATTTTAGTTAGTAATGATGATGGTTTTCATGCGGAAGGCATTCAAGTTTTAGCAATGGAATTAAGAAAAATTGCAGAAGTCATTATTGTTGCACCCGATCGTAATCGAAGTGCAGCATCAAGCTCGCTCACATTAGTGGAGCCACTTCGCCCACGCCATTTAGACAATGGCGATTATTGTGTGAACGGCACACCAGCAGATTGTGTACATTTAGCGTTAAACGGATTTTTATCTGGCCAAGTAGATTTAGTGGTATCAGGCATTAACGCAGGTTGTAATATGGGCGATGATACGATTTATTCTGGCACTTTGGCTGCTGCCCTTGAGGGGCGTCATTTAGGTTTGCCCGCTATTGCGGTTTCGTTAGATGGTCGTCAGCATTATGAAACAGCAGCACGAGTGGTATGTGATCTTATTCCTAAATTACAGCATCAATTATTAAACCCTCGTGAAGTGATTAACATCAATGTACCAGACTTACCTTTTGAAGAATTAAAAGGATATAAAGTATGTCGATTAGGTTATCGTTCATCTTCCGTTGAAGTGATTAAACAAAGAGATCCGCGTGATGAAACCATTTATTGGATTGGTCCTTCAGCATTACCCGAAGATGAAAGCGAGGGAACAGATTTTTATGCCGTGAAGAATGGCTATGTGTCTATTACGCCAATTCAAGCGGATCTTACCGCGCATCATTCATTGCTTTCTTTACAAAATTGGTTAGATCAGGAATTTACCAAATAGAGAAAAATATGAAAATTTTCGGCACGATGTACGATAAAACGATGGAATGGTCAAAACATCGTTTTGCTGTTTTTTGGCTCTCTTTTGTCAGTTTTATCGAGGCGATATTTTTTCCTATTCCGCCCGATGTGATGTTGATCCCAATGTCTATGTCAAAGCCTAAAAGTGCAGTTAAATTTGCATTTTATACGGCAATTGCTTCTGTCATCGGTGGAGTTATTGGTTATGCAATTGGTTTTTATGCAACGGACTGGGTGGAAAACATTGTACAACAATGGGGATATGCTGTGCATTGGGCAAAAGCCGTCAGTTGGTTTAAGCAATGGGGCGTATTAGTTGTGTTTGTGGCAGGTTTTAGCCCAATTCCTTACAAGGTGTTTACTCTCTGCTCTGGCGTGATGCAAATGGCATTTTTCCCTTTTGTCATCACCGCATTTATTTCACGTTTAGCGCGTTTCTTGCTGGTGGCAAAATTAGCCGCGTGGGGTGGGGAGAAATTCGCAGCAAAATTGCGAAAATCTATTGAGATTATTGGCTGGTCAGTGGTTGTACTGGCTGTCATCGCTTACTTTATACTGAAAAACTAGGATAGAAAATGAACAAATTAAGTCTTGTTTTAGTAGCTGGATTTCTTTTGGTTGGATGTGCATCAGAACCAGTTAAAGATCCAGATGCATTACCAAATGGCATTATGCAACCAGTAGAAGGCACAGGTGCCGTTGCTGGCGGTAGTTTTATGCCAGAAATTCAAAAAAATACGATACCAACACAAATGAAATAAAAATGAAATAATAACGGAACAATAAGGAATAACTATGAACAAATCGTTTCTCTTACTCCCTTTAAGTCTTGTTGTATTATCGGCTTGTACCTCTAATTCTCCTGCACCTATTTCTGATGCAGATGGAAATCTTTCCCCTAGTGTAGTGCAATCTGTAAATGGCAATAATGTAGGTGGTGCTTGGCAACCTGAAATTCAAAAAAATTCATTACCTACAATGGGAAATATGGTCACGCCACAACCAAATTTTCAACCGATTAATCAACAACCAGCAATGCCAACAGCACCTGCGCAACCTGCATTTCAACCCTCTCCGAAAACGGTAGTTAGCACAGTACAAACAAAAACAGTTACCAAAACAATTGCTGATTGTGTAGATGGACAGCATATTAATATCCCACGTAATCCAAATACCAATGCACCAGATTACAGCAAAATTTCAAAAGGCTCTTACAAAGGCAATACCTATAAAGTAAACAAAGGCGATACAATGTTCTTGATTGCTTACTTAGCAGGAATTGATGTAAAAGAATTGGCAGCGTTGAATAACCTATCCGAACCTTATAATTTAAGTTTAGGGCAAGTTTTAAAGATTTCTAATTGTGGCACAAAAACGGTTACTACAACGGTTTCTGTAAAACAACCTGCAGTCACGGCATCAACAGCAATGCCAGCTAAACCAGCCGTCACTTATACTCCGGGTGCAAACGGTACTCAAATAGGATCTGACGGTACTATTATTGGCCCCATTAAATCAGAGGCTGGCATATCGTCTAGTGTATCTGTGGCAACTTCATCAACACAGGTTACATCATCTGTAAATAATGCGAATAGCACACCGATTAATGCAAATGTCGTTGCACCAATCGCCTCAAATGTTGCGTGGCAATGGCCGACTTCAGGTAATATTATTCAAGGTTTCTCAAGCACAGATGGCGGTAACAAAGGGATTGATATTAGCGGTTCACGAGGACAAGCTGTAAAAGCGGCTGCAGCAGGGCGAATAGTGTATGCTGGCAATGCTTTACGTGGTTACGGTAATTTAATCATCATCAAACATAATGATGATTTCTTAAGTGCTTATGCGCATAACGACAAAATTCTTGTCGCTGATCAACAAGAAGTCAAAGCTGGTCAAGACATCGCAAAAATGGGTAGCTCTGGTACAAATACCGTGAAACTCCACTTTGAAATTCGCTACAAAGGCAAATCAGTAGATCCAGTGCGTTATCTACCAAAACGTTAAGATCTCTTTAGAAAGTGCGGTAAAAAATCTCAACAAATTTTTACCGCACTTTTTTATTAAAAATATTCTGTGAGGAGTATCACAAAATCAAAAAATAATAGATGACAATGTTAAATTTTATATTATTCTGATAATGCTTCGTAGTTAGAAGTCAGTGTTAAGTTTTATTAAGTATCTCTTCTCTTAAAAGGAGTTTAATATGCTCAACTTGCTCTCTCCTAACCAAACTTGGGTTCTTGTTGATCCAAGATTATCTTTTTATTTTCCCATAATTTATTAATCCTTTCTTATTAACCATCAACGTGTTTTCATTTTAGAAAATAATTTTTTATTTAAACTAAGCAAATTAATTTTTGGGGATTTTGCTATGGAAAATTTTAAACATTTACCTGAACCTTTCCGCATTCGTGTTATTGAACCAGTAAAAAGAACTACTCGTGAGTATCGTGAACAAGCGATCTTAAAATCAGGCATGAATCCATTTTTATTAGATAGTGAAGATATTTTCATTGACTTACTCACAGATAGCGGTACTGGCGCTGTTACACAAGATATGCAAGCTGCAATGTTACGTGGCGATGAAGCCTATAGTGGCAGTCGCAGTTATTATGCGTTAGCTAAAGCAGTGAAAGATATTTTTGGTTATGAATATACAATTCCTACTCATCAAGGCCGCGGTGCTGAACAAATTTATATTCCAGTATTGATTGCTAAACGTGAACGTGAGAAAGGTTTAGATCGCAGCAAAATGGTGGTTTTCTCTAACTATTTCTTTGATACCACACAAGGACATAGCCAAATTAATGGGGCAACGGTTCGCAATGTTTATATCAAAGAGGCATTTGATACAACAGCAAAACATCCATTTAAGGGTAATTTCGATTTAGAAAAATTAGAAAAAGGCATTCAAGAGGCGGGAGCACATAATGTACCTTACATTGTATGTACCATTACTTGTAACTCTGCGGGTGGTCAGCCGGTTTCTATTGCAAACTTAAAAGGCATGTATGAAATTGCGCGTAAATACGACATTCCAGTCATCATGGATTCAGCTCGTTTTGCAGAAAACGCCTATTTTGTTCAACAACGTGAAGAAGCTTATAAAGACTGGACTATTGAACAAATTACTTACGAAAGCTATCGCTATGCTGATGGTTTAGCGATGTCCGCCAAAAAAGATGCTATGGTGCCAATGGGAGGTATTTTAGCGTTTAAAGATAAATCAATGGAGGAAGTCTATCACGAATGTAGAACGCTTTGTGTTGTGCAAGAAGGGTTCCCTACTTATGGGGGTTTAGAAGGGGGGGCAATGGAACGCTTGGCTGTTGGCTTGCATGATGGTATGCGCCAAGAATGGCTGGCTTATCGTATCGCACAAATTGAATATTTGGTTGCAGGCTTAGAAAAAATTGGTGTGCCTTGCCAACAACCAGGTGGCCACGCAGCGTTCGTAGATGCAGGTAAATTATTACCACATATTCCAGCCGACCAATTCCCAGCACAAGCACTTTCTTGCGAACTTTATAAAGTTGCAGGTATAAGAGCGGTAGAAATTGGCTCATTTTTATTAGGACGAGATCCGAAGACGGGTAAACAACTACCATGTCCAGCGGAGCTTTTACGCTTAACTATACCACGTGCAACTTATACGCAAACGCATATGGATTTCATTATTGAGGCATTCCAAAAAGTGAAAGAAAATGCAGAGAATATTAAGGGTTTAACCTTTACTTATGAACCAAAAGTTCTCCGCCACTTTACGGCACGTTTAAAAGAAGTTGAATAATATCACGAAAAATGCAGTTCATTTTGAACTGCATTTTTTTATCAACAGCTAACTCAATAATTTGTTATTGATAAGGATGTTCTATGAAAAAACAACCTTCCATCTTTGGTGGTGCGTGTATTATTGCTAGTGTTTGTGTTGGGGCAGGAATGCTTGGTTTGCCGACATCTGGCGCGGGTGCTTGGACAATATGGTCAGTATTAGTAATTTGCTTAACAATGATAGTCATGACATTGTCAGGCTGGTTATTACTTGAGGCCTACTCTACTTATGATTTAAGAGCTTCATTTAGTACTGTAACTAAAGATATGCTCGGTTCAACTGTCAATTCTATTAATAATCTTGCGGTATATTTTGTCGGGGGTATTTTACTTTATGCTTATACCACTGCATCTGGCGGTATACTAGAAAACCTTATTAAACCGTGGATTGATTTTGGTTCATCTACATTGGCAATTTGTTCCACTGTATTTGTATTAGTTTTTTCCTTCTTTGTTTGGCACTCCACTCGCATTGTAGACAGAATATCTGTTTTATTGATTGTATGCATGGGTTTTACTTTTATTTTTAGTACTTATGGATTAGCAACTAATATTAGTTTAGACACTTTATTAGATATTGGTGGAAAGGAGACAAATTATGCAAAATATGCGGTAGGAATGTTTCCCGTTGCATTAACATCTTTTGGCTATCATCATTCTGTTTGTACGATGCGAGCTTACTATGGGGAAGAAAAAAAAGCAAAATACGCTATCTTAGGTGGAACAGCAATTGCTCTTACGCTTTATTTACTTTGGATTTTCTCTATTTTTGGCAACTTACCGCGAGATCAATTTGCTCCAGTAATTGCCAGTGATGGTAATTTAGATATTTTACTTAACACATTAGGTGGAGTAATCGAATCTAACACGGTTAAACAAATGATTAATGCCTTTTCTATCGCCGCAATTTTATCATCTTTTATTGGCGTAGGATTAGGCGTATTTGATTATTTGGCTGATTTCTTTAAATTTGATAATTGTAAAATTGGACGAACAAAGTCATGGGCTGTGACTTTCCTACCTCCACTAATTATGTCAATTTTATTTCCATTGGGTTTCTTAAAAGCTATTGGGTATGCTGGTGCGGTAGCTACGATTTGGACAAGTATAATTCCTGCTCTTCTTGCCTATAAATCCCGCAAAATAAATACAGCTGCAACATTCCGAGTGTGTGGTGGAAATGGTTTAATAATCTTTATTGCATTATTTGGTGTTTTTGTAGCTATTTTCCATTTTCTTGCAATGTTTGGCTGCTTACCTTTCTTTAAGTTCTAAGGGGAAAATATCAATTTTAAGTGCGGTAAAAAATCTCAACAAATTTTTACCGCACTTTTTTATCTGGCTTTTTCCCCTTTCGGCACCTAAAATAGCCGCCATAAAACCTATCTTTATTCAGTTTCAAAGCAGGTAATTAGATGATTTCCGAAGAAAATTTCCAACAGCACACGCCAATGATGCAACAATATCTAAAACTCAAAGCAGAGAATCCAGATATTTTGTTGTTTTATCGCATGGGGGATTTTTACGAGTTGTTTTATGACGATGCGAAAAAAGCGGCGGCATTGTTGGATATTTCTTTGACGAAACGAGGGCAATCTGCAGGACAGCCCATTCCAATGGCAGGAATGCCTTATCACGCGGTGGAAGGTTATTTAGCAAAATTAGTGCAGTTAGGCGAATCTGTGGCGATTTGTGAACAGATTGGTGATCCATCTACAAGCAAAGGACCTGTAGAACGTCAAATTGTGCGAATTGTTACGCCCGGTACGGTCAGTGATGAAGCACTGTTGCCTGAACGCCAAGACAATCTGATTGCTGCGGTATATCAAGAAAAAGAAAAATTTGGATTAGCCACTTTAGATATGACTTCTGGGCGTTTTCAGCTTTGTGAACCTGCAGATAAAGAAACATTGCGTGCGGAATTGCAACGTATTGTGCCTGTAGAATTGCTGTATTGTGAAGAATTTAATGAAATGGCAGCCATAGAACATTGTAAAGGATTACGCCGTCGCCCGATTTGGGAATTTGAACTTAGCACTGCCATTACGTTATTAAATCGTCAATTTGGCACAAAAGATTTACGCGCCTTTGGTGTAGAAAAATCCCCTCTCGGCTTAAGTGCGGCAGGTTGTTTATTGCAATATGCAAAAGAAACCCAACGTACCGCATTACCTCATATTCAAAGCATTAGCTTAATTCAAAACCAAGACTGCATTCAGTTAGATGCCGCCACGCGCAGAAATCTTGAATTAACACAAAATCTTTCGGGTGGCACAGAAAATACGTTAGCCTCTGTCTTGGATAAATGCGTTACGCCAATGGGCAGTCGTTTGCTGAAACGTTGGATTCATCAGCCTATTCGTGATGTGGAAAAATTAAAACAACGCCAACAAGCGATTGCGGAAATTCTGAATTTTGATTTAGTCGATGAACTCCAACCTTATTTGCAATTAGTCGGCGATATGGAACGTATTTTAGCGCGTGTGGCTCTGCGTTCAGCGCGTCCTCGCGATCTCACTCGCTTACGCACAGCCTTAGAACAAATTCCTGCATTACGCACGATTGTGCAACAAAAAACATCGCCATTTTTAACCGCACTTTTCAGCCAAATTGCCGATTTCAGTGAGCAATGGGATTTATTGCAACGTGCATTGATTGAAACGCCTCCGCTTTTAATTCGGGATGGTGGTGTAATTGCTGAAGGTTACCATGCGGAGTTGGACGAATGGCGTATGCTGTCTGATGGTGCAACGCAATATTTGGAAAATCTCGAAAAACGTGAACGTGAAAGTACAGGTATTGATACGCTAAAAATCGGTTTTAATGCAGTGCATGGTTATTACATTCAAATTAGCCAAGGCCAAGCGCATAAAGCCCCAATTCATTATGTTCGCCGTCAAACTCTGAAAAATGCTGAGCGTTACATTATTCCTGAACTCAAAGAATATGAAGACAAAGTGCTGAAATCGAAAGGTGCAGCGTTAGCATTAGAAAAGCAGCTTTACGATGAATTGTTTGATTTATTATTACCGCACTTAGGTTCATTACAACTGGCTAGCCTTGCACTCTCTGAATTGGATGTGTTAGTCAATCTTGCTGAGTGCGCAGATACCCTCAATTACGTTATGCCAACATTCTGTGATGAAGTGAGTGTGAAAATTGAAAATGGTCGCCATCCTGTTGTGGAACAAGTATTGAAAGATCCTTTCATTGCCAATCCAGTGGAGTTAAATCACAACCGTCATTTGTTAATTATCACTGGGCCAAATATGGGTGGTAAAAGTACTTATATGCGTCAAACCGCATTAATTACATTGCTTGCGTATATCGGTAGCTTTGTGCCAGCAGACAGTGCGCGAATTGGGCCGATTGATCGTATTTTTACTCGAATTGGTGCGTCTGATGATTTAGCCTCGGGGCGTTCAACCTTTATGGTGGAAATGACGGAAATGGCAAATATTCTTCACCAAGCCACTGAGCAAAGTCTCGTGCTTATTGATGAAATCGGTCGTGGCACATCCACTTATGATGGCTTATCCTTAGCTTGGGCTTGTGCGGAATGGTTAGCCAAAAAAATCCGCTCGCTTACATTATTTGCCACCCATTATTTTGAATTAACTGCATTGCCAGAACAGCTAGAAGGCATCGCGAATATTCATTTAGATGCCCTTGAGCATAACAACACCATCGCCTTTATGCACGCCGTACAAGATGGCGCTGCAAATAAAAGTTATGGTTTGGCAGTCGCGGCTTTGGCAGGCGTGCCACAATCCGTCATTAAACTAGCAAAACAGAAATTGACACAATTAGAAAAAAACTCAAGCTATTCAGCCGAACAGCAAATTCAAGCGTTGCGTGAAGCCAATCACAATCAGGGCGAATTATTGTTTGAACAAGAAACGGATGCACTAAGAGAGGCTATTGAAAAACTGGATCCCGATGATTTAAGCCCTAAACAAGCCTTGGCGTATTTGTATCAGTTAAAGAAAATGTTGGGGTAAATATTATATCCTAGCGATAAATTCAAAGGTTTATATGGATTGGCGGAGGGGAATGGGAGTTGAACCCACCCAAGAACGCTGGCGTCCTCAACAGGATTTGAAATCCTGCCACCTCACCGGAGATGACGCCCCTCCGTGGTTGAAATTGCAGTTACTTTAGCGTAAATTAATCAGCAGTTCAACGTTATTTTAAACGGATTCAAAAATGACCGCACTTTTTCAACAACTACCTTCCGTTGATAAAATTCTCAAAACACCTCAAGGTCTACAACTTATTACCGAATTTGGTCACACTGCAGTCGTGGCAACATGTCGAGAATTATTAACCCAAGCTCGTCAATTTATAAAAAAAAACAATCAACTTCCTGAATATTTTTCTAATTTTGACCGCACTTTTGTAGAAATTCATTCTCGCCTACAAAAACAAAACCAAGTACAAATCAAAGCGGTGCATAATCTGACAGGTACGGTATTGCACACAAATCTTGGGCGGGCACTTTGGTCTGAAGCAGCACAACAAGCAGCGCTTTCTGTGATGCAAAAAAATGTTTCGCTTGAATATGATTTAGATAAAGGTAAGCGTAGTCATCGCGATAATTACATCAGTGAATTATTATGCAAACTCACAGGTGCTGAAGCTGCCTGCATAGTGAATAACAACGCTGCTGCGGTATTGTTAATGTTAGCGACCTTTGCTCAAGGTAAAGAAGTAATTATTTCTCGTGGCGAATTAATTGAAATCGGCGGTGCATTTCGTATTCCAGATATTATGGAACAAGCTGGATGCTATTTAGTGGAAGTGGGCACCACTAATCGTACCCATCTGAAAGATTATCGTAATGCTATCACTGAAAATACGGCTTTTTTAATGAAAGTGCATAGCAGCAATTATCAAATTTGTGGTTTTACCTCTTCAGTTTCAGAAGAAGAGCTTGCGGAACTAGGCCGAGAAATGAATGTACCAGTAGTCACTGATTTAGGTAGCGGCGCATTGATAGATTTAAGCCAATATGGCTTACCAAAAGAATCAACTGTGCAAGAAAAAGTCGCACAAGGTGTGGGTTTGGTCTCTTTCTCTGGCGATAAATTGCTTGGTGGCGTGCAAGCAGGCATTATTGTGGGTAAAAAAGAATGGATCGAACAATTACAAGCCCATCCTCTCAAGCGTGCATTACGTTGCGATAAAGTCATTTTAGCTGGCTTAGAAGCCACATTACGTTTGTATTTAAATCCTGAAAAATTAACTGAAAAATTACCAACTTTGTACTTACTCACGCAACCATTAAAACAACTCAAAATAAATGCTATGCGTCTCAAAGAGCGGTTAGAATCTCGCTTAAATTCACAATTTGATATTCAAATTGAAGCTAGCCAAGCACAAATCGGTAGTGGCTCACAACCAATGGAAAGAATCCCTTCCGTGGCTGTTACTATTGCAGAAAAAACAAACGTAAAACTTTCCGCACTTTCAGCTCGTTTTAAACAACTTTCCCAACCTATTATTGGGCGAATGGAAAACGGAAAAATTTGGCTAGATTTACGTAGCCTTGCAGCTATTGAAACATTATTAAATACATTGGATGAACTATGATTATTGTTACTTCAGGTCACGTTGATCACGGCAAAACAGCATTATTAAAAGCATTAACTGGCACAAGTACCGCACATTTACCAGAAGAAAAAAAACGCGGAATGACCATTGATTTGGGGTATGCCTATCTGCCGTTAGAAAACAAAGTACTTGGCTTTATTGATGTGCCGGGGCATGAAAAATTCTTGTCAAATATGCTGGCAGGTTTAGGTGGTGTGCATTATGCAATGTTAATTGTCGCTGCGGATGAAGGGGTTGCGACGCAAACAAAAGAACATTTAGCGATATTACGCCAACTTCAATTCCACGAAATTATTGTTATTATCACAAAAGCAGATCGTGCAAATTCAGCGCAAATAGAATCGTTAATCCAAGAAATTAAACAAAATTATAGTTTTTTACGTGATGCTAATTACTTCGTTACCTCAGCAGAAACAGGACAAGGCATCAGTGAATTACGTCATTACTTAGCTAATCTACCTGAATTATCTGATACCCAGAAACCTTTCCGCTACGCAATAGATCGAGTATTCAACGTAAAAGGGGCGGGTACCGTCGTGACAGGCACAGCCTTTTCAGGAACAGTGAAAGTAAACGATGAAATTTACCTTTCCACTGGACAGAAAGTTCGTATAAAAGCGATTCACGCACAAAATACATCAAGCGAACAAGGTATTGCGGGGCAACGTTTAGCGTTAAATTTAAATGCTGATTTAGACCGCACATCAATGAAACGAGGTGATTGGTTATTGCAGAATGAGCCACTTCCACCAACAGATCGCATCAGTGTACAAATTTTGGCTGAAGTACCATTAAATGAAAGCCAACCAGTGCATATTTATCACGGCGCAAGTCGCACTACGGGTAAACTCACCTTATTACAGGGAAAAAATGCCGCAAAAAATGACCGCACTTTAGCTGAAATCATATTAGATTCGCCATTATTCTTGGCTTTTGGAGACAAACTTATTTTACGCAGTGGCGATACAAAAACCTTAATTGCCGGCGCACGAGTATTGGAAATTAACTCGCCAAAACGTCATAAACGTACTGAAGTGCGGTTAAATTTCCTAGCGAATTTAGCATTGGCAGAGAACGCTTCGCAACGTATTGCGCTTACCCTTAAACATAATGCGACAACAGCACGCCAATTAATGTGGACGGAACAACTGACTTCCTTGCAATTAGATAAAGCACTCGTCGAGCGGGACGCCGTACGTTATCAAGATTGGTGTTTTAATACTAATTACATACAAGAAAAAACGCAGCAAATTTTAACCGCACTTAATACTTATCACGAGCAGCATAATGATCAACTTGGTGTAAGCAAAGCCAGATTATATCGAATGACCGCCTTAAACCAGCCTGAAAACTTGATCAATCATTTTATTGATGAAATGTTAGAAGAGGGAAGATTACAGCAAACTCGAGGTTGGCTTCACTTACCCGAACATAAAATCCAATTTAGCCAAGAAGAACAAAAATATTGGTCAAGTGTACTCGATGAATTTGAAAAAGCCCAAGGTCAAGCCATTTGGGTACGTGATATGGCAAATGCTCTCGCTATTGATGAATCAATTATGCGTAATTTTATGTATAAAGCTGGGAAATTGGGTTACCTCACGCCAATCGTGAAAGATAGATTTTTCTTAACTGAAACCATCTATGCTTATGCGAGACTCATCAAACAAATCGCAGAAGAACAAGGAAAAGTTTCCGTAAATGAAGTACGTGATAAATTAAATTTCGGACGCAAACTTACCGTTCAACTGATGGAATATTTCGACCGAATGGGATTTTTACGTCGCAAAGGCAATAGCCATATTCTACGCGATAAGAATGTTTTTGATTTATGATTTAAAAAGGAAAAAAGTATGAAAAAAACGCTCGTTGCCGCATTAATTAGTTCTGCCATCTTACTCACAGGCTGCCAAGATAAAGATACTGAAGCAAAAATAAAACAACTAAATCAAACAGTAGCACAACTTAGTGCTGAAAATACCAAATTAAAAGATCAAATAGAAAAAACAATCCCAGCAATTTTTGTGGAAAATGATGAAATATTTAATCAATCTGAAATTATTAAACATCCTAAATCGAAAGAAGATTACCAGCCTGAAGAAACCAAAATTGAGTATTCAATTTCAACAATAAAAACCAATATTGATTGGCTTAATGATCTATTGTGGAAAAAATTGACTGAAAACGAAGAAACGAAAACTATTTCTCGCGAACAATTTGTAGCACGTTATCAAACCGCTTTTGAGGAAGACAAAAAAGAGGCGAAAGAAACACCATCTTTTGGAATTTCTCATTCTATATGGACAAATTTTATCGGGCAAAAAGAAAAACTTGCAACCTTTGCGATTAGTTTTTATGACTATGAAGGTGGTGCTCATGGGATAGAAGGTAATCGCTATTTCACAATTGATCTAACTACACGCCATATTTTGACATTAAATGATTTATTTAATGAAAAAGATTTACCGAAAGTAAAAACGCTTTTATGGGAACAATATAATAATAGCAATAAGGAATATGAACCTATTATTGAAGCCGATAGTTTTAGTTTATCGAACAATATTTACTTAGATTCAAAAGGTGTACATTTTATTTATGATGTTTATGAAATTGCCCCTTACGCAGCAGGAGAGCAGGATTTAATGCTCCATTTTGGGCAACTAGAAGAATTATTTAAACCAGAATTTAGACAGGGTAATGATATTTAAATCCTTTAACTTTTGAATAGCAATCAAAATCCCTAATTACATTAAAAATGAGAGACTATAGATTTTGCACTTCATCTTTATTATAATAGTCTTTCAATGTAATACTAAGGAGAAAAATTATGGCACTTACGAATTCCTCTATCAGCTTTAGAACAGTTGAGCAAACAAAATCAGAAGCTTATCAAGTTATTGAACAATATGGACTTACCCCATCACAAGTATTCAATATGTTTTTGGCTCAAATTGCCAAGACTCGCTCTATCCCTATTGATTTGAATTATCTTCGCCCAAATAAAGAAACCCTAGCAGCTATTGATGAATTAGATAGTGGTAACGCAGAGAGCTTTTTTATTGAAGCTAGTGAAAATTATTCTGCCGAAGAATTTACAAAACGCATTCTTAATGGTGGTCAATAATGTCAGAAGAGAAGCCATTAAAAGTAAGCTATTCAAAACAATTTGTAAGAGATTTAACTGATTTAGCTAAACGCTCCCCCAATGTGTTAATTGGCTCAAAATACATTACTGCAATATACTGTTTATTAAATCGTTTACCTTTACCCGAAAACTACCAAGATCACGCATTAGTAGGAGAGTGGAAAGGTTATCGAGATTGCTATATTCAAGGCAATTTGGTACTGATTTACCAATACGTTATACGCGATGAATTTGATGAATTTGATGAATTTGATGAATTTGATGAATTGAAATTTTCTCGTTTAAATACACACTCACAAACCGCTTTAAAATAGAAGTAATCTTAAACAATAATCCGCACGTAAAATGTGCGGATTATTTTTACATAGGATTAAAATTCAAACTGAACAGACATTCTGTAATTTCTGCCTGGTGCGTAGAAGCGGTTTAAGCCTTTACCTGTTGCTGTTTCTACTCGGTTAATTGTGCCAAGATGTCGAACAGAGCGAGCAGAGTCCCAAGTGAGATATTTTTTGTTGGTTAAATTATATACACCAGCGGTAAATGTAAGATTTTTAATTGGTTTCCAATAGGCAATCGTATCGATCACTGTATAGCGATTATTACGCCATAATCCGCGAGAATCTTTTACTTCTTTGCCGTTTGCTGTTGATGCTTCCGCATCTTTTTCATTGCCATAAATCTTTTCTTTTCGTTTAACCATACTTGTCCATTGAGAATTAAAGCTATCTTTTGCTTTTTTGGCTGCAACATTAGTGATATACATATCCACGCCCCATTTTTGGCTTGGTGCATCATAGCCAATATTGTATACCGATGTGGTTGGTTGTAAGGCATTCATTGGTTGAGGTTTACGAGCAATGGCTTCATATTCTGGATGTGCAGCTTTATTCAAGTCCAAAAATTCTTTATATTTTGGATTTAATCCATTGTCTTTAATTCTGCCTTTTTGATAGGTGAATTTATAACCCAAATGGAATCCTTGTAGTTTTTCAAACAAATCACCCATTTCAAGACGTGAAGCAATTTCGATACCTCTGACTCTTGCTCGATCTCGATTTTGGTTTTGATGGAACGGATAACGGACAACAGAGCCTTCTTCAATAGGACGTTCGCCTACTTCTACTAAGTCAATAAAATTACGGTAATCGTTTTGAAACGCATTTAACGTAATATAACTACTGTTTTTATAAAAAGTGAACGCGACTTCTTTTGTTTTGGAGGTTTCCGCTTTTAAATCTGTGTTAGGCTGAATGGAAAATTGTGGATGTTTAAATGTCATATAAATTTCATCAGAGGTTGGCGCACGAAAACCATTGGCGTATTTAAGCTGTACACGAAGCCAATCTGTGGGATCAAGATTTAACCCTAAATTGTAAGAATGATGTTTATAGTCAGTTTTGCGTAATAACAGGGCAAGATTGTCTTTAAAATTTTGTTTATAACACGGTGTGTCGTAAGCGCAATAAGTATATCCTTTATTTTTAGGCATTGAATATTCACTACCATAAACATAGTCTGTTGACTTAAATTTCTTAAATAGCCCAGTAATTAATCCATTAGGAACTGGAATGTTTTCGTCATAACTAGGCAAATATTTCACATGGTCATAGCGATAATTTAAATCTAACCCTAGCCAAGAGGTAAGTTGCACATTATCTCCAAAATACAACACATTATTTTTAGTGGTAACAGGGATTAAATAGGAATCTTTGCCTATGTCGGAATGAATTGGTGTACCATTGGTACAACCAGCTACGCTGACATTAGGTTGTGGTTTTTTCTCTACACCAAGATTTCCATTGTCTGCTCTAGCACAGAAAAAGTAGTCAGCCCACCATTGCACATTGGCTGCGGTGTTGTATTGGTGATTAACCATACTTTTTAGTGTTTTTTCATAAAGTCCACCATATTTTAGTTGGTGTTGGGTATGCCATAGGTGAAATTCTTTGTCTAAATCAAGTTTAATTTGTTGGGTATGGGTGTTTAAATCACGGTCATTAACGAAGTCTGTGCTGTAGCCAAAGCTTTTTGGAAATAAAAATCTAGCAGTTTCATCTTGGGTTGATCCATAACTATTTTTTGTTGATTTTAGTGGGATTTTGCCATATTTTTTCCCGTTAGGTAATGTTCCAACTTCTATTGGTCTATCCTGATAAGTGTATTTTTTATTGTAGTTTTCATCGTATTCTTGATAAATTCTAAATTTTTTCCCTTCACAATTTAATTTTTCGCAATTAATTAAAACAGAATCAAGAGGATTTCCCTCTGTATTTACGCCACTACTAATTTTTTCATTGTTAGAGTTGTGTAATTCATAAGAAGTATAATAACCACTATTGTCTTCTACATATTTAAAATCTTTATTATATTTATCTTTAATCTTATAAGTTCCCCCTTCTTCTACTAAATTTAGCCCTTGCGGATTTTGGATATGTACACAGGTAGATTGATGACAATACTCATCAGAACGTGCTTTATTGGTAATTTTTTGTGAGGAATAACTTAGTTTAATATGATCCCAAAAAGGGGTTTGACTGAAATTTTCATAACTAAATTGGATATTTTTTCTTTTAGATTGATCATTAATAACTCGCTCACCGTGTGTTTCCGCGCATGATGTATCCTTGCATGGTCTAAAAACATAAGACAAATCCATACCCTTTGTTTCTAAAGTGGAATCATCTAATGCCACACTCAAGCGATGGTTTTCATTAGGTTGAAAGCCCAATTTTATTAATGTGCTTTGGCGGGTAATTTGATAAGGATCAGCTTTTTCACGGGTAGGACCAACCTTACTTAAATCAGCCTGTTTGTTGGGATAAATTTTATAATCGTAGTTTTCTATTTCGTGCCCATCACGCGTTGTATCAACGACTAAAATATCAAATTTTTTAGAACGTCCTGCTAATGTAAGTGTCTTAAGGTTTTGATTATTCATTGTTTGATAGCCACGTTTATAGGAAAGATAATAATCTTTATCTAGCAGATAATCTCGAGCATCTTTAGTTTCAAATATAACAGAGCCACCCAATGCGCCACTACCAGATTTTAAGGAGTCAGCACCTTTGGTAATAGTTGCTGTTTTAACATTTTCAATTTCAATGCTATTACGAGTATTATTAAAATTGCCATAGCCTTCAAATAACTCCTTAAATCCTTGAGAGCTTAAAGTTTCAGCTTGACGAAGTCCATCAACCATAATACCTACGCGGTTTTCATCAACCCCTCGAACTGCATAACCACTTGCGCCTGTTCTACCAGTTTCAACTACCGTAATACCTGTTTCATAGCGAACGAGATCACGAGAATCAGACGCCTGCTGTTTCGCTAATTTTTTGGCTGAAATTTGGGTTTCCCCGACTTTTTTCTCTTTGATATTAATATTTTCTGATGAGCCTGAAACATTAATTTGTTCTAGTTGTTCAGAAACATTACTATTTTGGTTGGTTGGTTGGTTGGTTGGTTGGTTGGTTGGTTGGTTGGTTGGTTGGTTGGTTGGTTGGTTGGTTGGTTGGTTGGTTGGTTGGTTGGTTGGTTGGTTGGTTGGTTGGTTGGGCTGCATAGACTGTGCTTGCATTTAATGCAAATGCAATAGAGCAAGCAAGCAGGCTGAATTTAAAGTTGGTCATAGGTTTCCTTATTTTTTAATGATAATAATTATTATACATATTAAATAATTGAATTTATTTAATCAATATCAAAAAAAAGTATAATAAGTACAAAATCCGAATTGCTTTGTATGAGCAGAAAAGAAAATCATTTTTGACCGCACTTTTGTTTGTAAGTCATATTTTAAAATCATCAAAATTTAATTTTTAATCACTCTTTTATCGACTGCGTAGATTTCTTTCGTTATAATTGAGCGTCTTTTTATTTAACAAACGTGTTCGGTGTGGATTTTGACCGAGTGCAAATTAATTGAGGTAACAAATGTCATTAAATATTGAAACAACTCAAGGTTTAGAACGCCGCGTAGCGATTACCGTTCCAACTGAAATTGTCTCTAAAGCCGTTCGTGAAGAATTTAAACGTGCTGCAAAAAATGTACGCGTAGATGGTTTCCGTAAAGGTCATGTGCCTGCCCATATCATTGAACAACGTTTTGGTGCGTCAATTCGTCAAGATGTATTAAACGATTTATTACCACGTCATTTTTTTGATGCTGTTATTGCAGAAAAAATTAATATTGCAGGTCGTCCAACTTTTGCTATTGAAACTTTTGAAGAAGGTAAAGACTTAGTTTTCACTGCCACTTTTGAGGTTTATCCAGAAGTTAAATTACAAGGTTTAGAAAATATCAAAGTTGAAAAACCAACTGTTGAAATCACGGAAGCTGACATTGATAAAATGATCGATGTGTTACGTAAACAACAAGCTACTTGGGCTGAAAGTCAAGATGTTGTAAAAGCAGATGATCGTGTCACTATTGATTTTGTTGGCTCTGTAGATGGCGAAGAATTTGAAGGTGGTAAAGCTACTGACTTCGTATTATTTATGGGTCAAGGTCGTATGATTCCAGGTTTTGAAGAAGGAATTGTTGGTCATAAAGCAGGTGAGCAATTTGATATTGATGTGACTTTCCCAGCGGAATACCACGCAGAAAACTTGAAAGGTAAAGCTGCAAAATTTGCGATCACTTTGAAAAAAATCGAAAATATGGTGTTGCCTGAATTAACAGATGAATTTGTTGCTAAATTTGGTCCTAATACTAAGTCTGTTGCTGATTTGCGTGCAGAAATCCGTAAAAATATGGAACGTGAATTGAAAAATGCGTTAGTTTCTCGTGTTAAACAACAAGTAATCAATGGTTTAATTGAACAAAATCCGATTGATGTGCCAGCTTCTGCAGTAGAAGAAGAAATTAATGTATTACGCAATCAAGCAGCTCAACGTTTTGGCGGTAATGCACAACAAACTGCACAGTTACCACGTGAATTATTTGAAGCTGAAGCAACTCGTCGTGTTCAAGTAGGTTTATTATTCTCTGAAGTGATTAAATCTAATGAATTAAAAGCTGATGAAGAACGCGCTAAAGCAATGATTGCAGATATTGCATCAGCTTACGAGCAGCCAGCAGAAGTTGTGGAATATTACAGCAAAAACGAAGAGTTAATGAATAATATTCGCAATGTAGTATTGGAAGAACAAGCTGTTGATGCAGTACTTGCAAAAGCACAAGTAACAGAAAAAGTTTCTTCATTCGATGAAATTATGAATCCACAAGCATAATAAGTAATATTATTATGATTGAATAAAAGTGCGGTCGCTCTTTTTAATAAAAGCGATCGCATTTTTATTTGTGGGTTATTTACGATAAAATAATTAGCAGTTTTAATGAAAAAGGTAAGAAAATGAGTGTAATTCCTATGGTCGTTGAACAGACTTCGCGTGGCGAACGTTCGTACGACATTTATTCCCGTTTATTAAAAGAACGTGTGATTTTCCTAAGTGGAGAAGTGGAAGATCGTATGGCAAATTTAATTGTGGCACAGCTTCTTTTTTTAGAATCGGAAGATCCAACTAAAGACATCAATATTTATATCAACTCTCCAGGCGGTTCTGTGACCGCAGGTATGGCAATTTACGACACAATGCAATTTATTAAGCCAGATATTCGCACTCTTTGTATTGGTCAAGCCTGTTCAATGGGCGCATTCTTGCTTGCTGGCGGAACTGCTGGCAAACGAGCTGCATTGCCTAATGCACGAGTGATGATTCATCAACCTTTGGGTGGTTTCCGTGGTCAAGCATCGGATATTCAAATTCACGCACAAGAAATTTTGAAAATTAAACACACCTTAAATGATCGTTTAGCATTCCATACTGGACAAAGTATTGAGCGTATTGAGAAAGATACCGACCGCGATAATTTTATGTCAGCTGAAGAAGCACAAGCGTATGGTTTGGTGGATGAAGTCTTGGTTAAACGTTAAGGGTATACAATGACAGACAAAGATAAAGATTTGCACTGCTCTTTTTGCGGAAAAGAAAAAGGCGAAGTAGATAAATTAATTGCTGGCACAGGCGGTTATATTTGTAATGAATGTATTGAACTTTGTCACTCAATGCTTGAAGAAAGTAATGATGAAAACCTAGAGGAAAGTGCGGTCGAAAATAAAGATAAATTGCCAACGCCTCACGAAATTCGCGCCCATCTGGATGATTATGTTATTGGTCAAGATTATGCGAAAAAAGTGCTTTCTGTGGCAGTTTATAATCATTATAAACGCTTGCGAACTAACTATGAAAGCAATGATGTAGAGCTTGGCAAAAGTAATATTTTACTTATAGGCCCTACAGGTAGCGGAAAAACGTTACTTGCGCAAACATTAGCTCGTCGTTTAAATGTACCCTTTGCGATGGCAGATGCAACCACATTAACGGAAGCTGGTTATGTGGGAGAAGATGTAGAGAATGTATTACAGAAACTTTTGCAAAATTGTGAATACGATACTGAAAAAGCAGAGAAAGGCATTATTTATATTGATGAAATTGATAAAATTAGCCGTAAATCGGAAGGCGCATCAATTACTCGAGATGTTTCAGGAGAGGGGGTGCAACAGGCTTTATTAAAACTTATTGAAGGTACAATAGCTTCCATTCCACCTCAAGGCGGTCGTAAACATCCACAACAAGAAATGGTAAAATTGGATACGTCTAAAATTCTCTTTATTTGCGGCGGTGCATTTGCAGGATTAGATAAAATTATTGATAAACGCACTCAAACCAGTACGAGTATTGGTTTTAATGCCAAAGTTGAAAAAGATGAAAAACAACAATCTCTTTCTGAATTATTCCGTCAAGTTGAACCTGATGATTTGATGAAATTTGGTTTAATTCCAGAATTTATCGGACGCTTGCCAATGATTGCCCCATTAAGTGAATTAGACGAAGATGCGCTGATACAAATTCTCACAAAACCAAAAAACGCATTAATTAAACAATATCAAGCCTTATTTGGATTGGAAAAAGTAGAATTGGATTTCACACCAGAAGCATTAAAAGCAATGGCGAAAAAAGCACTTGAAAGAAAAACGGGTGCGCGTGGCTTACGTTCTATCGTAGAAGCAGTGTTGTTAGATACAATGTATGATCTACCGTCTCTTGAGAATTTACAAAAAGTTATCGTTGATGAATCGACAATTGTAGATAATCTTGCGCCAAAATTAGAATATTAGATTTAATCGCAAAAGTGCGGTTGTTTTCGCCAGATTTTCTATGTTGATGCTTATTTTCAATAGGCAAGGCGAAAAGAAAATGCTACAATCGCACGTTCTTATGGCATTATTTTTTACATTTCCATTTAAAACGGATTCAATTCTATGGCAACCGAAATTGTTGATAAAAAGAAAAATACGCAAGAAGTGATCGTTGAAGGCAAATCTAAAGGTTTAAATACATTCCTTTGGGTTTTAGTTGTGATCTTTTTTGCTGCTGCGGCAATTGGGAATATTTATTTCCAACAAATCTATTCTTTACCGATTCGTGTTATTGGTATGGCTATTGCATTAGTCATTGCATTTATTTTAGCGGCAATTACTAATCAAGGAACAAAAGCACGTGCGTTCTTTAATGACTCTCGTACAGAAGCGCGTAAAGTCGTATGGCCAACCCGTGCTGAAGCGCGTCAAACAACATTGATCGTTATCGGGGTAACAATGATTGCTTCTCTCTTCTTTTGGGCAGTAGATTCGATTATTGTGACAGTGATTAATTTCTTAACTGATTTGAGATTCTAAAATGACTGAAGAAACAACAGTATCAAAAAAACGTTGGTATGTATTACAAGCGTTTTCTGGCTTTGAAAGTCGTGTAGCTCTAACTTTACGTGAATACATAAAACAACAACAAATGGAAGATCAATTTGGTGAAGTTTTAGTGCCAACTGAAGAAGTGGTGGAAAATGTAGCAGGTAAACGTCGCAAAAGTGAACGTAAATTTTTTCCAGGTTATGTACTTGTAGAAATGGAAATGAATGATGAAACTTGGCATTTAGTAAAAAGTGTGCCAAGAGTGATGGGTTTTATCGGTGGTACACCAGATAAACCTGCACCTATTTCCAAACGTGAAGCGGATACTATTTTAAATCGTCTTGAACAAAATACTGATAAACCTCGTCATCGTAATGAATATCATCCGGGAGAGGAAGTTCGTGTGACTGAAGGGCCATTTGCTGATTTTAATGGTACAGTAGAAGAAGTGGATTATGAAAAAGGTCGCTTAAAAGTGTCTGTATCAATCTTTGGCCGTGCTACACCAGTTGAGCTTGAATTTGGTCAAGTTGAAAAAATACACTAAGAAATGATTAAAATATAACCGCACTTTTGTAGTGCGGTTTTTTGTTTTTAATGTTTGTTGAAACAGCATAAAAGAGTGTTTTTATACGCAAAATTTGTTGTTATTTCACAAATTAGGTAGAATAATCCCATATTTATGTAAGGATCAAAAATGAAAACAAAGGTAATTTTGACCGCACTTTTGAGTGCCATTGCACTAACAGGTTGTGCAAATCACAACGCCACGAAACAAGCAAGTGAGCGTAATGATTCCCTTGAAGACTTCAATCGAACAATGTGGAAATTTAACTATAATGTTATAGATCGCTATGTGCTAGAACCCGCTGCAAAAGGTTGGAATAACTATGTGCCTAAGCCGATTTCTTCTGGTCTTGCTGGCATCGCAAATAATCTTGATGAGCCAGTCAGTTTCATAAACCGATTAATTGAAGGTGAACCGAAAAAAGCATTTGTTCACTTTAATCGCTTTTGGATTAACACTGTATTTGGACTAGGTGGTTTTATTGATTTTGCGAGCGCAAGCAAAGAATTACGCATAGATAATCAACGTGGATTTGGGGAAACTTTAGGTAGCTACGGCGTAGATGCTGGCACTTATATTGTGCTACCGATTTATAATGCAACAACACCACGCCAATTAACGGGTGCAGTGGTTGATGCGGCTTATATGTATCCATTCTGGCAATGGGTTGGTGGTCCGTGGGCATTAGTGAAATATGGTGTGCAAGCAGTGGATGCCCGTGCGAAAAATCTCAATAATGCAGAATTGTTACGTCAAGCTCAAGATCCATATATCACGTTCCGAGAAGCTTATTACCAAAATTTACAATTTAAAGTAAACGATGGGAAATTAGTCGAAAGCAAAGAATCACTTCCCGATGACATACTAAAAGAAATTGATTAATAAACAGAAAAGTGCGGTAAAAATTACCCAATTTTTTATCAACTAAGGAGAAAATGATGACTCAAATTATTCATACTGAAAAAGCACCAGCAGCCATTGGCCCTTATGTTCAAGCGGTTGATCTTGGCAATCTAGTTTTAACCTCAGGGCAAATTCCAGTGAATCCTGCAACAGGCGAAGTGCCAGCTGACATCGTTGCACAAGCACGCCAATCTTTAGAAAACGTGAAAGCGATTATCGAGAAAGCAGGTTTAACCGCAGCCGATATTGTAAAAACAACGGTTTTCGTGAAAGATCTTAATGATTTTGCTGCGGTTAATGCAGAATACGAACGTTTCTTTAAAGAAAATAATCATCCTAACTTCCCTGCTCGTTCTTGCGTAGAAGTTGCGCGTTTACCAAAAGATGTGGGATTAGAAATTGAAGCGATTGCTGTAAGAAAATAATTTTCTGTTTGGTAATCCCTGCTTAAAAGTGCGGTCATAAACTCGCATGTTTTTGACCGCACTTTTTGTTTATCTGCTGATAGCAAAAATTTTACATTACACCTTGAATTTTTTATGAATTTTCCCCACTAAGGAAATACTTAACCCTAACTTTGAGAGAACACATTATGATGCGTATTCTTCTTTTCTTGGCAACCAATATGGCTGTAATGCTGGTATTAGGTATTATTTTAAGTGTGACTGGAATTGCAGGAAATAGCACTGGCGGCATTTTAATTATGGCTTTGCTATTTGGTTTTGCTGGCTCATTAATTTCCTTATTCCTGTCTAAAACGATGGCATTACGTTCTGTAGACGGAGAGGTGATTACTCAACCTCGTAATCAAACTGAACGTTGGTTAATTGATACCGTTAGTCGCCAAGCGCAGAAAGCGGGTATTCCCATGCCAGACGTGGCGATTTATCATTCTCCCGATGTGAATGCTTTTGCTACAGGTGCAACGAAAAGCAATTCTTTAGTGGCAGTGAGTACGGGATTATTAAACAACATGACGGAGGCTGAAGCTGAAGCTGTTTTAGCGCACGAAATTTCTCATATTTCCAATGGGGATATGGTGACGATGGCGTTATTGCAAGGCGTATTGAATACTTTCGTGATTTTCTTATCTCGCGTTATTGCAACGGCGGTGGCAAGTTCGCGTAACAATAATGGAGAGGAAACGCGCAGTTCAGGTATTTATTTCTTGGTTTCGATGGTATTGGAAATGCTCTTTGGTGTGCTTGCGAGTATTATCGCAATGTGGTTCTCACGCTACCGCGAATTCCGTGCAGATGCTGGTTCAGCAAGTTTAGTAGGCAAAGAAAAAATGATCATGGCATTGCAACGTTTGCAACAACTTCACGAACCACAAAATCTCGAAGGTTCTTTAAATGCCTTTATGATTAATGGTAAACGCAGTGAACTCTTTATGAGCCATCCACCACTCGAAAAGCGTATTGAAGCCTTACGTAATCTTTAAAAATTATAAAAAATCGACCGCACTTTAATGAGGTCGATGTTTTATTTTCCTCTTTTCACCCAATATTTGAACGGGGGCTTTTCCACTTCACTTTGCAGTAATGTGTGATCCATAAATTGACAGAAACTTGGAATATCTCTTGTTGTTGCAGGATCGTCAGCAATAATCAAAAGTATTTCTCCATCGTTAAGATGACGAATATTTTTACGAACAAGCATGACAGGTTCTGGGCAACGTAATCCTAAAGTATTTAGGGTTTGTGTGACGGAAATTTCAGACATATTCTTTTTTCTTTTGAAAAACAGAGCCATATCATACCGCACTTACGGCAAAATTTCGACAAATCCCAGTCATCAGTGATAGACTAGTGTCATTGAAATTACCTTGAAAAAAGAAATGGCGGAATACCTCGTTCCTAAAAGTGCGGTTGTTTTTGAAGAAGAAATTAAGAAAAGCCGTTTTATTACTTATTTACAGCACACCGAAGGTTTAGAAGACGCAAGAGCTTTTTGGGCAAAGATTAAACAAGAACATCCAAATGCTCGGCATCATTGTTGGGCTGCCGTAGCAGGCAAGCCAACAGATTCTCTACAACTTGGTTTTTCTGATGATGGCGAACCTGCTGGAACGGCAGGAAAGCCAATGTTGAGTGCATTGCAAGGTAGTCAATTAGGTGAAATCAGTGCGGTGGTGGTTCGCTATTATGGCGGCATTTTGCTTGGAACGGGCGGATTAGTTCGTGCTTACGGCAATGGCGTACAACAAGCGTTAAAGCTGATTGAAAGCGAAATTAAAGTTGAACGAACCCCTTTCAAACTTGATTGTGACTATGGTCAGTTAAGGTTGGTTCAACAACTTTGTGAAAAATATCAGGTTGAGATTTTATCTCAAGGTTTTCAGGCAAATATTCATTTGATTTTAGGTATTAGTGAAAAAACAATAGAGGCGTTTTCTTCAGAATTAACGGAAAAGTCTTCAGGTAGATTGGTTATTCAACTTTTAGAGATAGGCGAATAGTTGTGCGTATTTTATCGATTATCCGAATTATTGGTATTCTTGTGATGTGTTTTTCAGGTACGATGCTAGTTCCTGCATTTGTTGCTCTGATTTATGGTGATGGGGGCGGCAAGGCATTTATGCAGGCTTTTATGTTGAGCTTGACAGCGGGCACATTGCTTTGGTGGCCATGCCATCACCATAAACAAGAATTACGATCCCGTGATGGTTTTTTGATTGTTGTGGCTTTTTGGTTAGTTTTAGGAAGCTTGGCAACATTGCCTCTTTTATTGTTCGATTCACCACATTTAACTATTGCTTCAGCCGTATTTGAAGCATTTTCTGGCTTAACTACTACTGGTGCAACGGTAATGACGGGGCTGGATAATTTACCTAAATCTATTTTGTTTTATCGTCAGTTTTTACAATGGTTAGGTGGTATGGGGATTATCGTATTGGCTGTGGCGATAATTCCGCTGTTGGGAATTGGTGGGACACAATTATATCGAGCAGAATCTTCAGGCCCTCTTAAAGATCAAAAATCTTTGCCTAAAATTTCAGAAGTGGCGAAAGCGCTATGGATTATTTATGCTTCATTAACTGTTCTTTGTGCCATTGCATATTGGCTATCAGGAATGAATCTTTTTGATGCCATTGGGCATAGTTTTTCAACAATTTCAAATGGCGGATTTTCAACGCACGATGCAAGTATTGGCTATTTTAATCAAGCTTCCATTTATTGGGTTACAACAATTTTTATGCTGATTGGTGGTGTTAATTTTAGTTTACATATTTCCGCTTTTCTTGCACTAGGTAAAAGAAATATTTGGCGAAATTATTGGAAAGATCCCGAATTTCGTTTTTTTCTAACGATGCAAATTATTTTTATTGGTATTGTATCTCTATCTTTATATGGTTATGGTTTAGTTTCAGATATAAACGAGGCAGTAACAAAAGGTGCATTACAATTAACATCAATGTCAATGACTGCTGGTTATACGATTTTTGATATTGATAATCTTCCGCCTTTTATTGGGCTTTTACTGGTAATTTCTGCGGTAATTGGTGGTTGTGGTGGTTCAACAACTGGGGGATTAAAAGCGATACGGACACTTATATTGTGGAAACAAATCGATCGAGAACTGCATAGTTTAATCCATCCAAATTTAGTACAACCAATTCGAATAGGTAAAAATCGTCTAGCACCAAGAATGATAGAAAGTATTTGGGCATTTTTCATTATTTTTATACTGGTTTATTGGGGGTGTGTTTTTGCTGTTATTCTTTGTGGAATGAATACTTTTGATGCGATGGGAGCCGTATTCGCCACATTAACGAATGCAGGACCGGGACTTGGTTTTATTCACGAAAGTTTTATTGGTGTTCCAGAAAGTGCTAAATTAGTCTTTAGTTTTGCTATGATCTGTGGACGTTTAGAAATGTTTTCATTAATCGTGCTGTTTATTCCAAGCTATTGGAAAAAATAATAATAATTGGAAAATTATTGTATTTTTGACCGCACTTTTTAATAAAATGTTTATATTTCCATCAAAAGATCATTTTTTTAAATATTTTTACAAAAAGTACTTGCAAGGGATTTGAAAATCCCTATAATGCACCGCACACAACGACGCACTGTTGTGAAGTTTTTTAAGTTTCCAAGTGCGTCGTTATTTTTTGCTCTTTAACAATATATCAGACAATCTGTGTGGGCACTTGTTGATTGACTTGTTTTAAAAATATTTTAATTTTGAAGTCTTAATAGGTGCTTAACTGAAAATTCATCATTACTTTTTTAAGTAGTGTTTTATTTATAGCTAAGCAGTTTATTGAGCGATTGAACTTGAATTGAAGAGTTTGATCATGGCTCAGATTGAACGCTGGCGGCAGGCTTAACACATGCAAGTCGAACGGTAGCAGGAGAAAGCTTGCTTTCTTGCTGACGAGTGGCGGACGGGTGAGTAATGCTTGGGAATCTGGCTTATGGAGGGGGATAACGACGGGAAACTGTCGCTAATACCGCGTATTATCGGAAGATGAAAGTGCGGGACTGAGAGGCCGCATGCCATAGGATGAGCCCAAGTGGGATTAGGTAGTTGGTGGGGTAAATGCCTACCAAGCCTGCGATCTCTAGCTGGTCTGAGAGGATGACCAGCCACACTGGAACTGAGACACGGTCCAGACTCCTACGGGAGGCAGCAGTGGGGAATATTGCGCAATGGGGGGAACCCTGACGCAGCCATGCCGCGTGAATGAAGAAGGCCTTCGGGTTGTAAAGTTCTTTCGGTATTGAGGAAGGTTGATGTGTTAATAGCACATCAAATTGACGTTAAATACAGAAGAAGCACCGGCTAACTCCGTGCCAGCAGCCGCGGTAATACGGAGGGTGCGAGCGTTAATCGGAATAACTGGGCGTAAAGGGCACGCAGGCGGTTATTTAAGTGAGGTGTGAAAGCCCCGGGCTTAACCTGGGAATTGCATTTCAGACTGGGTAACTAGAGTACTTTAGGGAGGGGTAGAATTCCACGTGTAGCGGTGAAATGCGTAGAGATGTGGAGGAATACCGAAGGCGAAGGCAGCCCCTTGGGAATGTACTGACGCTCATGTGCGAAAGCGTGGGGAGCAAACAGGATTAGATACCCTGGTAGTCCACGCTGTAAACGCTGTCGATTTGGGGGTTGGGGTTTAACTCTGGCACCCGTAGCTAACGTGATAAATCGACCGCCTGGGGAGTACGGCCGCAAGGTTAAAACTCAAATGAATTGACGGGGGCCCGCACAAGCGGTGGAGCATGTGGTTTAATTCGATGCAACGCGAAGAACCTTACCTACTCTTGACATCCTAAGAAGAGCTCAGAGATGAGCTTGTGCCTTCGGGAACTTAGAGACAGGTGCTGCATGGCTGTCGTCAGCTCGTGTTGTGAAATGTTGGGTTAAGTCCCGCAACGAGCGCAACCCTTATCCTTTGTTGCCAGCGACTTGGTCGGGAACTCAAAGGAGACTGCCAGTGATAAACTGGAGGAAGGTGGGGATGACGTCAAGTCATCATGGCCCTTACGAGTAGGGCTACACACGTGCTACAATGGCGTATACAGAGGGAAGCGAAGCTGCGAGGTGGAGCGAATCTCATAAAGTACGTCTAAGTCCGGATTGGAGTCTGCAACTCGACTCCATGAAGTCGGAATCGCTAGTAATCGCGAATCAGAATGTCGCGGTGAATACGTTCCCGGGCCTTGTACACACCGCCCGTCACACCATGGGAGTGGGTTGTACCAGAAGTAGATAGCTTAACCTTTTGGAGGGCGTTTACCACGGTATGATTCATGACTGGGGTGAAGTCGTAACAAGGTAACCGTAGGGGAACCTGCGGTTGGATCACCTCCTTACCAAAGACGAGAGACAGCGAGTGCTCACACAGATTGGCTGATAGTTGTAGACAAATGAGCAGAAGAAAACATTACCCTTGGGTCTGTAGCTCAGGTGGTTAGAGCGCACCCCTGATAAGGGTGAGGTCGGTGGTTCAAGTCCACTCAGACCCACCACTCTGAGAGTGAGTGAAGCGAAAGGTGTAGTGTAAATAAATAATAACTAAAAGGTAAATAATTAGTTATTAAATTATGATGAAATGGGGATATAGCTCAGCTGGGAGAGCGCCTGCCTTGCACGCAGGAGGTCAGCGGTTCGATCCCGCTTATCTCCACCACTTATCATCGTTAAATAAATTAGAAAAAGACAAATTAATAAAGTATTAAGGTAGTGATGAAGCTATTTTAAATATTAGGTTATTTTAAGTTTAATTTTAAATTTAATTTTGTTTTAGTTTTAGTTTATTTAACGATGATAACTGAAAAGTTTTATCAACTGTTCTTTAAAAAATTGGAAACAAGCTGAAAACAAGAGATTTTCGAGAGAAAGTCTGAGTAGGCAAGATAGGAAAGTGAGAGGAGGGAACTGAAAAGGGAACTCTAAAAACAAAACCTGTTTTGCATAAAATCTTGATTGAACAAAAGCAATCAAGTGTTTAGTTGAATGAAAATACGCATCAAATTGACCGCACTTTGAAGTGAAAACTTAAAGTGATTGAAAACATTTGAGGTTGTATAGTTAAGTGACTAAGCGTACAAGGTGGATGCCTTGGCAATCAGAGGCGAAGAAGGACGTGCTAATCTGCGAAAAGCTTGGATGAGTCGATAAGAGGCGTTTAATCCAAGATATCCGAATGGGGAAACCCAGTAGATGAAGAATCTACTATCAACAAGTGAATTCATAGCTTGTTGAGGCAAACCGGGAGAACTGAAACATCTAAGTACCCCGAGGAAAAGAAATCAACCGAGATTTCGTCAGTAGCGGCGAGCGAAAGCGAAAGAGCCAGTAAGTGATAACAGTATGGTTAGGAGAATGTGTTGGGAAGCACAATCAAAGAGGGTGATAATCCCGTATCTAAAAACCATATTGTGGTACTAAGCTAACGAGAAGTAGGGCGGGACACGTGATATCCTGTTTGAAGAAGGGGGGACCATCCTCCAAGGCTAAATACTCCTGATTGACCGATAGTGAACCAGTACTGTGAAGGAAAGGCGAAAAGAACCCCGGTGAGGGGAGTGAAATAGAACCTGAAACCTTGTACGTACAAGCAGTGGGAGCCCCATCACTTAATCCGATTGGAAGGTGATGAAAAGCAACCGCACTTAAACAATGGTAAGAGGAGCGAAGCGAGTCAAACCACCCAAAAGAAGCAGTGGGATTAAGTGATGGGGTGACTGCGTACCTTTTGTATAATGGGTCAGCGACTTATATTTTGTAGCGAGGTTAACCGAATAGGGGAGCCGAAGGGAAACCGAGTCTTAACTGGGCGAATAGTTGCAAGGTATAGACCCGAAACCCGGTGATCTAGCCATGGGCAGGTTGAAGGTTGGGTAACACTAACTGGAGGACCGAACCGACTAATGTTGAAAAATTAGCGGATGACTTGTGGCTGGGGGTGAAAGGCCAATCAAACCGGGAGATAGCTGGTTCTCCCCGAAATCTATTTAGGTAGAGCCTTGAGGTGACACCTTTGGGGGTAGAGCACTGTTTCGGCTAGGGGTCCATCCCGGATTACCAACCCGATGCAAACTACGAATACCAAAGAGTGATACTCAGGAGACACACGGCGGGTGCTAACGTCCGTCGTGGAGAGGGAAACAACCCAGACCGCCAGCTAAGGTCCCCAAGTCTATATTAAGTGGGAAACGAAGTGGGAAGGCTTAGACAGCTAGGATGTTGGCTTAGAAGCAGCCATCATTTAAAGAAAGCGTAATAGCTCACTAGTCGAGTCGGCCTGCGCGGAAGATGTAACGGGGCTGAAATATAGCACCGAAGCTGCGGCATCAGGCGTATCACTAATACGCCTTACGATTAACAAGCTAGAATGGCGCGAAGCGGCATGAAAGGTTGTTCAAGCAACCCGAACGTTGAGTCGGGGTATTTTTGAAGTAAGGATTATTAGTGATACGCCTGTTGGGTAGGGGAGCGTTGTGTAAGCGGATGAAGGTTAATCGAGAGGTTAGCTGGACGTATCACAAGTGCGAATGCTGACATAAGTAACGATAAAACGGGTGAAAAACCCGTTCGCCGGAAGACCAAGGGTTCCTGTCCAACGTTAATCGGGGCAGGGTGAGTCGGCTCCTAAGGCGAGGCTGAAAAGCGTAGTCGATGGGAAACAGGTTAATATTCCTGTACTTGGTAAAGCTGCGATGTGGGGACGGAGTAGGTTAGGTTATCGCACTGTTGGATATGTGCGTTTAAGTTGGTAGGTGGGAAGTTTAGGCAAATCCGGACTTCCTTAACACAGAGAGATGATGACGAGGCTCTACGGAGCTGAAGTAACTGATACCACACTTCCAGGAAAAGCCACTAAGCGAAAGGCTTTACTAAACCGTACTGAAAACCGACACAGGTGGTCAGGTAGAGAATACTCAGGCGCTTGAGAGAACTCGGGTGAAGGAACTAGGCAAAATAGCACCGTAACTTCGGGAGAAGGTGCGCCGGCGTAGATTGTAGTCCCTAGCGGGCGAAGGTTGAACCGGTCGAAGATACCAGCTGGCTGCAACTGTTTATTAAAAACACAGCACTCTGCAAACACGAAAGTGGACGTATAGGGTGTGATGCCTGCCCGGTGCTGGAAGGTTAATTGATGGTGTCATCGCAAGAGAAGCACCTGATCGAAGCCCCAGTAAACGGCGGCCGTAACTATAACGGTCCTAAGGTAGCGAAATTCCTTGTCGGGTAAGTTCCGACCTGCACGAATGGCATAATGATGGCCAGGCTGTCTCCACCCGAGACTCAGTGAAATTGAAATCGCCGTGAAGATGCGGTGTACCCGCGGCTAGACGGAAAGACCCCGTGAACCTTTACTATAGCTTGACACTGAACATTGAATTTTGATGTGTAGGATAGGTGGGAGCCTTTGAAGCAGTGACGCCAGTCATTGTGGAGGCGACCTTGAAATACCACCCTTTAACGTTTGATGTTCTAACGAAGATGACGAAACGTGGTCTCGGACAGTGTCTGGTGGGTAGTTTGACTGGGGCGGTCTCCTCCCAAAGCGTAACGGAGGAGCACGAAGGTTTGCTAATCACGGTCGGACATCGTGAGGTTAGTGCAATGGTATAAGCAAGCTTAACTGCGAGACAGACAAGTCGAGCAGGTACGAAAGTAGGTCATAGTGATCCGGTGGTTCTGAATGGAAGGGCCATCGCTCAACGGATAAAAGGTACTCCGGGGATAACAGGCTGATACCGCCCAAGAGTTCATATCGACGGCGGTGTTTGGCACCTCGATGTCGGCTCATCACATCCTGGGGCTGAAGTAGGTCCCAAGGGTATGGCTGTTCGCCATTTAAAGTGGTACGCGAGCTGGGTTTAGAACGTCGTGAGACAGTTCGGTCCCTATCTGCCGTGGGCGTTGGATGATTGATTGGGGCTGCTCCTAGTACGAGAGGACCGGAGTGGACGCATCACTGGTGTTCCAGTTGTCTCGCCAGAGGCATTGCTGGGTAGCTAAATGCGGAAGAGATAAGTGCTGAAAGCATCTAAGCACGAAACTTGCCAAGAGATGAGTCATCCCTGACTTTAAGTCAGTAAGGGTTGTTGTAGACTACGACGTAGATAGGTCAGGTGTGTAAGTGTAGTGATACATTGAGCTAACAGATACTAATTGCCCGAGAGGCTTAACTATACAACGCTCAAGTGTTTTTGGGAGCTAAGTGAAGTAAGAGATGAAAAGCGAAGCAAATAAAAGTAGAGCGGAAACCGAAGTAAAAGACTAAACAAAGAAAAGTAAATATAGAAGACTTAATAGAGAGAAAATTGAGTTCAGCTTGTGACCAATAAGAACGAGTGAAAGGTAGAGTAAAGACTGAGTAACGAGAGATAAAAGAGACGAGAGATAAAAGAGAAGACGAGTTATCAAAGAATTATCTTGGCGGCGATAGTGCGGTGGAACCACCTGAGACCATACCGAACTCAGAAGTGAAACGCTGTAATGCCGATGGTAGTGTGGGGTTTCCCCATGTGAGAGTAGGGCACCGCCAGGTTTTATTTTTTTAGTTTATTCATTGAGTAAATTAAAAAAATAAAAAATTTTTGGCAGAGATAGTGCAATAGATCCACCTGATACCATACCGAACTCAGAAGTGAAATGTTGTAACGCTGATGGTAGTGTGGGGTTTCCCCATGTGAGAGTAAGGCACTGCCAATCATCATTTTTAGCGGAGTGGTAGTTCAGCTGGTTAGAATACCTGCCTGTCACGCAGGGGGTCGCGGGTTCGAGTCCCGTCCATTCCGCCAATTCATATCATAGTTTATTGATACCAATAGGGGCGTAGTTCAATTGGTAGAGCACCGGTCTCCAAAACCGGGTGTTGGGAGTTCGAGCCTCTCCGCCCCTGCCATTAAAAAACCTTTCATTTTCAATAATTTACTACATTGTAAAAATTTTCTTGTGAGAAATAATCCTATTCTTGTAGTGTAAATGTGACATTTATTCATAAACTTTATTATGTGATCGCATTTAAATGCGTAGGAATATAATAATTTCTAATAATTATTTTTAAATAATTTTGACCAGTTTTATAATTTTACATTAGTATACGAGTCTTAATTTTGTTGTAAGGAATAAAAATGGAAGAGTCCCTAGAATTAGAAAAATTGCCACGAATCATTACTGATGTATTGAAAATTGTGCTTTGTACAGCGTTGATTGCGCTAGCGATTGTGCTTATTATTGCCCTTGTAAAAATAACTTATACTTTATCTATGATGGTGCTTAACACTTCGTCTGTTGTACCTTATGATGTTGCTGAACAAGCAGTAATGTTTTTCTTATATTTCGGGTTTATTGGTTTGATTGTGCAGTATTTTAAAAGCGGATATCACTTCCCTTTACGCTATTTTATTTATGCTGGGATCACTGCGATGTTGCGTTTAATCATTGTTAATCATGAAAGCTCGGTGGATACCATCTTATTTGCAGGCGCAATTTTGATTATGGTGATCGCACTCTGTTTGGTGTTATATTCTAATAAACTGAAAAATATATAGTTTTAGATTCAAAACAACAAAAAACGCACTTCACTTGAAGTGCGTTTTGTCTTTTTAGTTGAGCTACTCAGATTTGCTTTCTAAAAGTGCGGTTGAATTTTCTTCTGTTTTTTCTTCCGCACTTTCTGGAATGACATCCTGAATTGCCATCACTGATTTCAAACTCTCTTGGCGAACTTGTTCAGCTAATGCTTTATCGCCCGCTTGTTCAAATACATAAGATGCCATCATCAAATCATTTTGTTCTAATTGTTCAGGGCAAGCGATCACGTTTTTGAATACATCTGCTGCTTTAATAAATTCATTGTTACGAACATATAAATAACCCAAAGCACGATTGATACAGCATTTTTGTTTTTCATCCACACGTTTTGCACGTTTTTCTATTAGCTTGAGAAGTTTACTGTTATCTTCTGGTTGTAAACGTGTAATTTGAGTACAAAGAGGTAAACTGATTGCTGTATTGTCACCGAGTTTTTTCAGTATTTCAAATGTCAATTCAGTAGCTGATTCATGATCATTACAGTCAATTAAACGTTGAATAAGGCTAATTTTAAGTTCAATATTGTTACGGCGATGACGAGGTTGCTGATTCCACCAAGTTAGTAAGCCATCAATTCCTTCTTCGTTCATTTTCTCGTCGAGTAAACCATTTTCGGTTTTAGATCGAAGATCTTTGAATTCTTCATCATTGAATAAACCGCTATTCGCAACATTGTCTAAAATTTTATCTAGAGCTTGATAGGCTTTAGAGCGAAGATAAATTTCTACCGCGAGTTTTAATACTTCTTTATTGCGACGAGCCATTTCTAATAAGCTATCTACAGAACTGCGTGCTGCAGGTAACTTGTTTTGTTGCAATAAAATGCGAGTACGGGCAATTTCCACGAGCAAATTATCAGAGCCGGCTAATTCTGTCGCTTCAATTAAATAGCGATTTGCACTAAATTCGTCGCCACGTTGTTGAGCAGCTTCTGCTGCTTTGATGAGATTTAGTACAGGTTCAGCAGAATGTTTAGCATTTTTGCCAATTAATTTTTCTGCTTTAGCGTAATCCCCTTCATTCATTTTTACCAAGCCTTCAAGGGTTTGTTTTTGCGCTTTTACACGTTTGCGATTAGAAAACCATTGATAAGAGCTACGACTTAAACGAAAGAAACGAGTGATGCCCCATTCAAAAGCATAAATTATTGCTAAAGAAATAATGAAAAAAATCACTAAGGTAGTGATGGACATTTCTATAATACGATTTGCTGTCTCAATGCGCACATAACCTTGCTGACCAGAAATATAAGGCCCTGCTACAAGTCCTACAAGCAATGTCAGCATTAAAAAGAGCACTCTAAACATAGACTTATCCTTATTGTTGTGATTCAGATTGTGTTGGTTTAACAGCTTCTACTTTAGGCATTGTATCAATCGCCTTGTCTGCTTCAATTTCCACTTTTTGTAGATCTAAAGCTGTACGATTAAGATATTTGTCAAGTAATGTTAAACTTTTTAATTGCTCTGGTACATCTACATAAATAGAAGTATCAGTCAATCCATCTACTAATTTTAAGAAATTTTGTGTTACTTCAGCGTTTGTATCAAAATAGCTACGAACCCAAGAAGAAACAGCTTCTAGAGATTGCTTATAAAGTTCATTTTGCTGACGAGGAACTGCCATAATCGCAAGCTGTAAACGTAGACGAATGTTCTCACGAAGATAAATATCTTGATTTGGTGCAAGTAATTCTTTTTTATTTGAATTTTGTTTTGGCGAAATACGAATAAAATGATTTAGGAAAGAGGTTGCACTTTTTTCAATATTTTGTTGCCAGTCAGTAATGTTGTTGGATAATTTATCATTATTTTTAGATGTTTCATCAAAATTTACATTCAAAGCCTGTAATTCATCGACTGTGTTTGCAAGCTGTGACAGTTTTTGCATTATCGCATTTTGATCCACACTTGAAAGCGAAAGAAGTTGTTTTAAATCTTGATTGATTGCACTACGAATTTCATTTGCTTGTGAATTATTAACCTTGACGAGGGTTTCATCAGCTAATTTTAATAAAGAAACCGCTGTATCAACATCGTTATCTAAAACAAGTTTACGCAGGGCATTATTTAGTAAAAAATCAGCTTCGGAAAATAACCAATCGCTTGGTTGTTGTGCGATGGCAAGCTGACTTACTTGTTTCATTTGAGTTTGTAAGGATGTTATTTCCCCTGTTTTGCTTACAATTAATTGTTCCAGTTGAGCTATATTTTCTTGTGCAGTTTTTAAACTCTGTTCTAATTGTGTAAGTCGTTTATTGTTATTGGTGTTATTTGAGGAAAGATTTGCTCCCGTTTGATTTTCAAGTGCGGTTAATTTCTGTTGAATTTCAGCTATTTGTTGCTGACCAAAATAGTATCCAGCTCCACCAATACCTAGCGCAACAAGTATTGCTAATAAACTCAATGCTGTACCCGTTTTTTTCACAATAGTTTGCGGAACAGACTGCATTGTTTCAGCTTGTTCAACAGCTGTTTTGGGCGTATCTGTAAGTTGTTCAGTGAGGTCGTTAGGTTGCTCTTTTGCCATATCAATTCCTTAATAAGTGATATTGAGTAAGGTATTTTATAATACTTTGCGTTGATAAGAAAAATATCAAGCTATCCACTAATAATAGAAAATATAGATTTTTATATCGGCAGAATTAAGCTATTTACGCAATAAAATTAGGTGCTATCCTACCACTCTTAGGTAAAAAA
Source organism: Haemophilus influenzae (assembly GCF_001457655.1). Classification (NCBI taxonomy): domain Bacteria; kingdom Pseudomonadati; phylum Pseudomonadota; class Gammaproteobacteria; order Pasteurellales; family Pasteurellaceae; genus Haemophilus; species Haemophilus influenzae. The sequence goes on along the minus strand of NZ_LN831035.1, from coordinate 299,781 downwards.
GTCATTTTGATTGTTGATAGGTAAAACTTATAATATATTTTAAAAAAATTGTGATTTATGTCACATTTTTTTGCATTTATACTCCCTAAGTGGTAAATTGTTCGCCAATTTTTGTTGTTCTGGTAGGGACACCACGTGGAATGTAATCTAGCACAAGCAAAACAATGGGTTAGCGCCTTGGATCAACGCCGTTTTGAGCGTGCATTACAAGGTTCAGGCGATGCATTCCAACACGTTTTAGCGATTGCACCTTTACTTCTACACCTAAACCATCCGCAACTTCCCGGCTATGTTATTCACGCCCCCTCTGGCATTGCGAATTTCCTTGCTTCTGATTATCAAAAAAAATGGCTCACCAATGAATACAGTATTCACTATGCCGATCATAAGCCATCAACACTCAAAAGTGCGGTAAATTTTCACGAAGTTTTACCACCAATTCTAGGCGTTTATGTAATGGGTAGCTTTGGCTCAATAAGTCAAACCTCTTCTTCAGATCTTGATACTTGGATTTGTGTCCGTGATGGCTTGAGTCCAGATGAATATACACTTCTTACTCAAAAAGCCAAGCGGATTAGTGAATGGGCAATGCAATTTAATGTGGAAATTAATTTTTATTTGATGGATCAACAACGTTTCCGCAATGAACATTATGCTGACCCACTGACTATTGAAAATAGCGGCTCTGCGCAATATATGTTATTGCTTGATGAGTTCTATCGCTCCGCCGTACGCTTGGCTGGTAAACCTCTACTTTGGTTGCATTTATGGGTGGAAAATGAAAAAGACTATGAAAAACAGGTGGCGCGTTTAATTACTGAAGGGGAAATAGATCCAAATGATTGGGTGGATTTCGGCGGTTTAGGACAATTTTCTGCAAACGAATATTTCGGTGCCAGTTTATGGCATCTTTATAAAGGGATTGATTCACCTTATAAATCTGTGCTCAAAATTTTGTTGTTGGAAGCCTATTCCAAGGAATACCCAAACACTTGCTTAATTGCCCGCACTTTTAAGCGAGATTTACTTTCAGGCAATACCAATCCTGATCACCATTTTGATCCTTACATTGCCATTCTTGCAAAAGTAACCCAATATTTAACCGCACTTTCTGAATTTAAACGTTTGGATTTTGTGCACCGTTGTTTCTATGTGAAAGCAACGGAAGATTTTGCACGTTACCAAGCCAATAATTGGCGTATTCGTTATATGGAAATCCTTGCGCAAGAATGGGGATGGTCTGCAGAAACGGTAAAACATCTCAATAAGCGTCCATTTTGGAAAATTAAGGCAGTAAAAGAAAACCACGATAACATAATGAAATTTTTAATGTTGAGTTATCGTAATTTAGTGGAATTTGCTCGAAAGCATCATATTCACTCGAGCGTCGTGCCACAAGATATCAACATTCTTTCTCGTAAACTTTATACTGCTTTTGAAGAACTTCCCGGCAAAGTGTCCTTACTCAACACACAGATATCTCACAATTTATCAGAAGCACACCTGACTTTTGTGGAAGTTCGTGGCAATAAACATTTTAAAGATGGTTGGTACCTTATCAATCAACCAATACACCATATTATGTTCTCCAAAGAACGGGTGATCGAATACGGAGAAAGCCTGAATAAATTAGTTTCTTGGGCTTATTTCAATCATTTACTCACAGAAAAAACCGAATTGTCAATTTTTAGCAAGAATGTGACTTTAAGCACATTGCAACGCTTTGTCACTAACTTACGTCAGTCTTTTCCAAGCACCATCGCCAAACAACCTAAAAATAGCGATTTATTGAATCAATGTGAAATTCGTAGCTTGTTTATTGCCATAAATCTCACGACCGATCCAACATCCAAAGTAGAAGAAGTATTAACGGGTATTTCATCGCGAGATTTATTTAGTTTTGGATCGCTTGAGCAAAGCCTTGTGGGCAGTATTGATTTTACTTATCGTAACGTGTGGAACGAAATCCGAACGCTCCATTTTGAAGGGCAAAATGCCATTTTGCTTGCACTAAAAGTGCTTTCTAACAAAATTTATCGTGGCGTTAATCGCCCAGATTCCATCCAAGTCTATTGTTATAGTGAACGTTATCGCCAAGATTTACGTCAATTAGTGATGGGATTAGTCAATCGATGCGTTAGCATCCAAGTCGGCGATATTCAACAACCTTGCCAAACGTCACGTTTACGCGTAGCGGGTAAAAACTGGCAATTATTTTTTGAAGATCGCGGCATCAGCTTACAAGAAATCGGAAATGAATCGGTCTGTAATGACGCTGAAAGTGCGGTGGATTTTGACGAAGTTTTACAAACACCAATTGAAGATGGCGAGACAAACCAAGAAAGTCGTCGCTATCCACCAGAAATGGATGCCTTCGCAAGTGAAGGATTCCTACAATTCTTTTTTGAAGATAATTCTGATCACAGCTTCAATGTTTATATTTTAGATGAATCTAATCATCTCGAAATCTATCGCCACTGCGATGGTGAAAAAGATGAAAAAGTGCGGGAGATTAATCAACTTTATCAAAACGCCAAACAGGAAGGCGATAAAAATCCTTACAATATCGTTCAACATAATTTTAACTACCCTCAATTTTATCAACTACAAAATGGAAAAAATGGCATATCCATCGTGCCGTTTAAATTCCGCCAAATGAATAAGTAATATTTTCCTGTGGTTGATAGGTTACCGAAAGATATCTATACTTATTTCCTCTTTTACTAGATAAATTGTAGATATGATAACTTCGCAAACACCAATCACTGTGCTAGGTGCGGGATCTTATGGAACTGCGCTGGCAATTACCTTTTCTCGCAATGGTTCTCCCACTCACTTATGGGGGCACAATCCCGTCCATATCGCACAAATGCAGACAGAACGACAAAATTATCGTTTTTTGCCGGATGTCATCTTTCCTGAGGATCTTCATTTAGAAAGTAATCTTGCACAAGCAATGGAATATTCTCAAGATATTTTAATCGTGGTGCCAAGCCATGCTTTCGGTGAAATTCTTATAAAAATTAAACCGCACTTAAAAGCCCATCACCGATTAATTTGGGCAACAAAAGGTCTGGAGCGTAACACAGGGCGTTTACTACAAACCGTAGTTGAAGAACAACTCGGAACGCAATATCCACTAGCTGTACTTTCTGGCCCAACTTTTGCAAAAGAATTAGCGCAAGGTCTACCATCAGCTATTACGCTTGCTGCCAATAACGAGCAATTCGCGCGGGAATTTCAGTCTCGTATTCATTGTAGTAAAGGTTTCCGAGTTTATATAAATTCGGATATGACTGGCGTTCAACTTGGTGGTGCAATTAAAAATGTGATCGCAATTGGTGCGGGTATTTCAGACGGTATGGGATTTGGCGCAAATGCTCGCACAGCACTGATTACTCGAGGTATTGCAGAAATTACCCGCTTAGGTATCTCGCTCGGTGCAAATACCAATACATTTATGGGAATGTCTGGATTGGGCGATTTAGTGCTAACTTGCACCGATAATCAATCGCGCAATCGACGTTTTGGATTAATGCTAGGTAAAGGATTAGATGCCCAAATGGCTATGGAAAATATCGGGCAAGTCGTAGAAGGTTTTTATAATACAAAAGAAGCCTATTTGCTTGCACAAAGACAAGGTGTGGAAATGCCGATTACAGAACAAATTTATCAAATGCTGTTTTGTGGCAAAAACGCACAAGATGTAGCAATCAGCCTTTTGGGGCGAGCATGTAAAGGCGAATAAAATAAAAGGAGAAATTATGACATTAGATGTGTGGCAACATATTCGCCAAGAAGCCAAAGAACTTGCTGAAAACGAACCTATGCTTGCTAGTTTTTTTCACTCTACAATTTTAAAGCATCAAAATCTGGGTGGTGCGCTAAGTTATTTATTGGCTAACAAATTAGCCAATCCTATTATGCCAGCTATTTCTCTCCGTGAAATTATTGAGGAAGCCTATCAATCTAATCCTTCGATTATTGATTGCGCTGCTTGCGATATCCAAGCTGTCCGCCACCGAGATCCCGCTGTAGAATTGTGGTCCACTCCATTGCTTTATTTAAAAGGTTTCCACGCAATTCAAAGCTATCGAATTACCCATTATTTATGGAATCAAAATCGTAAATCCCTTGCCCTTTATTTACAAAACCAAATTTCAGTAGCTTTCGATGTAGATATTCACCCAGCGGCGAAAATTGGCCACGGAATCATGTTCGACCATGCAACAGGTATTGTTGTGGGTGAAACATCTGTAATCGAAAATGATGTTTCAATTTTGCAAGGGGTAACACTTGGCGGTACGGGAAAAGAATCAGGCGATCGTCATCCCAAAGTACGCGAGGGTGTTATGATTGGGGCGGGTGCAAAAATTCTCGGTAATATTGAAGTGGGTAAATACGCCAAAATTGGGGCAAACTCTGTTGTGCTTAACCCCGTTCCTGAATATGCCACAGCGGCTGGCGTGCCAGCTCGAATTGTAAGTCAAGATAAAGCAGCAAAACCTGCTTTCGATATGAACCAATATTTTATCGGCATTGATGATGGAATGAATTTAAATATATAAGGAGACACCATGATCAACAAAGATACCCAACTCTGCATGTCTTTATCAGGTCGTCCGAGTAATTTCGGTACTACCTTTCACAATTATTTGTACGACAAGCTAGGGTTAAATTTCATTTATAAAGCATTCACCACGCAAGATATTGAGCACGCCATCAAAGGCGTTCGCGCATTAGGCATCCGTGGTTGTGCTGTTTCAATGCCATTCAAAGAAACTTGTATGCCATTTTTAGATGAAATTCATCCGTCAGCACAAGCCATTGAATCCGTAAATACCATCGTGAACGATAATGGCTTTTTGCGTGCATATAACACTGATTACATTGCCATCGTAAAATTAATTGAAAAATATCATTTAAATAAAAATGCTAAAGTCATTGTTCATGGCAGTGGTGGTATGGCAAAAGCCGTTGTGGCTGCCTTTAAAAATTCAGGTTTTGAGAAATTAAAAATTTACGCACGCAACGTAAAAACAGGTCAATATCTCGCCGCACTTTATGGCTACGCATACATTAATTCTTTAGAAAACCAACAGGCAGATATTTTAGTCAATGTTACGCCAATCGGCATGAAAGGGGGCAAGGAAGAAATGGATTTAGCCTTTCCAAAAGCGTTCATTGATAATGCTAGTGTCGCGTTTGATGTAGTGGCTATGCCTGTTGAAACGCCCTTTATTCGTTATGCTCAAGCACGAGGAAAACAAACTATTTCTGGTGCAGAAGTGATTGTACTTCAGGCTGTAGAACAATTTGAACTTTATACGCATCAACGCCCAAGCGATGAATTAATCGCTGAAGCTGCGGCGTTTGCTCGAACAAAATTTTGAAATAAAGATATGGTACATTGTGTTTTTATTAAAATTTGTTGCTCTCGATCACATTTCTGAATATTGCTCGTTGCATCTTTATAACATTCATTTAACATTGAACCCTATTTAAGTGATAGCTCTAACGGAGGAACTTTATGGGTGAGATGGCATCTTTAAGAAGTCATAAAAATGGCATTATTTTTATTTTAGATATTGTGCTGTTTTTTGTGTTATTAAATGTATTACCTTTTGAACCAAAAGCTAATTCTGGTTTGGCATTATTAGCTTTTATCGCGGTGCTTTGGTTAAGTGAAGCATTACACGTTACTATTACTGCATTATTAGTTCCACTTTTGGCTGTGGCATTGGGATTAGTTAGTACCAAACAAGCTTTAGTTGGTTTTGCTGATCCGACAATATTTTTATTTTTTGGTGGCTTTTCCTTGGCGACGGCATTGCATATTCAAAAACTTGATAAATTGATTGCCAATAAGATTATGGCACTAGCACGCGGTAATTTATTTATCGCAGTTATTTATCTCTTTTTGATTACAGCCTTTCTTTCTATGTGGATGAGTAACACGGCAACTGCTGCAATGATGTTACCCCTCGCCATGGGTATTTTAAGCCAGCTTGATCGCGAAAAAGATCATAACACCTATGTGTTTGTGCTGTTAGGGATTGCTTACAGTGCATCAATTGGTGGTATGGGAACCCTTGTAGGAAGCCCACCAAATGCAATTGTAGCAAGTAATTTAAATTTAACTTTTTCTGATTGGTTATGGTATGGCTTACCAATAATGATTATTTTGTTGCCGTTGATGATTGGGATTCTTTATATTATTTTCAAACCAAAACTTCATCTCAATTTTGAACAGACCTTTGAAAATATTGAAATGAATCCTATGCGTATATTGACGTTTATTATTTTTTCAGTCATTGCTTTAACGTGGATATTTAGCGGTAAAATTAATCCGTTTATTTCAGGATTACTAGGATTACAAAAAAACATTGCAAGTTTTGATAGTATCGTAGCCTTATTGGCGGCAATTGTTATTTGTTCAACAGGCGTTGCAAGTTGGAAACAAATTCAATCAAATACCGATTGGGGCGTATTAATGCTTTTCGGTGGTGGATTAACATTAAGTGCGGTGTTGAAGGATTCTGGTGCAAGTAAAATTTTAGCGGATAGTATTGTTTTTATGATTGATGGACAACATTTCTATCTTATTGGTTTATTAGTTGCGGCGTTCATTATTTTCTTAACTGAATTTACTTCTAATACAGCGAGTGCGGCGTTACTTGTACCTATCTTTATTTCTATCGCTCAATCATTGGGTATGCCAGAAATTGGTTTAGCATTAATTATTGGTATTGGTGCATCCTGTGCCTTTATGCTACCAGTAGCGACACCACCAAATGCGATTGTATTTGGCTCTGGTCAAGTAAAACAAAGTGAAATGGTCAAAGTTGGTTTCTTACTGAATTTAGTCTGTGTTGTAGTTATTGCCACTATGGGTTATATGTTCTGGCTTAAATAATATAGAATTGTTTACTTTTAATAAATGATGATTGAAGATCATAAATTTAAACGTAAGAAGTACAATAAAGCCATTTAAATAAATGGGTTAAAGCAAATGAAGCTTTAACCCATTTTTCATAACCGTTCTATACAAATCTATTTATTGTGTTCATAAGCATAAAGCGTATTGCTCATCAACATTGCAACGGTCATTGGCCCAACGCCACCAGGGACTGGTGTAATGTAAGCCGCTTTTTCGGCTGCTTTATCAAACTCTACATCGCCTACTAATTTTCCATCTACTCGGTTAATTCCAACATCAATTACGACCGCACTTTCTTTGATCCAATCGCCAGAAATTAAATTTGGTTTACCTACCGCAACGACAAGTATATCTGCTTGGCGAACGTGATTTTCCAAATTTTTAGTGAATCTATGTGTTACTGTGACGGTTGCCCCTGCTAATAATAATTCTAAAGACATTGGGCGGCCAACAATATTGGATGCGCCTACAATTACTGCGTGCTTGCCGTGTAAATCAATACCCGTTGTTTCTAATAGTTTCATCACACCATAAGGTGTACAAGCACGTAAAGTTGGAATACGTTGGCATAACCGCCCAACATTATAAGGATGAAAGCCATCTACATCTTTTTTAGGATCGATACGTTCAATAATAGCTTCCGCATTAATTTGTTTTGGCAAGGGGAGTTGCACCAAAATACCGTCAATATTTTTATCTGCGTTAAGTTGGTCAATAATCGCTAATAATTCATTTTGCGTGGTTGTTTCAGGGAGGTCATAAGATTTAGAGAGAATACCGACTTCCTCGCAACTTTTACGTTTATTGCCCACATAAATTTGCGAAGCAGGATCAGCACCAACGAGGATTACAGCAAGTCCTGGAGCGCGTTTTCCTTGTTCAATATAATGGGTTATTTTATCTGCTAAATTAGCTTTAATTTGTTTTGAAAGTTCAGTACCAGAGATGATTTTTGCGGCCATTGAGCTATCCTTGATATTATGTGATGAAAAAGAAAGCGTTTGCTATTTTAACGAACAATGATTTTTTTACAATGAAAAAGGGGGATATTTCTTAAAGTGGAATAATTTTGAACAATTAAGTTGAAAAATCAAAAATTTCATTGACTGAAATAAAAACAAACTTATAATTGACCGCACTTATCGGCGAGTAGCGCAGCTTGGTAGCGCAACTGGTTTGGGACCAGTGGGTCGTAGGTTCAAATCCTATCTCGCCGACCACTTCTTTCGTATTTTCTTGAAATTTTTATAAAAGAAATCCTTTGAATGCGCCCTTAGCTCAGCTGGATAGAGCAACGCCCTTCTAAGGCGTGGGTCAAAGGTTCGAATCCTTTAGGGCGTGCCATTCGTTGTCTGTTTAACTAGATCCTGTTTAGTTTTTTCAAATATAAGCACTTTCAGTCTGTTAGATTTTATGCTCATAATCTGCATCATTTGAGTGAAGAAGCTTAAATACACTCTTAATGATGCAGATAAAAACAATATTTTGGCTATTTAAGTATTTTCCAAGCTCTGAAGCCATAAATGGCAATTACTACAAAACAGATTAATGGTAGGATAAAGGAGAAATTTACTGCTGGAAGTCCCATAACTTCGCCTTGGTCAATAATCATTCCTTGTAGTGGTGGCATTAATGCGCCGCCTACAATAGCCATTACTAAACCTGCAGCTCCTAATGTCGATTCCTCTTTTAAGCCATAGAGGGCAATACCATAAATGGTAGGGAACATTAAAGACATAAAACCTGAGGTTAAAATTAGGCAGTATAGACCCCATACACCGTCAATAAAGATAACTCCGAGAATACTTAAAAAACCACCAATAGCAAAGAGCATCAGCATAAATTCTGCTTTTAAATATTTCATTAATGCCGTGCTAATAAAGCGACTGCTAATAAAAATAGCCATAGCAATGATGTTAAAGTTTTGCCCCTCAGCTTTAGTGAAGCCTAAACGTTCAGCATATTGTACGATAAATGTCCAACACATAATTTGAACACCCACGTAAAAGGCTTGTGCGATCACACCCTCACGATATTTAGCTTTTTTAGCCAGTTTGCTTATTGCACTTTTAAAGCTAATTTGTCCACTTTCTTCTACTTTTACAGCAGGCATTTTTTTCAATCCAATGATAATAAACACTGCAACCACGACAAAACCGAGTGCTATGTAAGGATCGCGAATTTCAGCTAAATCATGGGTGCGAATACTCATTTTTTCTGCTTCAGACAGGGTGTGGAAAATCAAATTACCTGCAGCATCACGTTTGTCAGATTCAAGATTAGTTAGGACTAACTGGGAAGCAACAAACATACCTGTAATTGAACCAAGTGGATTAAATGATTGTGCGAAATTTAAACGTCGAGTAGCTGTTTGAGGATCTCCCATTGCGAGAATATAAGGATTGGCAGTGGTTTCCAAAAAAGCGAGCCCAAAGGTTAAAATATAAAGGGAGACTAAAAAGAAATTAAATATTTCATATTGCGCAGCTGGCCAAAATAAAAATGCACCTATTGCATAAAGAGCAAGCCCCAGAAGAATCCCCGCTTTGTAGCTATAGCGACTGGCAAATAATGCCGCAGGAATAGCCATTGTGCCGTATCCTCCATAAAAAGCTAATTGTACCAATGCCGCTTCTGAGGCTGGAATTTCCATTACTGTTTGAAATACCGCAACCATCGGATTGGTAATGTCGTTGGCAAATCCCCAAAGAGCAAATAAGCTAGTAATAAGCACAAAGGGGACGATGAATTTCTTTTCTAAAACTTTGGCGTTCATAATGTTTTCCTCATGTAAGTGATGGGGTATAACAAGATTTAGGATTCTTCAATACGTAATCCATAGGTGTGGAATTTACCTAACACTACCTGCATTTGCTCTTTGCTGAGCAGTGGAATTTCTAAGCCTGTAGAGAGTAATTTCAAATACCAAGACGCTAATACTTCTACTTCTTGTGCGAGCCATAAGGCTTTATCTAGGTTTTCTCCGCAAGTGATTAAACCATGGTGTGCTAGTAAAATGGCTTTGCTTTCTTTGATTCCCGTTGCGACATAACTAGCTAATTCGTGACTACCAAATGTTGCATAAGGTACACAAGGAATATGATCTGTGCCGCTTACGGCTACCATGTAATGAATTGCAGGAATAGGTTTTTCGAGAATGGATAAGCCTGCACAGTGAATGGAATGATTGTGGACAACGGCATTTGCTTCAGGGCGAGTATGATAAACACTCAAGTGAAATTGCCATTCGCTTGATGGTAATTTATTTTCTTCGTGTTTGCCATTTCCATCAACATAAACAATATTTTCTGTCTTCATTAAGTGATATGGCATACCTGTCGGGGTAATCAGCATTCCATCTTTATAACGAACACTAACGTTTCCCGCTGTGCCTTGATTTAAACCTAATTTTGTCATTTCAAGACAAGTATCAATGATTTTTTGTGATAATTCTGCTCTGTTCATTTTGTAGTACCTCTATTGTTTATAAAATGGGAGTAACCCCTTTTTTAATGATAATGTTGCCATATTTTGCGATCTCACCACTGACAACAACAGCATAAGCCTGTTTAGCACGTGTATAAAAATCGAAGCGTTCTAGACTGGTTAAATTTGGTGTGAAACCGACCGCACTTTCAATCGCATTTAAGTAACGAGTTTCAACATTCGGATCTAAAGAATCTCCCTCAACTGCTTTCATCATCAACAGAGGGGCATCAACATAAGCGTCAAATTCGAATAAGGGAGTTATTGCTTCAAGTAAAATATCTATAGATATACCATCTGCACGTATTACATTTTTATGTAGTGAATGTGCGGGAAAATGGGCGTCAGCTAGAACTATCTCATCGCCATGCCCCATTTCGGCGAGGGTTTTTAGTAATTCAGGAGAAAGAGCTGGGTGAATACCTTTTAGCATTTTGTTGTTCCTTCTAGTTTGGGTAAATTCGTTTTCTTGTTGGTTGCATCGCTTGCTGTGCCGCGTTTACATTTTCGTAAATGCCTACGCCTGCAAAGGTAAACATTGCGGCACCAAGTACAGTACTTTCAGAAATGTCCACAACATCAATCGGTAAATTTAAGGTGTTTGCACGGATTTGATTCCACAATACATTTTTTGAACCACCCCCAACACAAATTAAGCTTTTAGCTTGGAACTGACTGACTTGATGTAGCACGGATAAACCGTTTTTGAGTTTATTTGCCATATGTTGTAATGCGCTGACATAAATTTCTCCACGAGTAGCAAACATGGAAAGTCCACTGATATTACCTTGTCCTTTTTGGCTAAAAATACCTTCAAAATTGACCGCTCTTTTTCCCGCATTAAAAGCTTTTTCTCCCTCTTTGATCATTGTGGTGTAATAGTGATCGCTACCATAAACATCGGAAAATAATAATTTACCTAACCATTCTATGACGCCAGAACCCACCCATTGTACCGCTGGATTAAAGCAATTGGATTGTGCATCAAATTCAGTGGTTAAGCCTTGAGAAACAAACTCAAATCTAGGTTCTGCGTGCTGGGTTCTAGCCATTAAGATTTCCCAGGTGCCAGAACTTAACACAGGCTGATTCAGCCCTGCACCAGACCCAAACACAGCAAATTGAGTATCATGTCCACAAGAAATGACAGGTACGGGATTTAATCCCCATTTCTGGGCTAACGGTGTACGTAATTTTCCAACTTTTTCACCTGCATAACGCATAGGAGGGAAATGGTTATTACTTAAACCCAGCGATGCTAAAATCGATGGATCCCAATTACCGCTAGTAAGGTTTGTCATCATTGATGTTCCCGCCATTGTGTGATCTGTAGTGAATTGACCAGTTAAGCGTTGAGTGAGCATTGACGAAATAAAAACGAATTTAGCCATTTTTTGGAAAACATCTGGCTTGTGTGTTTTTAACCAATGTAATTTAAATAAAGTATTAAAACTGTATTGACCAATGCCGTTACGTTGATAAAGAGATTTGATATCTAATTGATTAGATAGATTTTCCATTACTGGTATGGTCCGTGGGCATTTCCATGAAATAATCGGATAAAGTTGTTGATCATTTTTATCAAAAGGTGCGCCATCCACGCCGAAAGTGGTAACAGATATTCCTACAATATCTTTTAAATCAATGCCTTGTTGTATTAATTGATTGAAGGTTTGAGTTGCACAAGAGATTAATTTTTGCCAGATTTCTTCAATATCCCAAATATGATAATCAGATGATTCGATTCCTTGTTTTGTATTATTAGCAAGGTGATGAGAGGCAAGAATTTGTCCTTTTTCATTTATCGCAATGGTGCGTAAATTTGTTGCACCACAGTCAAAAATCAATGCGATAGCCATAAAAACTCTCCTCAGTGCAGTCAAAAATCCTTATGTTTTTGACCGCACTTTTTTATAAAAACAAATTAGGGGTTATTTATAAAGCGGACCAAAGTTTTGGCAAGCTCGATAATCTTGCCCTTCCTTGTCTTGACCAAATCCATTCCAAGCGCTAGGGCGGAAAATATTTTTCTCTGATACATTATGCATACAGACTGGAATGCGTAACATTGAAGCAAGAGTGATTAGATCAGCCCCCACATGACCGTGAGTCGCTACACAGTGATTTGCTCCCCAATTTGCCATGACTGAATACACATCAGTAAATGCACCTTTTCCAGTTAAACGTGGAACAAACCATGTTGTTGGCCAAGTTTCATTAGTACGTTGATTTAATTTATTATGTACATCTTGAGGTAAGTCGATTGACCAGCCTTCCGCAATTTGTAAAACGGGACCTAAACCTTTAATAAGATTAATACGGTGCATTGTAAACGGTATGCCACCTTTGGTTAGGAATTGAGAAGATAAACCGCCCCCTCGAAAATATTCGTGAACAGCAGGGCACCAACGTGTATTTTCTAAGCAGCGTTTTGCTTCTTCTTCGGTAACATCCCATGCTGGTTTTAAAGTTGGATTGCCTTGAGCATCTTGATGTTCTCCCGTTCCATCAAGTGCAGCTGAACCTGAATTGATTAAATGAATGAATCCACTTTCAGGTCGCCATCCAGTAACACGCTCAACCGAATCTTGACTCCAATAAGTACGCACATCTGCGAAAATTTGAGCTTTGCCAGTTAATTGATGCCCAAATAACATTCCTATTGCATTTAAACTATCATTTTCCGTGGCAAGAATATAAGGTGGACGCACGCCATTCCAGTCATAAGTTGAATTGAGCATTGCCTCCATAAAATCGCCGTTTGGCAAATGATCAGTCCAATGACGCTGCCCTTGAAAACCTGCTGCAATGGCATTATGACCTAAGGCTTCTTCTGCATAATTTAATGTTGCTAATTTTGGATTTCCTACCATCAAATCACGAGTGATAATGGTCATTTTCACAACATTTTCCCAAAGTTCTGCACGCTCTTCCGCATTGCGTTGATTCTCTAGGCTATTTACATCAACCCCTTCTTTGCAATATTGTTTAACCCAACTCAAGGCTAAATCAACTTCTTCTTGATCATAAATTTTGCGGTCTAAACGGCGTTTAATTTCCATCATATCCACATATTCATTACGCATACCTAAATATTCTTGGAAGAAAGCTTGATTTACAATAGAACCTGCAATTCCCATGGAAACTGACCCAATAGATAAATAGGATTTTCCTCGAATACTTGCAACAGCAAGCCCAGCACGAGCAAAACGCAATAATTTTTCTTTTACATCTTCAGGAATGTTTGTGTCATCGGCTTCTTGAACTTCTGTGCCGTAAATGGAAAAGGCTGGTAGTCCTAATTGAGAATGACCAGCAAGGGCGGCAGCCAAGTAAACCGCACCTGGGCGTTCCGTACCGTTAAATCCCCAAATTGCTTTAGGCATGTGAGGATCCATATCAATGGTTTCTGAGCCATAACACCAACAAGGGGTAACGGTAATGGTTAATCCAACGTTTTCGCGTTTAAATTTATCCGCACAGGCGGCTGCTTCGGTTACACCGCCGATAGTGCTATCTGCAACTACACATTCAACGAAAGTACCATCTGTATGACGAATATGTGTTTGTAATAATTGAGCAACAGATTGAGCCATACGTATTGTTTGGGTTTCAAGAGATTCTCGAACCCCCATTCGACGACCATCAATAGTTGGACGAATACCGATTTTTATACGATTTGATTGAGTAGCAAGAGCAATAGTTACACTCCTTTGTTTGTGCTTAAGTAAGAATGATGAAATCACTGCAGAACAAATGGTGTTTTCATTGAATTAGAGTGTGAAAGAAAAATGATAAGGAAAACAGTAAGAAATGAAATTTTGTTGCAAAACTGCGAAGCAGATCACAAAAATTGACTATATTTAAGGAAATGTATATGACCGATTCTTTCAATTTTTAGTAATTTTCGGTCAAAATGGTCATCTATTTTTATAAAACGGTCATTATATCGTGTTGCTCACAATATTTTTGTAAGTTATCGGGAAGTGACCGATCAGAAAAAATGGTATTAATTTTGCTTAAATCGGCAAGTTGAATCAAACTTGTTTTTTCAAATTTAGAAGAATCAATTAACAAATAAGCACGTTCTGAAGCTTCCATCATTTTTCGTTTTAAAGAGGCATTCAGCTCGTTTGATTCCCAGATATTACCGTTTTTATCAATTCCTGAACAAGAAAACACTGAAAAATTAATATGTAATCGTTGTAATAAGTACTCAGATAAGGGACCGTAAAATGCTTCATATTTTGCTGAATAAACTCCGCCAGTAACAATAGTTTTAACATTGGATTTATTAACTAGGGCATTAATGTTAAACATTGAATTGGTTACTACTGTACAAGGAATATCGGGCATTAAATAAGCAAAATACCAACTTGTTGAGCTTGCATCTAAACCTATAACGGCATTTTCATATAGCAAATCCAAGGCTTTTTGGGCAATATGTCGTTTAGCTGTTGCATTAATATGTTTTCGAGTTTGGAAAAATGAACCTAAATCTTTGGTTTTATTACTCACTGCTCCTCCGTGGGTTCGGTGCAATAAGCCTTTGTTCGCTAATTTGTTCAAATCGCGACGAATGGTTTCCACCGAAATATCACAATGCTGTGCAAGTTCTATTACGCTGGCTTTTCCTTGTTGATTTACCCATTGTAAAATTAATTCATCACGATAATTCATCTCTTTTCCCTATACGGTGGATTTAGTCGAGATTCTAGTTTACGCTTGAGTATATTGAAAATCCAAGGATAAATTATATTGGGGGTGACGTATATCTTCCTAAAAGTGCGGTCAATTTTTTGTGAGTTTCTTTTCAAGAGTATGCAAGCTACAATACGCTCCCAAGTTTTATCAATGTAAATCAGAAAGAGAATAATTATGCCCTTTGCTATTGGTCAGCGTTGGTTAAGTGAAAGTGAAAACGCTTTAGGATTAGGTGTTATTACCGCATTAGATCAACGAACTGTTACTATTTATTTCCCCGCAGCAGATGAAACGAGGATATATGCTATAGCGCAAGCGCCTTTAAGCCGAATTGTATTTAGTAAAGGTGAAACCTTATCCCATCAAGCTGGCTGGCAAGGCGAGATTTTAGACGTTCAAAATATGAACGGTTTGTTGTTTTATTTAGTTAAAAATCCACAAGATGAAGATGTTATTGTGCAAGAACGTGATATTTCGCCGATTATTTCTTTTAGCCAAGCAAAAGATCGCCTCTTTTCAGCGCAAATTGATCGCAGTACTCATTTTGCATTGCGTTATCGCACGCTTTGTCATCAGCAAGCACAATTTAAATCGCCATTGCGTGGTTTACGCGGAACGCGTGCAAGTTTAATTCCCCATCAGCTTCATATTGCAGCTGAAGTCGGTAATCGAGTTAATCCTCGCGTGTTATTGGCGGATGAGGTTGGTTTAGGGAAAACCATTGAAGCAGGAATGATTTTGCAGAATCAACTTTTTGCTGAGAAAGTGCAACGTGTTCTTATTATCGTGCCAGAAACCTTGCAACATCAATGGCTGGTGGAAATGCTTCGTCGTTTTAATTTGCATTTTGCACTTTTTGATGAAGAACGTTGCAACGATTTTGATCTTGATGCCGTTAATCCGTTTACAACTGAAAGCTTAATTATTTGTTCGCTGAATTGGTTAGAAACGCATCCAAACCGAGTAGAGCAGGCACTTGATGCTCAATTTGATTGCTTAATTGTGGACGAAGCACATCATCTGGTGTGGTCTGAAACCTCGCCAAGTGCAGCTTATTTATTCGTTGAACAGCTTGCTCGTATCATTCCATCCGTCTTGTTACTCACTGCAACTCCAGAACAACTTGGGCAAGAAAGTCATTTTGCTCGTTTGCGCTTACTGGATCCAGAACGTTTCTTTGATTATCAAACCTTTGTGAAAGAGCAGGAACACTATCAACCTGTGGTTAATGCCGTTGAATCTTTGTTGGCAAATAAGGCATTAAGTGCGGTCGAAAAAAATCATATTTCTGATTTATTGCTTGAACAAGATGTCGAGCCACTTTTTAAAGCAATTGCATCAAATAATGATGAAGAACAACAGCGTGCCCGTCAGGAATTGATTCAAGCCTTAATTGATCGTCACGGCACGGGGCGAATGTTATTCCGCAATACACGTCAAGGCGTGAAAGGTTTTCCGCACCGTGTTTATCATCAAATTACTCTCTCTGAAGAGAATGATAAAATTGATTGGCTGATTGATTTCCTCAAACTACATCGCGATGAAAAAATCTTTGTGATTTGCCAGACGGCGGCAACTGCGATTCAGTTAGAACAAATTTTACGTGAACGTGAGGCGATTCGCGCCGCAGTGTTTCACGAAAAAATGTCGATTATCGAACGGGATAGAGCCGCGGCTTATTTTGCGGATTTAGAAAACGGCGCGCAGGTTTTACTGAGCTCGAGTATTGGCTCGGAAGGGCGTAACTTCCAATTCGCAGCAAATTTAGTGTTATTTGATTTACCGACAAATCCTGATTTATTGGAACAATGTATTGGCCGATTAGATCGTATTGGACAAAAACGTGATGTGCAAATTTATATGCCTTGTGCGAAAGATTCACCTCAAAGTCGTTTAGCACGTTGGTACAATGAGGGATTGAATGCTTTTGAACAAACTTGTCCAATGGGAATGGCATTATTTTCTCAGTTTGCCGATGAGTTGGAAAAAGTGCGGTCAAATTCTACCGCACTTTCAGAGAATGAATTTTCTGGATTATTAAAACAAACTAAAACCGCACGGGAAAAACTCAAGATTGAGTTAGAAAAAGGTCGCGATCGTTTATTAGAGCTAAATTCTCATGGCGGTGAGCAAGCACAAGCGTTAGCGGATCAAATCGCTGATGAAGATAATTCGCCAGAGCTTGTGAATTTTGCTTTAAAATTATTTGATATTATTGGCGTAGAGCAAGAAGATCTTGGGGCTAATAGTATTGTAATTAGTCCAACTGGGACAATGCTTGTGCCCGATTTTCCAGGTTTAAAAGAAGAAGGTGTGACGGTTACCTTTGATCGAGAACTTGCCCTTGCCCGCGAAGAAATGGAATTCTTGACTTGGGATCATCCTATGATTCGTCAAGGTATTGATCTTGTTGCTTCGGGGGATATTGGCAAAGCCGCAATGGCATTGCTTGTGAATAAACAACTGCCCGCTGGAACCTTATTAATTGAATTGATTTACGTGGTGGAAAGCCAATCGCCAAAAGGGTTACAGCTCAATCGTTTCTTGCCACCAACGCCTATTCGTCTGCTGCTTGATAACAAAGGAAATAACATGGGTGAGCAGGTTGCCTTTGAAACATTGCATAGCAAATTGAAACCACTTGGTAAAAATATTGCTAATCAAATGGTAAAAATGGCACGGAGCAACATTGAATCCTTGATCACGCGAGGTGATCAACTGGTAAAATCCTTGGCAGAACCGATTATTGCTGAAGCTAAAAATCAAGCAGATCAACAATTAAGCGCAGAAATTAACCGTTTGCAGGCTTTGCGAGCAGTGAATAAAAATATTCGCCAAAGCGAAATTGATATTTTGGAACAACAACGAACACAATCACTGGACGAGCTTTCTAAAGCAAATTGGCGTTTGGATTGCTTGCGTGTCATTGTGACGAACAAGGAATAAAAATGGCATTGATTGAATACAATCCGCCCCTTGAACCTTATTTGGATATTATTTATCAAGATAATCATTTGTGCGTGGTGAACAAACCTAGCGGTTTGCTTTCTGTGCCGGGTAATCAACCACAATATTACGATAGCGTAATGAGTCGAGTAAAAGAAAAATTCGGTTTTTGTGAGCCTGCGCATCGTTTGGATATGGCAACGAGCGGTATTATTGTGTTTGCTTTAAGTAAGGCGGCGGATCGTGAATTAAAACGTCAATTTCGCGAACGTGAACCGAAAAAACACTATCAAGCGATTGTTTGGGGGCATTTGGAGAACGATTATGGCGAGGTAAATTTGCCAATGATTTGTGATTGGGAAAATCGACCTCGCCAACGTTTGGATTTCGTTTTAGGAAAAAGAGCGGTCACAAAATTTGAAGTTTTAGCACGTTTGCCGAATAACAGTACTCGCGTGAAACTGACGCCCGTGACAGGCAGATCTCATCAATTACGCTTGCACATGTTAGCATTGGGGCATCCAATTCTAGGTGATAAATTTTATTCTCATCCACAGGCTAAAGTTATGTCGCCAAGATTATGCTTGCACGCAGAAGAATTGACGATTACCCACCCCATTACAGGGGAAACAATGACTTTTAATGCGAAGTCCGATTTTTAAATTTACGCATAAGCACGAGATCACGAATGAAAAACTTTTTAGCTCAACAAGGAAAAATCACGCTAATTCTCACCGCACTTTGTGTGCTTATTTATCTTGCTCAACAGCTGGGTTTTGAAGACGATATTATGTATTTGATGCATTACCCCGCTTACGAAGAGCAAGATAGTGAAGTGTGGCGTTATATTTCACATACATTGGTACATTTATCTAATTTGCATATTTTGTTTAATCTGTCTTGGTTTCTTATTTTCGGTGGAATGATTGAACGCACTTTTGGTTCGGTCAAATTATTGATGTTGTATGTTGTAGCATCTGCCATAACAGGATATGTGCAAAATTATGTGTCTGGCCCCGCTTTCTTTGGGCTTTCTGGTGTTGTATATGCGGTTCTAGGTTATGTATTTATACGTGATAAATTGAATCATCATTTATTTGATCTGCCAGAAGGTTTTTTCACAATGTTATTGGTGGGGATCGCATTAGGTTTTATTAGCCCCTTATTTGGTGTTGAAATGGGAAATGCTGCACATATTTCAGGCTTGATTGTCGGCTTGATTTGGGGATTTATTGATAGCAAATTGCGCAAAAATTCGCTAGAGTAAGTCCGTTTAATTTGGATAAAGGATTCGCTATGAAACAATCGTTACGCCATCAAAAAATTATTAAACTGGTGGAACAATCTGGCTATTTAAGCACGGAAGAATTGGTTGCTGCCTTAGATGTTAGCCCTCAAACGATTCGTCGTGATTTGAATATTTTGGCGGAGTTAGATTTAATTCGCCGCCATCACGGTGGTGCGGCATCGCCATCTTCTGCAGAAAATTCTGATTACGTGGATCGTAAACAATTCTTTTCATTACAAAAAAATAATATTGCACAGGAAGTTGCAAAGTTGATTCCTAACGGTGCATCGTTGTTTATTGATATTGGTACGACGCCAGAGGCTGTTGCCAATGCGTTGCTTGGCCACGAAAAACTCAGAATTGTGACGAACAATCTGAATGCCGCTCATCTTTTACGCCAAAATGAAAGTTTTGATATTGTTATGGCGGGCGGATCATTACGAATGGATGGTGGAATTATCGGCGAAGCTACGGTAAATTTTATTTCTCAATTTCGCCTAGATTTCGGTATTTTAGGGATTAGTGCGATTGATGCAGATGGTTCATTATTGGATTATGATTACCATGAAGTACAAGTAAAACGAGCGATTATTGAAAGTTCACGTCAGACCTTATTAGTGGCCGATCACTCTAAATTTACTCGCCAAGCGATTGTTCGCTTGGGCGAATTAAGTGATGTGGAATATTTGTTTACAGGTGATGTTCCTGAGGGCATTGTCAATTATTTGAAAGAGCAGAAAACGAAATTGGTTTTATGTAATGGTAAAGTGCGGTAAAAATATCTTTGATTTTCTTATTAATTTGTCGATAAAAGAAGCTATTACTCTTAATTTTTGATTTAATTGAAATTTATCTAAAAGTAATCTAAATATTCTCTCGCTGAATTATTGTCTTTTCTATAATTAAACATTTCCAAGCGTAAAAGTATCTTGCTTTTTTAATCAATTAAAGAAATTTCATATTTCTGTATTATCTAATTATTTTTAGCTACCAATATTCTTTAAAACATTCCGAGCTTAGATAAGAAAATCCCTTGCTGGGCAAGGGATTTAGTAATGGGTTAAAGTGCGGTAGAAATTACCAACCTTTTACAACGCCATCTTTAAAGTGTTTTTGAGCTTCTTGGTAAACTTCTTCTGTTTGGTAAGATTTTACGAAATCTTGAACAGCTTTGCTGTCTTTGTTATCGGTACGAGAAACGATAATGTTCACATATGGCGAATCTTTATCTTCTACAAATACACCGTCATCTTGAGCATTTAAGCCTACTTGACCCGCATAAGTATTGTTTACTACAGCTAAATCAACGTCGTCTAATGCGCGTGCCGCAACAGAAGTATCTACTTCAGTGATGTTTAATTTTTTCGGATTTTCAACAATATCTAATACAGTTGAAAGAAGGTTATTTGCATCTTTTAATTTGATTAAACCTTGTTTTTCAAGAAGAATTAATGCACGACCACGGTTTGTTGGATCGTTAGGAACAACAACTTTAGCACCGTCTTGTAATTCATTCACATTTTTGATTTTTTTAGAATAACCCGCTAATGGATAGACGAAAGTATTACCCACGATAACTAAGTTATTTAAATTTTTCGCTTTTGCATCTTCATCTAAATAAGGTTTATGTTGCATTGCGTTTGCATCTAAATCACCTTTAGATACAGCTTCATTTGGTAATGCGTAGTCATTGAATTCAACGAATTGAACGTCTAAACCGTATTTTTCTTTAGCGACTTTTGCTGCAATTTCTGCAACTTGATGCTCAGGACCAGACATTACACCAACTTTGATTTTAAGCGGTGCTGCTGCAGCTTCAGGTTTTTTGTCTTCTTTACAGCCTGTTAAAACGAGAGCTGATGCGATTGCAGTGATTGCAAAAAGTTGTTTTAATTTCATAGGATTCCCTTCCTGTTTAAGTTAAGAGTTGCATTTAATTAACGATGATCCACTTTTCTAGCCAGTGTATCGCCGAGTTTTTGGCTAATCATAACGAATAGCACAATAATAATGGTTGCCATCCAAGTGACATAAGGCATATTGCGATATACGCCGTAGTTGATAGCGAGGCTACCTAAACCACCGCCGCCTTGCGTCCCCGCCATTGCTGAGTAACCAACTAAAGTGACTAGCGTGAGCGTGATGCCATTAATTAGCGTAGGTAGAGCTTCTGACAAATAGAATTTACGAACAATTTGCCATTTAGTAGCCCCCATTGCTTGAGCTGCTTCGGTTAAACCATTTGGAATTTCCATTAGTGCATTAGCAGTTAAGCGAGCCACGAATGGCATTGCACAAATACTCAATGGAATAATTGCTGCTGTTGTACCTAATACGGTTCCCACGATGAAACGAGTTACAGGTAATAAGATTAGGAGCAAAATAATAAATGGAATGGAACGCCCAATATTAATAATCGTGTTTAACATAAAATGAGTGCGGTTGTTTTGTAAAATCTCATTTTTTCCAGTTAAGAAAGTCCATACACCCACAGGCACGCCGACTACTACGGCAAGTAAAGTAGATGCAAAGCTGATATAAACAGTTTCATAAGTTGCTGTTGCGACAACACCCCACATTTGAGGTGTTAATTGCTGGCTGAATGTTGCCAAGAAATCATTGAACATAACCAAGCACCTCCACGCGCACGTTGTTTTCCATTAAATAAACTTTGGTTTGCGTAATGGCATCTTCATCGCCTTCTACTTCAGCAATGGTATAACCAAATTTCACGCCTCCAGCATAATCAATTTGTGAGGTTAAGATACTGAGCTCCACGCCAAATTTTTTTGATGCTTGAGAAAGTAACGGTGCATCGACTGAGCGACCCGTAAACTCAAATTTGATGATTGGATACGCTTTGCTGTGTTTCGGTGTATCAGTAAGATTTTCCAAATATTCATCAGGTAGACTGATGTGGAAGGTCGAACGAATAAACTCTTGTGCTAATTCTGTTTTAGGGTTTGCAAAAATTTCACCGACAGTACCTTGTTCAACTAGGCGACCTTGATCAATGACAGCAACTTGATCACAAATCTGTTTAACAACTTCCATTTCATGGGTAATCAACAAAATTGTAATACCTAAAGTGCGGTTAATTTCTTTTAATAATTGCAGAATAGATTGCGTCGTTGCAGGATCTAATGCGCTCGTTGCTTCATCACATAATAAGACTTTAGGATCGCTCGCTAAGGCACGTGCAATGGCTACGCGTTGTTTTTGCCCGCCAGAAAGATTGCTTGGGTAAGCATCACGTTTTTCACTTAAACCAACAAGATCTAAAAGTGCGGTAATTTTTTCTTGGATTTTTGCTTTTGACTCACTTTCCAATTCTAAGGGTAATGCCACGTTTTCAAATACGGTGCGAGAACTTAGTAAATTGAAATGCTGAAAAATCATTCCAATTTGACGACGAGCAAGTACTAATTCGCGATCAGAAAGTTTTGTTAATTCTACGCCATCAACAATAACGGAACCGCTTGTCGGTTTTTCTAATAAGTTCACACAGCGAATTAATGTACTTTTTCCTGCACCAGATGCACCAATTACGCCACAGATTTGACCTTTTTCGATATTCAACGAAACATTATCAAGCGCAGTCAATTTTTTGTTCGGTAGCTCAAAAATTTTCGTAATATTATTTAGCTTAATCATATAAGCCCTTTTTATTTATTGTTTTTAAATCTGTTTTGGTATTCTAGATGTCTAGATTGCTATGTCAATATGTCAGATTATCTTTTTTAGACAGATTAGTTATGACTTATATTTGCTAATTGCTTGGATTAAATAGATAATTTTCGTCAATTTGACATGTATAAAAGGCAAGAGAATGAATAAGGCTATTTTTTTAGATCGCGATGGCACGTTAAATATTGATTATGGTTATGTACACGAAATTGATAACTTTAAATTTATTGATGGTGCGATTGATGCATTGCGAGAATTAAAGAAAATGGGATATATGTTGGTATTAGTGACCAACCAGTCGGGCATTGCACGTGGTTATTTTTCTGAGGATCAGTTTTTACAATTAACAGAATGGATGGATTGGTCGTTAGCTGAACAAGATGTGGATTTGGATGGCATTTACTATTGTCCACATCATTCTGAGGGAAAGGGCGAATATAAAGAAGATTGTGATTGTCGGAAGCCTAAATCGGGAATGTTATTGCAAGCGATCAAAGAATTAAAGATCGATCCTACGCAATCTATTATGGTTGGAGATAAAGTTGAAGACCTAAAAGCGGGGATTGGTGCGAAGGTAAAAATGAACGTATTAGTTCGTACTGGTAAACCAGTAACAGGGGAAGGAGAAGGAATAGCGGATTATGTGTTAGATTCTATCGTAGATCTTCCGAGAATTTTAAAACGCTTAAAAAAATAGCCAAAAAGATCTATATTTTGCTCTAATCGCTTGTACTTTAATCAAAAGATCATTTTTTTAAATATTTTTACAAAAAAGTACTTGCAAGGGATTTGAAAATCCCTATAATGCACCGCACACAACGACGCACTGTTGTGAAGTTTTTTAAGTTTCCAAGTGCGTCGTTATTTTTTGCTCTTTAACAATATATCAGACAATCTGTGTGGGCACTTGTTGATTGACTTGTTTTAAAAATATTTTAATTTTGAAGTCTTAATAGGTGCTTAACTGAAAATTCATCATTACTTTTTTAAGTAGTGTTTTATTTATAGCTAAGCAGTTTATTGAGCGATTGAACTTGAATTGAAGAGTTTGATCATGGCTCAGATTGAACGCTGGCGGCAGGCTTAACACATGCAAGTCGAACGGTAGCAGGAGAAAGCTTGCTTTCTTGCTGACGAGTGGCGGACGGGTGAGTAATGCTTGGGAATCTGGCTTATGGAGGGGGATAACGACGGGAAACTGTCGCTAATACCGCGTATTATCGGAAGATGAAAGTGCGGGACTGAGAGGCCGCATGCCATAGGATGAGCCCAAGTGGGATTAGGTAGTTGGTGGGGTAAATGCCTACCAAGCCTGCGATCTCTAGCTGGTCTGAGAGGATGACCAGCCACACTGGAACTGAGACACGGTCCAGACTCCTACGGGAGGCAGCAGTGGGGAATATTGCGCAATGGGGGGAACCCTGACGCAGCCATGCCGCGTGAATGAAGAAGGCCTTCGGGTTGTAAAGTTCTTTCGGTATTGAGGAAGGTTGATGTGTTAATAGCACATCAAATTGACGTTAAATACAGAAGAAGCACCGGCTAACTCCGTGCCAGCAGCCGCGGTAATACGGAGGGTGCGAGCGTTAATCGGAATAACTGGGCGTAAAGGGCACGCAGGCGGTTATTTAAGTGAGGTGTGAAAGCCCCGGGCTTAACCTGGGAATTGCATTTCAGACTGGGTAACTAGAGTACTTTAGGGAGGGGTAGAATTCCACGTGTAGCGGTGAAATGCGTAGAGATGTGGAGGAATACCGAAGGCGAAGGCAGCCCCTTGGGAATGTACTGACGCTCATGTGCGAAAGCGTGGGGAGCAAACAGGATTAGATACCCTGGTAGTCCACGCTGTAAACGCTGTCGATTTGGGGGTTGGGGTTTAACTCTGGCACCCGTAGCTAACGTGATAAATCGACCGCCTGGGGAGTACGGCCGCAAGGTTAAAACTCAAATGAATTGACGGGGGCCCGCACAAGCGGTGGAGCATGTGGTTTAATTCGATGCAACGCGAAGAACCTTACCTACTCTTGACATCCTAAGAAGAGCTCAGAGATGAGCTTGTGCCTTCGGGAACTTAGAGACAGGTGCTGCATGGCTGTCGTCAGCTCGTGTTGTGAAATGTTGGGTTAAGTCCCGCAACGAGCGCAACCCTTATCCTTTGTTGCCAGCGACTTGGTCGGGAACTCAAAGGAGACTGCCAGTGATAAACTGGAGGAAGGTGGGGATGACGTCAAGTCATCATGGCCCTTACGAGTAGGGCTACACACGTGCTACAATGGCGTATACAGAGGGAAGCGAAGCTGCGAGGTGGAGCGAATCTCATAAAGTACGTCTAAGTCCGGATTGGAGTCTGCAACTCGACTCCATGAAGTCGGAATCGCTAGTAATCGCGAATCAGAATGTCGCGGTGAATACGTTCCCGGGCCTTGTACACACCGCCCGTCACACCATGGGAGTGGGTTGTACCAGAAGTAGATAGCTTAACCTTTTGGAGGGCGTTTACCACGGTATGATTCATGACTGGGGTGAAGTCGTAACAAGGTAACCGTAGGGGAACCTGCGGTTGGATCACCTCCTTACCAAAGACGAGAGACAGCGAGTGCTCACACAGATTGGCTGATAGTTGTAGACAAATGAGCAGAAGAAAACATTACCCTTGGGTCTGTAGCTCAGGTGGTTAGAGCGCACCCCTGATAAGGGTGAGGTCGGTGGTTCAAGTCCACTCAGACCCACCACTCTGAGAGTGAGTGAAGCGAAAGGTGTAGTGTAAATAAATAATAACTAAAAGGTAAATAATTAGTTATTAAATTATGATGAAATGGGGATATAGCTCAGCTGGGAGAGCGCCTGCCTTGCACGCAGGAGGTCAGCGGTTCGATCCCGCTTATCTCCACCACTTATCATCGTTAAATAAATTAGAAAAAGACAAATTAATAAAGTATTAAGGTAGTGATGAAGCTATTTTAAATATTAGGTTATTTTAAGTTTAATTTTAAATTTAATTTTGTTTTAGTTTTAGTTTATTTAACGATGATAACTGAAAAGTTTTATCAACTGTTCTTTAAAAAATTGGAAACAAGCTGAAAACAAGAGATTTTCGAGAGAAAGTCTGAGTAGGCAAGATAGGAAAGTGAGAGGAGGGAACTGAAAAGGGAACTCTAAAAACAAAACCTGTTTTGCATAAAATCTTGATTGAACAAAAGCAATCAAGTGTTTAGTTGAATGAAAATACGCATCAAATTGACCGCACTTTGAAGTGAAAACTTAAAGTGATTGAAAACATTTGAGGTTGTATAGTTAAGTGACTAAGCGTACAAGGTGGATGCCTTGGCAATCAGAGGCGAAGAAGGACGTGCTAATCTGCGAAAAGCTTGGATGAGTCGATAAGAGGCGTTTAATCCAAGATATCCGAATGGGGAAACCCAGTAGATGAAGAATCTACTATCAACAAGTGAATTCATAGCTTGTTGAGGCAAACCGGGAGAACTGAAACATCTAAGTACCCCGAGGAAAAGAAATCAACCGAGATTTCGTCAGTAGCGGCGAGCGAAAGCGAAAGAGCCAGTAAGTGATAACAGTATGGTTAGGAGAATGTGTTGGGAAGCACAATCAAAGAGGGTGATAATCCCGTATCTAAAAACCATATTGTGGTACTAAGCTAACGAGAAGTAGGGCGGGACACGTGATATCCTGTTTGAAGAAGGGGGGACCATCCTCCAAGGCTAAATACTCCTGATTGACCGATAGTGAACCAGTACTGTGAAGGAAAGGCGAAAAGAACCCCGGTGAGGGGAGTGAAATAGAACCTGAAACCTTGTACGTACAAGCAGTGGGAGCCCCATCACTTAATCCGATTGGAAGGTGATGAAAAGCAACCGCACTTAAACAATGGTAAGAGGAGCGAAGCGAGTCAAACCACCCAAAAGAAGCAGTGGGATTAAGTGATGGGGTGACTGCGTACCTTTTGTATAATGGGTCAGCGACTTATATTTTGTAGCGAGGTTAACCGAATAGGGGAGCCGAAGGGAAACCGAGTCTTAACTGGGCGAATAGTTGCAAGGTATAGACCCGAAACCCGGTGATCTAGCCATGGGCAGGTTGAAGGTTGGGTAACACTAACTGGAGGACCGAACCGACTAATGTTGAAAAATTAGCGGATGACTTGTGGCTGGGGGTGAAAGGCCAATCAAACCGGGAGATAGCTGGTTCTCCCCGAAATCTATTTAGGTAGAGCCTTGAGGTGACACCTTTGGGGGTAGAGCACTGTTTCGGCTAGGGGTCCATCCCGGATTACCAACCCGATGCAAACTACGAATACCAAAGAGTGATACTCAGGAGACACACGGCGGGTGCTAACGTCCGTCGTGGAGAGGGAAACAACCCAGACCGCCAGCTAAGGTCCCCAAGTCTATATTAAGTGGGAAACGAAGTGGGAAGGCTTAGACAGCTAGGATGTTGGCTTAGAAGCAGCCATCATTTAAAGAAAGCGTAATAGCTCACTAGTCGAGTCGGCCTGCGCGGAAGATGTAACGGGGCTGAAATATAGCACCGAAGCTGCGGCATCAGGCGTATCACTAATACGCCTTACGATTAACAAGCTAGAATGGCGCGAAGCGGCATGAAAGGTTGTTCAAGCAACCCGAACGTTGAGTCGGGGTATTTTTGAAGTAAGGATTATTAGTGATACGCCTGTTGGGTAGGGGAGCGTTGTGTAAGCGGATGAAGGTTAATCGAGAGGTTAGCTGGACGTATCACAAGTGCGAATGCTGACATAAGTAACGATAAAACGGGTGAAAAACCCGTTCGCCGGAAGACCAAGGGTTCCTGTCCAACGTTAATCGGGGCAGGGTGAGTCGGCTCCTAAGGCGAGGCTGAAAAGCGTAGTCGATGGGAAACAGGTTAATATTCCTGTACTTGGTAAAGCTGCGATGTGGGGACGGAGTAGGTTAGGTTATCGCACTGTTGGATATGTGCGTTTAAGTTGGTAGGTGGGAAGTTTAGGCAAATCCGGACTTCCTTAACACAGAGAGATGATGACGAGGCTCTACGGAGCTGAAGTAACTGATACCACACTTCCAGGAAAAGCCACTAAGCGAAAGGCTTTACTAAACCGTACTGAAAACCGACACAGGTGGTCAGGTAGAGAATACTCAGGCGCTTGAGAGAACTCGGGTGAAGGAACTAGGCAAAATAGCACCGTAACTTCGGGAGAAGGTGCGCCGGCGTAGATTGTAGTCCCTAGCGGGCGAAGGTTGAACCGGTCGAAGATACCAGCTGGCTGCAACTGTTTATTAAAAACACAGCACTCTGCAAACACGAAAGTGGACGTATAGGGTGTGATGCCTGCCCGGTGCTGGAAGGTTAATTGATGGTGTCATCGCAAGAGAAGCACCTGATCGAAGCCCCAGTAAACGGCGGCCGTAACTATAACGGTCCTAAGGTAGCGAAATTCCTTGTCGGGTAAGTTCCGACCTGCACGAATGGCATAATGATGGCCAGGCTGTCTCCACCCGAGACTCAGTGAAATTGAAATCGCCGTGAAGATGCGGTGTACCCGCGGCTAGACGGAAAGACCCCGTGAACCTTTACTATAGCTTGACACTGAACATTGAATTTTGATGTGTAGGATAGGTGGGAGCCTTTGAAGCAGTGACGCCAGTCATTGTGGAGGCGACCTTGAAATACCACCCTTTAACGTTTGATGTTCTAACGAAGATGACGAAACGTGGTCTCGGACAGTGTCTGGTGGGTAGTTTGACTGGGGCGGTCTCCTCCCAAAGCGTAACGGAGGAGCACGAAGGTTTGCTAATCACGGTCGGACATCGTGAGGTTAGTGCAATGGTATAAGCAAGCTTAACTGCGAGACAGACAAGTCGAGCAGGTACGAAAGTAGGTCATAGTGATCCGGTGGTTCTGAATGGAAGGGCCATCGCTCAACGGATAAAAGGTACTCCGGGGATAACAGGCTGATACCGCCCAAGAGTTCATATCGACGGCGGTGTTTGGCACCTCGATGTCGGCTCATCACATCCTGGGGCTGAAGTAGGTCCCAAGGGTATGGCTGTTCGCCATTTAAAGTGGTACGCGAGCTGGGTTTAGAACGTCGTGAGACAGTTCGGTCCCTATCTGCCGTGGGCGTTGGATGATTGATTGGGGCTGCTCCTAGTACGAGAGGACCGGAGTGGACGCATCACTGGTGTTCCAGTTGTCTCGCCAGAGGCATTGCTGGGTAGCTAAATGCGGAAGAGATAAGTGCTGAAAGCATCTAAGCACGAAACTTGCCAAGAGATGAGTCATCCCTGACTTTAAGTCAGTAAGGGTTGTTGTAGACTACGACGTAGATAGGTCAGGTGTGTAAGTGTAGTGATACATTGAGCTAACAGATACTAATTGCCCGAGAGGCTTAACTATACAACGCTCAAGTGTTTTTGGGAGCTAAGTGAAGTAAGAGATGAAAAGCGAAGCAAATAAAAGTAGAGCGGAAACCGAAGTAAAAGACTAAACAAAGAAAAGTAAATATAGAAGACTTAATAGAGAGAAAATTGAGTTCAGCTTGTGACCAATAAGAACGAGTGAAAGGTAGAGTAAAGACTGAGTAACGAGAGATAAAAGAGACGAGAGATAAAAGAGAAGACGAGTTATCAAAGAATTATCTTGGCGGCGATAGTGCGGTGGAACCACCTGAGACCATACCGAACTCAGAAGTGAAACGCTGTAATGCCGATGGTAGTGTGGGGTTTCCCCATGTGAGAGTAGGGCACCGCCAGGTTACCAAATACTTATCTAAGTTAAATAAAAACAGAAGAACCCCGTGTCGAAAGATATGGGGTTTTTGTTTTTTAGAAGTTTATACTTTAACAAAATAAGTTTAGATAAAGTTTATGTTTGTTAGTGAGAAAAATACGCACTAGTGATACAATCCACAAAATTTTAAGAAAGGTACCCTATGGCTCGTAAGAAAAAAACACGTCGAATTACAGATATTATGCCAATTCGCAAAGCAGATAAAAAAATAGATATAACAAAAGCACGCTCTGGTAAAAAGCTTACTCGTTATGAATTGGATGCTAAAGCTCGTGAAGATAAGAAAAAACGTAAGCATAAAGGTTTAGCTTCAGGATCTCGTCATAGTGCGGTTGAAGAAAAAGCGAATAAACTTCAAAATGAAATTAAAGATCCAAAAATTGGTAGTAAGAAAAAGATACCGTTGGTTGTTGAATTTGTTAATAAGCCTGAAAAAGGTCAAGTAATTCCTGTAATAAAACAGGTGAAAAAACAAGATCCAATGAAAGAGCTTGAAAATCTGGAAAATAATGAAATTCTTAATGAATTATTGGATGCTTTAGATGCGGGTAAAACTATTAGTAAATCAGATCAACAATTTGTAGATGAATGCTTAGATCGAATTTCTGAGTTAATGGAAGAACTTGGCATTGAAGACGAAGATGAAAGCGAAGATGATTTATACCGCACTTTCGAGCGTATGGATATTAATCAATTTAGGTAATCTATGATTTGGATATTTTTTGTCATCGCACTTTTCTTGGTAACTGGATTGACTCTATATGCAATCCGTTTATTAAAGCAGTTAAAAGTTCAAAAGGAATTGATTGCTAAAGCTAAGAATAATCGGGTTATACGATTAAAAGAGAGCATTGATATTATTGCTCGTGCAATGCAGTCTGGAGAATGTAATCTTTCTGAAGGCGTAATTCGTCTTACTATGCTATTAAGGCCTTTTGGTAAGAATTTATCATCTTATCCTGCGATGGCTAATTTATATGAAGTGGTGCGTGATATGCCTACACATGATGACCGTAAACTACTTGAGAAAAGAGAAAGAATGCGTCTGGATTTAGCTCGAGAAAGTGCAGAAGCACAGTTTGAAAAAAATATTAAACAAGAATTGTATATTTTATTAGAAGATATTAAATCTATTGAGCTAATTTAAATATTATAATTTTAAAGAAAAATGCGCTAAGTCTCTCCTAGCGCATTTTTTATGATTATTTTTAACGATTTTGTTCAAAAAATAATACCGTTGCTGCAACACGAGAATGAACATTTAATTTACGTAATAAATTACGGATATGTACTTTTACGGTTTCTTCTGAAATAAACAGTTGTGCTGCAATTTGTTTGTTTGATAAGCCAGTTGCAATTTGACGAAGTACGCCCATTTCACGATCCGTTAAGCTGTCTAACGGATTATCTTCGTGAGTACGTTCTAATAATAAATTTTTAATAGAATCACTCAGAATGACTTCGCCTTGTGCTATGCGCTTGATTTGGTCTAGCAATGTATCAGGTTCAGTATCTTTTAACAAATAACCATCTGCACCTGCATCAATTAGAGTATAAATATCATTTTTTGCATCAGACACTGTTAAAATTAAAATTCGCGCATCAACGCCTTCTGCACGTAATCCTTTGAGCGTATCTAACCCAGAAAGTCCTTTCATGTTGAGATCTAAAATGATCACATCAGGTGATGTTTGTAATGCCACAGAAATCCCTTCTGTGCCGCTGCTTACGTCAGCCACTACTTCAAAGTTATCGTCTAATTCTACAAGTTGTTTAATGCCACGACGCATTAACGGATGGTCGTCAATCAATAAAACTTTTAGCTTATCTTGCATAATTTCTCCTTTAGTGGTTAGAAGTCCACTTTAAAAAGCATGACATTTTATAAAGAATTCAATTCTATGCCAATCTAGAATAGAAAAAAATTTGATTTATATCACAAACTTACTATTTGAGGTAGGTTTATTGATGGATAAAAATAGAAAAAGTGCGGTAGAAAAATAGATAATTTTTTACCGCTCTTTTTTAAGATAAGAAATATTAAATGGTCGATTCTAATGCCCAAAGTTCCTGTAAGGTTTCTCGACGACGAATTAGATAGGATTGATCGCCATCTACTAAAACTTCTGCAGTGCGGGCTCTTGAATTATAGTTTGATGACATACTTGCTCCATAGGCACCAGCAGAACATTGAGCAATATAATCCCCTTCAGCAATTGAAAGTTCCCGTTGTTTGCCTAAGAAATCAGACGTTTCGCAAACAGGCCCTACAACATCATAAATGGCTTTTTCTCTTTCTAAAGTGCGGTCAATTTCGACGATGTTCATGTAAGCCTCATACAATGCTGGTCGGATCATATCGTTCATTCCTGTATCGGTAATGGCGAAATTACGGCTTTCATTACTTTTTAAGTATTGTACTTTTGCTACTAGAATTCCTGCATTTGCAGAAATTGCTCTGCCGGGTTCAAGAATAATTTCAAGTTCGGGATAATTTTTTAGTTTTTCTAATAACGCATTTGCGTAATCGCTTGGATGCGGTGGTGTTTCATCCGTATAAGTCACGCCTAAACCACCGCCCAGATCGAGATGTTTTAATGTAATTCCATCTTCTTTTAATTGTTCCATTAGGACAATTAATCGATCTGTTGCATCTAAGAATGGTTGTAATTCGGTGAGCTGTGAGCCTATGTGGCAATCCATCCCTGTTATTTTTATGTTTGGTAGCGTTGAGGCTAATTTATATACCTCTCGAGCTTCATTTACGCTTACACCAAATTTATTTTCTTTTAATCCTGTTGAAATATAAGGGTGTGTATGAGCATCAACATCTGGATTTACACGTAAAGAAATAGGTGCGATTTTACCCATTTCTCCCGCGATTTGGTTAATGTGCTTGAGCTCAGAAACTGATTCCACATTAAAGCAACGGATTCCAACTTCTAATGCGCGCATAATTTCTTCTCGAGATTTCGCAACGCCAGAAAAGACTACTTTTGACGCATCGCCACCTGCTGCCAGTACACGCTCAAGTTCGCCTTGTGAGACAATATCGAAACCTGAACCAAGTTTTGCCATAATATTTAACACGCCAATATTTGAGCAAGATTTCACGGCAAAGCAAATTAAGTGAGGACGCTTACCGAAAGCTGAGTCAAAAGCGTGCCAATGACGTTCTAGTGTCGCGCGAGAATATACATAAAGAGGTGTACCGAATTGTTCAGCAAGTTGTTGAACTGGCATATCTTCGGCATAAAGTTTGTTATGTTTATATTGGAAGAAATTCATGTTGTGTGCCTGTTTTAGTTATTTTGGGAATGATATTAGATAATAGATTATTGAGTTTGTTGAGCTTGATCTTTTTCAGGAAAATATAAAGAACCTTTTACGCCGCATCCTGTTGTCACAATGCAAATTGCACTAAGCACTAAAATTGATAGTAGTTTTTTCATTTTTCTCTCTCTCACTTATCGGTAAATCCGCCTTTCACAAGCTTGAGAAAGGCTTTATAATTTGCCACATTTTATCAGATTTAAACAGGAACATTTTATGAATATTGCAGAATTTCACCAAAATATTGAACAAGTTTGGCAAAAAATTGAAGAAGAATTGGAAAACCAAGGTGCAGATGTAGATTGTGAAACGCAAGGTTCAGTATTTACAATCACCTTTGATAATCGCACACAAATAGTGATTAACAAGCAAGAACCGCTGCTTGAGCTTTGGATTGCAAGTAAATTAGGCGGTTTCCATTTTGCTTTTAAAAATGGCGACTGGGTTTCTAATGACGGACAACGTTTTTGGGATTGTTTCGTTGAAGCCTGTGCTGCACATGGCGAGAACGTGCAGTTCTAAAATGCTGGATTCTCCTTTACCATCAAAAATAATAGAAAAACCGACCGCACTTTCTGTTTTGAAATCGGTTTTCGGTTATCAATCTTTCCGTAAAGGGCAGGAAGAAGTTATTAATGCTGCTTTAAATGGACAAGATGCGTTGGTGGTAATGGCAACGGGGAATGGCAAATCGCTTTGTTACCAAATTCCCGCACTTTGTTTTGATGGTTTAACTTTAGTGATTTCTCCGCTGATTTCCTTGATGAAAGATCAAGTGGATCAGCTGCAAGCTAATGGAATTGAGGCGGATTTTCTTAATTCTAGTCAGACTTTAGAACAGCAGCAACAAGTACAAAATAAGCTTATTTCTGGGCAACTTAAACTACTTTATGTGTCGCCAGAAAAAGTGATGACGAACAGTTTCTTTCAACTTATTTCTTATAGCAAAGTCTGCTTTATTGCGATTGATGAAGCACATTGTATTTCTCAATGGGGGCATGACTTTCGCCCTGAATATACCCAGCTTGGCGGTTTAAAAGCCAGTTTCCCTGATGCGCCGATTATGGCACTTACGGCAACGGCAGATTATGCGACTCAAAAAGATATTCTGCGGCATCTTAATCTGAAAAATCTGCACAAATATATTGGTAGTTTTGATCGACCAAATATTCGTTATACCTTGGAAGAAAAATACAAACCTATGGAGCAACTGACACGTTTTGTGTTGGCTCAAAAGGGTAAGAGTGGGATTATTTATTGCAACAGCAGAAATAAGGTTGAGCGAATTGCGGAAAGTTTACGCAATAAAGGTGTCTCTGCTGCTGCTTACCACGCAGGAATGGAAACGGCAATTCGTGAACGTGTGCAACAGGATTTTCAGCGTGATAATGTTCAAGTAGTAGTCGCAACCATTGCTTTTGGAATGGGGATTAATAAATCCAATGTGCGCTTTGTTGCCCATTTTGATTTACCACGTAGCATTGAATCTTACTATCAAGAAACAGGTCGAGCAGGACGTGATGATTTGCCTGCCGAGGCGGTTTTGTTTTATGAACCAGCTGATTACGCTTGGTTACAAAAAATTCTCTTCGAAAAACCAGAAACGCCACAGCGTCAGATTGAGCAGCATAAATTAGAAGCTATTGGGGAATTTGCGGAAAGCCAGACTTGTCGCCGTTTAGTTCTTCTCAATTATTTTGGCGAGCATCGACAAACACCATGTAATAACTGTGATATTTGCCTTGATCCTCCTAAAAAATATGATGGCTTAGTCGATGCGCAAAAAGTAATGTCTACTATTTATCGAGTGGGACAATGTTTTGGTGCACATTATGTGATTGCGGTGTTGCGTGGCATGCACAATCAGAAAATTATTGAACGCCAACACCATAAACTTTCAGTATATGGCATTGGAAAAGATAAAAGCAAAGAGCATTGGCAGTCTGTTATTCGTCAGCTTATTCATTTGGGTTTTGTGCAACAGGTTATTAGTGAATTAAATCCAACGTTGCAACTTACTGAAAGTGCGAAAGTGATTTTGAAAGGCGAAGAACCGTTAGAATTGGCAATGCCTCGTATTTCTTCAATCAGTAAAATTGCCCATAATCCACAACGTCAAGGTGTTGCAAATTACGATAAGGATTTATTTGCACGCTTGCGTTTCCTACGCAAACAAATTGCCGATAAAGAAAATATTCCGCCGTACATTGTCTTTAATGATGCGACGTTGCAAGAAATGGCACAATATATGCCGACAAGCAATATTGAAATGTTGCAAATTAATGGCGTGGGCTCTATCAAATTAGAGCGGTTTGGGCAGCCGTTTATGGCATTGATTCAAGAACATAAGGCAATTTTGGCGAATGCGCAAAATAATGACTAAGTGTTAAAAGTGCGGTTAAAAATGACCGCACTTTTTGTTATACTTGCGCCAATTTTTTCAGTTCTTAGAATTTAAGGTTAAACAATGCGTACAAGTCAATATTTATTTTCCACCCTAAAAGAAACGCCAAATGATGCTCAGGTTGTGAGCCACCAATTAATGTTGCGTGCAGGTATGATTCGCCCAATGGCATCAGGTTTATATAACTGGTTACCGACGGGTATTCGCGTATTGAAAAAAGTGGAAAAAGTTGTTCGCGAAGAGATGAACAAAGGTGGTGCCATTGAGGTATTAATGCCAGTTGTGCAACCTGCGGAATTATGGGAAGAGTCTGGTCGTTGGGATCAATATGGCCCTGAATTGCTTCGTTTTGAAGACCGTGGAAACCGTAACTTTGTACTTGGGCCAACTCACGAGGAAGTGATTACAGATTTAGTCCGCCGAGAAGTTTCTTCATACAAACAACTTCCACTTAATTTATACCAAATTCAAACTAAATTCCGTGATGAAGTGCGCCCTCGTTTTGGTGTAATGCGTTCGCGTGAATTTATTATGAAAGATGCGTATTCTTTCCACACGACACAAGAAAGTTTGCAAGCAACCTATGATGTGATGTATCAAGTATACAGTAACATTTTTAGACGTTTAGGCTTAGATTTCCGTGCGGTGCAAGCGGATACAGGTTCAATCGGGGGTTCAGCTTCTCACGAATTCCAAGTGTTAGCTTCAAGCGGGGAAGATGATGTTGTGTTCTCAACGGAATCGGATTTTGCCGCGAATATTGAGCTTGCAGAAGCAATTGCTATAGGCGAACGCCAAGCTCCAACCGCTGAAATGTGTTTAGTTGATACACCAAATGCGAAAACTATTGCGGAGTTGGTGGAGCAATTCAATTTACCAATCGAGAAAACCGTAAAAACTTTGATTGTGAAAGGTGCAGACGAAAATCAACCGCTTGTTGCGTTGATTATTCGCGGCGACCATGAATTAAACGAGATCAAAGCACAAAAACACCCGTTAGTGGCAGATCCCCTTGAGTTTGCGGACGAAACTGAAATCAAAGCGAAAATTGGTGCGGGCGTGGGATCGTTAGGCGCGGTAAATCTTAATATTCCTGCAATTATTGACCGCACTGTGGCGTTAATGTCTGATTTTAGTTGTGGTGCGAATATTGATGGAAAACATTATTTCAATGTGAACTGGGTACGCGATGTAGCAATGCCTGAAGTATTTGATTTACGTAACGTAGTAGAAGGCGATCCTAGTCCAGATGGCAAAGGCACGCTTCAAATCAAACGTGGTATTGAAGTGGGGCATATTTTCCAACTGGGTAAAAAATACTCTGAAGCGATGAAAGCGACCGTTCAAGGCGAAGATGGTAAACCACTTGTGATGACGATGGGTTGCTACGGTATTGGTGTAACTCGTGTGGTGGCTTCAGCGATTGAACAGCATCATGATGATCGCGGTATCATCTGGCCATCAGACGAAATCGCCCCATTCACTGTGGCGATTGTGCCAATGAACATGCACAAATCTGAAGCCGTGCAAAAATACGCTGAAGAACTTTACCGCACTTTACAATCGCAAGGCGTAGATGTGATTTTTGATGATCGTAAAGAACGCCCAGGCGTGATGTTTGCAGACATGGAACTTATCGGTATACCGCATATGGTGGTAATCGGTGAGAAAAACCTAGACAACGGTGAAATTGAATATAAGAATCGTCGTACCGGTGAAAAAGAAATGATTAGTAAAGATAAATTGCTCAGTGTTTTAAACGAAAAGTTAGGTAATCTCTAATCAGTATTTTATTTTGTATATTGTGACAAAAGAGCGGTTAAAAATAGCCGCTCTTTTTGTTGATCTAACGTTTATATTGAACAATGTTTAATCCAAACTAAATGCTCGAATATAAGGTAGTTTTCCTTTTTCTAACATCTCTTGAATACCGCTTTGATGGTCATTGCTGCCTAACCCCCTTAATTCTAAGGTTATGCCAATGCTATTATCATAAACAATTTCATTACGTGTTTGGTTTTGGTGGTTTGTGACATTGCGTTTTACACCAACACTTGCAGCCCAACAGCAACTGTTATATTGAACGCCTAGATATTGTTCTACTGGTTTTTGTAAGGCGAGATCTTGATAATAGCGTCCTACTACAGCCCAATTATTGGCAATTTCCCAGCCTACAACTAATCCCACTTGTTGGATATCTTGTTGATAGGCGTTAGCCGATTTACCTAAGTTTTGGTCAATATATTCTTGGTTCACATATCGATAATTTAACTGAATTAAATTATTTTTTTCAGGATTATATTCTAGTGATGTATTCGCTAATGATGTTGAATTGGTATGAGTATCAAATTGATAGCTACCACGCCAATACCATTTATTACTTATTTTCCAATTAGATTCTAATGCCCAAGCAGATGATGAAGTTGGTGTTTTATTCGCAGGGTTTTCATCAATACGAGAATTACTTAAGTAATAAATTTGACCTGCAGATAAATTAAATCGTTCTTCGCCAGCAATATCATAAAAACGCGTTGTGCCACCCAAGGTAACTTGATTTGCCGATGAAATTCGATCTAAACCACTATAACGGCGATCACGGAATAGCGAATAGTAATCTTGCTGTACTAATGCTGAATCGTAACCAAATCCCAAATAATCATTATTAAGTGTTGAACCAATATTGCTTTGATTTCGGTAAGGACGATATAAATACTGCACGTGCGGTTCGAAGGTTTGTGTATACTCTTTTAAGAACGTTATATCGCGTGATAATACACTTTGTAAATCAACTTTAAATTGTGGAATAACTCGATTTACCGTTTTTTGCACGTCCTCTGCATTTTTTCCTGAACCTTTTTTCTGCTCGTAACGAGTCGCATAAAGTTTCGTTTCAATATTCAAACTGCCGTATTTATTTGACATTAAAGAATTTAGGCTAGGTTCTGCATGGAAACGCCATGCAGTTGGCATCAATTTACTGTCATTATCAAAACGAACTGCTTGTGAATGTAATTTGAAATTTAACCATCCATTCGCTAAATCATATTTGTGATAGTTGAAATCTAATTGTGGTACTGCACGGTAAGGGCCGATGTTTACAATATCATCAAAAATTTGGAACTGATGTGCAGAAAGAGAAAAATTATAATTTGGTTGATAATAAGCTATGCGAGCATATTGGTTCGCATAACCATCGGTACTGCGTCCATAAATAGAATCAAAGTCGTTGAAATAACGTTTATCGCTTACTCGGGTGTAATTAATATTTAGACGCCAATTTTGTAAAAAGCTAGAATTGTGATTCCAATAGAACAAATGACGTTTTCGATTATCACTAGCATATTCAGAGTAACGATCCTTACCTAAATATTCTCCTGCCACTTTACCTTCGCCAATGGAGGTTAAATAGCGAAATTCCCCATTTGCTTGCCAACCACGGCGAGACATATATTTCGGGGTGAAAGTAAGATCATAATTAGGAGCGATATTCCAATAAATTGGTTGTGCATACCAAAGACCATCTCGGTTAGATGTTCCCGCGCTTGGAATCAATAAACCAGAACGACGACGATCTCCAATGGGTAATTGTAAGTAAGGGGTATAAAAGACGGGAACACCATGTATTTTAAAGCGAGCATGCCACATTTCAGCATATTCTTCTTTCACGTATTGACGAATTTCTGACGCATCTACAGCCCAAGCATTGTCGCCGTGCAAACATGACGTAAAGGTTGCATTCTTCATTACACGATAATTATTATGCAGTGTTATATTATCAGCTTTACCACGTCCTTGACGACCGACAAATTCATATTCTGAATTTGTTAAATTACCATCGTGACTATCTAAATTAAACTCTGCATCTTTACCCAACATATTGATCTGATTATCTTTATAATCAAATCCATTGCGGACATAAGCCATGCGTAAAGGTGTTGATTGGTTTCCAGATTGTTTGACCTGCACGGATTGTGCTAACAAATGGCGATTGCCTTGTTTCAAATCTACATTACCTTGATAGGTCGCATCATTTGGCTGATTAATTTCTGCGTTATCCGCTTCAATATATACAGGCAGAGAATTCACATCACCCGTCACGACTTCACCGCTAAATTTTGGCACGCCCATTAAACATTGTTCGTGCAAATCTGCCAAACTTTGTTGGCTATAAAGTGCGGTCAAAATAGCAAGTGAAATTAAAGTGTGTTTTTTATTCATCGTCTTGTTTTAATTTGTCAGAAAATTGGTCAGATTATACTGGAAAAAGTGCAAGGCTAGTAATATTTTTCAAGAAGTGATTATTAATAGAATATCCACTGGGTTATGATTAAATTTTTTGTCTATTGAACCATCAATACGCCAAGACAGCCCATATCTTCTAACATTAAATTCGATACCCCAAATAAGAATGGGAAGTTGCCAGAAGATGCTTGATCAAATTTCACTAAAATTTGAGTTTTGTTTTTTACCCAAACGGTATCTTTCCAAGCTAATTCTTCAGCTTGTAATTGATGTTCTCCTTGGCTTTCCACCACAAATTTGGCACCTTGAATAGTAAATCCAACAGGTAAACTTGCATTTAAAATCCAGCGTTCAATGGTGCCTTTACGAGCCATAACATCAACCTTGCGCGGGTCAAAACGTCTTTGATTAATTAAACCGTTTGTGACATCAATATTAAATTCTCGAGTTTGTGCAACGGCTTGTTGTAATATTGCTGGTGCATCCGTTTCGAAAGTTAGATTCGGTTGTTTGTTAAATGCGGATAGTTGTCCTTGAGCACGTAATTCAAGGACGGTGTTATTAGCGAGTTCATCGCCTGAGAACAACATATTTTTTATTTTTTCGTACAAGCTACGTTTACTTCCGCTAATGAGAGATACGTTGTCAATTTCATTCATATTAACCAGTATTTCTGCGCGTTCTCCTGGCGAGAGAACCAAAGATTTGACTGATTTCGCTTTGGGTAAGAAACTTAAATCTTGTGCAATAAGTAGCATTTCTTGATCATTATCCAAGCGTAAATCATAAGCACGCGCTAATGAGGCATTGAGCAAACGTAAACGAATCCAACCCCGTGCAACATCTAAATATGGTGCTTCAATACCATTCACTAATAAGCGATTGCCTACAAAGTGCGGTTGATTTTGTTTGAATAATTGGAGACCATCATTGTTAAATTCCATATCTTGTAAAATCAATGGAATATCATCTACGCCGTATTTATTGGGAAGATTAGCTTTTAGGCTTTGCTCATCTTCAATTAACCACATTCCAGCTAAGCCACGATAGGTTTGATAGGCTGAGTTGGCTAATGTCGCGGAACGATACCAGCAGCTTGCTGCAGGTTGTTCAATAGGCACGATGGGTGCCCAAGATTCGCCTTTTTTGAGAACTCGAGCTGCCCCGCCAAACAGTTCGCCTGATGCTTGTAAACCTTGAATAGACAAGGCAACGGATTGTGGCAAATTGTTATGATAATTAAGTTTGGCAAAGCTACCTGATTTGATTTTAATGGTTGGGCCAAGATAATTACCGTTGAATCCCCATACCGTCACATTGTGTGAGCCATCTAACGGATAATTCGTTTCCTGCATGGTTAATACAATCGGGCGACCGCGACGAACTTCAATTAGTGGCGGCACAACTAGTTTTTCACGGCTTGCCGCTAACAATGGTGCTGGCACGGTGGAAAGTGCGGTAGAAATCGCAGCTGTTTTTAATAATTGACGGCGGGAAAGGCGTGGCATTTTAGTTTCCTTTTGCTATCTCTTCATCAAGTTCGGCAATGCGTTTTTCCATTAGATCATGACAATAAGCCGCAAGATCGCGAACATTGTCTTTGGTATAGCCTGAAACATCGATTGGATCCATTATTTCGCAAATCACTTTGCCATTATCCCAACGATTTAAATTAATTTTGTTATGCGTGCTTGAACACACCACTGGAATAATTGGTACACCTGCTGAAATCGCCGCATGGAATGCACCCGTTTTAAAGGGTAATAAACCGCGACCGCGATTGCGAGTGCCTTCTGGGAACATCCAAATTGATAAATTATCTTCATTAATTCGTCGTGCAAGCTGTGACATCGTATTATGCGCTTTTGTGCGGTTTTCTCTATCCAAGAAAATATTACCCGTTACCCAATATAAAATGCCGAAGAAGGGTATCCAAATTAAGCTTTTTTTACCCACACTTACTGTGCGAGGTTGCACCATATAAGAGATTGTTACCATATCATAATTATTTTGATGATTACCGATATAAATGGCGCGGCTAATTTGCTTCTGATCTTGAGGAATACGATGTTCTACCTTTAAGCCAAAAAGTGGATATAAGCGTCCAAACCAACGAGCAACAATGCCTACGTTGCTTGGATTTTTAAAGCGGATAAAAGAATAAATCGTACCCAGTACACAAATTAGAATACAGCAGATTAATACGAGGAAAATTCGAAGTAGTTTTAACATAAGGATGCCCTATACAAAATTTCGTTAAAGTATAGCAAATTCAATATCAATATGTGTTAATCTAAACAAAAATCGTGGAATTTTTATGAAACATAGCTATTTTATTTCTGATTTGCATTTAAGCGAAACTCAGCCAGAATTGACCGCACTTTTTGTCGATTTTATGCAGAATCTTGCCCCACAGGCTGAACGGCTTTACATTTTAGGTGATCTTTTTGATTTTTGGATTGGTGATGATGAGCAATCTGCATTGATTCAACAAGTTAAAGATTTAATTAAGTCTGTAAGTAATCAAGGTGTGCAATGTTATTTTCAGCACGGTAACCGTGATTTCTTAATTGGTGAACGTTTTGCGAAAGATACAGGTGTTCAGCTTTTACCTGATTATCAATTAATCACACTTTATGATAAAAAAATCTTACTTTGTCATGGCGATACGCTTTGTATTGATGATGAGGCTTACCAACAATTTCGCCGTAGAGTGCATCAAAAATGGCTGCAACGTTTGTTTTTGTGCTTGCCATTAAAAGTGCGGGTGATAATTGCGGAGAAAATTCGAGCAAAGAGCAATCAAGATAAACAAGCGAAATCACAGGAAATTATGGATGTAAACCAAGCCTTCACGGCAGAAAAAGTACAAGAGTTTGATGTAAATTTATTAATTCACGGACACACACACCGTGAGGCGATTCATCAACAAGAAGAATTTACCCGAATTGTATTAGGGGATTGGCGAAAAAATTACGCATCAATTTTAAAAATGGATGAAAGCGGAGAATTTGGTTTTATTAAAGATTAGAAGTGCGGTAAAGCAAAAACTCGTTATTTTACTTAATGATACTAGAATAATACTTATCCATAAAATCGTACCTAAAAGCTGGTGGATAAGCCCAACTTTTAGATACAGATAAAAGTGCGGTTAATTTTAGGATTAGTTTTCTTTCGGTAAGCGAAGCGACGCGTAAATTAATCCTCCCCACAATAAAGTAAGGGCTATGATCATCATAATAATTGCGCCAGTAGTCATTTTATTCTCCTTTAGTTTCATCAATCGTTAATT
The DNA here is from genome assembly GCF_001457655.1 of Haemophilus influenzae. Lineage (NCBI taxonomy): Bacteria > Pseudomonadati > Pseudomonadota > Gammaproteobacteria > Pasteurellales > Pasteurellaceae > Haemophilus > Haemophilus influenzae. Next base: position 256,658 of record NZ_LN831035.1, on the reverse strand, counting down.
TGGTTTCGCTTTTCCATTTTAAGCGAGAAAGGAAAAATGCCACGACAAGTAAGCTAATCGACATTCCCCAACCAAAGGTATTTACAAACCAGTTTGGATAGCCTTCGTAACCTTCAGAGAAGACTTTTGCCCCTTCGCTGAAAAGCATAAATGCTAAAACACCACTCGTTAATACAATGCATAAACGCCAGAAGAAACCCACTTTGAAAGATGACGTTTCATTTAAGTGATTACCCAATAAACCGAGTTTTTCATTTGCTACAATCGCAATTAAAGACGCAAATGCTACGGCAACAATACCGAAATAGTTCACAAATTTATCGAACACATCTAACATCGGTAAGCCAGTTGTTGTACCGAATAAGATGACAGAAACTAGCATCATTGGTACACCCACGATGAATGTCACTTTTCCACGGCTAATACGAATTTTATCTTGAATTGCGGAAATAATTACTTCGATAACTGAGATGAATGAAGTCAATGCGGCAAAGGTTAATGCACCAAAGAATAACATGCCTAGCACTTCGCCAAATGGAGCTTTGTTGATGATGGTTGGGAATGCGAAAAATGCTAAACCAATTCCGCCTTTTGCTACTTCGCTAACTTCTTGACCTTGCGCTGTTGCAATAAAACCTAATGCTGCAAATACGCCGATACCTGCTAACACTTCAAAGCTACTGTTAGCAAAACCTACAACCAAGCCACTACCCGTCAAATCGGATTCTTTTTTAAGATAAGAGGCGTAAGTCACCATAATCCCAAAGCCGATTGAAAGAGAGAAGAAGATTTGCCCATAGGCGGCAATCCACACACTCGGGTTGGATAATTTTGTCCAATCTGGTGTAAATAATGCATCTAAACCTTTTGCCGCACCTGGTAAGAATAAGGAATAAATCACAAGCACCATAAACATCACGACGAGCACTGGCATTAATACGGAAGAGACCTTAGCAATTCCTTTTTGAACACCCATAGAAAGCACGCCTAAGGCAACAATCCACATCGCAATTAATGGTGCGGTTACCATACCAACAAATTCAAAGCTGATACCGTTTTTAATATCGCCCATTTTTAAAAATTCACCGATGAAGAAATCAATGGGTTTATCGCCCCACGCACCAGTGAAAGAAAAATATGTGTAGCTTGCTGCCCAGCCTAACACTACAGCGTAATATAATCCGATGATGACATTCACCATCATTTGCCACCAGCCAAACACTTCAAAGTGCGGGCTAACACGACGATAAGAAAGTGGCGCACCACCACGATGACGGTGCCCAATGGCATAATCTAGGAATAAAAGAGGAATCCCTGCGGTTAATAATGCAATAAGGTAAGGGATGATAAATGCGCCACCACCGTTTTCATAAGTGGTGTAAGGAAAACGCCAAATATTACCAAGACCAACGGCAGAACCAATTGCTGCCAGAATAAATGCGCGACGACCAGAAAAAGTCTCACGCTTTTGTGCTTTTGGAGCTGAGTGCACCATAAATTATCCTATGTAAAAAAATGAAAAGAGTTTCAATATAATGAAATCTAACAATCAGTCAATAAGCAAGCTTAAAGAGCGGTAAAAATTCACTAAATTTTTTAGGGGAAGAACAGGAATATTCAAAATAAGCCAATTTTCACCGCACTTTTTTTCGTTTTTTTCTCTCCAAGCCCTACCAATGACTCGAAATTTCGCTACAATGCTAAACTTATCCCAAAATAAAAATAACAGGAAACAAACACAATGACAGGTGCACAACTTATCATGGCGTGCTTGAAAGCACATCATGTCACGACTCTTTTCGGCTATCCCGGTGGCGCAATTATGCCAACCTACGATGCCCTTTATGACGCAGGCTTAGATCACTTACTTTGTCGTAATGAACAAGGGACTGCAATGGCTGCGATTGGCTATGCTCGCTCCACGGGAAAAGTGGGCGTCTGTATTGCAGCATCAGGCTCTGGTGCCACTAATTTAGTTATTGGATTAGGCGATGCCATGATGGACTCCATTCCAGTTGTCACTATTGAACCTTGGCGTGAACAAATCAGAAATTTCAAAGCAAAATTAGATTTCACTTATGTTGAAAATCAAGGCAATCGCCCGATTGATCCTTGGGCATTACTCAACAGCCTATCTAATCGCAAACCAAATAATGCGATAATTTGTACTGATGTGGGTCAGCATCAAATGTGGTCAGTGCAACACATTTTACGCGTAGCACGTCACTGCGGATTTACCGTTACAACAATGGAAATGACACTCATTGAAACCCAAGTGCGGTTAAAAATCACTGTAAAATCTGACCGCACTTTAGATCTATTAGTGAATCAGTTGGTTAAGCTGCCGGATGTTTTAATGGTTAATTAATCATACAAACGAACCCTAAATTTTACTCGGAGAGATTATTTATGCCCAAACTACGTTCAGCGACCAGCACACAAGGTCGTAATATGGCAGGCGCACGTGCCTTATGGCGTGCAACAGGAATGAAGGAAAATGACTTTGGTAAACCGATTATTGCGGTGGTGAACTCTTTCACGCAATTCGTACCAGGGCATGTGCATTTAAAAGATATGGGACAGCTTGTTGCCGCAGAAATTGAAAAAGCGGGCGGCGTAGCAAAAGAATTTAACACCATTGCGGTGGATGATGGTATCGCGATGGGACACGGTGGGATGCTTTATTCCTTACCAAGCCGTGATTTAATCGCTGATAGCGTGGAATATATGGTCAATGCGCACTGTGCTGATGCGATGGTGTGTATTTCCAACTGTGACAAAATCACTCCAGGAATGTTAATGGCGGCAATGCGTTTAAATATTCCAACTATCTTCGTTTCAGGCGGCCCGATGGAAGCAGGTAAAACTAAACTTTCTGATCAATTAATCCGCTTAGATTTAGTAGATGCGATGATTGAGGCAGCCGATCCAAATGTAAGCGATGAGCGTATTGATGCGATTGAGCGTAGCGCTTGCCCAACTTGTGGTTCTTGCTCTGGCATGTTTACCGCTAACTCAATGAACTGCTTAACTGAAGCCTTAGGTTTATCTTTACCTGGTAATGGTTCTATGTTAGCCACTCACGCAGACCGCAAAGAATTATTCTTAAAAGCAGGTCGTCAAATTGTCGAGCTTTGCAAACGCTATTATGAACAAGATGATGCAAGCGTATTGCCTCGTTCAATCGGTACTTTTGATGCCTTTGAAAATGCAATGAGCCTCGATATCGCAATGGGTGGTTCAAGTAACACTGTTTTACACTTATTAGCGGCAGCACAAGAAGCAGGCGTGGATTTTAAAATGGAAGATATTGACCGTTTATCGCGCAAAGTGCCTTGTTTAAGCAGAATTGCACCAAACACCAATAAATATCATATGGAAGACGTACACCGTGCAGGCGGTATTATGGGATTGTTGGGTGAATTAGATCGCGCTGGATTAATTCATAAAAATACACACACCGTGCTTGGAATGAGCATGGGAGAGCAACTAGACCAATACGATATTATTCGCAATCAAGATGAAGAATTACATAAATTCTTCCGTGCAGGCCCTGCAGGTATCCGCACAACTCAAGCATTCTCACAAGATTGCCGCTGGGATACCGTTGATAATGATCGTGTAAACGGTTGTATTCGCAATAAAGAAAATGCGATTTCACAAGAAGGTGGCTTAGCCGTATTATTCGGTAATCTCGCTGAAGACGGATGTATCGTTAAAACCGCTGGTGTAGATGAATCTATTTGGAAATTCACTGGCACAGCAATCGTATTTGAAAGCCAAGAAGATGCGGTTGCAGGCATTTTAGGTGGCAAAGTCAAAGAAGGTCATGTTGTTGTTATCCGTTACGAAGGGCCTAAAGGCGGACCAGGTATGCAAGAAATGTTATACCCAACCAGTTACTTAAAATCGATGGGCTTGGGCAAAAAATGCGCTTTATTAACGGATGGTCGCTTCTCTGGCGGTACATCAGGCTTGTCTATTGGACATGCTTCACCAGAAGCTGCTTCTGGCGGTGCAATCGGCTTAGTACGCGATGGCGATATTATCAACATTGATATTCCAAATCGTGCAATTAACTTAGAAATCAGTAATGATGAACTCGCAGCACGCAGAGCCGAACAAGATCAAAAAGGTTGGCAGCCAGCTAACCGTGAACGTGAAGTATCTTTCGCTTTAAAAGTATTCGGTCACTTTGCGACCTCAGCGGACAAAGGTGCGGTACGCGATAAAACATTATTAAAATAATTTAACGGTTCCCCTCTTTCATAAGAGGGGGATAAAACAAAGGAAAAACTAACCGCACTTTATCATCAAAACAAACACTATGAAAAATCTACTCACCAATCCTCAACCCTCTCAATCAGATTATATCAATGCCATTGTTAAACTTGGTTCGCGCGTATATGAAGCTGCACAAGTGACCCCTTTACAAAAAATGGGAAAACTTTCTGAACGACTGCACAATAATATCTGGATTAAACGAGAAGACCGTCAGCCAGTAAATAGCTTTAAACTACGCGGTGCTTACGCAATGATTTCTAGCCTTTCAGAGGAACAAAAAGCAGCAGGCGTAATAGCGGCATCTGCAGGTAACCATGCACAAGGCGTGGCATTATCAGCGAAACAATTAGGCTTAAAAGCATTAATTGTTATGCCACAAAACACCCCAAGCATTAAAGTGGATGCAGTGCGTGGTTTTGGTGGTGAGGTGTTGTTGCACGGTGCTAATTTCGATGAAGCCAAAGCAAAAGCCATCGAGCTTTCAAAAGAAAAAAATATGACATTTATTCCACCATTCGATCATCCATTGGTAATCGCTGGACAAGGCACGTTAGCGATGGAAATGCTACAACAAGTGGCAGATTTGGATTATGTGTTTGTACAAGTCGGTGGTGGTGGCTTAGCTGCGGGTGTGGCAATTTTGCTTAAGCAATTTATGCCAGAAATTAAAATCATCGGTGTAGAATCAAAGGATTCTGCATGCTTAAAAGCCGCTCTCGATAAAGGCGAACCAACAGATTTAACCCATGTTGGATTATTTGCCGATGGCGTTGCCGTAAAACGCATTGGCGACGAAACATTCCGCCTATGCCAACAATATCTTGATGATATGGTATTGGTCGATAGTGACGAAGTATGCGCAGCAATGAAAGATTTGTTTGAGAACGTTCGTGCTGTTGCAGAACCATCAGGTGCATTAGGTTTGGCTGGTTTGAAAAAATATGCGAAACAAAACCATATTGAAGGCAAAAATATGGCGGCAATTTTGTCTGGCGCGAACTTGAATTTCCACACATTACGTTATGTATCTGAACGTTGTGAAATTGGTGAAAATCGAGAGGCTTTATTAGCCGTGACCATGCCTGAACAACCAGGTAGTTTCTTAAAATTTGCTTATGTATTAGGTAACAGAGCTGTAACCGAATTCAGTTATCGTTATGCAGATGATAAACGTGCTTGCGTGTTTGTTGGGGTAAGAACGACAAATGAGCAAGAAAAAGCAGATATTATTGCAGACCTCACGAAAAATGGTTTTGATGTTGAGGATATGTCTGATGATGATATTGCGAAAACGCATGTTCGCTATTTAATGGGTGGTCGAGCATCAAATGATAACGAACGTTTATATACCTTCGAATTCCCAGAGCAAAAAGGTGCCTTATTAAAATTCTTGGAAACCTTGCAAAATCGTTGGAATATTTCATTATTTCACTATCGTGCCCACGGTGCGGACTATGGAAATATCCTTGCTGGGTTCCAAATTGAAGAACGCGAACAAGCAGAATTTGAACAGGCACTTGCCCAACTCAATTATGTTTTTGAAGATGTAACAGAAAGCAAATCTTATCGTTATTTCTTACGTTAATCTTATAAAAAGGCGTGATATTTTTCACGCCTTTGTCTTATTCAAACTCTAATTCCACCGCACTTTCGCCGAGTAAATTCACCAATTCCGTCAGAATTTCATCTGTTGGAATGATCGACCATTGCACGCCTAAACGTAACAACGCACGACCTTTCGGACTTTGATAATACACGTTAATAGGCAATGTTCCACCACTCACTGGCTCAAGTAATGCTTTAAATTGTTTAATGAAACTTGGTGTAATTTGATGCTCAGAAAGACTAATAGCCAAGGATTTGACATAACGAGAACGTGCCTCATCTAAGGTCATTAACTCGCGCACCGTCATTTTCAAGCCACCAGAGAAATCATCAAAGCTCACCTGCCCTGAAGCAACAATCACTGTATCTTTTTGTAATTTCTCACCAAATTGTTCTAGGCTTTCACCAAATAATGTTAAATCTAAGCGACCTGAACGATCGTCCAATGTTGCAATACCTAGACGATTGCCTTTTTTCGTCATCGCAATTCTCGATGCCACGACTAGCCCCGCCACAGTGCTAATTTGTCCACGGCGATTTGGTGCGAGATCTTTCAACCGCGTTGATGTGTAATGAGAAAGTTCTTTCAAATAACGGCTAACAGGATGGCTACTTAAATAAAGCCCCAAGGTTTCTCGTTCGCCATCAAGGATTTGTTTTTCAGTGTAAGGTGGTGTATTAGCATAGGCATTTTCCACGTCTTCATGGGTTTCAGTCAGCACACCGAACATATCCGTTTGTCCCATTGCTTCATCTTTCGCATGCTGATCGGAAGCTCTAAGTGCATCTTCCAAATTCTTAGAAAGTGCGGCGCGATGTGGGCCTAATTTATCAAAGGCACCCGACATAATTAGGCTTTCAAAAGTACGGCGGTTAATTTTTTTCAAATCTACACGAGCGCATAAATCGAATAAATCTTTGAAAATCCCCCCTTCATTTCTTGCCGCCACAAGTGCTTCAATCGGGCCTTCCCCCACGCCTTTAATCGCGCCAATCCCATACACAATTTCGCCTTGTTCATTGACACTAAAATGGTGTTTTCCGATATTAATATCTGGTGGCGTCACTTTTAAGCCCATACGCAAACATTCGTCGTACAAACCTACGATTTTATCCGTATTATCCATTTCAGATGTCATCACTGCAGCCATAAATTCTGCAGGGAAATGAGTTTTAAGCCAAAGAGTTTGGTAAGACACCAAGGCATAAGCAGCGGAGTGAGATTTATTAAAACCATAGCCAGCAAATTTTTCCACCAAGTCGAAAATCTTCATAGATAGCTCGCCATCAACACCGTTTTTCTCAGCCCCCTCTTTAAACACTAAACGCTGTTTTGCCATTTCTTCTGGTTTCTTTTTACCCATTGCTCGACGCAATAAGTCAGCCCCACCCAGCGTATAGCCAGCCAACACCTGCGCAATTTGCATCACTTGTTCTTGATACAAAATAATGCCGTAAGTCGGCTCAAGAATAGGTTTCAAACTTGCATGTTGATATTCTGCGTCAGGGTAAGATACTTCTTCTCTCCCGTGTTTACGGTCGATAAAGTTATCTACCATACCCGATTGTAACGGACCCGGACGGAACAATGCTACCAATGCGATAATATCTTCAAAACAGTCAGGTTGCAGGCGTTTGATCAAATCTTTCATACCTCGTGATTCCAACTGGAACACAGCGGTGGTTTCGGAACGTTTAAGTAATTCAAAAGATTCAGGATCATCAAGTGGAATGGCGGCAATATCTACTCGAGGCTTGCCTTCACGCACCATACGAACATTAATTATATCCAATGCCCATTTAATGATAGTGAGAGTACGCAAGCCTAGGAAGTCAAATTTCACAAGCCCTGCATATTCCACATCATTTTTATCAAAGTGAGTAACCGGATGTAAGCCTTCATTATCACAATAGAGTGGTGCGAAATCAGTAATTAAGGTTGGCGAAATGACCACGCCACCTGCATGTTTACCTGCATTACGTGTCACACCTTCCAGCTTGCGCGCCATGTTAATCAATGCTCGCACTTCTTCATCGCTATCGTAGGCAGTCTGTAATTGCGGCTCGGTCTCAAACGCTTTGGCAAGCGTCATACCTGGATCTGGCGGAATCAATTTAGAAATACGATCAACGAAACCATAAGGATGCCCCAGCACTCGCCCTACATCTCGAATAACCGCTTTCGCCGCCATTGTGCCAAAGGTAATAATTTGTGATACCGCGCCACGACCATAGGTTTCTGCAACGTGCTCAATCACGCGATCGCGACCATCCATACAGAAATCCACGTCGAAATCGGGCATAGACACACGTTCTGGATTTAAGAAACGTTCAAATAGCAAATCAAACTCTAACGGATCTAAATCAGTGATTTTTAATGCATAAGCCACTAATGAACCCGCACCAGAACCACGACCTGGCCCTACTGGAATATCGTTATCCTTAGACCATTGAATAAATTCCATTACGATCAAGAAATAACCTGGGAACCCCATTTGGTTAATTACATCTAGCTCAACTTGCAAGCGTTCATCATATTTTGGTCGTTTTTCTAACCGCACTTTTTCATCAGGGAATAAAAAAACTAAACGTTCTTCCAAGCCCTCTTTGGATTTTTGCACTAAGAAATCTTCTGTACTTAAATCGCCAGTTGGAAATTGAGGTAAGAAATATTGACCAAGGCGCAAAGTCACACTACAACGTTGCGCAATTAATAAGGTATTTTCGAGAGCGGAAGGAATGTCTGCAAACAGCTTACACATATCTTCTTCACTACGAAAATATTGCTGTGAGGTATAACATTTCGGACGTTTAGGATCGTCTAAAGTATAGCCATCGTGAATCGCTACGCGAATTTCGTGGGCTTCAAAATCCTCTGCATTCAAAAACATCACATCATTAGTTGCGACCAATGGTAAATCACAACGTTCTGCTAATTTCAATGCTGCTTGAATGTAACGTTCTTCATTTGGGCGACCTGTACGACTTAATGCTAAATAAAAATGATCGGCAAAAAATTCTTGGTAAAAAGCGACCGCACTTTCAATTTCGGCTACGTTTTCTTTCAACAATTTTTTACCCACATCGCCTTGCGTTCCCCCTGATAAAATAATCACGCCGTCGCGATGTTCAATTAACCAATCTTGATCAATATAAGGTAAATCGTTATAACCGCGTTGATAAGCCTTTGATAACAATAAAGTAATATTTCTATAGCCTTCATTATTTTTAGCCAGCAAAGTAAGATCAAAGTATTCATCGCCACATAATGGGCTTTTTACTTTTACATCTGCCCCGATAATGGGCTTCATACCCGAAGAAAGCATTTCGCTATAAAAACTAACCACACCACAAAAATTAGTAAAATCCGTTAATCCCATAGCAACCATTTCATTGGCAGCACAAGCTTTCACAAGAGGTTTTACTTTGACGATACTGTCAATCATCGAAAAATCTGTGTGTGTGCGAAGATGGACGAAGCGAGGTTGGAATGACATTGAAAATCCTTAAAATGCGGTTAAATTTTGCCGTAAATATTAAAGCGGTATTATAGCGAATTTTTCAAACAAATGCTTATGCTACAAATAGTGTTCCCAAATTGGCTCGGATAACCGATTGCGTGAATAAAAAATGTTAAGTAGATCAAAAAATTGATAATTAGCCGTTTTCATTTTGTTAGATTTCCGCTAGTCTAACGGCGATTTTTTATTTATTTCAACGAATAAGGATAACGCTATGACAACACTTTTTGAGGTTGCACAACATTGGTTAAACCAAGATCCTGACACAGAAACTCGTGCAGAATTAACCGCACTTTTAGATGCAGCAAAAGGCGGAGATAAAGCGGCAGAAGTAGAATTACATGCGCGTTTTGATGGTCGTTTACAATTTGGTACGGCAGGTTTACGTGGTCGTTTACAAGCTGGCTCAATGGGGATGAACCGAGTGTTAGTTTCTCAAGCTGCTGGTGGTTTAGCGGAATATTTAAAAGGTTACGATAAAGAACCATCAATCGTTATTGGTTACGATGGCCGTAAAAACTCTGATGTTTTTGCCCGTGACACCGCTGAAATTATGGTGGGTGCAGGCGTAAAAGCTTATTTATTACCACGCAAATTACCTACGCCAGTTTTAGCCTATGCTATCCAATATTTTGATACCACTGCAGGTGTAATGGTAACAGCAAGCCATAACCCACCAGAAGATAATGGCTACAAAGTGTATTTAGGTAAAGCAAATGGTGGCGGTCAAATCGTTTCACCGGCAGATAAAGACATCGCAGCATTAATTGATAAAGTTGCGGCTGGCAATATCCAAGATTTACCACGTAGCGATAATTATGTGGTGTTAAATGATGAAGTGGTAGATGCGTACATTACAAAAACTGCATCATTAGCTAAAGAACCCGCTTGCGACATTAACTATGTTTATACCGCTATGCACGGTGTGGGCTATGAAGTTTTAAGTAAAACACTGGCAAAAGCAGGATTACCACAACCCCACGTAGTGGCAGATCAAGTTTGGCCAGATGGCACATTCCCAACGGTGAATTTCCCAAATCCAGAAGAAAAAGGCGCATTGGATTTAGCAATTAAAGTGGCAAAAGAAAAGAACGCTGAATTTATCATTGCGAATGACCCAGATGCAGACCGTTTAGCCGTTGCTGTGCCTGATGAACAAGGCAACTGGAAATCATTACACGGCAACGTAGTAGGCTGTTTCTTAGGTTGGTACTTAGCAAAACAATATCAAGGTAAACAAGGCACATTGGCTTGCTCACTTGTTTCTTCTCCAGCACTTGCTGAAATTGCGAAAAAATACGGTTTCCAATCAGAAGAAACCTTAACTGGTTTCAAATATATCGGTAAAGTATCTGGCTTATTGTTTGGTTTTGAAGAGGCATTGGGCTATCTAGTGGATCCAGACAAAGTACGCGATAAAGACGGTATTTCTGCAGCAATCGTGTTCTTAGATCTTGTGCGTAACTTGAAAAAACAAGGCAAAACTTTAGCAGATTATGCTGATGAATTTACCAAAGAATTTGGTGCTTATGTGAGTGGACAAATCTCTATTCGAGTCAGCGATCTTTCAGAAATTGGAAAATTAATGACCGCACTTCGTAACAATCCACCAGCAGAAATCGCTGGCGTAAAAGTGGCACAATTTATCGACCATATTAAAACAGATCGTCAAAGCGATATCCTTGTATTTAACTTGGAAAATGGCGGACGCTTAATTGCTCGTCCTTCAGGTACTGAACCAAAAATTAAATTCTACTTAGATGCGTGCGGTAAAGATCCGAAAGATGCAGATTGCGTATTAGCAGAATTTGATGAAGGTGTGCGTCATATTCTTCGCCAAGATGCTTATGGCAAACAAGACTGCTAATTGCACAATGGGATGTGGATACGTCAAACGGTGCATTGACTTGTTGTTTGCAAAGGGTGTGGTATTTGGTCATAAAAAATCTGCACCTTAGTTGGTTATTTAGTCCAGCTTTTGGGGTGCAGATCATTTCTAGCTTGCCTTTTGTTTTACCATTTAATTAATGTTTAGTTTGTTCTTCCTCAGATTTTTCTTCTGCATTTTCTGCTTGTTGGCGATTCATATATTCAACAAACAATGCATCAAAGTTTACTGGAGATAAGTTTAATGCAGGGAACGTACCGCGATTGACTAGGTTAGACACTAATTCACGTGCATAAGGGAAAAGCATATTCGGGCATTGAGAGGTTAAACAATGCGCCATTTGAACATCTTCTAAACCGCTAATAGTGAATACGCCCGCTTGTTTTACTTCACAAATAAATGCGACATCACCACTATCTTCAAGTGTAGTTTCAACAGAAATGTTTAATACCACTTCATATAAGTCATCGCCAACTTGGGTTGTTTCGGTGCTTAAATCAAAACCAAGTTTTGGTTTCCATTCTTGTTGGAAAATATGTGGAAGATTTGGAGCTTCAAAAGACACATCTTTCACATAAATACGTTGAATTTGGAGAACGGGTTGTTGTTCTTCTGTTGCTGCAACGTCTTGTTTTTGTTCTGACATTTTCTATTCCTTATTATTTATGTTTTTTAACTAAAGGTAAATTTGCTGCTACCCACGCGGAAAGGCCTTCTTTCAACACAAATACAGAATTAAAACCTTGTTTGGTTAAAAATACTGCAGAAGCAGAGGCTGAAGTACCATTTGTATCGACTAATATAAGAGCTTTCTCTTTATGCGACTCTAATTTTCCGATATTTTGATTTTTAATTTCGCTTGGAAGCACATTAATACTATTAATGATATGTCCACGTTGAAATTCTTCAAGACTACGTAAATCTACCACAATGGCTTCATCGGAATTTATTAACCGAATAACTTCATTGTGCGTAATTACTTTAAATTTACTCGTTGCGCCTTTGTAGAAGGTATAAATCACCATCACGAAAATCGCAAACCAAGAAACTGCTAAAAGCGTATGTTTTTGAGCAAACTCTGTTGCCATTGAGATAAATTCTTGCATTGTTTTCTCTACTGATTAAGTACGTCAAAATAGGGCTCAAGTATAACCGCACTTGGGTTATCTTTCAAAAAAATATTCAAAATATAGAATACATTAAATTATCTTTATTTCAGCTGATGGAAAATAACAGAATTTTTCAACATTATTTATTGATCCAAGTTATGGAATCTCTACCTATTTGTTGCTATATTACACGCCGTTTCAACAAATAAAATAAAGTGTTTTTTTATTAACTTAGGGGGGCAGTATGTCTGCAATGTTTTTACTACAATTTGCCATCGTATTATTGTGTATCTTTGTGGGTGCACGTGTAGGTGGTATCGGTTTAGGTGTATTTGGTGGTTTAGGTCTTGCCATTCTTTCTTTTGGCTTTGGCTTGAAACCAGCAGGTTTACCTATTGATGTTATGTTTATGATTATGGCTGTAGTGGCAGCCGCGGCAGCAATGCAAGCAGCTGGCGGTTTAGACTACATGATCAAAATCGCAACCAAAATCTTACGTCGTAATCCTAAACACATTACGTTTATTGCGCCAGCAGTAACTTGGTTATTCACTCTCTTAGCGGGTACTGGTCACGTGGCATATTCTGTATTGCCAGTTATCGCTGAAGTGAGCCGTCAAAACGGTATCCGTCCTGAACGCCCAATGTCAATGGCGGTAATTGCATCACAATTTGCTATCGTAGCAAGCCCAATCGCTGCAGCAGTGGTGGCTGTGGTTGCTTACCTTGAGCCACAAGGTATTCATCTTGGCGATGTTTTAATGGTAACCATTCCTTCAACTATTCTAGGACTTTTCCTTGCTTGCTTATTTGTTAATAAAATGGGTAAAGAATTAAAAGATGATCCAGAATATCAACGTCGTTTGAATGATCCAAAATATGCAGATATTTTTGCTTCTACCACTTTAGTCAAAGAAGTAGAAGTGAGCAAAACAGCTAAAATTTCTGTTTCTTTATTCTTATTTGGAGCTTTACTTGTCGTGTTAATGGGTGCAGCTCCTTCTATTCGACCTGTTTTTGATGGAAAACCAATGGGAATGGCACATACCATTGAAATTATTATGCTTTCTATTGGTGCATTGATTATCTTAACTTGTAAACCAGATGGCACAGCGATTACCAAAGGTTCTGTATTCCATGCAGGTATGCGTGCAGTAATCGCAATCTTCGGTATTGCTTGGTTAGGTGACACTTTAATGCAGGCACACATTACTGAAGTAAAAGAAATGGTGAAAGGCTTAGTTGAAACTGCACCATGGGCATTTGCTTTTGCGCTATTTGTACTTTCAGTATTAGTAAACAGCCAAGGTGCAACAGTAGCGACATTGTTCCCTCTTGGTATCGCATTAGGTATCCCTGCACCTGTATTAATCGGTGTATTTGTTGCTGTAAATGGTTACTTCTTCATCCCTAACTATGGTCCAATCATTGCATCTCTTGACTTCGATACCACAGGTACAACCAAAATCGGTAAATACATTTTAAACCACAGCTTTATGCTTCCAGGTTTATTGAGCATGTTTTTCTGCTTATTAATCGGTTTAGGTCTTTCTCACGTTATTCTTTAAAATGTGATTCGATAACAAAGAACGGTGCTGAAATAGCACCGTTTTTGTTATTCTAATATCAACTTAAAATAACTCAAAAAAATAACCGCACTTTGATATATAAGTGCGGTTATTTTTATGAAAGTTTTCCGCCCTGTTTCGTTGTTATGTTATCATTACATTAATGTAACATTTTTAACAATTTAAACTTTTAGGAGAGCTTTATGAAAAACGTCGTGATCGTTGGTGGGGGTGCTGGCGGTATTGAATTAGCAACATTTTTGGGTAATAAATTAGGTCGTCAAAAACAAGCTAAAGTAACGCTGGTTGATCGCAATGCCACCCATTTATGGAAACCCTTATTGCATGAAATTGCAACAGGCGTAATGGATGATGGCGTTGATTCTTTAAGTTATCGTGCGCACGGTAAAAATCATTTTTTCAGTTTTGAGCAAGGTTCAATTATACGTATTAATCGCGAGCAAAAATATGTTGAACTTGCACCTGTTTATGGACAAGAGGGCGATATGCTTGTCATTGCTCGTCGAATTCCTTACGATTATTTAGTGATTGCCATTGGCAGTAAATCTAATGATTTCAACACAAAAGGGGTGGCTGATAATTGTATTTTTTTAGATAGTTCAAAACAGGCTTTACGTTTTCAACATAAACTGTTGGAATTATTTTTAAAATTTTCAGAAAACCGCGCATTAGATGACATTGGCGAAGAAGAATTTAAACAAAAGTTAGTGGATGAAAATAAAGTAAATATTGCTATTGTGGGAGGTGGTGCTACTGGTGTGGAATTAACCGCAGAACTTTATCATGCGGCTGAAGATTTGTCTTCTTACGGTTATGGTAAAATTGATAGTTCTTGCTTACAAGTTACTTTAGTCGAAGCAGGAACACGTTTATTGCCAGCATTACCTGAAAATTTATCTGCTGCAGTGTTAGATGAATTAAAGGAAATGGGCACCAATGTGCAATTAAACACAATGATTACTGAGGCGCAGCCAAATACACTTATTACCAAAGATGGCGGGGAGATTAAAGCTGATCTTATTGTTTGGGCAGCAGGAGTTCGCGCCTCAACAGTAACGCAGCAATTTGATGGATTAGAAATTAATCGTATCAATCAATTAGTGGTTAAAGATACACTTCAAACTACCGTTGATGATAGTATTTTTGCGATTGGCGATTGTGCTGCATTAATACAATCAAATGGTAAATTGGTTCCGCCAAGAGCGCAAGCTGCACATCAAATGGCAAAGGCTTGTGCAAAAAATATTTTTGCATTGTTTGAAAATAAACCACTGAAATCTTTTAAATATAACGATAAAGGTACTTTAGTTTCTCTGTCAAATTTTACCGCACTTGGTAGTCTAACCAATAAGTTTGGTAAAAATCCACTTACCGTTCAAGGTAAATTTGCGCAGTTTGCTTATGTGTCTTTGTATCGAATGCACCAACATGCTTTGCACGGTTGTATTAAAATTGGTTTGATTATTCTCGTTGATAAATTGAATCGTTATTTAAAACCAAGATTAAAATTGCATTGATTAAGTATAATTTTTCGTTAAATGCGATCTAAATCATTTATATAAAAGAAAGGGCATCAATGATGCCCTCAGTATTGTTTTATGAAGAAAGATCTTCGGATTTTTCAATTGTTCCTTTCACCGTTAAGCAAATTTCTGTTGAAATCAAATGGGAAAGCGTTGAAGCTAATTCTTCTATTTTATCAAGAACAGTATAACCAGATTCATCAAAGTAACGTTGCTCTTTCAAGTTTGCAATAAAGCTTGAAAAAACCGCTTTATCAAAGAATTCTGGTGCATTTATGCCGTGTAATACTGATAAACGTTGAGCAACAAGCTGGCTTTCTTTTTCAAGTTCAGCTCGAGAAATAGCAGGTTGTTTTTGTAAAATAGTGACAGTAATGTAATAACGTTGCAAGATTTCCCGCGTTCCCGCAGACCAAAGCTGTAAAATTCGTACTTTTGATTTATTAATAGATAAGAAGTTATCATTTGAATTAATAACGCTTTGGCGTGCAAATTCATTAATGATTTGATGGATTTGTACATTCAATTCATCTTCATTGAAATGTAAGAACAATTCGCCTTGTAAGAAAGGGTAAATTTTTCTAATCGCGTCTAATAATAAATCTTTTTGGATCGCTTCGTAATGCAAAATAATACTCGCAACTAAAGATGGTAATACGAATAGATGCTGAATATTATTACGATAATAAGTCATTAGTACAGCAGATGAACGTTCTAAGCGTACAATTTCGCCAAAATTATCTTTTTCAATTAACACACCTATACGATCTAAAGCTAATACGTGTTCTAACATTGCTTGCGGTGTCACATTTGGTAGCACTACGTCCGTAGAATAAGGGACATTTTGTAACAATTGTTGATAACTACTAAGTTGTTCTAACAGTTGCTCACGTGAAAGTGCTCGCTGACGAGATGAAAGTAGTGCTGTACCCACAAGGTTCATTGAATTAACTGCCGCTGCTTTGTTAATATTAATCATTACTTGTTTAGAAATATTATTTACCGCAGGTGTAAACCATTGTGGTTTTTCTTCGTGATTTTGCTCTTTCCAATCAGGGAAATGTTGGCTCAAATAGTTTGAAAGCGTAATTGGCTCACCAAAATTTACAAAACCTTGACCAAGATTACGTAATTTTTTAATTACACGAAGTACTAAACCCGCATTTTCTTTTTCTTTCGCTGCACCACGTAATTCCTTAGCATAAGTGTCTACTTCTAATACGTGTTCATAACCAACGTAAACAGGAACAATCGAAATGGGGCGAGTTTGACTATGTTGCAATGCTTGAAGTGTCATTGACATCATACCTGTTTTTGGTGCCAGTAAACGACCTGTACGAGAACGACCGCCCTCAATAAAATATTCGACGGAATAGCCTCGATGGAATAGTTCTGATAAATATTCGCGAAAAATGGCAGAATATAGTCGATTTCCCTTAAAAGTGCGGCGAATAAAGAATGCCCCCCAACTACGAAACATTCTACCTATAGGCCAGAAATTTAAGTTAATCCCTGCCGCGATATGTGGCGGAACAAGACCTTGATGATAAAGCACATAAGAAAGCAATAAGTAATCAATATGACTACGGTGGCAAGGCACATAAACAATTTCATGACCTTCTAACGCTAATTTACGGACACGATTCGAATTTTGTACATCAATACCTGAATAAAGTTTATTCCAAAGCCAACGTAAAAAACGATCTACTGCACGTAAACTTGAATGGCTGACATCAGCTGCAATTTCATCCAAAATTTTATATGCTTCTTTTTGTGCTTTTTCAATACTGATATTTTTTGATTTTGCTTCATCTTCAATTGCTCGTCGGATTGCTTCTGATTGCAATAATTTATTAAACATTGCTTGACGATTTGGTAAACGAGGGCCTGTCGCTGAAATACGTTGTTTTGCGAAGTGCATTTTTGCAACTCGAGCCAGCTTTTGTGCAATTTTTTCATCTGAGCCATGTTCAACTACCATATAACGTAATGAAACCGCTTGAGAAAAACGCACAAAAGTATCACGTCCAAACCAAATTGCTGCAAATGTTTTTTGTATACCATTTAATAAACGCAAATTAGGCAAATCTGATTTATCTTCTTGTCCAGGAGAACGTCCCCAAAGAACAGAAACAGGAATAAGTTGCACATCTAAACTTTCAGAAGTGCGGTGTAATTCAAGATATTTATTGAAAATGGTAGTGGTTTCGTCTTTTGCACCTTTTGATTTAAAAATTCGGCGACCTTCGTCTAAATATACATAACGTGGTAACTTAACGCCATTAATTTCATTTTTCTCTGCGGGATCGGGCAAGCCTAACGCTAAGCAATTTCGGCGGAAAATAACGAAATCAGTTTGAGATGTATAAGGCAAAACATAAACAATAGGTTGATGAATATTAAGTGAAAGCTCTTCTATTGGATTGGCGGGAATAGGATTATTTTTCACCAATGCAGACAGCGGCAAGCTCAATAATTGGCGATACATATTTATAAAATTTGCCATAATAAATTTTCTCTTTGTTATAAGTTTGTAGATCTTATAGACGTTTAAAAAGCAGTTTGTGAATAGAACTATTTTTAGCCCTTTGGTGTTTTTATCGTCCAAAAACTCAAATATTTTAACACATCCGATCTCAACTAATTTAGAAAATTTGGCGACAAAATGTGACTTAATACACAGATTTAAAAAATAACAGTTGCAACTTTACACAATCTGTATACAATACCAGTTATCTGTATTTAAAAACAGGAGTGTATATGAGACCATTAACCGCACGCCAACAAGAAGTGTTGGATTTATTAAAACGCCATTTGGAAACAACAGGTATGCCACCAACACGAGCAGAAATATCTCGAGAATTAGGTTTCAAATCTGCAAATGCCGCAGAAGAACATTTGAAAGCACTTTCACGTAAAGGTGCAATCGAAATCATTCCCGGCGCATCTCGTGGTATTCGTATTTTAGACAATAGTTCGAATGATGAATTTGACGGTTTACCGCTTGTAGGGCGCGTGGCTGCTGGAGAACCGATTCTTGCAGAGCAGCATATTGAAGCGACATATCGAGTAGATGCAGATATGTTTAAACCACAGGCTGACTTCTTACTTAAAGTTTATGGTTTATCAATGAAAAATGTTGGTATCTTAGATGGTGATTTATTAGCTGTGCATAGTACTAAGGATGTACGTAACGGACAAATTGTGGTTGCACGTATTGAAGATGAAGTAACAGTAAAACGTCTTGAGAAAAAAGGTTCTATCATTTATCTACACGCAGAAAATGAAGAATTTGATCCTATAGTAGTCAATCTTGAAGAACAAAAAAATTTTGAAATTGAAGGTATTGCAGTAGGCATTATTCGCAATAACGCTTGGATGTAATCTGGTACCAAGAATGAATAAAGTGCGGTAAAAATTTACGGTATTTTTACCGCACTTTGCTTATACTAGAGTGCTTTATTTGCCATGATTTTTGCCGCTCTTTATAATGCAAAAATCTTGAATTTATACAAAGGATGGAAAAATGCAGTTTTCCAAAATGCACGGATTAGGTAACGATTTTGTTGTGGTTGATGGAGTCACTCAAAATGTGTTTTTTACTCCAGAAACGATCCGACGTTTAGCCAATCGCCATTGTGGAATTGGGTTTGATCAACTTTTAATTGTTGAAGCTCCTTACGATCCTGAACTCGACTTTCATTATAGAATTTTTAATGCTGATGGAAGCGAAGTTTCGCAATGCGGAAATGGTGCTCGTTGTTTTGCTCGGTTTGTGACATTAAAAGGGCTAACTAACAAAAAAGACATCTCGGTTAGCACACAAAAGGGTAATATGGTTTTGACGGTAAAAGATGATAATCAAATTCGTGTGAATATGGGCGAACCAATTTGGGAACCAGCAAAAATTCCATTTACCGCAAATAAATTTGAGAAAAATTATATTCTGCGTACAGATATTCAAACCGTACTATGTGGTGCAGTTTCAATGGGGAATCCTCATTGTGTTGTACAAGTAGATGATATTCAAACAGCAAATGTTGAACAGCTTGGTCCTTTGTTAGAAAGCCACGAACGTTTTCCTGAGCGTGTCAATGCTGGTTTTATGCAAATCATCAACAAAGAACATATTAAGCTTAGAGTTTATGAACGTGGTGCTGGCGAAACTCAAGCCTGTGGAAGTGGTGCTTGTGCAGCTGTTGCAGTTGGAATTATGCAAGGCTTATTAAACAACAATGTCCAAGTAGATTTACCGGGCGGTTCGCTCATGATCGAATGGAATGGTGTTGGTCATCCACTTTATATGACAGGCGAGGCGACCCATATTTATGATGGGTTTATAACTCTTTAATATTTTTTCCCCATTTATCTTAAAAAAGATGGGGCGTTTTTCTTAAATTAGCGTAAACATTTTGTATCTAAATATATTTTTATTGAGCTGTTTGATAACTTTAAGTAATCAGAACAAGCATTTTTCATACAATCTCTAGATTTTTTACTTAAAGAAATAGATTATTAGCATAATAAAAAACCGCCTCTCGGCGGTTCTTGTTTTAAATCTTTTATCTACTACGCTAACACTGCCAATGCAGCTTCATAGTTTGGCTCTTCTTTAATTTCTTCAACTAACTGGCTGTGTAAAACATTGTTTTGTTCATCTAACACAATAACCGCACGAGAAGTTAAACCTGCCAACGGGCCAGTTTGAATATCTACGCCTAATTGTGAGTGTAATGCGTGGTTACGGAAAGTCGAAACTGTTTTGGCATTTTCAATCCCTTCAGCTCCACAAAAACGAGCTTGAGCAAAGGGCAAGTCTGCTGAAATACAAAGCACAACAGTATTACTTAATTTTACCGCTTGTTGGTTAAATTTACGTACTGAAGTCGCACACACACCTGTGTCGATGCTTGGAAAAATATTTAGGACTTTGCGTTTACCTGCAAAATCGTTTAATGCAACATCGGCTAAATCATTACCGACTAAAATAAAGTTTTCTACTATTTCGCCCACTTGAGGGAAATGTCCGCCAACTTCAATAGGGTTTCCTGCTAATGTAACTGTCATAAAATCCTCTTTATTTAGATTAAGTGAAAAGTGTTTAAACTATACCACGCTTTCTAATTATTTCCACCAATTAAAGCTATCCAGAATTTGATTTTCGGGAAAATTTCAGCCACCACACAATAACCAATAGCAAAGACTAATGAAAACAGTATGTGCGTTACCCCAATCCAGTTAAATCCGTGAAATCAATAGGGCTGCTCGGTGGAAAAGGATGCTCCGCTCCCCATTTAACGAAAGCAGAGATAAAACCTGCAAAAAATTGCAACGCCATAACGACGTTTAGATGGTTCTGAAAATAAGCTCATTGTTGTATCCTTAAATTAATTAAAAGTATAAAAATTTCCGAGTTTATGAAAGTGTGTAATTTTACGTCTGTTATATCACATTATCAAACAAAAATACTTCAATTGGGTTATCTTTGGCTGGCTGTTCATAAGGTTTTAAAATTTATTAGCAATAGATAAATTGATTGATTTTTTAGCGGTTGTAGAGCGAGTATAAGCTTTGTATTACTTGAAAATAGGGAGTATGTTTGAACATAAATCTTATTGTTTTATTTTGAATGCAAACGTTTGCTTTGTTCGTTATAATACGTCTGTTTTTTTATTTTTCTTTTATACGGAACTGCAATATGACTGTCAAAACCTTTCGTGGCTCGCCTGCTCTTTCTGAATTTCGTTTAACTCAACTTCAACAAAAATGCCAGCAATATCAATTGCCTATTACGTCAGTTTATGCAGAGTATTTGCATTTTGTTGAACAAAAAACATCGCTTGTAGAAGATGAAATCGTTAAATTACAAGCATTATTGCATTATGGGTCAATGTTTTCTGAACTCAAGCCTGCAGGATATTGTTTAATTGTGACTCCACGAGTGGGGACAATTTCCTCTTGGTCTTCAAAAGCGACAGACATCGCTCACAATTGTGGTTTGTCGAAGGTAAATCGTATTGAACGTGGTATAGCCTATTACTTCAATATTGAGCGTGATTTAACCGAAGCAGAATTGGCTACGCTGAAAGATTTATTACACGACCGTATGTTAGAAACCGTGTTAAATCACGAAACAGAAGCAGCCTTGCTTTTTACTCAACAAGAACCCAAAGCATTAACTACCATTGATATTTTAAATGGTGGCCGTCAAGCATTAGAACGGGCGAATATTGCCTTGGGTTTAGCGTTGGCAGATGATGAGATGGATTATTTAGTGGAAAGTTTTACTGCCTTAAAGCGTAATCCACAGGATGTGGAGCTTTATATGTTTGCACAAGCGAATTCAGAGCATTGTCGCCATAAAATTTTTAATGCCGATTGGATTATTGATGGCAAAAAACAGGATAAATCGCTGTTTAAAATGATCAAAAATACCTTTGAGCAAACGCCTGATTTTGTGCTTTCTGCTTATAAAGATAATGCTGCAGTAATGGAAGGTTCGAAAGTCGGCCGTTGGTTTCCTGATCCTGATGGACAATATCGTGTTCATCAAGAAGATGCGCACATTTTAATGAAAGTGGAAACGCATAACCATCCCACAGCAATTTCGCCATTTCCTGGTGCTGCAACAGGCTCTGGCGGGGAGATTCGTGATGAAGGGGCAACGGGGCGTGGGGCAAAACCCAAAGCAGGTTTAACAGGTTTCTCGGTGTCTAACCTCGTTATTCCAAACTTTGAACAACCTTGGGAAAATCCATTGTCTAAACCAAATCGCATTGCTTCTGCCTTAGATATTATGATAGATGCGCCTTTAGGTAGTGCGGCATTTAATAATGAATTTGGTCGCCCAGCATTATTAGGTTATTTCCGTACTTATGAAGAAAAAGTAAATAGTTTTGCAGGAAAAGAAGTACGCGGTTATCACAAGCCGATTATGTTAGCGGGAGGAATCGGTAATATTCGTGGCGAACAGGTTCAAAAAGGCGAAATTCCAATCGGTGCTAAATTGATCGTGTTGGGTGGGGCAGCAATGAACATCGGTTTAGGTGGTGGTGCTGCTTCTTCGATGGACAGTGGTAAATCAAAAGAAGATTTAGATTTTGCTTCTGTTCAACGTGAAAATCCGGAAATGGAACGCCGCTGCCAAGAAGTTATTGACCGCTGTTGGCAATTAGGCGAAGAAAATCCAATCCTGTTTATTCACGATGTGGGGGCGGGTGGTTTATCTAATGCAATGCCTGAATTGGTACATGATGGCAGGCGTGGAGGAAAATTCGATCTGCGTTCTATTCTTTGTGATGAAAAAGGTATGTCGCCATTGGAAATTTGGTGTAATGAATCGCAAGAACGTTATGTATTAGCCGTTGCGCCAGAAAACCTCGAATTATTTACCGCACTTTGTGAGCGTGAACGTGCCCCTTTTGCAGTGATTGGCGAAGCAACACAAGCAGAACATTTAATCTTGCACGATAGTCATTTCGATAATAATCCGATTGATTTACCAATGAATGTGTTATTAGGCAAAACGCCGAAAATGACGCGTGAGGTTTTATCAAAAACAGTGGAAAATCAATCACTTAAAACAGAAGGTATTCAATTAAAAGAAGCATTCCATCGTGTATTACGTTTACCCGTTGTTGCAGAAAAAACTTTCTTAATTACTATTGGCGACCGTTCTGTAACAGGTATGGTGGCACGAGATCAAATGGTGGGTCCTTGGCAAATCCCCGTGTCTGATGTGGCTGTTACTACTGCTTCACTGGATAGCTACCACGGCGAAGCAATGGCAATGGGCGAACGCTCTCCAGTTGCCTTGCTAAATTTCTCGGCTTCGGCACGCTTAGCTGTGGCGGAGGCGATTACTAACATTGCTGGCACCCACATTGGCGAGATGAAACGTATTAAACTTTCTGCCAACTGGATGAGTGCAGCAGGTCACACAGGCGAAGATGCGGGACTTTATGAAGCAGTAAAAGCTGTGGGCGAAGAACTTTGTCCTGCGTTAGGTTTAACTATTCCTGTGGGTAAAGACTCAATGTCGATGAAAACCACTTGGATCGATAATGGCGAACAAAAATCAGTGACTGCCCCACTTTCATTAGTAATTTCCGCTTTTGCTCGTGTAGAAGATGTACGTAAAACGCTTACGCCACAACTTCGTACCGACAAAGGTTTATCGAGTTTATTGCTAATTGATTTAGGCGAAGGGCATAATCGATTAGGTGCGACTGCACTTGCTCAAGTGTACAAACAGTTAGGAGACAAGCCTGCCGATGTGGTAAAGGTTCAACGCTTAAAAGATTTTTACAATGCAATGCAAACTTTAGTGGCAGAAGATAAATTGTTGGCTTATCACGACCGTTCGGACGGCGGTTTAATCACAACTCTTGCAGAAATGGCGTTTGCAGGGCATTGTGGGGTAGAAGTTGATATTTCAGCTTTAGGCGACAACGATTTAGCGGTATTATTTAACGAAGAACTGGGAGCGGTTATCCAAGTTGCCGATAGCCAATTAGAAAGTGTACGTGAGGTGTTGAAAGCTCACAATTTGCTTGGTATTACCCACCAATTAGGTACGGTAACTGCTGATGATCGCTTTGAGATCAGCCGCGGCAGCCATAAATTATTCAGCGAAAAACGCACTGAATTACGTAGTATTTGGGCGGAATTAACTTACCAAATGCAACGCTTACGCGATAATCCAGATTGTGCTGAGCAAGAGTTTGAAGCTAAGAAAAACCCTGACGACAAAGGTTTATCCGCATTTTTGACTTACGATGTGAACGAAGATATTACTGCACCATTTATCAATAAAGGTGTAAAACCAACCATTGCAATTTTGCGTGAACAAGGTGTAAATAGCCATTATGAAATGGCAGCAGCATTTGATCGTGCAGGCTTTAATGCAATTGACGTGCATATGTCTGATTTAATGACTGGCCGTCGCAATTTAGCTGAATTCAATGCAATGGTTGCTTGTGGCGGTTTCTCTTACGGGGATGTGCTTGGCGCAGGGGGTGGTTGGGCAAAATCCATCTTATTTAACCCGAAATTACACGAGCAATTCAGCCAGTTTTTTATCAATCCAAACACACTGACCTTAGGTGTATGTAATGGCTGTCAAATGATCTCTAACTTGGCGGAAATTATCCCAGGTACAGAAAACTGGCCGCATTTTGTACGCAACAAATCTGAACGCTTTGAAGCTCGTGTGAGTTTAGTGAAAATTAATGAAGTGGCTTCAGTTTGGTTTGCAGGAATGGCTGGCTCACATATGCCCATTGCGGTTTCCCACGGGGAAGGGCAAGTTAAGTTTAAATCAGCTGAACAGCTTGTAGGCTTAAAAGCACAAGGCATCATTGCTGCACAATACATCGACAATAACGGTAATCCTACCGAACTATATCCTGCCAATCCGAATGGCTCTGTGGAGGGCATTACTGCAATTACAAATCTGGATGGGCGAGTTGCTATTATGATGCCACACCCTGAACGCGTGTTCCGTGCTGTGAGTAACTCTTGGCACCCAGAAAACTGGACAGAAGACGGCGCGTGGATGAGATTATTCAGAAATGCAAGAATGGTATTTTAGAGAAATAAATGGAGTTGAACGCTAAAAAAGTGCGGTGGAAATCTAACAGATTTTCACTGTGTGCGTTACTTTTAAAACGGAATTTACGTATTTGTAAAATGAATAGGTAGGGGTATAATTATCTACCATAACTAAACAAATCACATCGTTTACGATTTGTCTTTTTATAAATAAATATTTTATGAAGGTGGAATTATGTTAATCACATTAACACATATTAATAATAACTTGATAATAAGAAATGAAATTTTAGATAGTCTTGGCAAGCAAGCAAAGAGTGACTTAAATAGTACATCACAAAGCAAACAAATTATTCTTCAAGAAATAAATAAGGTAAAAGAAAAGAGAACAATATTAGAAAAAATAATAAGATTGTTTACTAAACATAAAAGAATTACTGCTAAACAAAATAAGCAGAAATTTATCGTTCCATTTAAATAACTATGGAGAGATTATGTTTATTACACCTATCTTCATTATTAATCTAGAAAAATCTACAGATCGAAAAGCTTATATGCAAGCACAGTTTGAACAGTTATTTTCGAATAATTTAATACAAGAAATTCACTTTTTTGATGCTATTTATGGCAAATCAAATCCGAATCACCCATTGTTTCAACGTTACAATGAAAATAAGCGGTTGAATGCAAAGGGGTATCCTTTAACCTTGGGTCAATTAGGCTGTTATGCGAGCCATTATTCTATGTGGGAGAAATGTGTAGAATTAGATTACCCTATTATTGTATTAGAAGATGATGCTAAATTTAAAAATAATTTCTTAGAAGTACTTGATTTTATTAATAGCGATAAAAATACGTTTGAATTTTTCTGGTTACAACCTGATCGTTTGAAAAATAAAAGAAAATTGATCTCTAATTTCGGTAATCTTTCGATATATCAATTTAGTAAAGGATTTGCTGGTACTACAGGTTATTATTTAACTCCCCAAGCAGCAAGGAAATTTTTAACACAAAGCAAGGAGTGGTATTTAACCGTGGATGTGACAATGGATCGTTTTTTTGAGAATAAAGTGCCACCTTATGCAATAGTACCATTTTGCTTAGAAGATGATGGCGAGATAGAATCAACTATTTATGAGAAACAAAAGAAACGGAGATCATTAAAAATAGTGATTATGAGAGAGTTGTTTAATCTAAAAACTAATATTAAAAGACGTATTTATAACTTATTCCATTGATAAATTGATATAGTAGACAAAGCAGTTGTTAATGTTTATTTTTAAATATTAGCAACTGTTTTATTTTGGAATTCCACGCAATAATCCTACAGGCTCAAAAGGTTCTATAGAAGTTGGCGCAGGCACTTCGCTGAATAATAAAATAAATGGCTTGGGCGGAATAACTTTTTCATTTCGCCATAAATTTCCCATTCCGACTAATTGAATATCTTCGGGTAAATTACGAAGTCCTGCTTGTAAAACTGCAATCGTATTTTGGCGAGGATGACCTATTGCAATGGCGGAGCCGTGTTTTCTAGCATAGTGAATTGCTGCTTTAAATTGACGTTGAACGTCTGCGAATTCGTTACTATCATCTAAAAATATATGGCGATCTAATGAACGCACGCCTTGTTCTTTTGCTATTTTCCCAGCTACAGATTTTCCTATTGTTCGACTATCTAAAAAGAATAAATGTTTTTCTTGAAGTGCGGTCATTAAATAAGTCATTAATTGGGGATCTGCCGTTGCTGCACTCCCCATATGATTGTTCATACCGATGGCATCACGCACAATATTTTTAGCCGTATTAACGCGATCATTTACTTGTGCTGCAGACATTCCTAAATGCAGCCCACCGTCTTCTATTTTCACTGCACTTACTGGTTGCATCGGCATATGGATTAAAATATCTCTACCTTGAGATTTTGCTTCTTGATTACGTGCTCGAGCATAGGGCGCAGCAGGAATAATTGCTACGGAAATTTCACGTGGCATCGCAAAAATTGCCGCATCTTCTTTGAGATGATAGCCTACATCATCAATCACAATAGCAAGTTTACTTTGAGCAAAAGAAAAAGAGGCATAAAGTGCGGTAGAAAAAACAATGAAATTTTTTACCGCACTTTTTATCAGAATATTCATCAACGAACCCACCCTGCAGGATTTACTGGCGTTCCTTTACGGCTAATACCAAAATAAAGCGCAGAACGTGATATTTCCCCTGTATTTCCTACTTGAGCAATAACCTGCCCTGCTGAAACAAGCTGACCAACTTTCACTGATACAGCTTGATTGAAGCCATATAAACTTAAATCAGTTTCGCCGTGTTTAACAATAACCATATAACCATAACCATTTAAATATCCCGCTAAAATGACGCGTCCAGCAGCAATTGCTTTAACAGGCGTGCCTGCTGATGCGCCAATTACCATACCTTTCCAACGTACTTCGCCTGCTTGGATAGAACCAAAAGTATGCAAAATTGAACCAGAAACTGGTGAGGAATATTGTTTTTTTGCCGCCCCTAAACCGTTTGTACTATTAAGTAATTGGCGTTCTTGCACAGTTGGTTGATAAGGTTTTGATGTTCGTTTTTCTTCAGCTTTTTGGCGTTGAGCAAGTGCCTCTCTTTCACGTTTTTCTTGTTCGCGCGCTGCTTGTTCAGCTCGTTGTATTTCTTGACGAAGTGCTTGTTCGTTTGCTTTTAGTGCATTCAATTTATCTTGATCTAGGGCTAAATTTTTATTGAGTTCATTCAGCGTAGATTGATGCTCTTGCTGTGCTTTTTGCAATGCTTGTTGTTGTTTTTTTTGTGTGGAAAGTTGATTTCGGTGATTCTTTTGTTGAGAGAGAATCGCCTTTTTTTGTACTGCAATTTGTGCTTGCGTTGCTTTTAAATTATCAATCATTTCAATCCGAACTTGATTTAAATGCTGATAATAAACTTTCATTCGCTCTGCTTTTGTTGGATCTTGGGCAAACATTCGTTCAATCAGCGATGGATTAATGCCTGAACGGTAAATTATATCCATTTGTTTAGCTAATCGTGTTTTTTGCTCACGTTCCTGTTTTTCTAATTGTTTGAGCTGCTTATCTGCATCGGCAATTTGCTTACGAATTTCCTTTAAACTTATTTGGGTTTCAAGCAGTTCTCCCTTAACAGTGTTAATTTTACTCTCGTGTTTTTTTAAATTCGCTTGCAACTTAGCTTGCTCACGTTTTTGCTTCTCAATTTTAGATTCTTGTTGCTTAATTTGTTTTTGAATTTGATTGAGATCGGAAGATTGGCTGACAGGCGAAAATATTAATAAACCGCAGCTTAAAAGTGCGGTTAATAATAATGATGTTTTTTGATTAACGCCTAAACGCAACATAATTCATCCTAAATCCGTAAAACTCGCAAATCTTATCATATTTGTGAAAAGTCGAAAAAGTTTGATGGTTATTTTTTGCTAAAGATCAGGAAATCATTCCTTTTAACTTTTAAAGCTAAGGATTTTTTGCTATAAAATGTGCATTCTTTTTATTTGAAAACATTAGGAGATTCTTATGGAATTAGTATTTATCCGTCACGGTTTTAGTGAATGGAATGCAAAAAATTTATTCACGGGTTGGCGTGATGTGAATTTAACTGAACGCGGTGTGGAAGAAGCAAAAGCTGCGGGTAAAAAACTGTTAGAAAAAGGTTATGAATTCGACATCGCATTTACCTCTGTTTTAACTCGAGCAATCAAAACTTGTAATATTGTATTAGAAGAATCCCACCAATTATGGATTCCGCAAGTGAAAAACTGGCGTTTAAATGAGCGTCACTACGGTGCTTTGCAAGGTTTAGATAAAAAAGCTACTGCGGAGCAATACGGTGACGAACAAGTTCATATTTGGCGTCGTTCTTATGATATTTCTCCACCAGATTTAGATCCGCAAGATCCAAATTCTGCACACAATGACCGTCGTTACGCAAATATTCCATCTGACGTAGTGCCAAACGCAGAAAATTTAAAATTAACATTAGAACGCGCACTTCCATTCTGGGAAGATCAAATTGCGCCGGCAATGCTTTCTGGCAAACGTGTTTTAGTGGTTGCTCACGGTAACTCACTCCGTGCGTTGGCAAAACATATTATTGGTATTTCTGATGCTGAAATTATGGATTTTGAAATTCCAACAGGTCAGCCTTTAGTTTTAAAACTTGATGATAAATTAAATTACGTAGAACATTATTATCTTTAATTAAGTTCAACGTATTGTAGTGCTAGCTTTATAAAACAAACCCCCGCAAATTGGCGGGGTTTTTAAACAAGTCCAAATTATTTTGTGCTTGGAATTTTGAAACGGCTGTTGAAACGCTCAACACGACCACCAGTATCAACAACACGTTGTTTACCAGTATAGAATGGGTGGCAGTTACCACACACATCAAGATTGATGTCTTTGCCTAAAGTTGAACGTGTTTTGATCACATTACCGCAAGAACAAGTCGCAGTAATTTCTTTATATTCTGGATGAATACCTTGTTTCATAGAAAAACCTCAAAATGAAGCCACGCCGCTATAGGAACTTTCTCCCCACACCGCGTGAGTGAATAATACGCCATAATTGGCACCAAATAGGTTGCGAATTATACTGAAAAAATGCAGATAAACAAGCTCTATTTTCGTGTAAAATCATCAGCATTTTTAACCGCACTTTTCTTTTTATGTTAGCAAAATCTTCCATCAATGCGCCATTTGCCAAATCTGTTTTAGCTTGGTACGACAAGTTTGGACGCAAGCATTTACCTTGGCAGCAAAATAAAACGCTTTATGGTGTATGGCTTTCTGAAGTGATGTTGCAACAAACGCAAGTTGCGACGGTAATTCCTTATTTTGAGCGGTTTATCAAAACATTTCCAAATATCACCGCACTTGCCAATGTTTCACAAGATGAAGTGTTACATTTATGGACGGGTTTAGGCTATTATGCACGAGCGCGTAATTTACATAAAGCCGCTCAAAAAGTGCGGGATGAATTTAATGGAAATTTCCCAACAAATTTTGAGCAAGTTTGGGCGTTATCTGGAGTGGGACGTTCAACTGCTGGTGCCATTTTATCTTCTGTTTTAAATCAGCCTTATCCAATTTTAGATGGTAATGTTAAACGTGTGTTGGCGCGTTATTTTGCTATTGAGGGATGGAGTGGCGAGAAAAAAGTAGAAAATCGCTTGTGGGCATTAACGGAGCAAGTTACACCTACGATGCGTGTGGCAGATTTTAATCAAGCAATGATGGACATTGGTGCAATGGTTTGCACGCGAACTAAGCCCAAATGCGATCTTTGTCCGTTAAATATAGATTGTTTGGCTTATAAAAATGCAAACTGGGAAAAATTTCCAGCTAAAAAACCTAAAAAAGCGATGCCAGAAAAAACTACCTATTTTTTAATTTTGTCGAAAAATGGCAAAGTATGTTTGGAACAGCGAGAAAACTCAGGATTATGGGGCGGATTATTTTGTTTTCCACAATTTGAAGATAAATCCTCGTTGCTTCATTTTTTAGCCCAAGAAAAAGTCACGCATTATCAAGAATGGCCGAGTTTTCGACATACATTTAGCCATTTTCATTTAGATATTCATCCAATTTATGCTGAAATGGAGAGCACTTTATGCGTAGAGCAGGCTAATTTAGACTGGCGAAAAGTGATGGAAAGCACAAAAGAATACCAATCAAACCTATCAAGTGCGGTCAAATATTGGTATGATCCACAAAATCCTGAACCGATCGGGCTGGCTCAGCCTGTGAAAAATCTTTTAATACAATTTGTAAGGAATCATTATGGCAAGAACAGTATTTTGTGAATATCTCAAAAAAGAAGCGGAAGGCTTAGATTTTCAACTTTATCCAGGAGAGTTGGGGAAGCGTATTTTTGATTCAGTAAGTAAACAGGCTTGGGGCGAATGGATTAAGAAACAAACGATGCTTGTGAATGAAAAAAAACTTAATATGATGAATGCAGAGCACCGTAAATTATTAGAACAAGAAATGGTTAATTTTTTGTTTGAAGGTAAAGATGTTCATATTGAAGGTTATGTTCCACCATCAAATTAGTTATCTATCCTACAATGAAAAAATATTTATTATTGGCATTATTGCCTTTTTTGTATGCTTGTAGTAATTCATCGAATCAAGGTATTAACTATGATGAAGCCTTTGCTAAAGACACGCAAGGGTTAGATATTCTCACAGGGCAATTCTCGCATAATATTGACCGCATTTGGGGCGTCAATGAATTGTTAGTGGCAAGCCGTAAAGATTATGTGAAATATACAGATTCTTTTTATACGCGTAGCCATGTGAGTTTTGATGAAGGTAATATCGTTATTGAAACCCAGCAAGATTTAAATCGATTACATAATGCTATTGTTCATACCTTGTTAATGGGAGCGGATGCAAAAGGTATTGATTTATTTGCATCTGGTGATGTGCCGATTAGCTCTCGTCCATTTCTTTTGGGGCAGGTTGTAGATCATCAAGGGCAACAAATTGCTAATCAAGTTATCGCAAGTAATTTCGCCACTTATTTGATTCAAAATAAATTGCAAACACGTCGGTTACAGAATGGGCATACCGTGCAATTTGTTTCTGTTCCTATGATTGCAAACCACGTAGAAGTGCGTGCACGAAAATATTTACCATTAATTCGTAAAGCTGCACAACGTTATGGCATTGATGAAAGTTTGATTTTGGGCATTATGCAAACAGAATCAAGTTTTAACCCATATGCGATTAGCTACGCAAATGCTATTGGATTAATGCAAGTTGTGCCTCATACAGCAGGTCGAGATGTATTTGCAATGAAAGGCAAAGGTGGACAGCCATCAACGCGTTATTTATATGATCCTGCGAATAATATTGATGCTGGTGTGTCTTATTTATGGATTTTGCAAAATCAATATTTAGATGGAATTACGAATCCAACCTCAAAACGTTTCGCCATGATTTCTGCATATAATAGTGGTGCAGGCGCAGTGTTACGTGTTTTTGATAATGATAAGGATACGGCGATTTACAAAATCAATCAAATGTATCCAGAACAAGTTTATCGCATTCTAACGACAGTTCACCCATCATCACAAGCACGCAATTATTTGTTGAAAGTTGATAAGGCACAGAAAAAATTCCGTGTTAGACGATAATTGAATTTTTTCAGATAATCAAAAATGCTCGCTGGCTAACACCATTGAGCATTTTTTATTAAAAAAGTGCGGTAAATTTTAAAATAGTTTTTATTATTTCGTTGTTTTAATAAACATATTGATGATTAACTATTCAAACGAAATGTTTTTTCCATTTTTTTTGAATTTAGTTATTGACCGAAAACCGAAAAAATAGTTTAATACGCCCCGTTGTCAGGCAGTAGCCAATAACGATAACGCCTCGATAGCTCAGTCGGTAGAGCAGGGGATTGAAAATCCCCGTGTCGGTGGTTCGATTCCGCCTCGAGGCACCATTTCCTCCTTAGTTCAGTCGGTAGAACGGTGGACTGTTAATCCATATGTCGCAGGTTCGAGTCCCGCAGGAGGAGCCAAATTTAGAAAGGCCGCTAAAGAGATTTAGCGGCTTTTTGCTTTCTTATATATAAAATATATAATCTTCTCTAGTCTTGTAACTATAACTAGGCATCAAAATTCAAAATGGCGTATCAATGGCGTATCAATGAGCGAGAGCCTTCTTATTTTTGATGTTACAAGCGACCTAAGTCGCTTGCGTTTAACTTAAAGAAGAAAAATGAATCGGCTTTTATTTTGGAATAGATTTATTTTTCACGATCGTCGATGGTTTGTAGCAAATAATTTCCCTCTGCATCAGCAAGACTGCGGAAACCTACATTCGTGATTTTGTAGGGATACTTTGTTCGATAAGTAAAGTTTTCGTGATGATGTCCGTGGAATACTAGCTTAACCCCCATCTTCATTGCCAAATCATTAATTACTTGGAAACCCATCGGATGTGGTTTAGGGGCTTCGTGACAAATCAACACATCTGCTTGTTGGTTTTCTAAGATTTCAATATCTGATGGAAAAATTGACGTGCGATGACGCAAAGGCACACCGCCTCGCCAAATCTTCTCCTGTGGGCTATATTGGCAATAATGAATAGGATCAAAAAACATGGGGCGATTTGGTGGCATCCAAATTTGCCCACGGAATACACCGCCTAATCCCGCAATGCGAGTTCCTTGAATATCAACTACGCGATTGTGTAAATTGCGTGATTGCCACTTAGAACCCCAAATTGCATTAAAAGCACTAATGGTTTTGCTATCATGATTTCCATGAATAAACCAAATATCACAATGTTGCGCAAGTTTATCCAACTCATCTGCTGTCGTGAGCTGTAAATCGCCTAAA
Source organism: Haemophilus influenzae (assembly GCF_001457655.1). Classification (NCBI taxonomy): domain Bacteria; kingdom Pseudomonadati; phylum Pseudomonadota; class Gammaproteobacteria; order Pasteurellales; family Pasteurellaceae; genus Haemophilus; species Haemophilus influenzae. Next base: position 223,200 of record NZ_LN831035.1, on the reverse strand, counting down.
ATTATCAGTGCGACATTTTCCTGTTCTTTTATAAAAGGGTAAATGTGATCATAGCTTCCGTGCGGATCACCAGCAAATAAAATCATTGAGATGTCCCTTTTATAGGAAAGGTTGTGTTTTGTAATTCACTGATTTCCTCTTCATTTAACACTTTCTCAATGACTGCTTTAACTTGGTTATAGCGATCAAGATAACTTGGAGATTCAATCTCTATATAAGGAACTTTATATTTATCTAACAGTTTTTTGAGTAGTTGTTGAAATTGTTGGCGTTGTTTTTGTGAGCCTAAGCTGCGCAAGCCATCATCCACCCATTCAGTATTATTTTTAAGTAAAATAGTGACATCGAAGGGATATTCTTTAATCATTGAGTCTAAAAATGGATGAGCTTTTCCTTCATATTGAATGCAGAACGCTTGCGTGGTAATGAAATCCGTATCAATAAATGCAATTTTATGAGAATGGCGCACGGCATAATCAATGTATCGTTGATGACCAAGCGCCATTTGCGGATAGTCAGAATATTGCATCGCTTGCTCGTCGCCACCGAGCTTTTCAAATACAAATTCACGCCCGTATTCCCACGCAGAAGTGGTATTAAATACGGCGGCTAACTTATTCACAAGCACGCTTTTACCACTGCTTTCTCCCCCTAAAATCGCCACCGTTTTGGCAAAGAAAGGACGAGCTTCTTTCGGAATAAACTTCCAATATTGGAATGGAGTGGTGCGAATTTTTGTGGCGGACACATTAAAGAAAGTGCGGTCAGGATCGACTAACGAAACTTCTAAACCTAAGTATTTCTCGTAAGGCGCTTTATCTTGAGGTTCGCTACTAAATACGATTGAAGGTTCAAAATGTTTTTCATGAAATAGGGTTTTAACTGCTTCACTCCAAGATTGCCAGCCGTTTGGATAACTTGGAATACCGTCTTCAATCAAATGATGAATAAAAATCTGATTTTTTTGATATTTGAAAATTTGCTGCATCCAACGCAAACGATCTTGCACGGTTGGCATGCGTTTCATTTTACTATCGTAAAATAATTTCAAATCGCGCACCGTGTCACTACACACGATAACGTGTAGTTCATCGACTTTACTGAACGCTTCATAAATCATATTTATATGACCTGTGTGTACAGGATAAAATTTCCCGAAAATGACACCGACTTTTTTCTCTTTTGTTTTTGACATAATCTGCTCTTGATAGCGTAAGAATTGAGTGTGTTTATTGTAGGCTAAATGAAAATATTTTTCACGTTCTGATTTAGTGCCTAGGTATTTTGCGTTATACTTAGCTCGCATTCTCAGGGCAGGGTGAAATTCCCTACCGGTGGTAAAGCCCACGAGCGTTTAAAAGTGCGGTCAATTTTTGGCAAATTTTTCCAGCTAAATTGTCCTAATTTTCACTTTTAAAGTCAGCAGATTTGGTGAAATTCCAAAGCCGACAGTAAAGTCTGGATGAAAGAGAATAAAACGAGTTGGGTTCCCAAATCGTTCATTTTATTTGCATTTCTCAGCCCTGATTCTGGTATTTAATTGAAATCTCAAATTAGGAAATTACTATGAATCAGTCAATTTTATCTCCATTCGGCAACACCGCTGAAGAACGCGTACTTAATGCAATTAATGCCTTTAAAAATGGAACTGGCGTATTAGTTTTAGATGATGAAGATCGTGAAAATGAAGGCGATTTAATTTTCCCAGCAGAAACAATCACGCCAGAACAAATGGCAAAATTAATTCGTTATGGCAGTGGCATTGTTTGTTTATGCATTACTGATGAACGTTGCCAACAACTCGATTTACCGCCAATGGTAGAACACAATAATAGCGTAAACAAAACGGCTTTTACTGTGACGATTGAAGCCGCGAAAGGTGTTTCTACAGGCGTATCTGCCGCAGACCGAGTCACAACCATTAAAACCGCGATTGCGGATAATGCAGTTCCAACAGATTTACATCGTCCCGGTCATGTCTTCCCACTTCGAGCCGCAAATGGTGGCGTACTTACTCGTCGCGGACACACAGAAGCTTCCGTTGATTTAGCGCGTCTGGCAGGATTTAAAGAAGCAAGCGTTATTTGTGAAATCACGAATGACGACGGCACAATGGGGCGCACCCCCGAAATTGTAGAATTTGCAAAGAAATTTGGTTATTCTGTGCTTACCATTGAAGATTTGGTTGAATATCGTTTAGCACATAATATTTAATTTTAGAGAGAAAAGTGCGGTTAAAATTTCTATGATTTTTCACTGCACTTGTTATACTATATCGTTCCATCTTTTTATTTATTTTGGTAACTTTTATGCACAGTACAGCACAGCACAATTATGTTATTAGTTTAACGACTGAACAAAAACGCCGAAAACATATTACAGAAGAATTCGGTAAGCAGAATATTCCTTTCGCATTTTTTGATGCTATCACGCCCGAAATTATTGAAGAAACTGCTAAAAAATTTAATATTACATTAGATCGTTCTCCTAAAGCCAAGTTATCGGATGAAGAAATTGGTTGTGCATTAAGCCATATTGTTTTATGGGATGTAGCATTAGAAAATAATTTAAACTATATCAATATCTTTGAAGATGATATTCATCTCGGAGAAAATGCTAAAGAATTATTAGAAATTGATTATATTTCTGATGATATTCATGTCTTAAAATTAGAAGCAAATGGCAAAATGTTCTTTAAACAGCCACAATCTGTAAAATGCGATAGAAATATTTATCCTATGACAGTGAAACAATCAGGATGTGCGGGATATACTGTTACAGCGAAAGGGGCTAAATATTTACTTGAATTAGTAAAAAATAAACCACTTGATGTAGCAGTTGATTCCCTTGTTTTTGAGGATTTTTTACATTTTAAAGATTATAAAATAGTACAACTTTCCCCCGGTATTTGCGTTCAAGATTTTGTGTTGCATCCAGAGAATCCTTTTGAAAGTAGTTTAAAAGAAGGACGAGCTAGAGTACACGGAAATCAACGCAAGTTCTCTATTTTAGAAAAAATTAAAAACGAATTTGGACGAGTAAAAAGAAAAATGTTTGGAAAACAAGTTCCATTTAAATAACAAAAGTGCGGTTAAAAATCTTATTAAATTTTAACCGCACTTTTTTGTTTATTTTACTTCTGGTAAATTTACCGCACCTTTATAGCCTAATTGTCGCCACGCTTCATAAACCGTTACTGCAACCGAATTAGACAAGTTCATACTGCGGCTATTGGCTGTCATTGGAATGCGGATTTTTTGTTCCATCGGCATTTCATTTAAAATTGACATCGGAATGCCACGAGTTTCTGGGCCAAACATTAAATAATCCCCAAGTTCAAATTTCACTTGGCTATGAGCTGGACTGCCTTTTGTTGTAAGTGCAAAAAGGCGTTTGGGTTTTTCGCTTTCTAAAAAGGCTTCAAAGGTTTTGTGGCGTTTGATTTCCGCAAATTCGTGATAATCCAAACCTGAGCGGCGTAAGCGTTTATCATCCCAAGTGAAACCTAGGGGTTCAATTAAGTGCAAGCGAAATCCTGTATTGGCACAAAGGCGAATAATGTTCCCCGTATTTTGTGGGATTTCTGGTTCATATAAAACAATATCTAACATAATTTTTCTCTAATTCTGATATAAACGATAACTCACCATTCCTGTGGTTTTTTCTTTCAATAACGTCCAGTTTTCAGGCGTGGTGAGTGGTTTGTCTTTCTCTGTTTCTACGTAAATTAACGCATTGGGTTTTAGCCAATTATTTTCACAAAGCAAGTTAATTGCTTGTTCTGCCAAATTAAAATGAAAGGGTGGATCCAAAAACACGACATCAAAGTGCGGTTGATTTTGTGGCTGTTTTAGAAAATCCAAACTACTTTGATTAATCACTTCAGCCTGTTCTGATGAGCATTTGAGCGTTTGTAAATTCTTTTTTAATTGATTGGCAACGGTTTTATCTAATTCTAAAAAAGTCACCTTTTTTGCTTGGCGAGAAAGTGCTTCAAAACCTAACGAACCACTCCCCGCAAAGCCATCTAAACATTCAGATTGGTGGATATAAGGCATTAACCAATTAAAAAGCGTTTCTTTCACTCTATCGCCAGTTGGGCGTAAGCCTTCAGAATTTAATACAGGAAGTTTTCGCCCTCGCCATAGCCCTGCAATAATGCGAACCTCGCCCTTTGCATTTGGCGTTTGTATTTTTTTCATAAAGATTCGATTTTTATTGAAAATTGTGCTTAGTTTAGACGATTTTTTGCTAGAATGAACGACATTTTTATCGGATTACAGTTAAGAGAGCATTTTATGGCTGAAGAAAATAAAAAAGGCGGATTTTGGGCATCGTTATTTGGACGTAATAAAAAGCAAGATGAACCTAAAATTGAGCCAATAATTGAAGAAGAAAAGATTACAGATATCGAGCCGTCTATTGAAAAATTTGAAGCTAATGATTTAGTCGAAGAAGAAAAAATACAGGAAATTTCAACCGCACTTGAGCCGATTGAAGAAATCATCGAAGCGAAAAAGTTAGAAGATGAGCTTCAGCCTGTTGCTGAAATTGAAACTCGCGAAAAGCCAAGTGAAGGGGGCTTTTTTAGTCGTTTGGTTAAGGGATTACTGAAAACTAAACAAAATATTGGTGCAGGTTTTCGTAGTTTTTTCTTAGGAAAGAAAATTGATGATGAGTTGTTTGAAGAATTAGAAGAACAACTGTTGATTGCGGATATTGGCGTGCCGACAACAAGTAAAATCATCAAAAATTTGACTGAACACGCAAGTCGCAAAGAATTACAAGATGCTGAGCTTTTATATCAACAATTAAAAGTAGAAATGGCGGATATTCTTGAGCCAGTAGCACAACCTTTAGAGATTGATAGCACGAAAAAACCTTATGTGATTTTAATGGTGGGCGTAAATGGCGTGGGTAAAACAACGACAATTGGTAAGCTCGCACGTAAATTTCAGGCTGAAGGAAAATCGGTGATGCTCGCAGCAGGTGATACTTTCCGCGCAGCGGCTGTTGAGCAGCTTCAAGTTTGGGGAGAACGCAATCATATTCCAGTTGTTGCGCAAAGCACGGGCTCTGATTCTGCGTCTGTGATTTTTGATGCGATGCAATCAGCGGCTGCACGCAATATTGATATTCTTATTGCGGATACGGCGGGTCGTTTACAAAATAAAAATAACTTAATGGACGAACTGAAAAAAATTGTTCGTGTTATGAAAAAATATGATGAAACTGCGCCACATGAAATTATGCTTACGCTGGATGCTGGTACGGGACAAAATGCCATTAGCCAAGCGAAGTTATTTAATGAGGCTGTGGGTTTAACAGGAATCTCTCTAACTAAATTAGATGGCACGGCAAAAGGTGGCGTGATTTTTGCCATAGCCGATCAGTTTAAGTTGCCTATTCGCTATATCGGTGTAGGCGAGAAAATTGAAGATTTACGTGAGTTTAATGCGAAAGAATTTATTGAGGCATTATTCATTCATGAAGAATAAAAAGAATAAGGAAAAATTGTGATTAAGTTCTCAAATGTTTCTAAAGCCTATCATGGTGCAACACAGCCCGCCTTACAAGGCTTGAATTTTCATCTTCCAGTGGGAAGTATGACTTACTTAGTTGGGCATTCAGGCGCAGGGAAAAGTACATTACTCAAGCTTATTATGGGGATGGAAAAAGCCAACGCGGGTCAAATTTGGTTTAACGGGCATGATATTACTCGCTTGTCAAAATATGAAATTCCATTTCTGCGTCGCCAAATTGGTATGGTTCATCAAGATTATCGTTTATTAACAGATCGTACTGTAGTGGAAAATGTGGCATTGCCGTTGATTATTGCAGGTATGCATCCAAAAGATGCAAATACTCGAGCAATGGCATCTTTAGATCGTGTAGGATTGCGTAATAAAGCCCACTATTTGCCTCCGCAAATTTCTGGCGGAGAACAGCAACGCGTTGATATTGCGCGTGCGATTGTGCATAAACCTCAACTCTTATTGGCAGATGAACCAACGGGTAATTTAGACGATGAACTTTCCGTGGGGATTTTTAATTTGTTTGAAGAATTTAATCGTCTAGGAATGACTGTGTTAATTGCTACTCACGACATTAATTTAATTCAACAAAAACCAAAACCTTGTCTTGTGCTTGAACAAGGTTATTTACGTTATTAAGGAATAATCATGAGCCGATCAACGGATGCATCTGTTTTTGTTCAAACAGCCTATACTTTGCGTGCAGTATGGGCGGATTTATGGCAACGTAAATTTGGCACGCTGCTCACGATTTTAGTGATTGCCGTTTCGCTTACGATCCCAACTGTGAGCTATTTAATGTGGAAAAATTTGCATTTAGCCACCACTCAATTTTATCCTGAAAGTGAATTGACTATTTATCTTCATAAAAATTTAAGTGAGGAAAACGCGAATTTAGTGGTAGAAAAAATCCGCCAGCAAAAAGGCGTAGAATCGCTGAATTATGTTTCTCGTCAAGAAAGTTTAAAGGAATTTAAAAGCTGGTCTGGCTTTGGCGAAGAATTAGAAATTTTAGATGATAATCCATTGCCTGCGGTCGTTATTGTAAAACCGACGAGCGAATTTAATGTTTCAGAAAAACGTGACGAATTACGTACCAATTTAAATAAAATTAAAGGCGTGCAAGAAGTTCGCTTAGATAACGATTGGATGGAAAAATTAACCGCACTTTCATGGTTAATCGCCCATGTGGCAATTTTCTGCACTGTATTAATGACGATAGCGGTATTTTTAGTTATTGGTAACAGTATTCGCTCTGATGTGTACAGTAGCCGCTCAAGTATTGATGTGATGAAATTGCTTGGTGCAACAGATCAGTTTATCCTTCGTCCTTATCTTTATACTGGGATGATTTATGCCCTGTTAGGTGGGTTAGTTGCAGCAATTTTTAGTAGCTTTATTATCAGCTATTTTACTTCTGCGGTGAAATATGTAACGGATATTTTTGCCGTCCAATTCAGTTTGAATGGATTAGGCGTTGGCGAATTTGTATTCTTATTAGTGTGCTGTTTAATTATGGGCTATGTTGGGGCGTGGATTGCCGCAACAAGGCATATTGCGATGATGGAGAGGAAAGAATAATTGGATATCAAAAGAAAAGCGAATTTCTTAAAAGAAATTCGCTTTTTTAGTTAGAAGTGAAATATTTCGCTGTTGTAGTTTAGGAAGTAAATAGTTATAAGCGTTCTACAATCATAGAAATACCTTGACCACCGCCAATACAAAGTGTAGCAAGTCCAAGTTTTTTATCTTTTTCGATAAGATTGTGCAATAACGTTACTAAAATCCTTGCACCACTCGCGCCGATTGGATGCCCAAGTGCGATAGCTCCACCATGAATATTGGTTTTATTCATATCCAAATTGAGATCTTTGCCAACACCTAAGAACTGTGAGGCAAAGGCTTCATTTGCTTCTATCAGATCGATATCATCAAGATTTATTCCTGCTTTTTTCAATGCTTTTTGCGTTGCTGGAACTGGACCTAATCCCATAACAGATGGATCTACCCCACCGCTGGCATAGCTTCTAATTTTTGCAATGGCTTTTAATCCAAGTGCATGAGCTTTGCTTTCGCTAACTAAAATAAGTGCTGCAGCACCATCATTAATGCCAGAAGCGTTACCTGCGGTGACAGTACCCTCTTTTTTGAAAGCAGGTTTTAATTTAGCTAAACCTTCAGCTGTAGTATCTGCTTTAGGATACTCGTCTCGTGAAACAATAATGTCACCTTTGCGAGTTTTTACCATAACAGGGATAATTTCCTTATCAAATACACCTAATTGCACGGCTTGAGATGCTAAGGTTTGTGAACGTAATGCGAGTGCATCTTGTGCTTGGCGGCTAATACCATATTGTTCTGCAATATTTTCGGCAGTAATCCCCATATGATAGTGATTGCTAGCACAAGTTAGTCCGTCTTCAATCATTGTGTCCCTTAATGTGAGATTACCCATTTTGACGCCTTGTCGTACTTTGCTATCTAAAAGATAAGGTGCTTGGCTCATATTTTCCATGCCACCCACAACAACAATATCAGCATCACCACTGATAATAGACTGTGCACCTAATGCGACACTTTTTAGACCAGATCCACATACTTTATTGATTGTTAAAGAAGGGATTTCTTTCTCTATTCCTGCTTTTAATGCTGCTTGACGGGCTGGATTTTGCCCTAGTCCTGCTTGTAATACGTTCCCCATGATGACTTCATTAACTAATGCACTTTCAATGTTGGCACGTTTGATGGCTTCTTGTATCACAATTGCGCCTAAATCAACCGCACTTACGGAAGATAATGCACCATTAAAGCTGCCGATCGGTGTTCTAACTGCACTAACAATAACAACATTTTCCATTTTTAACTCCTTTTCTATAAGAAATATAAACCAATAATAAAAATTGGTGCGGTGAAGATAAGTGCGGTCATACAGAAGCCCATAATATCTCTCACGCCAAGCCCTGCGATACCCAGTGCTGGTAATGCCCAAAATGGCTGAGCCATGTTCATCCATTGCTCACCATAGGCAATTGCCATTGTAGACTTACCCAGATCTGTACCTAATGCTTGAGCAGCAGGGATAACAAATGGTCCTTGGATGACCCAGTGACCGCCACCAGAAGGCACTGCAAAGTTAATAAAGGCAGAACTAAAGAAGGTTAATAATGGGAAAGAATCTTTGTTAGCAACATTGATAAAGAATTCTGTGATTAAACCACCTAAGCCTGAATGCTCCATCATTAGTTGCACACCCGCATAGAATGGGAATTGCACTAAGATCCCTGCTGTGCTTCTTGTGGCATTAATAATTGCTCGCATATAGGCCATTGGCGAGCCATGAAGCACAATTCCTGTGATTAAGAAAATAAGGTTTACATTATTAATTGTGAGATTGAATCCGTTTTTGTAGAAATACATACCGAGGTAACTATATCCTAATGCCCCGATTGTATAGGCTAAGAAGCGGCTTTCTTCCATTTTTTCAGCAAGTGTTGCATCTTTATCCAATTTTTTATCAAATGTTGGATCGGGCGCAATAAGTTTTGGATCAATACTTTTTGCTTCGCCATTTTTGGGCATCATCATATAGGTAATGAAAGGCAAGCAAATGACTAAACTTAACGTGATAAAAATATTGTACCCAGAGAAAAGCGTACTAACTGCAGGAATAATACCTTGTGGGTTGCTTTCGCTCACCATTAAATGAGCAACTGGGTTGCCTGGTGTTGCGGCTAAAAGTGGCATTGAGCCTGAAAAACCTCCACCCCATGTCATAAATGCAATATAGGCGCAGGCAATCAGTAAGGCGTAGTCACTGCCTTTTATTCTCCGCGCGACTTCTTTTGCAAACATCGCACCAACGACCAAACCGAAGCCCCAGTTAATGATACAGGCAATTGAACCCATAAACGTAACTAAGACAACACCTTGTGCTGGTGTTTTTGCTATTGAAGCGATTGTAGAAAGAAACTTACGAATTTGTGGTGAGGTTGCAAGAGCATTACCAGTTACGACAATTAATGCCATTTGCATACCAAAACCAAGTAAATTCCAAAAGCCATTACCCCACATATTAACTAAATCAACAGGTGTACTATCGGTTAATCCCCAAGCACAAATGAATGTGACAAAGGTGCGTAACACGGCAAAAATAAGTGGGTCTGGCAGGTATTTACTGACGAATGTCGTCATAAAACGAGAAACGCGACTAATCATAATTAAAGTCCTTTCTGGCTGATTTGCATTTCTTTGAAATCATCGGCAACAATGAAATCGGCTTCTGTTTTGGCTTTAATTGTTTCTAAATCCACATGAGGAGCATGTTCTTTTAGAACTAATCTGCCTTCAATGAAGTTAAATACTGCCAATTCGGTAACCACCATGGCAACTTTTTTACTTGCTGTGAGCGGTAATGTACATTTCTTTAGAATTTTTGAGGAACCTGACTTGGCACAATGTTCCATGCCAATAATCACTTTTTTTGCACCAGTCACTAAGTCCATTGCTCCGCCCATTCCTGGTACCATTTTGCCAGGCACCATCCAGTTAGCGAGATTTGCTTCTTGATCAACTTCAAGTCCACCTAGCACACAGGCATCAACATGACCGCCACGAATTAAAGCGAAAGAAAAAGCACTATCAAAAGTAGCGCCGCCTTTTTTAATTCCACAAGGCTGACCACCAGCATTTACTAAGTTTGAATTAGCATTTTCTGGGTCAAATGCAGTTAAACCAAGAAAGCCATTTTCTGATTGAAGTGTAATATTGACATTATCAGGTAAATAATTAACAACCTGTGTTGGTAAACCAATACCGAGATTAACAATATCTCCATCATGTAATTCCATCGCAATTCGGCGAGCGATTAATTCTTTTGCATTCATGGCGTTCTCCTTATTCTGAACAAACAATGTAATCAATTAATGCGGCTGGCGTGATGACTTCATCTGGGGGTAACTGACCGACCTCTAGTAGATTATCAACTTGGGCAATGACAGTTTTGGCTGCTAAAGCAACTAGTGGATTAAAGTTCCTAGCAGATAATTCATAAGCTAAATTGCCATTCATGTCACCTTTTTGAGCATGGATAATGGCAATATCAGCTTTTAGTGGGAGTTCAAGTAAATATTCTTTGCCATCAATTTGAATTTTTTGTTTTCCTTCTTCAACAACAGTGCCGACACCCGTTGGTGTTAAAATACCACCTAATCCGGCGCCACCTGCACGAATCCGTTCAGCTAAGGTACCCTGTGGAACGAGTTCTACATCTATTTCACCAGCAATCATTTTTTTGCCAGTTTCTGGATTTGTACCAATATGGGATGTAATTAAACGTTTGACTCGATTATTTACAATTAAAGGCCCTACGCCAGTGTCAATAAAGGCTGTGTCATTGCCTATGAGTGTGAGATCCTTTACGCCAGAATCTAAGATTTGTTGGACAAGTTTGGCTGGAGTGCCGATACCCATAAATCCACCAAACATGATGCTCATACCATCATGTAGGTGTTGATTTAGATTATTAAGCTTAAGATGTTTTTGTGTCATAGAGACCTCCTAATAACGAGATTAAAAGAAAGAATATCAACAAATAAGTATCTTATATTTCAAATGGATATGTTTCTTGTGATGATCCTTGATAGGCAATAAAGGAACTAGATTGATATTAAAAATAGCAAAAAAAATTTCGTAAAAGAAATACATCTTTCTTAGGCGGGTATAAGTTATTTTGATAGTGTTTTAAACAATCCTTGTGCTATATTTTGTAAAAATGGCAGTCCTTAGGGGGGTGAAAATGATGGATATTAGGCATCTAAGATATTTTGTTTCAATCGTAGATAATGATTTTAATTTAAGCCGAGCGTCTCAAAATTTATATGTGTCTCAACCTGCATTAAGTATGATGATTACGGAGTTTGAGAATCGTGAAAATATTCAGATATTTAAACGGGCATCAGGAAAAATTATTGGACTAACCTTTGCGGGGGAAAATTATTATCGTGATGCAAAAGAAGTGATCAAGCGTTACAATGATATGAGAACAAATCTTTATAAATCAAAAGATTGTAAGAAAGGCACGATAACAATTGGTATTCCTCCCTTAGTTTTATCAGCCGTGTTCTCTTCTGTATTGCCTCATCTTATTCTTAAGAATCCAGATATTAATTTTATTATTAAAGAAATTGGAGCTTATGCTCTAAAGAGTGAACTTCTTTTAGATAAAGTTGATTTAGCCGTGTTGTTATATCCCGAGCGAATATCAAAAAATATTATTGATTCAATTGAAATTCATAGTTCTGAATTAGCCTTATTTCTTTCACCAAAGCATGTCTTAGCAAAAAAACAACAAATCACATGGGCTGATTTACATCAGCAGAAAATGGCAATTTTTGATCAAACATTTATGATTCATCATCATTTGAAGGAAGCTTTTGAGCGCAATAATTGTTATCCAGATATTGTTTTGGATTCGAGTTGTTGGGATTTTCTGCTAAGTGCGGTCAAAACAAACAAAGAATTATTAACTATTCTACCGTTACCTATGGCTGAGCTTTATCATTCAAAAGAATTTTTGTGTCGTAAAATCGAAAGTCCTGTTCCGTGGAAAGTGACACTATGTCGTCAAAGAAAAACGGTTTACACACACCTTGAAGAATATATTTTTGATAAATTATTAGAGGCTTTTAGGCCAACAAAATAGTTAAAATAAAAGCTTGCAAATAGGGTTGTCTTTCTATAGAATACACGGACTCTCAATATGAGAGCCGTTTAATGTAATCATTTATTGAACGGGCATGACGATATGTCAGGCTAACAATGTTTCCGATTTGGAGACTATATAACAGGTAACTTGCACCTCCTTTTCTATATTTGAAGTTAGAATTGTGATTGGTGTTAGTTTTTTTATTAGCTAAATTTTATTGGAGCTCTGGTCTAATGCAGAACCAAAGAATCCGTATCCGCTTAAAAGCTTTCGATCACCGTTTGATCGATCAATCTACTGCGGAGATCGTAGAAACAGCTAAACGTACTGGCGCACAAGTTCGTGGTCCAATTCCTTTACCAACTCGTAAAGAGCGTTTCACCGTGTTGATTTCTCCACACGTAAACAAAGACGCACGTGACCAATACGAAATTCGTACTCACAAACGTTTAGTAGATATCGTAGAGCCAACAGAAAAAACTGTTGATGCATTAATGCGTTTAGATTTGGCTGCCGGCGTGGACGTGCAGATCAGCCTAGGTTAATTAAGAGGTTATTACAATGATTGGTTTAGTCGGTCGTAAAGTTGGTATGACCCGTATCTTCAATGAAGACGGCGTGTCAGTACCAGTTACCGTTATCGAAATTGAAGCCAACCGCGTAACTCAAGTTAAAACTCTTGAAAACGATGGCTATACTGCAGTTCAAGTTACTACTGGTTCTAAAAAAGCGAATCGTGTAACTAAACCTGAAGCAGGTCATTTCGTGAAAGCAGGTGTTGAAGCTGGTCGCGGTTTATGGGAATTTCGTACTGAAGGTGAAGAATTCACTTTAGGTCAAGAAATCAATGTAGACATCTTCGCAGATGTTAAAAAAGTAGATGTTACTGGTACTTCTAAAGGTAAAGGTTTCCAAGGTGGTGTTAAACGTTGGAACTTCCGTACTCAAGATGCTACACACGGTAACTCTTTATCACATCGTGTACTTGGTTCTATTGGTCAAAACCAAACACCAGGTCGTGTGTTTAAAGGTAAAAAAATGGCAGGACATTTAGGTGCTGAACGTGTAACTGTTCAATCACTTGAAGTTGTTCGTGTAGATGCTGAGCGTAAATTGCTATTAGTAAAAGGTTCTGTACCTGGTGCTATCAATGGCGATGTTATCGTTAAGCCGGCAGTTAAAGCATAAGTCTAGGAGATAGAGATGGAATTACAAGTTGTAGGTGCAAACGCACTCACTGTTTCTGAAACTACCTTCGGACGTGAGTTTAACGAAGCGTTGATCCACCAAGTTGTTGTTGCTTATGCAGCAGGTGCGCGTCAAGGTACTCGTGCGCAAAAAACTCGTGCTGAAGTGTCTGGTTCGGGTAAAAAACCTTGGCGTCAAAAAGGTACAGGTCGTGCTCGTGCTGGTGATATTAAATCACCAATCTGGCGTTCTGGTGGTACAACCTTCGCGGCTAAACCACAAGATCACAGCCAAAAAGTGAACAAGAAAATGTACCGTGGTGCTATCAAAAGCATTCTTTCTGAATTAGTTCGTCAAGACCGTTTGGTTGTGGTGGAAAAATTTGAATTAGATGCACCAAAAACTAAAGTTTTAGTACAAAAATTAAAAGATTTAGCCGTTGAAGATGCGTTAATTATCACAGCAAGTTTAGATGAAAATCTATTCTTAGCCGCACGTAACTTATATAAAGTTGATGTACGTGATGTTCAAGGTATCGATCCAGTTAGCTTAATCGCTTTCGATAAAGTGATTGTTACTGTTGATGCTGTGAAACAAATTGAGGAGATCCTAGCATGAGTCAAGAACGTTTGCTAAGTGTGCTACGTGCACCGCACATCTCTGAAAAAGCAACTAACAATGCTGAAAAATCTAACACTGTTGTACTTAAAGTTGCTTTAGATGCGAACAAAGCTGAAATTGCTGCTGCGGTTGCTCAATTATTTGAAGTAAAAGTAGATTCAGTTCGTACTGTGGTTGTTAAAGGTAAAACTAAACGCCGTGGTAACAAAATGGGTCGTCGCAGCGACTGGAAAAAAGCTTATGTAACTTTAGCCGAAGGCCAAAACTTGGACTTCGTGGACAGTGCAGAGTAATCGGAGGAAATTAGAGAATGGCTATCGTTAAATGTAAGCCGACCTCCGCTGGTCGTCGTCACGTTGTTAAAATCGTGAACCCTGAATTACACAAGGGTAAACCTTACGCACCTCTTCTAGATACTAAATCTAAAACTGGTGGTCGTAACAACTATGGTCGTATTACTACTCGTCACATTGGTGGCGGTCACAAACAACACTACCGTTTAATAGATTTCAAACGTAACAAGTTAGACATTCCAGCGGTTGTTGAGCGTTTAGAATATGATCCAAACCGTTCTGCTAACATTGCTTTAGTGCTTTATAAAGATGGTGAACGCCGTTATATTTTAGCACCTAAAGGTTTGTCAGTAGGCGATCAAATCCAAGCTGGCATAAACTCACCAATTAAAGTGGGTAACTCATTACCAATGCGTAATATCCCAGTTGGTTCAACAGTACATAACGTTGAATTAAAACCAGGTAAAGGCGGTCAAATCGCTCGTTCTGCTGGTGCTTATGTACAAATCATCGCACGTGAAGGCAACTATGTAACTTTACGTTTACGTTCTGGCGAAATGCGTAAAGTATTAGCTGAATGTGTTGCTACAATCGGTGAAGTTGGTAACTCAGAACATATGCTTCGCGTATTGGGTAAAGCTGGTGCTAACCGCTGGAGAGGCATTCGCCCTACAGTTCGTGGTACTGCAATGAACCCAGTAGATCACCCACACGGTGGTGGTGAAGGTCGTAACTTTGGTAAACACCCAGTAACTCCTTGGGGCGTTCAAACTAAAGGTAAGAAAACTCGTCACAACAAACGTACTGATAAATATATCGTACGTCGTCGTGGCAAATAATAGATTAAATTAAAGAGGATTAGCCATGCCACGTTCTCTCAAGAAGGGTCCTTTCCTTGACCTACACTTGTTGAAGAAGGTAGAGAAGGCGGTGGAAAGCGGGGATAAAAAACCAATTAAAACTTGGTCCCGTCGTTCAATGATCATTCCATCAATGATCGGATTGACCATCGCAGTCCATAATGGTCGTCAGCACGTTCCTGTTTATGTATCTGATGAAATGATCGGTCATAAGCTTGGTGAATTTGCACCGACTCGTACATACCGCGGTCACGCGGCAGATAAGAAAGCTAAGAAATAAGAGGTAAAGAGATGGAAACTATCGCAAAACATCGTTACGCTCGCACTTCTGCCCAAAAAGCTCGCTTAGTTGCCGATTTAATTCGTGGTAAAAAAGTTGCGCAAGCATTAGAAATTTTAACTTTCACTAACAAAAAAGCAGCAGCTTTAGTGAAGAAAGTTTTAGAATCAGCTATTGCAAATGCAGAGCACAATGACGGTGCAGATATTGATGATCTTAAAGTTGCTAAAATCTTCGTTGATGAAGGTCCTAGCATGAAACGTGTTATGCCACGTGCTAAAGGTCGTGCAGATCGTATTTTAAAACGTACTAGCCACATTACTGTGGTTGTGTCAGATCGTTAATAAGTAGAGGAATAGCAATGGGTCAAAAAGTACATCCACATGGTATTCGCCTAGGTATTGTTAAACCTTGGAGCTCTACTTGGTTCGCGAATACACAAGACTTCGCTGACAATCTTGAAGGCGATTTCAAAGTACGCAAATTCTTAAATAAAGAATTAGCAAATGCTTCAGTTTCACGTATTACTATTGAGCGTCCAGCTAAAAGTATTCGTGTAACTATTCACACAGCTCGTCCTGGTATCGTAATCGGTAAAAAAGGCGAAGATGTTGAAAAATTACGTAACGCAGTGTCTAAAATCGCTGGCGTTCCTGCTCAAATTAACATTGCTGAAGTGAAAAAACCTGAATTAGATGCGAAATTAGTTGCAGATAGCATCGCTTCTCAATTAGAACGTCGTGTAATGTTCCGTCGTGCAATGAAACGTGCGGTACAAAGTGCTATGCGTTTAGGTGCTAAAGGTATCAAAGTTGAGGTTAGCGGTCGTTTAGGTGGTGCAGAAATCGCACGTTCAGAATGGTATCGTGAAGGTCGCGTACCTCTACATACTCTTCGTGCGGACATCGATTATAACACTGCAGAAGCTCATACAACTTACGGCGTAATCGGCGTTAAAGTGTGGATCTTCAAAGGTGAAATTCTTGGTGGAATGGCTGCCGTTGCGCAATCAGAACAACAACCTGCCGACAAGCCTAAAAAGGCTCCTCGCGGTAAAGGTCGTAAGTAAGGAGAAACGCTAAATGTTGCAACCAAAACGTACAAAATTCCGTAAAGTTCACAAAGGCCGCAACCGTGGTATCGCGAGCGGTACTGAAGTTAGTTTCGGTACTTACGGTTTAAAAGCAGTTGGTCGTTGTCGTTTAACCGCTCGTCAAATCGAAGCGGCACGTCGTGCAATGTCACGTGCAGTAAAACGTCAAGGTAAAATCTGGATTCGTGTATTCCCAGATAAACCAATTACTGAAAAACCATTAGAAGTCCGTATGGGTAAAGGTAAAGGTAACGTTGAGTACTGGGTAGCCTTAATCCAACCGGGTAAAGTGCTTTATGAAATGGATGGTGTGTCTGAAGAAGTAGCAAGAAACGCATTTGCATTAGCAGCTGCTAAATTGCCAGTTAAGACCACTTTCGTAACTAAGACGGTGATGTAATGAAAGCTCAAGATTTACGTACAAAAAGTGTTGAAGAGCTGAATGCTGAATTAGTAAACCTTTTAGGTGAACAATTCAAGTTGCGTATGCAGACAGCCACCGGTCAGCTTCAACAAACCCATCAGGCTAAGCAAGTGCGTCGTGATATTGCACGTGTAAAAACTGTATTAACCGAAAAGGCGGGTGAGTAATGACTGATAAAATTCGTAGCGTACAAGGTAAAGTTGTTAGCGACAAAATGGAAAAATCTTTCGTTGTTGCTATTGAACGTAAGGTAAAACACCCTTTATATGGTAAATTTATCCGTCGTACAACTAAATTACACGTACACGATGAGAACAATGAAGCCAAAGTTGGTGATACCGTAGAGATTCGCGAATGTCGCCCTCTATCAAAAACCAAATCTTGGACTTTAGTTCGTGTTGTTGAGAAAGCAGTTATTGCTTAATTAATAACAAAGAGTAATAAAATAAAAGCCAATAGTGTAAATCTATTGGCTTTTTTGTTTTTAAAGTGCGGTTAAAATTCAATGAATTTTAACCGCACTTTTTCTTTTAGGTGTTATTGACATAACACCTAAACAAATACTGAAAAAAATATTTTTAATAATGGTACTTAAGAGAAATTTCTGAAGATCTTGGTTTTGAATATTCTGATGAGTGGAATACTCGTTATTTGGGACATAGATTAATTAATTTCATCAACGGCGTTGATACCCGTAAAGAAACGTCAAAATTAGCAGAGGATAAATTCCCAGAAGAACTTATCAATGATACAGATACTACTGGGAATATTTCTAATGAAGATTGGGATTGGTGGTGTCATTTATCTGATACAATGAAGTATATATTAATACATGATCTTCCTTATCAAGAAGAGGAGATTGACATCACAGAGTTTTATGATGAAAATGATTTGGATACAGAAGCAGATATATATGATCGAGAGACTTTTAGAATCTTATTAGGAGAATATGTAACAGGATTATATTTGTTAGATGATACTTTTATAGAGCCAGTGCTTGATAATATAAATATTCCTAACAATGTTTATAGTACAAATATATTTGCTATTCATCATGTTGCAAAGCATATTTTGGGTATTAAAGATCTAGATAAACGTTTAAAATCTGGTGATATTGAATTAGTTCGTGAATTAGGAGAAGTAACAATTGGTGGTAAGGAGAAGTATTTTTACTCTTTTGCAACTAAATATTGTAGTCATCATAATCCAATTGCTTTCCCAATTTATGATAGCTATGTGGAGCAAGATCTCCTCTATTTTAATAAAGTAGATAAATTTTCAGCCTTTAAAAGGAAAGATTTAAAAAATTACAGAAAATTTAAAGAGATTTTGATAGATTTTCAAAGATTTTATAAATTAGAAAGATTTAACTTAAAAGAGCTCGATCTGTATCTTTGGCTTTTAGGCAAGGAAATTTTCCCAAAATCTGAAAACTGATGAATTTATCTAAGGTAAGAGAAGAGAGCGTTTCATTTTTTCTGCAGTTTATTTTTCATTCGATAAATTTTTGAGAGGATGAGGATATTTTTATAATTCCAAAAGTGCGGTAAATTTTAACTGGATTATTTAGTAAATAGATCAATAAGAGGAAGCTAAATTATCATTGCCTTTCTCTTTTTCTTTTGATAAAATCCGCCGCCTATCTGCCATTCTATCTGAATAGTGTGGATGGGTTCGTCCCGAAAGGGTGTTTTTTTAATCTTAACGGAGCACTAATATGATCCAAGAACAGACTATGCTGGATGTTGCTGATAATTCAGGCGCTCGCAGCGTAATGTGTATCAAGGTTCTAGGTGGATCGCACCGTCGTTATGCTGCGATTGGTGACATCATCAAAATTACTGTAAAAGAAGCAATTCCACGCGGTAAAGTAAAAAAAGGTGATGTATTAAAAGCAGTTGTTGTGCGCACCAAGAAGGGTGTTCGTCGCCCAGATGGCTCAGTTATTCGTTTCGATGGTAACGCTTGTGTAATTTTAAATAATAACACTGAGCAACCAATCGGTACTCGTATTTTTGGACCAGTGACTCGTGAACTTCGTTCTGAGAAATTCATGAAGATCATTTCTTTAGCTCCAGAAGTACTGTAAGGGGAATGTAATGGCTGCTAAAATCCGTCAAAATGATGAAGTAATTGTTCTTACTGGTAAAGATAAGGGCAAGCGTGGCAAGGTAACTAAAGTGTTACCAAACGGTAAAGTGTTTGTTGAAGGTATCAACATCATTACTAAGCATGAAAAACCAGTTCCTGCATTAGGAAAGGCTGGTGGTTTGGTGAAAAAAGAAGCTGCAATTGACGCTTCAAATGTTGCGATTTTCAATCCTAAAACAAATAAAGCTGACCGTGTAGGTTTTAGATTCGAAGACGGCAAAAAAGTACGTTTCTTCAAATCTAACAATGAAATTATCTAACAAACTGGAGTAATGCGATGGCGAAACTGCATGATTACTACAGAGATCAAGTAGTAAGCGAATTAAAAAATAAATTCGGCTACAAATCTGTCATGCAAGTCCCACGAATCGAAAAGATTACCCTGAATATGGGTGTGGGTGAAGCATTGACCGACAAAAAATTGCTAGACAACGCAGTAGCGGACTTAGCAGCAATCAGCGGTCAAAAACCTTTAGTAACTAAAGCTCGTAAATCTGTTGCTGGCTTTAAAATCCGTCAGGGATATCCAATCGGTTGTAAAGTAACACTACGCGGTGAGCGTATGTGGGAGTTCTTTGAACGTTTGATTACAATTGCTGTTCCACGTATTCGTGACTTCCGCGGCTTAAGTGCGAAATCATTCGATGGTCGTGGTAACTATAGCATGGGTGTGCGTGAACAAATCATCTTCCCTGAAATCGATTACGATAAAGTAGATCGTGTACGTGGTTTAGATATCACTATCACAACTACTGCTAAGAATGATGAAGAAGGTCAAGCACTACTTGCTGCCTTTAATTTCCCATTCCGTAAATAAGGCAGGTTATAATGGCTAAACAATCAATGAAAGCACGCGATGTAAAACGCGTTAAATTGGCTGAAAAATTCTACGCAAAACGTGTTGAATTAAAGAAAATCATTTCTGATGTCAATGCCTCTGATGAAGATCGTTGGGATGCAGTGTTAAAGTTACAAACTTTACCACGTGATTCTAGCCCATCTCGTCAACGTAACCGTTGCCGCCAAACTGGACGTCCTCATGGCGTTTTACGTAAGTTTGGTTTAAGCCGAATTAAGGTTCGTGAAGCTGCAATGCGCGGTGAAATCCCAGGCCTTAAAAAAGCGAGCTGGTAATATACCACTTTATTTTGGAATCGGAGAAAAAGTACAATGAGTATGCAAGATCCAATCGCAGATATGCTGACCCGTATTCGTAACGGTCAAGCTGCGAACAAAGTTGCAATCAATATGCCTTCTTCCAAGCTAAAAGTGGCAATTGCCAACGTATTAGCTGCTGAAGGTTATATCGAAAGCGTAAAAGTTTTAGAAGGTGCTAAACCTGAATTGGAAATTACTTTAAAATATTTCCAAGGCAAACCAGTTGTAGAAAGCATCCAACGTGTAAGTCGTCCTGGTCTTCGTATTTACAAACGTAAAGATGAATTACCAAAAGTTATGGGCGGTTTAGGTGTTGCAGTTATTTCTACATCTAAAGGTGTTATGACTGACCGTGCTGCTCGTCAAGCAGGTTTAGGCGGTGAGATCATCTGTTATGTAGCTTAATAGAGAGGTAGGAAAATGTCTCGTGTTGCAAAGGCACCTGTTAATATTCCTGCCGGCGTTGAAGTTAAACTCGACGGTCAGCTATTAACAGTAAAAGGTAAAAATGGCGAGTTATCTCGCAAAATTCATGAATCAGTTGAAGTAAAACAAGATAACGGACAATTTACGTTCACTCCACGTGAAGGTTTTGTTGAAGCAAATGCTCAATCGGGTACTGCACGTGCATTAGTTAATGCAATGGTTATCGGTGTTACTGAAGGTTTCACTAAAAAATTAGTATTGGTGGGTGTAGGTTACAGAGCTCAACTTAAAGGTAACGCAATTGCATTAAGTTTAGGCTATTCTCACCCAGTAGAGCACACTTTGCCGGTAGGTATTACTGCAGAATGTCCATCTCAAACCGAAATAGTGTTGAAAGGTGCAGACAAACAGTTGATCGGTCAAGTTGCAGCAGATATTCGTGCTTATCGCCGTCCTGAGCCTTATAAAGGTAAAGGGGTACGTTACGCTGATGAAGTGGTACGTATCAAAGAGGCTAAGAAGAAATAATTAAGGTAACACTATGGATAAGAAATCAGCTCGTATCCGTCGTGCAGCTCGTGCACGTCATATGATGAGAGAGCAA
Source organism: Haemophilus influenzae (assembly GCF_001457655.1). Classification (NCBI taxonomy): domain Bacteria; kingdom Pseudomonadati; phylum Pseudomonadota; class Gammaproteobacteria; order Pasteurellales; family Pasteurellaceae; genus Haemophilus; species Haemophilus influenzae. The sequence goes on along the minus strand of NZ_LN831035.1, from coordinate 201,865 downwards.
GGTGTAACTCGTTTAGTTATTCACCGCACTCCACGTCATATTTATGCACAAGTTATTGCACCAAACGGTTCAGAAGTGCTTGCCGCTGCTTCAACTGTTGAGAAAGCAATTCGTGAGCAAGTAAAATACACCGGTAATAAAGATGCTGCTGCAGCAGTCGGTAAAGCTGTTGCAGAACGCGCATTAGCAAAAGGCGTTCAAGCTGTTGCTTTTGATCGTTCCGGTTTTAAATATCATGGTCGTGTCCAAACTTTAGCGGACGCTGCACGTGAAGCTGGTCTACAGTTCTAATGAGGTAAATTGAGATGTCAAACATCGAAAAACAAGTTGGTGAACTGCAAGAGAAGCTAATCGCAGTAAACCGTGTATCAAAAACTGTAAAAGGTGGTCGTATTATGAGTTTCACTGCATTAACTGTGGTGGGCGATGGTAATGGCCGAGTAGGTTTTGGTTATGGTAAAGCTCGCGAAGTTCCAGCAGCGATCCAAAAAGCGATGGAAAAAGCACGTCGCAATATGATTAATGTCGCTTTAAATGAAGGTACATTACAACATCCAGTTAAAGGTGTTCATACTGGTTCACGTGTATTTATGCAGCCAGCAAGTGAAGGTACAGGTATCATCGCTGGTGGTGCAATGCGTGCGGTATTGGAAGTTGCAGGTGTACGTAACGTTCTTTCTAAAGCGTATGGTTCTACCAACCCGATTAACGTTGTTCGTGCAACTATTGATGCATTAGCAAATATGAAATCACCAGAAATGGTTGCTGCAAAACGCGGTAAAACTGTTGATGAAATCTTGGGGTAATGAATAATGGCTAAAACTATTAAAGTAACACAAGTTCGTAGCTCAATTGCTCGTTTACCGAAGCATAAAGCTACCTTGCGTGGTCTTGGTCTTCGCCATATGCACCACACTGTTGAGTTAATTGATACGCCTGCAGTACGTGGTATGATTAACCAAGTTTCATACATGGTTAAAGTGGAGGAGTAAGAGATGCGTTTAAATACTCTATCTCCGGCTGAAGGTGCAAAGCATAGTGCTAAACGCCTCGGTCGTGGTATTGGTTCAGGTTTAGGCAAGACTGGTGGCCGCGGTCATAAAGGTCAAAAATCTCGTACTGGTAGCGGTGTTCGTCGCGGTTTCGAAGGTGGTCAAATGCCGTTATACCGTCGTTTACCAAAATTTGGTTTTACTTCAATGAAATCTGCAGTGACTGCAGAAGTTCGTTTAAATGAATTAACCAAAGTTGAAGGTAATGTAGTAACTTTAGAAACATTAAAAGCAGCAAATATCTTAACTAAAGATATCCAATTCGCTAAAGTAATTTTAGCTGGAGAAGTGAAATCTGCAGTAACGGTACGCGGTTTACGTGTAACTAAAGGTGCAAAAGCAGCAATTGAAGCTGCTGGCGGTTCAATTGAGGAATAATTAGCAAATGGCTAAACAACCAGGTTATCAAGCAAGAAGTACTAATAGCGGTAAAGGTGAATTAAAAAGCCGATTACTTTTCGTTTTAGGTGCACTTATCGTTTATCGAATTGGTTCATTCATTCCGGTTCCTGGTATTGATGCGACTGTTCTAGCTCAATTAGTTGAACAACAAAAAGGCACTATCATTGACATGTTTAACATGTTCTCTGGTGGTGCTCTAAGCCGTGCATCCATTTTAGCATTAGGAATCATGCCATATATATCGGCATCTATTGTAATTCAATTGCTTGCAACGGTTTCTCCTGCTTTAGCAGAATTAAAGAAAGAAGGTGCTGCTGGTCAGCGTAAAATTTCTAAATATACTCGTTATGCGACAGTTGTTTTTGCAACGATTCAGGCAGTAGCTATTTCAACAGGCTTACCAAATATGTTGTCTGGCTTAGTGCCAAATGTTGGATTTAGTTTTTACTTCACTTCAGTTGTTAGTTTAGTCACTGGGACAATGTTCCTTATGTGGTTGGGTGAGCAAATAACTGAAAGAGGTATTGGTAACGGTATTTCAATTCTTGTTTTTGGCGGTATTGTAGCTGGTTTACCATCGGCCATTCTTCAAACTATTGAGCAGGCTCGTCAAGGACAGATGCATCCATTAGTTCTTCTTCTGATCGCAGCTATTGTATTTGCAGTAACTTATTTTGTTGTTTTTGTTGAAAGAGGACAACGTAGAATTCGCGTTGAATATGCGAAGCGTCAGCAAGGTCGTCAAATTTTAGGTGGTCATTCAACACATTTACCATTGAAAGTGAATATGGCAAATGTAATGCCAGCAATTTTTGCTTCAAGTATTATTTTATTCCCAGCTACATTAACACAATGGTTTGGGCAAAATGATAAATTTGAATGGTTAAATAATTTATCAATGTTATTGAATCCTGGTCAACCACTTTATTTGCTTGTTTATGCTGTTGCAATTATTTTCTTCAGTTTTTTCTATACAGCAATGCAATATAATCCTCGTGATACAGCAGATAATCTAAAAAAATCTGGTGCATTTATTCCAGGAATTAGACCCGGTGAACAAACATCACGTTATATTGATAAAGTGATGACTCGTCTTACATTAATTGGCGGTCTCTATGTAACGTTTGTATGTTTAGTTCCTTATATTATGACATCGGCTTGGGATGTTAAATTTTACTTCGGTGGAACATCTCTTTTAATTGTAGTCGTTGTAATTATGGATTTCATCGTTCAGGTTCAAAGTCATTTAATGTCTTCTCAATATGAATCTGCGTTGAAAAAAGCAAACCTTAAGGGTTTTGGACAATAATTGTTCATTTAAAGTAAAAGGATAAGCAATGAAAGTTCGTGCTTCCGTAAAGAAAATGTGTCGTAACTGTAAGATTGTTAAACGTGAGGGTGTTGTACGCGTATTGTGTAGCGACCCTAAACATAAACAACGTCAAGGTTAATTAACATTTTTCTTGCCAAGAACCAGTTGAGTAGTTATACTGCTCAACTCATTTATGTCCTTGATATTCTGTTTGAGTATCCTGAAAACGGGCTTTTCAAGATCAGAATATCAAATTAATTAAAATATAGGAGTGCATAGTGGCCCGTATTGCAGGCATTAACATTCCTGATCATAAACACGCTGTAATCGCTTTAACTGCCATTTACGGTATTGGTAAAACTCGTTCACAAGCTATTTGTGCAGCAGCGGGTATTGCTGAAGATGTTAAGATCAGAGAATTGTCTGAAGAGCAGATTGACAAACTGCGTGACGAAGTTGGTAAATTTACCGTTGAAGGTGACTTACGTCGTGAAGTAACACTAAACATCAAACGTCTTTTAGACTTAGGATGCTATCGTGGTTTACGTCATCGTCGTAGTTTACCAGTACGTGGTCAACGTACTAAAACTAATGCGCGTACCCGTAAGGGTCCACGTAAGCCGATCAAAAAATAGTCGGGGTAAATAAGAATGGCTAAAACACCAGTTCGTGCACGTAAACGTGTAAAAAAACAAGTTGTAGATGGCGTAGCACATATTCACGCATCTTTCAATAATACAATCGTTACTATTACTGACCGTCAAGGTAATGCTCTAGCTTGGGCAACTGCAGGTGGTTCAGGTTTCCGTGGTTCTCGTAAATCAACTCCGTTCGCAGCGCAAGTTGCGGCAGAGCGTTGTGCTGAAATCGTTAAAGAATTTGGCTTAAAGAACTTGGAAGTTATGGTTAAAGGTCCGGGTCCAGGTCGTGAATCTACAATTCGTGCGTTAAACGCAGCGGGTTTCCGTATCACGAATATTACTGATGTGACTCCGATTCCTCATAACGGTTGTCGTCCACCGAAAAAACGTCGTGTTTAAGACGTATAGGATAGTTGGAGAAAGAAAATGGCAAGATATTTGGGTCCTAAACTCAAGCTCAGCCGTCGTGAAGGCACTGATTTATTCCTTAAATCAGGCGTGCGTGCGATTGATTCAAAATGTAAAATTGATACAGCACCAGGTCAGCACGGTGCTCGTAAACCGCGTTTGTCTGACTATGGTAGTCAGTTACGTGAAAAACAAAAAGTTCGTCGTATCTATGGTATTTTAGAACGTCAATTCCGTAACTACTATAAAGAAGCAAACCGTTTGAAAGGTAACACTGGTGAAAATTTATTAGTGTTATTAGAAGGTAGATTGGATAACGTTGTTTATCGCATGGGATTTGCTGCAACTCGTGCAGAGGCTCGTCAATTAGTGAGTCATAAAGCAATTGTTGTGAATGGTCGTGTTGTTAATATTCCATCTTTCCAAGTTTCTGTAAATGATGTAGTTGCTATTCGTGAAAAATCGAAAAAACAAGCTCGTATTAAAGCATCATTAGAATTAGCAGAGCAAAGAGAAAAACCAACATGGTTAGAAGTTGATTCTGCAAAAATGGAAGGTGTATTCAAACGTGTTCCTGAACGTTCTGATTTATCAGCAGACATTAACGAACATCTGATCGTTGAGCTTTACTCTAAATAATAGTTAAGCTTAAAACCAAAGAGAGGATAAAATGCAGGGTTCTGTTACAGAATTTTTAAAACCACGTTTAGTAGATATTGAACAAATTAGTTCAACACATGCTAAAGTGATCTTAGAACCGTTAGAGCGTGGTTTTGGTCATACTCTAGGTAATGCATTGCGTCGTATCCTTCTGTCTTCAATGCCAGGTTGTGCTGTAACTGAAGTAGAAATTGATGGCGTATTGCATGAATATAGTAGTAAGGAAGGTGTTCAAGAAGATATTCTTGAAGTACTTTTGAACCTTAAAGGTCTAGCGGTTAAAGTACAGAATAAAGATGACGTTATTCTGACATTAAATAAATCTGGAATTGGCCCTGTTGTTGCAGCGGACATTACCCATGATGGTGATGTTGAAATTGTAAATCCAGATCATGTGATTTGTCATTTAACTGATGAAAACGCTTCAATTAGTATGCGTATACGTGTTCAGCGTGGTAGAGGATATGTTCCTGCTTCATCTCGTACACATACGCAAGAAGAACGTCCAATTGGTCGTTTGCTTGTTGATGCTTGTTATAGTCCGGTTGAACGAATTGCGTATAATGTAGAGGCAGCTCGTGTTGAGCAGCGTACAGATTTGGATAAGCTCGTTATTGAGTTAGAAACTAATGGTGCACTTGAGCCAGAAGAAGCAATTCGTCGTGCAGCAACAATCTTGGCGGAGCAACTTGATGCATTCGTTGATTTACGTGATGTTCGTCAGCCTGAGATTAAGGAAGAAAAACCGGAATTTGATCCGATTTTATTACGTCCTGTAGATGATTTAGAGCTGACAGTTCGTTCTGCTAACTGTTTGAAAGCAGAAACAATTCATTATATCGGTGATTTAGTGCAACGTACTGAAGTAGAATTATTAAAAACCCCTAATCTTGGTAAGAAATCTCTTACTGAAATTAAGGATGTTCTTGCTTCTCGTGGCTTGTCACTTGGTATGCGCCTTGAAAATTGGCCGCCAGCAAGTATTGCTGAAGACTAGTTTGGTCATAGGTTAAGATTTTTCTGAGAAGGATAAGATCATGCGCCATCGTAAGAGTGGTCGTCAACTAAACCGTAATAGTAGTCATCGTCAAGCGATGTTCCGTAACTTAGCAAGTGCTTTAGTTAGTCATGAAATCATTAAGACTACTTTGCCTAAAGCTAAAGAATTACGCCGTGTAGTTGAACCGTTAATTACATTAGCAAAAGTAGATAGCGTTGCTAACCGTCGTTTAGCATTCGCTCGTACTCGCAACGTTGAAACTGTTGCAAAATTATTTAATGAATTAGGTCCACGTTTTGCTCAACGTGCAGGTGGTTACACTCGCATTTTGAAATGTGGTTTCCGTGCAGGCGATAATGCACCAATGGCATACATTGAGTTAGTTGATCGTCCAGAAGTTGCTGAGGCAACAACTGAGGAATAAAAATTAATTCTAAAAAGAAGCTCACTTTATATAGTGGGCTTTTTTATTTTATATATTACAAAAATCTTTATCTGATTTAATCATTACTTAGATATATTATTTACAATCAGCGAGCAGTGGTAAATTTTAAGAGCATATTCGTAGATGTCGTGTATTTTTATCTAAAATTCCTTGTTTTTTAAGCTCTCTACTAATACGAATTGCGGTTTCAGTTTCACATCCACAAAATTCCGCTACTTCTCGGTAGGTCCAAGGATAATCGGGATAACTTTCAGTTAAATTTTCAATGGCATCAATAATACGTTCGTAACTACGCTTATAAGCTGTATTACTTATTCGGTGTTCTGCATCATATAATTCATTAGAAAGTTGTTTCATAAGATAACAAGAAAAATCAGGGTTATTTGCAATAAAATTTGCGTGATTACCAGGAAATATTCTAACTATATCGGCTTCCATTAATACTTTTGCACTGCAATGATAAGATGTTTCACTAAAAATAGTACGAAAACCAAAATATTCATTAGCGTGATAAAGTCGAGTCAATGTTTCTTTGCCATTTTCCAGACTATGATACAGACCAACTAGCCCTTGTTTTAAAAAATAAAATTCTTTAGGCTTCTCGCCTTGTGCATAAATTAAGCTGTTTTTTTCTAGAGTTTTACTCTCAGAAATAATACATTTATTTAAGTTTTGTGGTAGATAATAGGACAATGTAAACATAAAGGCGTCTTTTAATATATCAATAACTTTAGATTACTATACAAATTTCTATATTTTTCTTCTATAAGCAAATTATGAAAATGTGAAGTGTTTAACAAAATTTTGAACTAGATAAATATTATTTTATTTTGCCAAATGATTTTGCAAATGACTTTAAATATGGATCCATATGAGAAAGTGCTGAATAATATGCCTCACAAAGTTGATTATGTGCTTTACCAAATCCTTGAATTGTACGATGTTTTGGACATCCTCCGTGACATGCAAAGCGAAACTTACAGATTTTACACTGTTCGGAAAGAAAAGATTTCGCTGCACCAAAATTCTTTTGTTTAGTATTATTATCAAGGAGCTGTATTAGAGGGGTTTCAATAAGATTTCCGAGTTTATATTCAGGATAAACATAATGATCGCAACTATAAATATCGCCATTTTGTTCAATAACCAATTGATCGCCGCAGGTTTCACGAAAAATACATAAACTTGGTTGTAAACCAAGGTAAGCCATAAACCATTGTTCAATAAATTGAATACCAATTTTGCCGACATCATTGGCATACCATTCATCAAAAATATTAATTAAAAATTGACCGCTCTTTTGTAGAAATCAAGACCTGCTAGGGTTGGCTCGCCGCCTTGCCATAGGAAAGTAACTTGTTGTTGAGGCGTTGCTTCAATATAGGATTTGATATAGGCTTCTAATACTTCATTAGTCATAGCCCGTTGATTTAAGTGAGGTTTTTCCAAGTAAAAGCAATATTTACAATCTAAATTACAAATTGAACCAGTAGGTTTTGCCATTAATTGAAATGAATTCATATCTACGTATCCTCCTTATTCTTTTTATCATAGCAGAATAATTTTAACTGTATATGATAGCGATCATAAGTTGCGCATATGCTCTTACGTCAAAATGAAGTATGATTAAATGAATTTTTAAATAGGATCTAAGATGGCGTTTAGTACAATTTTTATCTTACTGATTTGCGGTATTTGTACCAATATGGTTTCTGCTATTTTTGGTATTGGCGGTGGGGTATTGATGGTGCCAATTTTACGTACATTGTTTCCTGCGTTACCGATTCAAGTTATTTCAGCTACGTCACTCACCATTGTGATGTGTACCGCATTGATTAATTTATTATTTTTCCATAAGCAAAAAATTAAAATTGATTATATCAATATGATTTTATGGTCTATTGCTATGGTGATTGGGGTGCAAATTGGTTTTGAATTAAGTTTTTATTTTTCTACAGCGATAATTAGTTTAATTTTTACGGTTAGTTTAAGTGCACTAGCGATTAAAACATTTTTGAACAGATCGAGAATACAAATAGAAGTGTTTAATATGTCTCCTATAGAACGAGCTAAAGGTAGTATTAGTTTTTGTGGAGGAGGCTTAATTGCGGGTATTACAGGTATTGGAGGCGGTTCTATTCTTGCGCCCCTTGTCGGGCAATTAAAGGGGGTAAAAACGCAACAAATTGCCGTTTATACGAACTATATGATGATTATTGGTGGTATTGGTAATCTATACGGCTATCTCACTAGAGCTTTTCCCTATGATATCAGCCTAAGTGGCCAACTAGGATATGTAAACTTTCTTGTAGTTGGTGTCGTTACCTTGGGTTCATTTGGAATGAGTTTCTTCTCAATGAAATTGCGTGGATTAATGAATCCAGTTTTAACAAGAAAATTATTGGCGATTATTTTATTTTGTATTGCAGCCTATATGTGCATTTTGGAATTTGTATTCCATTAAATCGAATAAACTAGACCTAGTTATTCTAGGTCTATTCTCTAATTAGTGTTTTCGCAATCTCTCTTGCTTGTGCATCAATTTCGAGTACATCATCAATATTTTGAATGGTATAAGGCGAAATTCTCTCAATTGTTTTCGAATTAATTTTTGCAATATCCATAAAACTAATTTGACGATCTAAAAATGCTTGTACGGCAATTTCATTAGCTGCATTCATTGCTGTTGTCGCATATTGACCCGCAGCAAAGGCATCAATAGCCAGTTTTAAATTCGGATAGCGATTAAAATCAGGTTCAATAAAAGTCAGTTCTTTGATTTTAAAGAAATCGAGTGGTTCTACTCCAGCAAAAGTGCGGTGAGGATATGCCATAGTTTCTGCAATTGGTGTACGCATATCTGGATTTCCCATTTGAGCTATGACTGAGCCATCAACATAACGCACCATAGAATGAATAATTGATTGTGGATGAATAATGACTTCCATTTCTTCCGCACTTGCATTGAAAAGCCAGCGAGCCTCAATGTATTCTAAGCCTTTATTCATCATTGTAGCTGAATCGACAGAAATTTTTTTACCCATAGACCAATTAGGGTGCGCAACTGCTTGTTCTGGTGTTATGTTGGTGAATTGTTCAAGTGGCGTGTAACGGAATGGTCCGCCAGAACCAGTGAGTATAATTTTACTTACACCTAATTCAGAAAGTGGGCAAAAACCGATTTTTTCTTGTGCTTCTGGCGGTAATGATTGAAAGATAGCATTATGTTCACTATCTACTGGTAAAAGCTTCGAGCCATAGTTTTTTACGGCATCAATAAAAAGCTGTCCGCAGGTTACCAGTGATTCTTTATTTGCCAGTAATACCCGTTTACCTGCTTTAACCGCTGAAAGAGTCGGTAACAATCCTGCTGCACCAACAATCGACGCCATTATCTGATCGGCATCTGGGTGTGCTGCGAGTTCGCAAATAGCTCGTCGTCCTGCTAATACTTTCGTTGGAATATGATGCGCAATTAATTTTTCACGTAAAATTTTAGCCGCATTTACATCATCAAGAGCCGCAAAGTGCGGTCGGAATTTGATACATTGTTCAAACATTGCTTCTACATTTTTTCCGCCGACGAGTGCAAATGCATGATATTTCTGAGGGTTATTTTCGATAACAGAAAGGGTACTCTTACCGATTGATCCCGTTGAACCAAGAATGACAATGTTTTGTTTTTGCATAGAATCTTTACCGCACTTTGTTGATTATATTTTCATTGGTACGTCTAAATTCGCATACCTAATAAAATAAAGGCAGACAAAACTGTCTGCCTTTCGTATTTTTTGATGATTAGAAATCCATTAATTCTTTTTCTTTATCCGCTAATACTTCATCTACTTTTTTAATGTAAATATCTGTGATTTTTTGGATTTCTTCTTCTGCTTTATGTTGTTCGTTTTCGCTGATTTCTTTGTCTTTTAATAATGCTTTGATTTTATCATTCGCATCACGACGCACATTACGAATCGCAACTTTACCTTGTTCACCTTCGCCTTTTACGATCTTGATTAAATCGCGACGACGTTCTTCTGTTAATGGCGGAAGCGGAACACGGATTGTGGTACCCGCTGAAGATGGGTTTAAACCTAAATCTGAGGTTAAAATTGCTTTTTCTACCGCAGAGATTAAAGAACGATCAAAAACAGTTACGGCTAAAGTACGCGCATCTTCTGCCACTACGTTTGCTAATTGGCGAAGTGGGGTCGCCGCACCGTAATATTCAACTTGAATTGCATCAAGTAAACTCGGTTGAGCACGACCAGTACGAATTTTTGAAATATGACCTTTTAATGCTTCAAGGCTTTTTTCCATACGATCTTGAGCATCTTTTTTAATTTGGTTAAGCATTGCATTGTCCTTTTTAATTGATGAAAGTTAGAACGCCGTGATTTTACTGGATTTTTTTAAATTTTTGAATACATTTATCAGCTTGAAAACAGATAAAAAATGACCGCACTTCAGTTACCCAAAGTGCGGTTAATATTTTTAGTATTTTTAATTAAGCTTTAGGACCAGCTGCAATTAAAGCTTTGCCTTCTTCGTTAGTTGCATATTTAACAAAGTTTTTCACAAAACGACCTGCTAAGTCTTCAGCTTTTGATTGCCATTGTGCTTTATCTGCGTAAGTATCGCGAGGATCTAAGATTGCAGAATCTACACCTGGTAATGCTTTAGGAATTGCTAAGTTGAAGATTGGCAATTCGCCCATTTCAGCTTTTTCAATTGAGCCATCTAAGATTGCATCAATGATTCCGCGAGTATCTTTGATTGAGATACGTTTGCCTGTGCCATTCCAACCAGTATTCACTAAGTAAGCTTCAGCACCTGCTGCTTGCATACGTTTTACTAACACTTCTGCATATTGAGTTGGATGAAGCGTTAAAAATGCTGCACCGAAACATGCTGAGAAAGTTGGCGTTGGTTCAGTAATACCACGTTCAGTCCCTGCTAATTTCGCTGTGAAACCAGATAAGAAGTAGTATTTAGTTTGTTCTGGTGTCAATTTAGATACTGGTGGTAATACGCCAAATGCATCTGCAGTTAAGAAAATCACTTTAGTTGCGTGACCTGCACGAGAAACTGGTTTTACAATGTTATCGATGTGATAAATTGGGTAAGACACGCGAGTGTTTTCTGTTTTTGAACCATCATCGAAATCAACAGAACCATCTGAACGAACAACCACGTTTTCTAATAATGCGTCGCGACGGATAGCGCGGTAAATATCTGGTTCATTTTCTTCTGAAAGATGAATGGTTTTCGCATAACAACCACCTTCAAAGTTAAAGATACCAACATCATCCCAACCGTGTTCATCATCTCCGATTAATTCACGTTTTGGATCCGTTGAAAGGGTTGTTTTACCTGTGCCAGATAAGCCGAAGAAGATTGCTACATCGCCATCTTTACCAACGTTAGCTGAGCAGTGCATTGCACCAACACCTTTGAGAGGTAGGAAGTAGTTCATCATTGAGAACATACCTTTTTTCATTTCGCCGCCGTACCAAGTACCGCCGATTAATTGAATGCGTTCAGTCAAGTTGAAAGCAACAAAGTTTTCTGAATTTAAACCTTGTTCTTTCCAGTTTGGATTGGTTACTTTAGAACCGTTCATTACAACGAAATCTGGTTCAAAATTTTTGAGTTGTTCTTCAGTTGGGCGAATAAACATATTTTTTACAAAATGTGCTTGCCACGCTACTTCAGTGACAATACGTACTGCAATACGGTCGTGTTCGCTCGCACCACAGAAACCATCAACTACAAATAAGCGTTTACGAGAAAGTTGGTTAGTTACCAAGTCTTTTAAGCTTTGCCATGTAGCTTGGTTCATTGGCTTGTTGTCGTTTTTTGCTGTTTCAGATGTCCACCAAACAGTATCTTTTGTTTTTTCATCTAACACGATATATTTATCTTTTGGAGAACGACCTGTGAAGATACCTGTATCTACTGCCACTGCACCAGTCGTAGTTAAAGTACCTTTTTCAAAGCCTTCTAAGCCTGGTTTAGTTTCTTCTTCGAACAATTGCTCGTAGCTTGGATTGTAAACAACTTCTTTTACGTCATAAATGCCAAGAGCTTCAAGTTCTTTTACCACTTTATTTAAGTCTGTCATAAGTCACCTCTAATATATAAGATTAAAATTTAACTGTGGCTTATTATAATGGATGTCAATATAAAAAAATGTTAAGTAGATCTCATTTTTAAACATTTTTTTAAGAACTTTACCTCTTTTTAGTGATATTGTGATATAGAGCAAAAATCCCGACATTGTGTCGGGATTGTTTTTAAACTCTTGTTGATTTTAATTTTTCAATCGCTTCTTTATTAAAGAAGTAGTGTGTACCACAACACTCACATTGCATATCAATACTGCCTTTATGTTCGGCTAATATTTCGTCAATTTCTTCATCAGAGATGAGCAGTAATGCAGAACTAGAACGCTCAGCAGAGCAGCCACAGAAAAATTGTACATCTTGTGCTGGATAAAGATTGACGGTTTCTTCGTGATATAAACGATAGAGTAACTCTTCTGCAGGGAGACCAAATAATTCTTCATCTTTTACTGTTGCTGCGAGCGTAGTTAAATGCTCAAAATCTTCTGGTGTACCAGAACCATCAGGCATAATTTGTAATAACATACCTGCTGCCACTGGCTTGCCTTCATATTCTCCAGTACGAATAATTAATTGAGTTTGAAGCTGTTCTGAGCGTACAAAATAATCTTCTAAGCATTCCGTGATCGTGGGTTTATCCAAGCTAATTACACCTTGATAGCGTTCGCCTTCTTTTGGTGCAATAGTAATGACCAATACGCCTTTACCAATCATATTATGCAGACTCATATTTTCAGTGATGTTGCCATCCACTCGAGCAAGGGCGCGGATTTGTTGTTGATCATTACCATTTACTAATGCTAAGCGTAATGGGCCATCGCCTTGAATTTGTACGGTAATATTGCCGGCAAATTTTAGTGTGGCAGTGAGTAAATTAGTCGCTACCATCATTTCTCCCAATAAATCCTGTACTGCTTTAGGATACTGATGGGTATTTAATGTATCAGTAAATGTTTTATTTAAGCGAACCCATTCTCCACGAACTGCACGATGTTGGAAAAGATAACGGTAAAGTTTGTCATTGTCTTGAGTATAGTCTTGTTGATTGGTCATTGATTATTCCTAATTGAGATAAAAAGTGCGGTGGTTTTTTCCGCACTTTTTGTTTTTATCATCTTATTTAAGTGTTTTTGCTTATAAATAGGTGGTACTTAGAGGCTTGTAAAATCCAATGTGATCTCTAAGTTATAATATTAATTAAGCAAATCTTGTTTTGGCTTCTGCAATAGCTTCGGCAACACGCAATGGCGATACGCCACCTTTTGCACAACGTTTGTCTAAGCAAGATTGGAGAGAAAGAATCTCGTAAACGTCATCTCCCACTACTTCACTAAATTGGCGGAATTCAGGGATAGTCAGATCTTCTAATCCTTTGCCTTTCTCGATTGCATAAACCACTGTTTCGCCCACGATATGATGGGAATCTCGGAAAGGTACGCCTTTAGAGACTAAATAATCCGCTAATTCAGTTGCGTTTGAATATCCTTTTAACGCAGCTTCACGAGTACGTTCAACATTTACTTTCAATTCATCTAAGACGAACGTTGCCATATCTACACAGTTTTGCCAAGTATCTAAGGCATCAAAAATGCCCTCTTTGTCTTCTTGCATATCTTTATTATACGCAAGTGGCAAGCCTTTTAAGGTGATTAACATAGATGTTAATGAACCAATTACTCTCCCCGTTTTGCCCCGAATTAACTCACAAGCATCAGGATTTTTCTTTTGTGGCATTAATGATGAACCAGAAGTCACACGATCGGATAGTTCCACGAAATTTGCTTCTCCGCTGTTAAAGATAATCATATCTTCAGCAAAGCGGGAAAGATGTGCCATACTAAGAGAGGCGATAGAAAGTAATTCTACGATATGATCGCGATCAGAGACGCTATCTAAGCTATTTCTAGTTGCGAAAGCAAAACTAAGATCGTGCGCAAGTGAATCACGATCTACAGCATAAGCCGTACCAGCCAGCGCACCACTACCAAGTGGACAAGTATTCATACGATTATACGCATCTGTTAAACGTGAATAGTCGCGGTCGAACATTTCCACATATGCCATACACCAATGGGCAAAAGTGATTGGTTGAGCTCGTTGTAAATGGGTGTAGCCAGGCATTACTGCTTGTTGTGTGTTTTCTGCGGTTTGAACTAAGTGGCGTTGCAAATTACGCACGGATTCTTGTAATTCAACCACACGCTGTTTGCACCACAGTTTTATATCTACTGCCACTTGATCGTTGCGGCTACGACCAGTATGTAATTTTTTACCAAGGTTGCCTACTTTATCAATTAGCTTACTCTCAACCCAACTATGAATATCTTCAGCATCATCTTGTAAAATTGCTTGCGGATTTGACCGCACTTCAACAAGTAATTCATTTAGTGCTTGCTCAAGTTGATGCTGTTCTTCAACAGTTAATACATTCACTTTTACTAAGGCCTTGGACCAGCCAATTGAGCCTTGAATATCCTGTTCTGCCAAACGATAGTCAAAACGTAATGAGTCATTAAAATCTTTAAAACGCTTATCTGCGGCTTGTGTAAAACGCCCACCCCAAAGTGCCATAATTTTTCCTTTTTGTTTTAATTAATTATTCTATTATTGTGCATATTTATTCATAAAGCAATATTCTATATTAATAATAAAACAAAAATGGACAAAATCTTTCATTTTGTCCATTTTATTTGTATTAGTGCTATTTATAGCGTTTTTGCCAAATTTTTGATAAAGGATTTAAATTCTTTACCTAATTTTTCGTGACGAATACCATATTCTACGAAAGCTTCCATATAACCAATTTTATCGCCACAATCAAAAGTTTCCCCTGTCATATGAAATGCTTCAACGGTTTCTTTTTCAATGAGCATATCAATAGCATCGGTTAATTGGATTTCATCGCCAACACCAATTGGTGTTTTTTCTAACAAATCCCAAATTGCTGCTGAAAAAACATAACGCCCAACCACAGCAAGATTTGATGGTGCGTCTTCAATAGAAGGTTTTTCAACAATACTATTAATTTTTGCACTTTCGCCGCCATTAAGCTCAATGCCACCACAATCTGCAACACCATAGCTACTCACATTTTCTTGCGGAACTGGGGTTACCATAATTTGGCTTGCGCCAGTTTCATTAAAGCGTTGAATCATTGCAGCAAGATTTTCTTTTTTCTGATCTGCACTAAATTCAGCTAATAATACATCTGGTAACATAACGGCAAAAGATTCATTTCCTACTAAAGGACGACCGCATAACACGGCGTGACCTAAACCTTTCGCATTACCTTGACGAACGTGCATAATGGTTACATTTTTTGGACAGATAGAACGAACTTCTTCTAGAAGCTGACGCTTCACACGTTTTTCCAGCATTGTTTCTAATTCAAAAGATGTATCAAAATGGTTTTCGATAGCATTTTTTGATGAATGTGTTACCAGCACAATTTCTTTTATGCCAGCAGCTACACATTCATTTACCACGTATTGAATTAACGGTTTATCCACCAAAGTGAGCATTTCCTTCGGAATCGCCTTCGTGGCGGGCAACATACGTGTGCCAAGACCGGCGACAGGAATAATTGCTTTCATATTATTATATCCATTGTTTAACTAAGAGGAACCTAAATAGGGTTCATCTTTCGTTTGTTTAATTCGTTGGTAAATTTCTTCTCGGTGAACGGATACTTCTTTAGGTGCTTCAACACCGAGTTTAACTTGGTTTCCACGTACACTCAAAACCGTGATAGAAATATCATCTCCAATAAGTACACTTTCGCCAACTTTACGAGTTAAGATTAACATCTTTTATCTCCTTAGTTTGCATTTATTAGATATCCTATCAATCAAGGAACGGTTGGCATTCCACCAACCAGCTTGTACTACAGATTTTTGTTTAACCAGTCTTGTGCCACTTTAATTGCTTGTGCCACATTTTCTGGTTGGGAACCTCCTGCCATTGCCATATCTGGACGGCCACCGCCTTTTCCTCCAACTTGTTGAGCCATTAAATTAACAAGTTCTCCAGCTTTTATTTTGGCGGTTAAATCATTTGTCACTCCAACGACGAGATTAACTTTTTCATCTAATATTGATGCAAATGCAATTACGCCTGATCCGAGTTGATTTTTTAAATCATCGACCATTACGCGTAATGATTTTGTTTCTATACCATCTAATTGTTGTGCAATAACAGAAACACCGTTGATTTTGACCGCACTTTTTACAAAATCAGAACCAGCCTGCATTGCGGCTTTTTCTTTTAGACCTTGTAATTCTTTTTCCACTTTCTTCGTTTTGTCTTGAAGTTGTTGGATTTTTTCCACTAAGGTATTTACGTCTGATTTTAATAAGTCTGCGCTTTGGGTCAGAATGCGTTGTTGATTATGTAACCAGTCAATGGCATTTTGACCTGTTACAGCTTCAATACGACGAATGCCTGCAGCCACTGCGTTTTCAGTAATAATTTTAAATAAACCAATATCGCCTGTGCGTTTTGCGTGAATACCGCCACACAGCTCAATTGAGAAATCGCCCATCGTTAATACACGAACCTTATCGCCATATTTTTCGCCAAAGAGAGCCATTGCTCCTTTCGCTTTTGCGGAATCAATATCCATAATATCCGTTTGAACTGGAAAGTTAGCGCGGATTTTTTGGTTTACTAATGTTTCAATTTCACTCAATTGCTCTTTGGTAATGGCTTCTGGTTGCGCAAAGTCAAAACGTAAGGCTTTATCTGAAACAAGCGAACCTTTTTGCACAACGTGTAAACCTAGAATTTGACGTAAGGCAGCGTGCAATAAGTGTGTCGCTGAGTGATTGAGTGATGTGTTGTGGCGACGTTTAGCGTCCACAATCGCATTCACTGATTGTCCAACTTTTAAACTTCCTTGCGTTAATTCCCCAATGTGTCCAAATACTTGCCCATATTTTTGGGTATCTTTCACATTAAAGGTTACACCTTGTGTGCTTAAATATCCGCTATCGCCAATCTGACCACCTGATTCTGCATAAAATGGCGTATTTTCTAAAATAACGACCGCACTTTGACCTACTTCGATACTTTCCACTGATTTACCATCATAGAAAAGTGCGGTAATTTTTGCCTGAGATTCTACTTCAGTATAGCCTTCAAACTTAGTTTCGCCATCTACACGAATAACGCTGTTGTAGTCCACACCAAACTGGCTCGCTGCTTGAGCACGAGTACGTTGTGCTTCCATTTCACGGTCAAACGCTTGTTCATCAATAGTAATGTTACGCTCACGGCATACATCAGCCGTTAAATCCAATGGGAAACCATAAGTATCATAAAGTTTGAATGCAACTTCACCTGAAAGAATGCCATCTTTCACTTGAGAAAGTGCTTCATCTAATAAGCTCAAGCCACGCTCTAGAGTACGAGCAAATTGTTCTTCTTCTAGACGTAATAGTTTTTCAACATTTGTTTGTTTTGCTTTTACATCTTTTCCAGCTTCAGCCATTACTTCAATTAGAGTTGGCACGAGTTTATAGAAAAAGGATTCTTTGGCACCTAATAGATGACCGTGACGAACTGCGCGGCGAATAATACGACGTAAGACATAACCACGCCCTTCATTTGATGGGATAACGCCATCGGCGATTAAATATGCACAAGAACGAATATGGTCAGCAATAACACGTAGTGATTTGTTAGTTAAATCTGTTGCGCCTACAATTTCCGCCGTTTTTGCGATTAATGTTTTGAAAATATCAATCTCGTAGTTTGAGTTCACATGTTGCAACACAGCAGAAATACGCTCTAAACCCATACCTGTATCAACAGACGGACGAGGTAATTTTTCCATTGTGCCATCTGCTAAACGGTTGAACTGCATAAACACAACGTTCCAGATTTCAATATAACGGTCGCCATCTTCTTCTGGTGAGCCTGGAGGTCCGCCCCAAATATGATCGCCGTGATCGTAGAAAATTTCAGTACAAGGACCGCAAGGACCTGTGTCGCCCATTGCCCAGAAGTTGTCTGATGCGTAAGGTGAGCCTTTATTGTCACCAATGCGAATAATGCGTTCAGCAGGAACACCAACATCTTTATTCCAAATATTATAGGCTTCGTCGTCAGTTTCATACACGGTTACCCAGAGTTTTTCTTTAGGTAAACCAAGCCATTGTGGAGAAGTTAAATATTCCCAAGCAAAATTAATCGCATCCTGTTTAAAGTAATCACCAAAACTGAAGTTACCGAGCATTTCAAAGAAAGTATGGTGACGCGCGGTATAACCAACATTTTCTAAGTCGTTATGCTTACCACCAGCACGCACGCAACGTTGTGCGGTGGTGGCTCGAGAATAAGGGCGTTTATCCATTCCAAGGAATACATCCTTAAATTGGTTCATCCCAGCGTTCGTGAAAAGCAAAGTCGGATCATTTTCCGGCACAAGTGAGCTACTCTCAACTACTTGGTGACCTTTGCTATGGAAAAAATCAAGGAATGATTGTCTTATTTCTGCTGTTGTTTTCATTAAAAAGAATCCTTGTTACCCATAATAAAATAAAAACTAAATCGCCCTATTTTTGCATATTTTTGAAATTTATAAAAAGGCTTTTTGCCAAAACCCCAAAATAAAACCGCACTTCACGACGCTATTTGAGAAGTGCGGTTAAAATTTAAGTTATTTCAGATTATTCAAAAAACAATTTCTTGTTAATTATTCATCTCTAAGCGGAACAACCAACATATCAATTTTAATCGTATTCATCACTTGACGTGTTGAAGACATTAACTTACTCCAAAAATCCTGATGATGTCCCGTCACTAATAAATCCACATCATATTGTTCGATGGCATCACTTAAAACTTGTCCTAAATCGCCGCTGCCACTCAATTTTTCTGAAATTGGATAATCCACACTTTCAGCTAAATCTAATAAGGCTTTTTGTGTTTCCGTGGAAATCCTGTCTTGCATTGAAGACATATTCACATCAATCAATCCAGTATAAAGATCCGAGAAGTTCACATCAACGTGGATGATAGAAAGTTTTGCGTCGTGGCGTTTAGCAATCCCAACTGCTTTTTTAAGTAAAATTGGACTTTCTTCAGAAAGATCTACTGCTACTAAAACGTGTTTGTACATAATCGACTCCTTAACTGATTGGTTCGGTTTTTAACTGGCTCCAATGCTAACATTTTGAGCAATAAAAAACTGTGTACTAGATCACAATTTAAACATTTTTATTAAAAATTCATTAAATTTTCAATGTCTGCAATTTCTTTAGGGACAGCAGCGGTTAGGATTTTATTACCATATTCAGTCATGAGTAAATTATCCTCAATGCGCACGCCAATGCCTTTGTATTGCTCTGGCACATCTGCATCTTCTGAAATATAAATACCAGGCTCAACGGTAATTACCATACCGATTTCGAGTATCCGTTGTTTATCTTGGCCATAACTACCCACATCATGCACATCTAACCCTAGCCAGTGCCCTAATCCATGCATATAAAATTGGCGATAAGCTTGTTGTTCAATAAGTGTATCCACATCTCCTTTTAAGATGCCTAAATCCACTAATCCTTGGGTTTTAATACGAATAACTTCATCATTGGCTTGCTTAATGGAATTGCCCGGTACAAGTAATTCAATCGCACGTTTTTGGGCTTTTAAAACTAACTCATAAATTTCACGTTGAGGCGGGCTAAATTTTCCATTTACAGGAAAAGTGCGGGTGATATCGCCTGCATACATGGCAAATTCACAGCCAGCGTCAATCAGCACTAAATCCCCATCATTTAGTGGGCGATCATTTTCTGTGTAGTGCAAAATACAGGCGTTACTTCCTCCTGCAACAATGGAATTGTAAGAAGGAAATCTGGCGCAATGGCGATTAAATTCATGCAAAATATCGCTTTCAATTTCATATTCAAAGCGATTTGGGCGTGTTGTTTGCATCGCTTTAATATGCCCAAGTGCCGTAATTTGTCCCGCTTGTTGTATTAAGCGGATTTCATTCGGCGATTTTATAAGGCGCATTTCGCTGAGCATTGGTCGCCAATCTAAAATCTCGCTAAAATTCACCGCACTTTCTGACACCAATGTATCACCCCAAGTATGAATTTCTGGCACATGGTAAAGTGCGGTCAAATTTTTCAGTATTTTTGGCAGTACGGTAGCGAACTCTTCAATAGAATAGGCTTCATTTACATTAAGTTGCTGTGGTGCACGCTCAACACCTAATCGGCGACCATTCCAAGTTTCAAGTAACGGATCGCGTGGACGAAGAAAAATAATGGCTTTTTCTACTTGTTCTGTTTTCAGTAATAACAGAGCTGCATTCGGTTCATTAAAGCCTGTTAAATACCAAAAATAGCTATCTTGACGGAAAGGATAGGTACAATCATTATTACGGCGTTTTTCGATTTCAGAAAAAAGCAATAATGCTGAATTAGGTTGCATTTGAGCGAATACTCGTGTGCGACGTTCCTCAAATTCTTCTTTAGGCAATTTAGCCATATAAGCCAATTCCATCCTAGATCTCCTTAATGTAATACAGGTTTGCTCTCAATTTCTTCTTCGTTGAAATGAGAATAGAACAACATTGCAATGGTGCGAACATATTCAATGATTTCTTCTAGTGCTTCCGCTAGTTCTTCTTCATTATCATCTTCATTATAACCAAGTTGGCAAATATCTTGTAAATCATCTACCGCTTCGCCAATTTCACCTTTTTCTTTTGCTAATTCAGGTTGTGCTAAGCCAAGACCAAGTAAGAATTGGTTTGCCCAATCGGATAAGCTATCCGCTTGTGCAAAGACATTTTCATTTTCACTTAAACCAAGTTCAAAGGTAAAGCCTTCAACATCTGATAAGGTTTGACTAATTTGTTCATAAAGTTCTGTAACGGGTTGAACTAATGCTGTTGGGTAAGCGTGATTATCATTGCTGAATTGATATAAGAGCGGTAGCCAACTTTGATCTTTTAATCCACCACAAAGTAAACCGCTTAAAAAGCCGTGTAGTTCTGTTGCATTAAAGCCGATTCCAGCAGATTTAAGTTGTTGGTTAAGGTCAGAATGAGAAATGAGCATAATAGATTTCCTGAGTAAATTTGAAATTAGTGTAAACCTTTGTAAATAAAAAAGCCATCGCTTGACCAATTAAATTAGATTAAGAGGCTGGTGGTGTGTCACAGCTTTTAATGCTAGAAATGAACCTAATTTATAGATCTTGTAATGACATTTTTATTATAAATAATGGTTTATTTAAATTTAAACTCTGTCCATTGATAATATTGTTCGCTTGCTTTTTGAATTCCGCCGTAATTTTGCCATTCAGGATGATTTGGCGTATCTGGTAAACATTGGGTTTCTAGTGCTATGCCAGAAAAATCGGCATATAATTCGCCATTTCTCGTTGGTGTACCTGCAAGATAATTACCCGTATAAACCTGCAATGCAGCTTGCGAGGTTCTTACTTCCAAACTTAAATCGCCAGTTGGAGAGGTTAGTAACACACAAGGCTTTTGCCAAGCCTTATTGACAATAAAGGAATGATCGTAACCTTTTGTTGCTTGCTGATCCCCTTGTAAAAAATCTTGCTTGATGGGTTTAGCAATACGGAAGTCAAAACTTGTATTCACCACGTGCTTTAATGGAGAATTAGGAATCCCCTCATTATCTACAGGCAGATAAAAATCAGCATTTAAACGTAATGTATGTTCACGCACGTCACTGCCTTGCTCTGCATTTTCTAAATTGAAATAGGCATGATTCGTTAAGTTCAATGCGGTATCCTTATCACAAATCCCTGCATATTCAATTTTTACGCTATTATCATCTGTTAGCGTATAGGTTACAGACACATCCACATTACCAGGAAAACCTTGATCACCATGCTCTGACTGTAATGAAAAACACACAAAATTCTCACCGCACTCTTGAATTTTCCAACGACGTTTATCAAAACCCTCTCCACCATGAAGCTGGTGCTTTCCTTGATTACTACTTAATTTAATAAGTTCGCCATTCAATTCAAATTGTGCATTTGCAATACGATTTGCATAACGCCCTACGCTTGCGCCTAAATAGCTTTGATGAGTGGGATAATTCTCTACCTTACAACCCAATAAAACCTCGCGTAATGTGTCATTTACTGGCACTTTACAAGAAAGCCAAGTTGCGCCCCAATCCAGAAATTGAACACGCATCCCATTTTCATTTTGTAGGGTTATAAGCTGATAAGGTGCACCATCAGGCGCATTAAAAGTGGTTTGTTCTAACATCATTTTCTCTTAAATCACTCGCACACCTTGTGATGCGGTACACACATAAAAAGTTTCTTTTAAACCAGTCGTTTTCTCGTAATTATCCGCAATAATTTTACGAACTGCATCGACTTTATCATGCGGCGTAAGTGCGACAATACAGCCACCAAAACCGCCGCCCGTCATACGTGCACCGCCACTTTTGCCAATAACAAGTTGAGCCAATTCAACTAAATAATCAATTTGTGGCACGGTGATTTCAAAATCATCACGCATTGAATCGTGAGATGCTTCCATTAGTTTACCTAAACAAGTCAAATCATTGTTCTTCAATGCTTCTACCGCATCAAGTACTCGTTGATTTTCTGTTACGACATGACGAGCACGTTTTGCTGCTAACGGAGAAAGTGCGGTCAATTCTGCTTCTCTTTTTTGGAATTGCTCAACTGAAACATCTCGTAATGCTTTCGCGCCAAAAAATTTTACTGCCTCTTCACATTGCTGACGGCGAGTATTGTATTCGCCTGTTACTAAATCGTGCGGTACGTTTGAATTCACAATAATCACGGCGACATCTTGTGGCACTGGTGTTGGAATAGTTTCAAGACTACGACAATCGATCATCAGTAAGTGATTTTCCTGCCCAAGCGCAGAAATTAACTGATCCATATTGCCACAATTAGCACCGACAAATTGGTTTTCAGCCTTTTGCCCATTCAATGCAATATCCGTGTGAGAAAGCGGTAAATCGCCAAGTTGTTGGCAGAATTTACCCACCGCAACTTCTAACGCTGCAGAAGAACTTAATCCAGAAGAAAGCGGCACATTACCAGAAATCACTAAATTTGCACCTTGTTGAAAGTGCGGGTAACGTTCTTGGATAAATTTTACCACCCCACGCACATAATTAGCCCATTTGTGTTCACTCTTAGGAATTTCAACATTGAGAGAAAATTCATCAGTTTCATCAAGATCTGCAGCATAAACATTCCAAATATGATCATCTCGTTTTGTACCAGAAACGGCCGTACCAAAATTAATTGCGCAAGGCATAACAAAGCCGTCGTTGTAGTCAGTATGTTCGCCGATAATATTTACTCGACCAGGGGCATAGACGGTAATTTCTGGCAAATTTTTATGCTGTCTATTGAAAATTTGTTGAGCATTTTGGATTGGGGTCATATTTCTATCCTTTATATTAAATCTATACTCGATCTGCACCACTCTTTGCTAAAGCTAAAGAGGGGAACTGACTATATTATTTAGTTCTTTCTTTATAATGAACTTCACTCAAAGCACGTAATCGCTCCGCTGCCTGTTCTGCCGTTAAATCGCGTTGGTTTTCGCCTAACATTTCATACCCCACCATAAATTTACGCACAGTTGCTGAACGCAAAAGAGGAGGGTAAAAATGAGCATGTAGCTGCCAATGTTCGTTATCTTCGCCATTAAACGGTGCCGCATGAAATCCCATTGAATATGGGAAAGAGGTTTCAAAGAGATTGTCGTATTTGGTCGTCAATTTTTTCAAAATAACCGCAAGATCTTTTGATTGTTCGTCACTTAATTCAGTTAAACGTTTTACATGAGTTTTTGGTAGAAGCAATGTTTCAAATGGCCAAATAGCCCAATAAGGTACTAAAGCGACCCAATGTTCAGTTTCAACGACAATACGTTCTTTCAACGCCAATTCTCGTTTTACATAATCAACCAACATTACTGAGCCATGTTTTAGCAAATAATCACGTTGTGTACGATCTTCACGAGCAACTTCATTTGGCAAGAAACTATTTGCCCAAATTTGACCATGCGGATGAGGGTTAGAACACCCCATTGCAGCCCCTTTGTTTTCAAAAATTTGCACCCATTGGTATTTCGCACCAAGTTCACGAAGTTGTTCCTGCCATACTTTAATCACTTCTTCAATCTCAAGTGCGGTCAATAATGGCAATGTTTTACTATGATCGGGAGAGAAACAAATGACTCGACTTTCCCCACGAGCTTGAGAACTTTGGAAAAGAGGATCGGAGGATTTTTCAGGGGCTGGCGTATCTTCTAAAAGCGCGGAAAAATCATTTTTAAATACATAAGGTTTACGATAATCTGGATTTAATTCCCCTGTAATACGCTTATTACTCGGACAAAGATAACAAGTTGGATCATAACTTGGTTTTTGTTCTTCATTGACTTTTTCCTGTTGCCCTTGCCACGGGCGTTTGGCACGATGTGGCGAAACTAAAACCCATTGATCGATTAACGGATTGTAGCGACGATGTGGATGTTCTGTAGGTTCAAAAAGTGCGGTCATTTTGACTCCTGTTTTTTATCAATGTAAGCGATTACATTAATTTATACTAAATTATTGTAAATAAACCGTGATCTTTGTCACAAAATAAGAAAATAAGCAAAATTTTTTATGATTTAGTTCATACTTATGAAAGTAACCGTTTTCAATTTATCGTAAATTATTTATGATCAAAATATAAGATTTATAGATTATAACAAGGAAAAAGTTATGAGTACTATTCGAGATGTCGCTAAATTAGCCAATGTATCTGTCGCTACCGTATCCCGAGTATTAAATCACTCTCTTTCTGTTAGTGAAAATACACGCCTTGCGGTGGAACAAGCTATTGCACAGTTAGCTTATCAACCTAATGCAAATGCTCAAGCCCTTGCCGTGCAGAACACCGATACAATTGGCGTGGTGGTAACCGATGTGACGGATGCTTTTTTTGCGATTTTAGTGAAAGCGGTGGATAAAGTAGCAGAAGCGCATCAAAAAACGATTCTTATCGGTATTGGTTATCATCATGCGGAAAAAGAGCGGGAAGCAATTAATACCTTATTACGTAAGCGTTGTAGTTCTCTTGTTGTACATTCTAAAGCCTTATCTGATGATGAATTAAGCCATTATTTAAATACTGTGCAAGGAATGGTAATCATTAACCGTGTTATTAAAGGTTATGAACATCGTTGTGTCAGTTTAGATAACCAAAAAGGCACTTATTTAGCCACGGAAATGCTTATTCGTTATGGGCATCAACATATTGCATATATCGGTTCAAATCACGCCATTTTTGATGAAGTTGAAAGAAGAAATGGTTATCTTGCCGCATTAAAAGATCACAATTATCCCATCATTGAACAGGCGATAACACTCAATAGTCCAGACTTTGAAGGCGGCGAAAAAGCAATGATTGATTTACTTAGTTATAACAAAAATCTTACGGCTGTCGTTGCTTATAACGATTCAATGGCGGCGGGAGCCATTTCAGTTCTCAATGAAAACAATATCAGCGTACCAAGCCAATTTTCAATTATTGGTTTTGATGATATGCCGATTGCCCGTTATTTGATCCCAAAACTAACCACAATTCGCTATCCTATTGATTTAATGGCAACTTATGCGGCTAAATTAGCATTAAGTCTAACTGACGAGAAAATAATTACACCTCCAGTAGTTCAATTTAACCCTACTTTGGTACGCCGTTTTTCGGTGGAATCGCGCTAATTTGTGACATGGATCACAAATTCATAATTTTTTATGTAATCATTTTCATTTTTGCAAATTTGCTCATAGATTAATTACGATAATTTATTTATGATGTACACAACCTTATCTATCCACATCAACCTTCCAAATAGGAGTGTTATTATGAAAAAAACAGCCGTGTTAAGTACCGTCGCTTTCGCTATTGCATTAGGTTCAGCATCTGCAAGTTTTGCTGCAGATAATCGTATTGGGGTAACGATTTATAAATATGATGATAACTTTATGTCTTTAATGCGCAAAGAAATTGATAAAGAAGCTAAAGTAGTCGGTGGCATTAAACTCTTAATGAATGACTCTCAAAATGCACAATCTATTCAAAATGACCAAGTTGATATCTTACTCTCTAAAGGCGTGAAAGCACTTGCGATTAACTTGGTGGACCCAGCGGCAGCTCCAACTATTATTGGCAAGGCAAAATCAGATAATATTCCTGTCGTATTCTTTAACAAAGACCCTGGTGCAAAAGCTATCGGTTCTTATGAACAGGCTTACTATGTAGGTACTGATCCAAAAGAATCAGGCTTAATTCAAGGGGATTTAATTGCAAAACAATGGAAAGCGAATCCAGCTCTTGACTTAAATAAAGATGGCAAAATCCAATTTGTATTATTAAAAGGCGAACCTGGTCATCCAGATGCGGAAGTGCGTACAAAATATGTTGTAGAAGAACTTAATGCGAAAGGTATCCAAACTGAACAATTATTTATTGATACTGGTATGTGGGATGCTGCAATGGCGAAAGATAAAGTAGATGCTTGGTTATCTAGCTCTAAAGCGAACGACATTGAAGTCATTATTTCTAACAACGATGGTATGGCATTAGGTGCGTTAGAAGCAACAAAAGCGCACGGTAAAAAATTACCTATCTTTGGTGTGGATGCGTTACCAGAAGCATTACAATTGATTAGTAAAGGCGAACTTGCGGGTACAGTATTAAACGATAGTGTAAACCAAGGTAA
This sequence comes from Haemophilus influenzae, assembly GCF_001457655.1. NCBI lineage: Bacteria > Pseudomonadati > Pseudomonadota > Gammaproteobacteria > Pasteurellales > Pasteurellaceae > Haemophilus > Haemophilus influenzae. The sequence continues at coordinate 175,056 of NZ_LN831035.1, read as the reverse complement.
AGCAGTTGTTCAATTATCTAACAATTTAGCACAAGGTAAATCTGCAACTGAAGGCACAAAATGGGAATTAAAAGACCGTGTTGTACGCATTCCTTATGTTGGTGTGGATAAAGACAACTTAGGTGACTTTTTAAAATAATTTTCCATCAATTTTTGTTGTAGTCTAAGGGGAAGTGGATCTTCCCCTTTTTAAAGAGGTTGGATATGACAGCTCAAACTCAATGTCAAGACAGCCAAGTGCTGCTCACAATGACCAATGTCTGCAAGTCCTTTCCGGGCGTAAAAGCCTTAGATAACGCAAACTTAACGGTTCGATCACATTCTGTTCATGCCTTAATGGGTGAGAATGGCGCGGGCAAATCTACATTACTAAAATGTTTATTCGGTATTTATGCCAAAGATGAAGGCGAAATTCTTTTCTTAGGCGAACCCGTCAATTTCAAAACATCTAAAGAAGCCCTTGAAAATGGTATTTCAATGGTGCACCAAGAACTCAATCTCGTGCGCCAAACTAGCGTAATGGATAATTTATGGCTTGGACGCTATCCACTTAAAGGTCCTTTTGTTGATCACGCCAAAATGTACCGTGATACTAAAGCGATTTTTGATGAATTGGATATTGATGTAGATCCGAAAGAAAAAGTCGCCAAACTTTCAGTTTCTCAAATGCAGATGATCGAAATTGCGAAGGCGTTCTCGTATAACGCTAAAATCGTAATCATGGATGAACCAACATCCTCGCTTTCTGAAAAAGAAGTTGAGCATCTGTTTAAAATTATCGACAAATTAAAACAACGCGGTTGCGGCATTATTTATATTTCTCACAAAATGGATGAAATCTTCAAGATCTGTGATGAAATTACTATTTTACGCGACGGTAAATGGATCAACACGGTAAACGTGAAAGAATCCACAATGGAACAAATTGTTGGAATGATGGTAGGGCGTGAATTAACACAGCGTTTCCCTGAAAAAACCAACGTGCCAAAAGAAGTTATTTTGCAGGTGGAAAATCTTACCGCTAAAAATCAACCATCCATTCAAGACGTATCTTTTGAATTACGCAAAGGTGAAATTCTCGGTATTGCAGGACTTGTGGGGGCTAAACGTACCGATATCGTTGAAGCTATTTTTGGCGTACGTGAATTAATCGAAGGAACGATTAAGTTACACGGAAAAACTGTGAAAAATCATACCGCACTTGAAGCGATTAATAATGGCTTTGCATTGGTTACTGAAGAGCGTCGTTCAACGGGGATTTATTCTAATTTAAGTATTGAGTTTAATTCATTGATTTCAAATATGAAATCTTATCTCACTCCGTGGAAATTACTTAGCACGAAGAAGATGAAAAGTGATACCCAGTGGGTAATTGATTCAATGAATGTTAAAACACCATCACACAGAACTACAATTGGTTCTCTTTCTGGTGGTAACCAACAAAAAGTCATTATTGGTCGTTGGCTTTTAACTCAACCTGAAATTTTGATGCTAGATGAGCCGACTCGTGGTATCGATATTGGGGCAAAATTTGAAATTTACCAACTTATTCAAGAACTCGCTAAAAAAGATAAAGGCATTATTATGATTTCATCAGAAATGCCAGAATTACTGGGTGTGACTGATCGCATTTTAGTAATGAGTAACGGTAAATTAGCAGGTATCGTTGAAAGCGCAAAAACATCGCAAGAAGAAATTTTGCAACTCGCGGCAAAATATTTATAAACATAAGGAATGAATTATGAGTGCCTTAGAAAAAAACAAATCCTTTGATCTCTTAAAACAAAATGCGATTTATTTTGTGTTATTGATTTTGCTCGGCATCATCATTGCACAAGATCCGACATTCTTAAATTTAGTCAATTTCAGTAACATCTTAACCCAATCTTCTGTACGTTTAATTATTGCTTTAGGGGTTGCGGGTTTATTGATTACACAAGGGACTGACTTATCTGCAGGTCGTCAAGTTGGTTTGTCTGCAGTTATCTCTGCAACAATGTTGCAATCAATGGAAAATATTAACCGCGTGTTCCCTGAAATGGGACAAATACCAATTCCAGTGGTTATTCTCGCAGTTTGTGCTATCGGTGCAGTAATTGGTTTAGTGAATGGTTTAGTTATCGCTTACTTAAATGTAACTCCATTCATCGCAACCATGGGTACAATGATCATCATATATGGTTTCAACTCACTATACTATGATGCTGTAGGTGGTTCTCCAATCGCAGGTTTTAGTGAAAATTTCTCAACATTTGCTCAAGGATTCTTCCGAGTCGGCAGCTTTAAACTCTCTTACATCACGATTTATGCAGCTATTGCAGCATTATTAGTATGGATTATGTGGAACAAAACTCGTTTCGGTAAAAACGTATTTGCTATTGGGGGTAACCCAGAAGCAGCTAAAGTTTCAGGCGTGAATGTTGCTCGTAACTTAGTTGCAATCTATATGATTGCAGGTATGTTCTATGCCTTTGGTGGTATGCTTGAAGCGGGTCGTATCGGTTCTGCAACTAACAACTTAGGTTTTATGTATGAATTAGATGCTATCGCCGCTTGCGTAGTGGGTGGCGTATCTTTTGCTGGTGGGGTAGGTACAGTAATTGGTGTTATCACTGGGGTTATTATCTTTACTGTTATCAACTACGGTTTAACTTACATCGGTGTAAACCCTTACTGGCAATACATCATTAAAGGTAGCATTATCATTCTAGCGGTAGCCATTGACTCGTTAAAATATGCGAAGAAAAAATAAAGCTGACGCAATCTTAATAAAATGAATGAAAAGTGGGCAAATTTGTCCACTTTTGTTTTATCTATTCAATTCTGAATTAAGGATATTTATGCAATAATCGGCAAACCCTGTATAATTGCGCCACCATTTTCATAGAGAGAAAAAAATGCTAATTAACTTTACACAAGTATTGCAAGACAGTTGGAATTTCTTCCGTAATCAGAAAAAAATTATGCTGCAATTTGTCGCAATTTTATTTATTGTGCAAAGCGCGAGTGCACTTTTAAGTTTTTCAGTTAATGATGAAAATAAAAATGATGTATTAAATCTCGCCAATACAGATATCACAAGTTTTATATTTTCAGTTGCAATCACTCAAATTTTAACGAGCTTTATTGCAGCTTGGGGATTAACCTCAATCCATAAAATTAGCCTACAAAATTATCGCACTTTAGGTGAAACCTTCTCACTTACCTTGCGCCGTTTTGCAGGCGTAATTGTGTTAGATCTATTAATGGTTGCACCAATGTTACTTGGTCTTGGTGAAGCCTTTGCTGCATTACTCACAAAAAAATCGCCCTCTATTATGTCACTTATCGCGATGCTTGTTGGCGTTTGGTTCTTTGTCCGTTTAAATTTAACGGTAGTACATTATCTTTCTACTCAAGAGGCACTTTCGCAAACTATCCGAAAAATTTGGATGCGAGGAAATACTCGAAAAGGCGTATTGTTTATTTACACCCTACTGGTTTATTTTTTCGTGCCAATTCTTATTTTCCAATTAAGCGCATTTTCCAATAATGCTATATTTGATATGGTAATAGGCATTTTCACCGCATTACTTAATATTTTCATGCTAGTAGTGACTTATCGTTTCTACAGCTTATTTATGAAGGATTAATCAATATGAAACAACTCCTTGACTTTATCCCTTTAATTTTATTTTTTATCACTTACAAACTCGGTGGTGTACGTGAAGCAGCCATCGTATTAGTGGTTGCAACAATTTTGCAGATCGTGATTTTAAAATGGAAATACGGAATGGTTGAAAAACAACAAAAAATTATGGCAAGTGCGGTCGTTTTTTTTGGACTTTTAACCGCTTACTTTAATGAAATCCGCTATTTGCAATGGAAAGTGACAATTATCAATGGCTTATTTGCTATTGTTTTGCTCGTCGCACAATTTCAATTTAAAACCCCATTAATCAAAAAGTTACTTGGTAAAGAGCTACAACTGCCCGAAAAGGCTTGGAATACACTTAACCTTGGCTGGGCATTATTCTTTATTATTTGCATGTTGGTGAATATTTATATCAGCCATAATATGTCGGAAGAAGCTTGGGTTGATTTCAAATCTTTTGGAATTATTGGTATGACAGTGATTGCAACCATTATTTCGGGAGTTTATATTTATCGTTATTTGCCTAAAGATGGCTCAAATTCAAAAGACGGAGAGAAATAATGTCTGCCAATTTTACTGATAAAAATGGTCGCCAATCAAAAGGAGTTCTTTTACTACGAACTTTGGCGATGCCTTCTGACACCAATGCTAACGGAGATATTTTTGGTGGCTGGATTATGTCTCAAATGGATATGGGCGGCGCGATTTTAGCGAAAGAAATCGCACACGGACGCGTGGTTACTGTTGCCGTTGAAAGTATGAATTTTATCAAACCAATCTCTGTGGGCGATGTTGTTTGTTGCTACGGTGAATGTCTCAAAGTTGGGCGTTCTTCCATTAAAATTAAAGTAGAAGTATGGGTAAAAAAAGTGGCGAGTGAGCCAATTGGTGAACGTTATTGTGTCACCGATGCGGTATTTACTTTTGTTGCAGTTGATAATAATGGTCGCTCTCGCACGATTCCCCGTGAAAATAACCAAGAGTTAGAAAAAGCATTAGCCTTAATTTCAGAACAACCCTTGTAAATAAAAGGAAATCATTATGTACTATGTCATTTTTGCCCAAGATATTCCCAATACGTTAGAAAAGCGTCTTGCCGTACGCGAGCAACACTTGGCTCGTTTAAAACAACTTCAAGCGGAAAATCGCTTACTGACAGCAGGCCCAAATCCTGCAATTGATGATGAAAATCCGAGTGAAGCTGGTTTTACAGGTTCAACCGTTATTGCTCAATTTGAAAATCTACAAGCGGCAAAAGACTGGGCAGCACAAGATCCTTATGTAGAGGCTGGTGTATATGCGGATGTTATTGTAAAGCCGTTTAAAAAAGTCTTTTAATTTAAATAACGTAATATGAAAAAAGTCGCCTTAATTTCTCTCTGTATTTTTACCGCACTTTCTGCTTTTGCCGATTTTCCTAATACGGCAACAGCATCAATCAATCTTGAGCAAGAGAAACAAAACTGGGCGTCAATACAGCATCAAGACTACTTAAAACGTCTAAAACAACGTGAAGTCTTTTTGCAAGTTGAAGGTTTGCTAAAAAGTGCGGTAAAAAAACAGCAATTTTCTGAAGCGACTCAAAATATCACAAAAACCTTAATAGACTCATTGCAAGGCTACCCTTTGCAATATGATCTGCTTGCTCGATTTTGGGAGACAAAAATCGCCTTTTTGCAGAATGATGATATTCAAGGAAAACAACAAGCAATAAATGAACTCAATGCGTTAGTGCAACAAAATTACCCTTTTGTGACACCAGCATTTCAAGCCTTATTACAAAAACTATCCACGTTAAACGAACAACAAACATCAGCAACTTCAGATAATGCTAGAGAAAATAACAGGGTTCAAAAAGAACAAAATCAATTAGAAAATCCTAAACAACTTGCTGAAATTGTAAGAAAAAGTGATCCTAACACTTTAGATAAAACCGTATTAATTGATGCTTTCCCACGTTATCTTAAAACGCTACCTGAACAAATGAATAACCTAAGTTTTGAATCCTATCAAAAATGGGCAAATACTTGGCTTCTCTCAGAAGATGAAATCAAACAGTGGAAAATCGCCTTTTTAAATCGTTTTTTTGATAATGAAAACGCTGATTTTCAAAAATGGCGTGATGAACAAATCCGACAATTACAGACTGATAATTTAACCGAACGCCGTTTACGAATGGCTATTTGGCAAAAAACTGAATTAACCTCTTGGCTAAATTTGCTTTCTGCCGAATCAAAAAGTAAGCAAGAATGGCGTTATTGGGAAGCTAAACAAGATATATTAAAAAATACCAAAAAACTGACCGCACTTTCAAAAGAGCGTGGCTTTTATCCAATGTTAGCGGCTACACAATTAAAACAAGCATATCAACTGAATGTCCCTATTGTGCCAAGTTTTACTCAAGCTGGACAACTTCCTTTTAAGCAAGTTTTTGCAATGATTACAGAATTAAGAGAACTTGGACGAAATGGTTTAGCAAAACAACGTTGGCGAATTTTACTTGATAATGTTGATTTTACAACTCAGCTAAAACTTTCTGAATATGCCAAAAATCAGCAATGGTTTGAATTAGCTGTTGATGCTTCTATTGTGGCAAAAGCGTGGGATTACCTGTCTCTTCGTCTGCCAAATGCTTATTCTGAATACTTCAATGCTGCATTACAGAATTTGAATATCAGCAAAACTTTTGCTATGGCAATCGCTCGTCAAGAAAGTGCTTGGAATCCAATGGCACAATCTTCAGCAAATGCTCGAGGCTTAATGCAGCTTTTGCCAAGTACGGCAAAATTGACTGCAGAGAATAATCAACTACCTTATCAAGGCGAACAAGATTTATTCAAACCATTGAATAATATTTTGCTAGGTACCGCACATCTTAATGAACTCAATGGAAAATATCCTAATAATCGAATATTGATTGCAGCCGCTTATAATGCAGGGGCAAATCGAGTAGAAAAATGGTTAAGTCGTGCGAGTGGAAAATTAGCATTAGATGAATTTGTTGCATCTATTCCTTTTTATGAAACTCGTGGTTATGTGCAAAATGTAGTCGCTTATGATTTTTACTATCAAATTTTGCAAAATAAAGAAAACCCACAAATCTTTAGCCAAGAAGAATTGAATCGGCTATACTAAATGCACTAGTTTAATAGTGTAAAATGGGAGCGTAATTATGTATATCAGCCGTAATTTAGAACAATGGAATGCATTTCTTCAAATGCTAAAAATCGCCTTTGAAGAAAATAAAGCGCAGGAATTTCTAACTTTATTATTAACTGCAGACGAACGAGATGCTGTAGGATTACGCTTGCAGATTGTCTCTCAGCTGATTGATAAAAATATGCCTCAGCGTGAAATTCAACAAAATCTGAATACAAGTGCCGCCACAATCACTCGAGGTTCCAATATGATTAAAACGATGGATCCTGATTTTATGCAATGGATGAAACAACATCTTGATCTCATTGAAAAAAACTAAGCGAATTTTTACCGCACTTTCTCACTTATTTAGTCCTAAATGGTGGAAAAAAAACTGGCAGCGAGTTGTCTTTTGTTTTTTTTTCGCCGTTTTTGCTTTGTTGCTGATTTTTCGCTTTGTACCTATTCCATTTTCCGCTTATATGGTACAACAAAAAATCGCTAATCTTTTACAAGGTGATTTTCGATATCAAATCCAATATAACTGGGTCAGCCTAGAAAATATCTCTCCAAACATTCAATTAGCTGTGATTTCATCAGAAGATCAGCGTTTTCCTGAACATTTAGGCTTTGATTTTGAGGCTATCCAACGAGCAATTCGGTATAACGAAAAATCTAACAAAGGAATCCGAGGGGCATCAACTATTTCCCAGCAAACTGCTAAAAACTTAATGCTTTGGCACGGACAAAATTGGCTACGAAAAGGTTTAGAAGTTCCAGCGACTATGTTGCTTGAGCTGACTTGGTCGAAAAAACGTATTTTAGAAGTGTATTTAAATATTGCGGAATTTGGAAACGGCATTTTTGGTGTGGAAGCGGCAAGTCGCTATTACTTTAAAAAATCAGCTAAAAATTTATCTCAAAATGAAGCCGCACTTTTAGCTGCTGTGTTGCCCAATCCAATCATTTATAAAGTAAATAAGCCAAGCTTATTAGTTCGTAAAAAACAAGCTTGGATTTTGAGACAAATGGGAAATTTAGGCACTGAATACTTGAGCGATTTATAAAAAATGCAATCGAATTTCTAAAGTACAACAAACTAAAAATATTTACTTAATACACAAAATAAAAAATATTTACTTAATACACAAAATAAAAAAACGAATCTAAGACTCGTTTTTTTATTTATAACATTTTTATTACAGGTTTATTACCGCAAATAATACCCAAACGGTATAAATTGTGGCTAAACCATAAAAGATAAATCCACCAGCTGGCACATGCACTTTAAGATCGTGCATACCGTGATGAATACGGTGTAAACCACACCACATTGGGAAAATAGTAAGCACTAAAATAACTAATTTACCAATCCAAGAATAAGCAAAAGTAATTAAATTATGCACATCGACTAAACCAAATGGTAATAACAAACCGATGATTAGAATAACGACAGGAAGGAAAATTGCACTCACTGTGCCGCCCGCACCGAACATTAACCATACTGGCGGTTCGCCGGAGCGTTTTGGATTTTGATCAACCATTTTTTCTCTCCCTTAAATATAAACTAAAACTAACGCAATCACGCTAACTAATGCGGTTACCGCCCAAAGTGCATTTCTTACAACTGTGTGTGGTAAGCGTTCATTTTTCACAATGATATTCATCACTTTTGGTGTCATTAAGAAATATGTCACCGTATGATAAAGCGTTGCGATAAGCGTAATAATATTTAAGAACACTACAATAGGGTTTCTTAAAAACTCAATAAAGCTCAAGATGCCTAAGCCTGGCATTGGATTGCTTGCAAGGCAAAGAACACCATAAAGCAATACAATACAAAACCATACAGCAAAGACTGAAGTCGCTTCACGTAGCATATAAGCTTTGTAGAAGTCCAATTTTTGCCACCAAGTCGCTGTCATTGGACGAACATATTTTTTACGTTTACTCACTGTTACTGACATTCCTTCCCCCTTAGCCTTTTGGTTTTAGCATAGAGATAACATAATCTTTGGCACTTTCCACTTTGCCTTGGTTAATTGCAGAAGCAGGATCCACATGTTTTGGACAAACTTCTGAGCAATAGCCAACGAAAGTACAACTCCAAACCCCGTTTTTACCATTTAATAATGACATACGTTTTGCTTTACCATGGTCACGGTTATCAAGATTATAACGGTGAGCCATCGTAATAGCTGCAGGGCCTAAGAATTCAGGATTTAAACCAAATTGAGGGCAAGCGGCATAGCATAAACCACAGTTGATACACATTGAGAATTGACGATATTTCTCAAGCTGTGCTGGCGTTTGTTTAGTACGGCTAACTTGCAATTCTTTCGATGGATGTGGTTTACCATCTAATGCTGGTGCTTCGTTACCAATAATATAAGGCTTAATTGCCTCTAAACTTTCGATAAAGTGGCTTAAATCAACCACTAAGTCACGTTCAATTGGGAAGTTTGCTAACGGCTCAATACGCATATGGCCGCTGTAATCACGTAAGAACGTTTTACAAGCCAATTTTGGTTTGTTATTTACCATCATCCCGCAAGAACCGCAGATCGCCATACGGCAAGACCAACGATAAGAAAGAGATGGTTCAAGTTTATCCTTAATATAGCCTAACGCATCAAGCAATGAAGTTTGATTATCATAAGGTACTTGATAGGTGCTTAAATGTGGCTCTTGATCGATTTCAGGATTGTAGCGTAATACTTCAACATTCATTACTGGTGAATTAGCCATTTGCTTGCTCCTTAGCTTTCGCAGCTGCTTCTTGAGCTTCTGCTTCCGCACCGTAAACACGTTTTGCAGGTTGAGATTTAGTAATTTTCACCGGACTGTATTCAATGCGCGGCGCACCATTCTCATTGTAGAAAGCAAGTGTGTGTTTTAAATAATTGACATCGTCACGTTCTGTGTAATCTAAGCGTTGGTGAGCACCACGAGATTCTTTACGTTCAATCGCTGAATTTGCAATAGATTGTGCAACATCTAGAATGTAACCCAACTCAACGGTGTAAAGTACATCTGTATTGAACACGCTTGAATTATCTGATACGCGAATACGTTTGTAACGTTCTTTTAACTCTGCAATTTTATCTACTGCTTTTTGCATACTTGCTTGGTCACGGTAAATACCACAGCCTTCTTCCATCACGGTACCCATTTCATCACGGATTTCAGACCAAGATTCATTACCTTCTTGTTTGTGAAGAGCTTCTAGGCGAGCAACAACATCTTTTGCTTGAGCATCAACCGCACTTTGATTTACCGATTGAGCTTCAACTGCACGTTGTGCCGCATATTCCCCTGCAACGCGACCTAACACAACAAGTTCAGCTAAAGAGTTAGATCCTAAACGATTTGCACCATGTAAACCTGAAGATGCGCATTCTCCTACAGCAAATAAACCTTTGATACGTGTTTCGCTATTGAAATCGACTTCAATACCGCCCATGGTGTAGTGAACAACTGGACGAACTGGAATTGGTTCATTTACTGGATTTACACCTTCATAAGCACTTGCTAATTCACAAATGAATGGCAGACGCTCATGTAAATATTTTTCACCAAGATGACGTAAATCTAAATGCACCACATCTACGCCTTTCGCAGTTTTTAAGGTATTACCTTTTTTCCATTCTTGCCAGAATGCTTGAGAAACCTTATCACGAGGGCCAAGTTCCATATATTTATTTTGCGGTTTGCCAATTGGCGTTTCAGGACCTAGACCGTAATCTTGAAGATAGCGATAGTCATCTTTATTCACTAAGATACCGCCTTCGCCACGACAACCTTCGGTCATTAAAATACCCGTATTAGGTAAGCCTGTTGGATGATATTGAACAAACTCCATATCACGAAGTGGTACACCGTGACGATATGCCATAGATAAGCCGTCACCTGTTACAATGCCGCCATTGGTATTAAATTTAAATGCACGACAACCACCACCAGTTGCAATAACAACCGCATTGGCATTAATTTGAACAAGCGAACCTTCCATCATGTTCATTGCAACCATACCACGAGCATGGCCATCATCAACAAGAATATCTAATACGAAGTGTTCATCAAAACGTTGGATTTGTGGATATTGAATAGAAGTTTGGAAAAGCGTGTGTAATAAGTGGAAACCTGTTTTATCTGCAGCGAACCAAGTGCGCTCAATTTTCATTCCACCGAAACGGCGTACGTTTACATCGCCATCAGCTTTACGGCTCCAAGGACATCCCCAACGTTCTAATTGAGTCATTTCTACAGGGGAATGTTGCACGAAATATTCCACTACATCTTGCTCACAAAGCCAGTCCCCACCAGCAACGGTATCTTGGAAGTGTTTATCGTAAGAATCTTCTTCTTTGATAACTGCCGCTGCACCACCTTCTGCTGCTACAGTATGGCTACGCATCGGGTATACTTTAGAAACTAATGCAATTTTTAAGTTAGGATTTGCTTCTGCTGCGGCAATCGCTGCACGTAAACCACCGCCACCAGCACCAACAATCGCAATATCGACATTAACTGTTTGCACGATATCCTCCAATCAATAGAAAGTAAAAATAAATCCCCTAAAAGGGTAATATTGTGTGGGCATTGTGCCATTTTTTGTTACAAATTAATAACGTTTTTTATGTCTAAAGATGGAAAAGATCGTATTTTGTGATCTACCTCAAAAAAGCTAAGATTGAGTTGAGAGTAGCTCTCGTTTACAATGTGCAAAATTTTTAAAACAGGATTAAAAATGACCGCACTTAATCATTGGCAACCTTCTGCCGATATAAAAAATCTTCTTAAACGGGCAAAAATTATTGCTGAAATTCGTCAATTTTTTACAGAACGCGGTTTGCTTGAAGTAGAGACCCCTGTTCTAAGTGAATTTGGCGTCACTGATTTACATCTCTCCACCTTTAGCACGGAATTTCTTGCGCCTTTCGGTGAACAATCCAAAACACTTTGGCTTTCTACAAGCCCTGAATATCATATGAAACGCTTGCTTGCAGCAGGGAGTGGGCCGATATTCCAAATCAGTAAAGTGTTTCGCAATGAAGAAGCTGGAAATCGCCATAATCCAGAATTTACTATGTTGGAATGGTATCGACCGCACTTTCATATGCATCGTTTAATTAATGAAGTAGATGATTTGCTCCAACAAATTTTAGATTGTCCACCTGCAGAAAGTTTAAGCTACCAATTTGTTTTCCAAGAATATGTAGGCTTAGATCCCTTGTCAGCAGAACGTTCAGAATTAATTGAAGCAGCACGTAAACATAATTTTATGGCTGAAGATAATGAAGATCGCGATACGTTATTACAGTTTTTATTTAGTGAAGTCGTTGAGCCTCAAATTGGAAAAGAACGACCTATTGCCGTGTATCATTTCCCTTCAACACAAGCAGCTCTAGCACAAGTAAGCCCAGAAGATCAGCGGGTAGCAGAACGCTTTGAGTTCTATTATAAAGGTTTAGAATTAGCCAATGGTTTTCACGAACTTGCCGATGCGCAAGAACAACGTCATCGCTTTGAATTAGATAATCAACAAAGACAAAAATGTGAATTGCCTACTCGAGAAATTGATGAACGCTTTCTTGCTGCCTTAGAAGCGGGTATGCCAGATGCTTCAGGTGTCGCATTAGGAATAGATCGTTTAATGATGATCGCTTTAGATTGTGAAAAAATTAATGACGTCATTTCTTTTGCTGTGGACAATGCTTAAAGGTAAAAGTGCGGTAAAAATTGTTATCATTTTTATTTAATGGGTGATCCATAATGGCAATTTTATATTCATTGATAGCCCGCCTAATATTTCTTTTTGATAATTAACAATATTCGCTTCTTTTAATGGGGGAATAAATTCTGAGATCGAAATTAGGTACAGTGATCACAAGGCTCATCATTATGAAAAAAAGAAAACCAAAACATAAGAAATGTTTGGATAGTGAGTTGATTTAAATTGAAAAAATAACCTAATTTCATAAAAATTAGGTGACTAAAGCGTATCCTTTTCCGCGTAAAGTTTTAAACCAAGAGGGCTTGTTTTTTCGTTCTGGTAATTTGCGTCTTAAATTAGAGATGTGCATATCAAGAGAACGGTCAAATGGAGTGAGTGGTTTTTCCATCACTTCTAAACTTAATTCTTCTCGACTTACCACATTTCCCTTAGATTTAAGCAATAAACAAAGAATCTTAAATTCATAATCCGTTAAATTTAGATTTTCTTCATTATAGGTTGCAATTCCGTGAGAAAAGTGGAGAGTAATTCCGTCAAAAGAAAGGATTTCTACATTTGCGGTATTATTTGAAGGAGATACACTACGACGCAAAATCGCCTTAATTCTTGCAATAAGCTCACGATCGTTAAAAGGCTTGGGTAAACAATCATCCGCTCCCAATTCTAAGCCTAATACGCGATCAATGTCTTCGCCTCTTGCTGTTAGCATCATCACTGGCACGTTAGAGACTTTACGAATTTCTTTTAATGTTTCGATACCATTTAACTTTGGCATCATTACATCAAGTAAAACCAGTTTATAGCTTTCATTGAGTTTTTGTAATGCTTCTAATCCATTATTTGCAGTTTCAACGTCAAAACCCTCAAGTTCTAAAAGTGTAGAAAGTAGTTCAGTTAATTCAATATCATCATCAACGAGTAAGAGTTTTGACATTGGAGATTCCTTTTACCAATTATTCTTATTGTAGTGCGGTGAAAATAAAAAGATTATTTCCAGAATTTCCACCAGCTTGATTTTGGTTTCTCACCTGTTTCAATAATGGTGTTATTTTCGCCTTGTTGTGAAACCTGTGGTAAAGGTTTATCAAGATGGGTTTCTGTCACAATCCCACGTTGATCAAATTTTACTGTGAAAGTATGTTGAACTGGCGTTTCATAGGCACGTTGTTGTAAGAATACGTAGTACCAAGTGTAGTTATTATAAGGGTCGATTAATATTGGTGTTCCCAACAAATATTGTACTTGTTGAGAAGTCATGCCTTCTTTAACTTGCGCAACGGTAGTCGCCTCTAAATAGTTGCCTTGCGGTACATCAATTCGATATACAACTTTTTCAACGGTGGAACAAGAAGCGAGGCTTAATGCTAAAAAGGTTGCGCCTAAAAGTGTTTTAACTTGCATTTTCTTTACCTTAATTTGTGCAAAAGTTCTGTCAAATAATATCCAAAATTGGGTGTATTTCCAAATTAATTCTCTGATTGTAAAGCCTTTTGTAATTGATCTTTTAAATTTGGTGGTAAGCCTTTGATGGTTAGGGTATCTGTCATAGGATCCCATTGAATACGTGTATTCAATAATTCCGCATCAAAACTTAGGGTAACGCCCTTTCCTGACCCAGAGAATTTTGTTAGCGATTTCAATGTTGAACGTATTGGTGGAATACTCTCTTCCAAACCATAATTCTGTTCTTCCGTAAAGACGACAAAAGGCTGTTCGTTTAGAGTGGGTAATGAATCAGAAAGTTCCCTTAATTCAATATTGTTACCATTTGAAAGCTGACCTTTACAATATTCAAACACTTGTTTTTTTACCGCTTGAGTTTGCTCTTTGTTGAGTTCGCCTTGATCGCAGTAATCACTCACAGCTTGCAATAAACATTGATTTTGAACTTGTGGATTTAATCCTTCTTCGGCACCTAAAAAATCCATAAAAAAATCACTAATTTTGCGACCAACACGGCCTTTTATAAAGGTTAAATAACGATTAGAGTTCGCGTTTACTTGCAAATCCGTCAAATTTATCCGTGCCGCAATATCAAACTGAGTAATATCCAAATATTCTGTACGGCGAATATCTAAATGCTCATCGACTAACATACTATGACGGCTATCAAGCAATGCAATAAACAAATAATCTGTCGCTAAGAAATTATATTGACATAAAATCAAGGTGCCACTTTCAGCAAAGTTATATTTACCTAGCTCATCTGCAAGCAATTTTGTTGAATATTGACTAAAACCTAAAAATTCAATTTCTTGCTCTAATAAACGATTTAAATGTTGTGCAAATATAGACTTTTCCTGAAACACGCCAAAAGCCTTAGCTTTATTTTGATAGCCTTGATGCAATTGCAACATCATTTGTTCTACTTCTGGTGTAATGGACAGCAACTCGTCGCGTAATACGCTTTCCATTTTTATACTGTCGCCATCCACATTTTTGACTAACTGATGCAAAACAATTTGATTAACGGTAATACTCATTTTTGTCACCTTTGAAAAATTTGCCGCAAATTATAACCGCACTTTTTAAGCAAGAAAAAAGAAATTATTTAGGTTCTACCAAATAATCGGGTATCATAAGCCAAATTTTTTTTATTTTTAACATTATGGCTCAACATTCTAAATATTCTGATGCTCAATTAAGTGCGATTGTAAACGATATGATCGCAGTATTAGAAAAACATAAAGCCCCTGTAGATCTATCCTTAATCGCATTGGGTAACATGGCAAGTAATTTATTAACCACCAGCGTGCCACAAACTCAACGTGAGGCATTAGCTCAAGCATTTTCGAATTCCTTAATTAATGCGGTAAAAACACGTTAATATGAAATGGATTAAAAAAGGCACCTTCAGCGGCAAACAATACCGCGATGACGTTTCACGAAAAATTTCGTGGGGCCATTGGTTTGCCTTTTTTAATATCATTGTTGCTATTCTTATTGGCGCACGTTATGCCTTTATCATTGACTGGCCAGATACTCTCGCAGGAAAACTTTATTTCTTTGTGAGTTTGCTCGGGCATTTCAGTTTCAACGTTTTTGCGTTGTACTTACTCGTGGTCTTTCCACTGAGTTTTATTGTTAAAAATCACCGCACTTTTCGCGGATTAACCGTAATTTTTTCCACCATTTGCACAACCTTATTATTATTTGATACCGCCGTTTTCAATCGTTTTAATCTGCATTTATCCTCTGTTGTATGGAATTTGCTGGTCAATCCAGAAAATGGTGAAATGTCACGCGATTGGCAAATTTTCTTTGCACCAATGCCAATAATTTTACTGGCACAAATGTTATTTTCTCGCTGGAGTTGGGAAAAATTACGTAGTCTTGAACGCCAAAAATGGCTAAAAGGCACTGGTATATTCTTAACCACAACATTCATCGCGACGCATTTAATTTATGCTTGGGCAGATGCTTATTTGTATCGTCCGATCACTATGCAACGCTCTAATTTCCCTTTATCTTATCCAATGACAGCTCGTTCTTTTTTAGAAAAACACGGTTTCTTGGATGGGGAAGAATATACGCAAAAATTGGCGCAAGAAGGTCGTTTAGATGCCTTAAAAATTGATTATCCGAAAAAAGAACTCACTTATGCACCAATTACGCACAAACCTAATATTCTGCTCGTAACGGTTTCGGGTTTACGCCATGATGCGATTTCTAATGAAAAGATGCCAAAACTTGCTAAATTTGCAACAAGCTCAACGGAATTTACTAATCATTACAGCACAGGCAATAGTAATAACGCAGGCTTAATTGGGTTATTTTACGGGCTAAATGCAAATTACACCGATAGCATTTTAAGCAATCATACCCAATCTGTTTTAATCGAAAAATTACGTGCTGAAAATTATCAATTGGGTTTATTTTCTGCTACGAATTTCAAAGATAGCATCTTCCGCCAAGCATTATTTCGTGAAATAAAACTTTCATCGAATAAAACCAACAAACCAAATAATGAAAGTGCGGTAAAAAATCTCAATGATTTTATTAAAGCACAAAAAACTGACTCACCTTGGTTTGCTTATTTGGATTTAGCCTTGGATGCTAAAAACCCATCAGATTATGACCGCACTTTGCAAGACATTGATTCTCTTTTAACAAAAGCGTTAGAAAGTACACCGCTTGAAAATACATTAGTCATAATCACGTCAGAGCATGGTTTAACCTTTAATGAAATGAATCAAAAAGAGCGAGAAAACTACTTTGGGCGTGATGAAATTCAAGTGCCATTGCTTGTATATTGGAAAGATTTACCAGTAGGTAAACAGAATGGATTAAGTAATCATGCGGATATTTTCTCTGCATTAATGCAGACAGTATTCCGTGTAGAAAACCCGTTGATGGATTATAGTCAGGGACGCAATCTCTTTGATCTTAAAGGAGATGACTGGGTACTTGCCTCGAATTTCCGCTGGAATGTGGTGATTCAACCTGATGGAACACAATATCACATTGATCGCAAAGGGAATTACAAAAAATTCGATAAAGATTATATTGAGCAATCTTCAGACAGACCGCCACTTGGAATTTTTTTAGAAGCCTTCCAATTACAAAATTTCTTCTTTGAAAAATAATCTATAAGTGCACAAAAGAATGGATTTTTTGCCCTTAAGTCTTTATACTCACGCCTCAGTTTAAGACTGAAAAATGTTATTAATGAAAATCCGTGAGTTTTTCATAACATTATCATAATGCTTCTCGCCGTACTTACAGTACCTTTCAATTAATATACATTCTCGTCTTTTTATCCTTTCTTTTTTACGGAGTTTGTATGAAAAGCCATGTTCGTAGTTTTAAAACCTATATTCGCGATGAAATTATCAAAAAAGGCGGGTGGGTAAATGCCCATGCTCATGCTGACCGCGCTTTTACGATGACGCCAGAGAAAATTGGGATTTATCATAGTAGTAATTTGCAACAAAAATGGGATTTAGTGGATGAAGTAAAACGCACTTCCAGTGTTGATGATTATTACGCACGTTTTTGCCAATCTATTGAATTAATGATATCCCAAGGTGTAACCGCATTTGGTACTTTTGTCGATATAGACCCAATTTGTGAAGATCGTGCAATTATTGCCGCACACAAAGCCCGCGAAGTGTATAAACATGACATTATTTTAAAATTTGCCAATCAAACTTTAAAAGGGGTAATAGAACCCACTGCGCGTAAATGGTTTGATATTGGTGCAGAAATGGTAGATATGATTGGCGGCTTACCATATCGTGATGAATTGGATTATGGACGTGGCTTAGAAGCGATGGATATCTTGTTAGATAAGGCCAAATCTCTTGGAATTATGTGTCATGTACATGTAGACCAATTCAACAATCCAAGTGAAAAAGAAACCGAGCAACTTTGCGACAAAACCATTGAACACGGAATGGAGGGGCGAGTTGTAGGTATCCATGGTATTTCCATTGGCTCACATTCAAAAGAATATCGCTACAAACTTTACGAAAAAATGCGTAAAGCCAAAATGATGATGATAGCCTGTCCTATGGCATGGATTGACAGTAATCGCAAAGAAGATCTTATGCCATTCCATAATGCACTCACGCCAGCAGATGAAATGATTCCCGAAGGTATCACTGTTGCCCTAGGCACAGATAATATTTGTGATTACATGGTTCCTCTATGTGAAGGCGATTTATGGCAAGAATTAAGCCTATTAGCTGCGGGTTGCCGTTTCCCTCACTTAGATGAAATGGTCAATATCGCAAGTATTAACGGTCGTAAAGTGTTAGGACTAGAGCTAATTTAGTTGCGTATGGTGGGTTTAAGCCAGCTAGTTACCATAACTATTTTAAAACCCAGAAAAACGCGTAAAAGTGAAAGAATTGATTGCGATATTTGGTGCTCGTAAATAATAAAAATAAACCGCACTTTTGTTAGTGTTCGGTTAGATGACTGTTTTCTTTAAATCATCTAGCGTATTAAAATTCTCGAAGTTACCTTCTTCTTGCGTGAATTTTACTGAAATCCCGCCATTTTCTTTCATAAATTGTAAAAGGCGTCGTTCACCCGATGCTAAATAGTGTCGCAATTTTTCCTTTAGCTGAACGGACATTAAACAAAAAACGGGATGTTCACGTTCTTCATCGCAAGCATACGCAATTAAAGTGCGGTCATTTTTAACCGCACTTTTGAGTTTATCTAAAAGATTCATAGGAAAAAAAGGCGTATCACAAGGTGTAAAAAGGATAAAGTCACTTTTTTTCTTTTCTAGAGCTGTTAGCATGCCACTTAATGGCCCTTGAAAATCGGGCAGTTCATCGGAGAAAACAGGAAAGCCAAATTTTGCATATTCTGTTTGATTTCGGTTAGTGTTAATTGAAATCTGATGAATTTGTGGTTGTAAGCGATTAATAACATGTTCAATTAAAGATTGTTTACCTAAAATCTGTAATCCTTTATCTTGCCCGCCTATTCTGCGTGCTTTGCCACCTGCCAAAATTACCGCACTTATTGTAATTGTCATATTTTAATCTATCATTATTTCAAGTATCATTTGCCTATTTTTTACGATTAAAACGGAAATAGCAATGAAATGTAAGCGTTTAAATGAAGTTTTGGAACTTTTACAGTTTTATTGGTCTAAAGACTCGGATTTGAGTTTAATGGAAATTTTGCAAAAAATTGCCAATGAATCAGGTTTCCAAAAACCATTAAATGAATTAACTGATGAAGTGATTATTTATCAGTTAAAAATGGATGGTACAGATAAATATGAGCCAATTCCTGGTCTCAAAAAAGATTACGAAGAAGATTTTAAAACCGCATTGCTCCGTGCTCGCGGTATCATTAAATAAGAGGAAAGAAATGAAAAAAGTATTACTTGCGTTAGGTTTAGGTGTCAGCACGCTTATGTCTGTAAATAGTTTTGCCGCAGATTTACAAGAAGGCAAACAATATGTTCAAGTGAGTCAACAGGCTTCACAGCAAAAAGAAGTGATTGAGTTTTTCTCATTCTATTGCCCGCATTGTTACGCCTTTGAAATGGAATACAAAATTCCACAACAAGTCGTAGATGCTTTACCAAAAGATGTGAAATTTAAACAATATCATGTAAATTTCTTAGGTCATCAATCTGAAAACTTAACACGTGCTTGGGCGTTAGCAATGGCATTAGGTGCAGAAAGTAAAGTAAAATCACCATTATTTGAAGCGGCTCAAAAGGATGCCTTGAAATCAATGGATGATATTCGAGCTATCTTCTTATCGAATGGCATAACCGCCGAGCAATTTGATGGTGGCATTAATAGTTTTGCAGTAAATGGTTTAGTTAATAAACAAGTGAATGCAGCAGAACAATTTAAAGTGCGTGGCGTACCTGATTTTTATGTAAATGGAAAATTCCGTGTAAACCCTGAAGGGTTAAATTATGATGATTTCGTGAAAGATTATGTGCAAACCGTAAAAGGTTTATTGCAAAAATAACGAAAAATTGGTTTAATGCCAGCCCTATTTTGTAAATATTAATGAAAGAAGAGAGAATATTATGGCTGCAAGTTTTAGCGTAACGCGTCGTTTCTTTGACGACAAAAACTACCCTCGTGGTTTTTCCCGTCACGGTGATTACACAATTAAAGAATCACAGGTGCTTGAGCAATATGGTCAAGCGTTCAAAGCATTAGACTTAGGGGAACGTGAGCCAGCGACTAAAGAAGAAAAAGATTTCGTCGCATTTTGCCGTGGTGAGCGCGCAGCAGAGACTTTCTTTGAAAAAACTTGGAATAAATATCGTACTCGTATTAACACTAAAAAACGTGTTTACACCTTATCTAGTGATGTGAGTGAAGCTGCCTCTGGCGGTGAAGATTATTCCGGCGAATAAGATACGTTAAATAAGGCAGGCGGAAGTCTGCCTTTTGTTTTTGAATAGCTTGTGAAATCACGCGTAATTCACGGCTGATAACTTTATTCTCCTATCTTTGTATGAACGATTCGTATTCATACACCCTATGAATACTAATTTCTATGCAATTACCGATTTCTCAATACAACGAACTGCTACAAAAAAAACTTGAAAAATTAACCGCACTTTTACACCCTTTTAATGCACCAGATATTCAAGTTTTTGACTCTCCAACAAGTCATTATCGCATGCGTGCGGAGTTTCGTATTTGGCACGAGCAAGATGATTTTTACCATATTATGTTTGATCAAGCGACGCTGCAGCGTTATCGCGTGGATGAATTTCCAATCGCCAGCATGCTAATTAATCGTATGATGCAAACCTTATTACCTTTGTTAAAACAACAAGAAGTGCTACACAAAAAATTATTCCAAATTGATTACCTTAGCACCTTGAGTAATAAGATTATTGTGAGCTTGCTTTATCATAAAACACTCACTGAAGAATGGGAAAGTGCGGCTAAAAATTTGAAAGATTTACTCGAAAAGCAAGATTTTGATGTGCAAATAATCGGGCGTGCAAGTAAACAAAAAATCTGTTTTGAGCAAGATTATGTGGACGAAGTTTTACCTGTGAATGGCAGAAATTATGTCTATCGCCAAGTCGAGAATAGTTTTACCCAGCCAAACGCAACGGTAAACTGCAAAATGCTTGAATGGGCAATTGATTGTACCCAAAATAGCGAAGGTGATTTATTAGAGCTTTACTGCGGAAACGGTAATTTTTCTATCGCACTTGCACAAAATTTCCGTAAGGTATTGGCAACAGAAATCGCCAAACCTTCCGTAGCCGCCGCACAATTTAATATTGCTGAAAATAAAGTGGATAATTTACAAATTATCCGTATGTCGGCAGAGGAATTTACGCAGGCAATGAATGGGGTTAGAGCCTTTAACCGCTTGAAAGGGATTGATTTAAAATCTTATGAATGTAATACCATTTTTGTCGATCCGCCTCGTGCGGGGCTTGATCCTGATACAGTGAAACTTGTACAAAATTACGATCGCATTTTGTATATTTCCTGTAATCCACATACGCTGTGTGATAATCTTGTTGAACTATCAAAAACGCACCGCATTGAAAAAGCGGCGTTATTTGACCAATTCCCTTACACTGACCACATGGAAAGCGGCCTATGGCTCATTCGCAAGTAGGAATTCAGCTGATTTCTGAATCGACAGAAAAAACATTAGCAGAATTGATCGCACTTTGTGCTGAACACAACATTATTCATAATGAAAAGAGCCCACTTGCACTTGTTCAAACCGATGACCGTTTAGAACTTCGTAAACTAGACGAACCTAAACTCGGAGCGGTTTATGTTGATTTTGTTGGTGGCACAATGGCTCACCGTCGTAAATTCGGTGGTGGACGTGGAGAAGCCGTAGCGAAAGCAGTAGGGATTAAAGGTTCGGCATTGCCAACGGTTATTGATGCAACAGCTGGTCTAGGACGTGATGCCTTTGTGTTAGCCGCAATTGGCTGCCAAGTTCGTTTAGTAGAACGCCATCCTGTTGTTTTTTTACTTCTGCAAGATGGTTTAAATCGTGCTTATCAAGATGAGGAAATCGGCGAGATGTTGCAACAAAATTTGCACTTGCTGAATGTTCAGCATATTAATGAACTTGATCCTAATAGCGATTATGCCGATGTGGTTTATCTCGATCCAATGTATCCGCATAAACAAAAATCTGCACTAGTAAAAAAGGAAATGCGTGTATTCCAGCATTTAGTCGGGGCTGATTTAGATGCTGATGAATTGCTTTTACCTGCACTCCAATTAGCTAAAAAACGTGTGGTCGTGAAGCGTCCTGACTATGCGGAATTTCTTTGTGGAAAACAACCGCACTTTAGCCGTGAAACGAAAAATCATCGCTTTGATATTTATATGGGAGCATCCCAATGCTAAGAGAAAGTGCCGTTGTTATTAGCTATGAAAATGGCATTGCCAAAGTGAAATGCCAATCCCAAAGTGCCTGTGGCCAATGTGCAGCTAAAAACAGTTGTGGAACATCAAGCCTTTCCGAATTAAACGGTAAACGTGGCGAGCATATTTTTAATGTGGAAACATTAATGCCATTACGCGAAGGTCAAATTGTTGAAATTGGATTAGAAGAAAAGTCGATGTTGTTGTCGGCATTATTGATGTATGTTGTACCGCTTTTGACCTTATTGATTGTGACTATGTTGTCCGATTACATAAGCGATAATGAAATTCTGCGTGCCATTTTAATCTTTGGATTAACCGCACTTTCTTTCATTTTTGTAAAATCTTATAGCAGAAAATTAGGGCAACAAACAGAATTTCAGCCTGTTTTATTGCGCATATTATCTTAAGTTTTTTATTCGCTTTTTATTATTTCTGCGATCTAGATCGCAAACTATAAAGCTAGTTATTTAAATTACCCATTGAAAAAAGCTCTTTAGAGGCTTGGTCAAACTTAGTGATGATGTGGCAAAAGTTGCTATTCTAGCAATGCCTGTTATACTCTATGGCGAGCAACCGCTTTTCCTAAAAGGATGAAATATTATTTTTTTGCTCATTATTGCTTATGCTTGCCTTGTGATGGGGCGTAAATTTCGTCAATTAGTGGAGGGAAAATAATATGTGGCTTACTATAGGGCTTGGCATTGTTTCGCTTCTTGCTATTGGCGGACTTATTTTTGCCAATTATGTAGCAAAACATTCTTAATTTATTAACCCCGATCTTTCGGGGTTTTCCGTATCTAAAGTGCGGTGATTTTTAAGGTTATTTTTATGAACAATCAGATTCCTTTACTTGGAATTACCGGTTATAGCGGTAGTGGTAAAACAACATTATTAGAAAAACTTATTCCAGAACTGATCGCTCGTCACATTCGCGTTTCAGTGATTAAACATAGCCATCACAATATGCAAGTTGATAAAGAAGGAAAAGATAGCTGGCGTATGAAAGAGGCGGGTTCTTCTCAAGTCATTGTAGCGAATGATGAACGCTGGGCGATTATGACGGAAACGCCAAAACCTGTTTCATTGGATTATTTAGCGCAACAATTTGACCGCACTTTAACGGATTTAGTGTTGGTGGAAGGCTTTAAACAAGAGCCAATTCCAAAGATTTTGCTCCATCGTCAAGAAATGACAAAACCTTTACCCGAAATTGACGAATATGTGCTCGCAGTTGCAACGAATTATTCCCTTGAAATTGACCGCACTTTGTTGGATATTAACCGCATTCCGCAAATTGCCGATTTTATTGAAAATTGGTTGCACCATTTTCACGGAGCACGATGACTACTGAATCCAATGCCTATCGCGGTTTAGCTTGGGTAGCAGCAATGGCACTTTTTATGCAAAGCCTCGATGCGACCATTCTAAATACAGCTTTACCCGCGATATCTTCCGATTTACATAAACCCGCCTTTGAAATGCAAATGGCGATCATCGCTTATTCTTTAGCTGTTGCATTATTTATTCCTCTTACCGCTTGGGCTGCGGCAAAATTTGGGACATTGACTGTTTTTCGTGGTGCAGTTTTCACGTTTATTTTAGGTTCAGTTGCTTGTGCCGCGGCCTCTAATTTAGAGAGCCTTATTTTAGCCCGAGTGATTCAGGGGATAGGCGGTGCCTTTATGATGCCCGTTGCGCGTTTAGCTATTATTCAAGCTGTCCCCAAACAACAATTAGTGAATGCTTGGAATTTAATGGCAACTGCAGGTTTGATTGGGCCAATTCTAGGGCCTATTTTAGGTGGATGGTTAGTCATTCACGCCAGTTGGCACTGGATTTTTTTAATTAATATTCCAATTGGTGTGCTAGGAATTTTGGCATCGGGCAGCGTGATGAACAATATCAAGGGCAAGGCAGAGAAATTAGATTGGACAGGTTTTTTACTCTTTGCATTGGGGTTAGTTGGTATTACGCTTGGTTTGGATTTACTCGGAGAAAGTCAGCATAATTCAAGTGTAACTTATAGCATATTAGTTGTTGGTATTCTGTTACTCGTAACTTATTGTGGCTATGCTAAAAACAATGAAAATGCCATTTTACCTTTATCCCTTTTCCGAACTCGTACATTCAGATTAGGTATTATTGCTAATATTTTTATCCGATTATCTGCATCTGGTGTGCCCTTTTTATTGCCTTTGATGTTCCAATTATCTTTCGGTTACAGTGCTGAAATGTCTGGCTGGCTATTAGCACCGATTGCGTTAATTTCTGTGATGTTGAAAATATTAATTGGACGAATTTTAAATCGTTGGGGTTATAAAACCACGTTAATTTCATCCGCACTTTTGATGGCAGGTTCTGTGATTTCAATGGCTTGGTTAGATAAACAAAGCTCTCTAACTTGGATTATTTGTAATCTTATGTGGTATGGGGCTTGTATGTCGATCATTTTTACTTCAATTAATACGCTGGCTGTAGGCGATCTTTCAAAACAACAGTCTGGCACAGGCTCTACCGTATTAAGTATTGTACAGCAAGTTGGGATTGGATTTGGTATTGCTGTGTCATCAATAATCTTAAATCTTTATCGACATTTCTTTAACGCAAGTGATTGCTTACAACAGGCATTCAGCTATACTTTTTTAACTTCATCACTTTTTGTAATCGCCCTTGTTTGGTCGCTTATGAAATTACACAAAAATGATGGCGATCATTTACGAAAAATGCCTTAGATTAATTTGTTATAATCCATAGAATTTTTTTATTTAAAAAAAGGGAAATTTGCTTATATCTTATTGATATTTCTTGTTGGTGGAGATAGCTCCATCGTTTAACCATAAATGGTAGGGCATTCCCTGCCTAACATTGAGGTATGCTTATGAAACTAAAAGCAACATTAACTCTCGCCGCTGCAACTCTTGTTTTGGCAGCTTGTGATCAATCTAGCTCGGCAAATAAATCTACTGCTCAAACTGAAGCAAAATCCTCGTCAAATAATACTTTCGTTTATTGCACAGCGAAAGCTCCATTGGGATTTAGCCCTGCGTTAATAATTGAAGGTACTTCTTATAATGCAAGCTCACAACAAGTGTATAACCGCTTAGTTGAATTTAAAAAAGGCTCAACGGATATTGAACCAGCTTTAGCTGAAAGCTGGGAAATTAGCGATGATGGTTTAAGTTATACTTTTCATTTAAGAAAGGGTGTTAAATTCCATACAACAAAAGAATTTACCCCGACACGTGATTTTAATGCAGATGATGTTGTATTTTCATTCCAACGTCAGTTAGATCCAAATCATCCATATCACAATGTATCTAAGGGGACTTATCCATATTTTAAAGCAATGAAATTCCCTGAATTGTTGAAATCAGTGGAGAAAGTAGACGATAACACAATTCGTATTACCTTAAACAAGACAGATGCGACTTTCTTGGCTAGTCTTGGTATGGATTTTATTTCTATTTATTCTGCAGAATATGCTGATTCAATGCTGAAAGCGGGTAAACCAGAAACACTTGATAGTCGCCCAGTGGGGACAGGCCCTTTTGTTTTTGTGGATTATAAAACAGATCAAGCCATACAATATGTTGCGCATGAAAATTATTGGAAAGGTAGAACACCTTTAGATCGTTTAGTCATTAGCATTGTGCCTGATGCAACAACACGTTATGCAAAATTACAGGCGGGTACTTGCGATTTAATTTTATTCCCAAATGTAGCGGATTTAGCCAAAATGAAAACCGATCCAAAAGTACAACTTTTGGAACAAAAAGGTTTGAACGTAGCGTATATCGCATTCAATACCGAAAAAGCACCGTTTGATAATGTCAAAGTGCGCCAAGCGTTGAATTACGCAGTGGATAAAAAAGCGATTATTGAAGCGGTTTATCAAGGCGCAGGAATATCAGCTAAAAACCCACTTCCTCCAACAATTTGGAGTTATAATGATGAAATCCAAGATTATCCGTACGATCCAGAAAAAGCAAAACAACTTTTAGCAGAAGCGGGTTATCCAAATGGTTTTGAAACTGATTTCTGGATTCAACCTATTATTCGTGCTTCTAATCCAAATCCAAAACGTATGGCTGAATTAATTATGGCGGATTGGGCGAAAATTGGTGTAAAAACTAACCCAGTGACTTATGAATGGGCTGATTATAGAAAACGAGCAAAAGAGGGAGAATTAACTGCGGGTATCTTTGGTTGGTCTGGCGACAATGGCGATCCTGATAATTTCTTATCCCCATTATTAGGTAGCTCAAATATAGGTAATTCTAATATGGCACGTTTCAATAATTCAGAATTTGATGCTTTACTCAATGAGGCTATTGGATTAACCAATAAGGAAGAACGTGCGAAACTTTATAAACAAGCTCAAGTTATTGTCCATAATCAAGCACCTTGGATTCCAGTTGCCCACTCTGTTGGTTTTGCGCCACTTAGTCCTCGTGTAAAAGGTTATGTACAAAGCCCATTTGGCTATGACGCTTTTTATGGTGTGAGTGTTGATGGTAAATAATTCATATTGATTTACTTATTTTAAGCCCTTATTTATAAGGGCTTTTTATTTATCAAGGATTATTCTGTAAAAAATATGTTAAATAACTTTAACTTGAGTATAATGCTCTGCATTATTTCTATCGGATATGATTCCGTAGAATAATAAAAATTAATTGTTAATATAAGGAACAAAAATGGATTTCAATCGAATTATCACTCATATGAATGATCATCATCAAGATGATATGGCTGCCCTTTGTAAAAAATTTGGTGGCGAAAAGGAAATCACAGATGTGACGTTAGTTAATGTAGATTTTGCTGGTTTAGATTTTAAATATAATGGTGGCAAAACATTACGTGTGGAATTTCCACAACAAGCTGACGCAGGTTCAATTAAGCAAGCTATCATCAATCTTTGTGTAGAAAATAAACCAGTAGCAAATTACGATCGTATTAAGGCTAAAATTGATGAATTTCGTCAAGAGTTTAAAAGCTGTGTGCTTTCTACTTTAGATAAAGATGGCTTACCGATGGCGTCTTATGCACCAATTATTTTCTTTGATGGAAAATATTATATTTATATCAGTGCCATTGCAGAGCATTATGAGAATTTAAAACGCAATCCAAATCAAGTAGAAGTGATGTTTTTAGAAGATGAAAACAAAGCGAAGTCAATTATTGTGCGTACTCGCTTACGTTATAAAGCAAGTGCACGTTTTATTCCTCGTGAAGATCCAATTGTTGAAAAAGTCTTAGATAAATTAGCCGAAACTATGAATGATGTAGGCGGAATTAAAACAATTCGTGAATTTACTGATTTTGATTTAGTTGAACTTACATTTGGAACAGGTCGTTTTGTAAGAGGTTTTGGCCAAGCTTATTTGATTGATGCTAATGGGGAAATTTCTCATATTGGTGTCAAAGGCAATCCACATGAAAAAGAAAGTGATAAATAATATTGTCTCTTAATGAAGATAAAGGGTTGAGTGTAAATTTATACTCACCCCTTTTGTTTACGATAAGTTCGAGTGAAATTGAAATTTCTTTATTTTTTTACCGCACTTTATTTTCATTAAGGACAAGGCTTGCTTACTATAATTTCGATAACCTGTCTGTCGATATGCTGCATACTTTTTGATGCAATAGCGCAGAGATTATCAATAGTTCGATCAAGATCGTGTTCGACAATACCTTCATTGCCGCAGCAATAGGCAATCCAACCATACCTGTTCCTGGCACTGCAACGCCCAATCCATTTTTCATCAGATTAGGCGAAACTTTTACTTCAATGCGTTCAGGTGTTTTGCCTAAATATTTCGCCGCTGTAGCAGATGCGAGTGCAAGAGAAATGGGTTCGGTACAGCCTAGGGCTGGCACAACATCGTGTTTAACGATGTGGAGTAATGGTTTTTCAATTTCGTTAAGTCTTTCTAAATTCATTCTTACTTATCCAATTAATGCGCTTCATCCCAATTTTGACCTACACCGACTTCTACGATCAACGGAACAACTAATTCCGATGCATCTTCCATTTGTTGTTTAATTTGTTCACGGAAAAACTCGACTTTTTCTGACCGCACTTCAAACACTAATTCATCGTGTACTTGCATAATCATTTCAATGTCGGGATCGTGATAGATTACTTCATCAAGTTTAATCATCGCTCGTTTAATAATATCCGCAGCTGTGCCTTGCATCGGTGCATTTATCGCTACGCGTTCTGCCCCTTTACGACGCATTGCGTTGCTAGAATTGATATCAGGTAAATATAAACGGCGACCAAATAACGTTTCCACATAGCCTTGTGCTTTCGCTTTTTCACGGATATCGGTCATAAATTGCTGTACACTCGGATAGCGTTGGAAATATAAATCCATGTATTTTTTTGCATCAGGACGAGAAATATCAAGTTGGCGTGAAAGTCCAAACGCGGACATCCCATAAATTAAGCCGAAATTAATCGCTTTAGCATTGCGACGTTGCTCGCTGGTGACTTCATCTAATGATACACCGAAGATTTCAGCAGCCGTGGAGCGATGAATATCCTTGCCTTGAGAGAAGGCGTTAATTAAGCCTTGATCGCCAGAAAGATGTGCCATAATGCGTAGCTCAATTTGAGAATAGTCAGCAGCGACAATAGAATAACCTTCACGTGCGATAAATGCTTGTCGAATACGACGACCTTCTTCATTCCGAATCGGGATATTTTGTAAGTTTGGATCACTTGATGATAAACGTCCTGTCGCTGTCACCGCTTGATGATAAGAGGTATGCACTCGTCCCGTTTGTGAGTTGACCATTTGAGGCAGTTTATCCGTGTAAGTGGATTTAAGTTTGCTCAACCCACGATGTTCGACCAAAATTTTGGGTAATTCGTGGCTATAGGCTAATTCTTCCAATACTTCTTCATTCGTTGATGGCGCACCTTTTGGCGTTTTTTGTAAAATAGGTAGGCCAAGTTTATCGAACAAAATTTCTTGTAATTGTTTGGTGGAAGCCAAATTAAATGGCTGACCTGCTAATTCGTAAGCTTGTTCTTCAAGTGCGGTTAATCTTGTGGCAATTTCGTTAGATTGCATAAAGAGGGCATTACTATCAATCAAAACGCCTGTACGTTCCATGCGAGAAAGCACATGAAGTAATGGTAATTCCATTGTTTTATACAATTCAACAAGCGTTGGTTCTTGTTGCAATTTCAACCACAGTGCTTGTTGTAATTTCATTGTCACATCCGCATCTTCTGCTGCGTATTCAGTGGCTTGTTCTAATGGAATTTGATTAAACGTAAGCTGATTTTTTCCTTTTCCAGCGATGCTTTCAAATGCGATAGTTTCATGACCTAAATAACGTTTGGCTAAATCGTCCATATTATGACGACCCGTACTATTTAGCGTATAAGAAAGCAACATCGTATCAAATTCAACACCTTGTAATTCAATGCCATGACGGGCAAAAATGCTTTCATCAAATTTAATATTTTGTCCAATTTTGTGAATGTCAGGATTTTCTAAAATGGGTTTGATAGCCGCAAGTGCGGTCGATTTTTCGAGTGTTTTTGGCGCATCCAAATAATCCAATTGCAATGGTAAATAAGCGGCTTCGCCATTTTCAAGAGCAAAAGATATACCCACTAAATTAGCAGACATATAATCGAGGCCATCTGTTTCAGTATCCACTGCAATGAGTTTTGCTGTATTGAGTTTTTCAATCCAGCGCGTTAAATCCGCTTGAGTGAGTAAGGTTTCATATTTTGTACGATCGATTTGAATTTTAGGCGTATTTTCCACCGCACTTTGATCTTGTGAGGTCGCCTGATACTGGTTCATTTTCACTGGCTGTTCAGTGGTTTGGGTTATGGAGTCAGCACCATTCATCACTTCATTAAGCCAGCGTTTAAATTCGTAGCGAGCAAAATATTCAATGAGTTGATCCTTTTGGCTTTCTCCAAGCAACAATTGATCTGTTGTCACGTTAAGTTCAACATCCGTTTTGATGGTTGCTAATGTATAAGAAAGATCGGCATTGGGTTTTTCAGCCAATAATTTTTCACCTAGTTTTTTCGCCCCACGAATTGGCAGTTCCGCTACTTTTTCAAGATTGGCATAAATTTCAGCCATGCTTCCTATGCCTTGTAGTAAACCAAGTGCGGTTTTTTCGCCCACGCCAGCAACGCCAGGAATGTTATCTGCACTATCGCCCATAAGTGCGAGATAATCAATAATGAGTTCAGGTGGAATACCGTATTTTTCAATCACACCCTCACGATCCAATAGGCTATTATTCATGGTGTTGATGAGCATAATATTGTCATCCACCAACTGTGCCATATCTTTATCGCCAGTACTAATGAGCACTTTTTTACCCAAACTTGATGCTTGTAGTGCGAGAGTACCGATCACATCATCTGCCTCAATCCCTTCCACCACTAAAAGCGGAATGCCCAATGCACGAATCATATCGTGCAAAGGCTGAATTTGTTTGCGTAAATCATCAGGCATTGGCGGGCGATGAGATTTATACTGTTCAAACATTTCATCGCGAAATGTTTTCCCTTTTGCATCAAAAACAACGGCTATATGAGTGGGCTGTACTTGTGAGATGAGGCGTTTTAACATATTTAACACGCCGTACATCGCGTTTGTTGGCTCACCTGCGGCATTAGTTAAAGAAGGAAAGGCATGAAATGCACGATATAAATAAGAAGAACCATCCACTAGC
Organism: Haemophilus influenzae; assembly: GCF_001457655.1. Lineage (NCBI taxonomy): Bacteria > Pseudomonadati > Pseudomonadota > Gammaproteobacteria > Pasteurellales > Pasteurellaceae > Haemophilus > Haemophilus influenzae. Next base: position 143,966 of record NZ_LN831035.1, on the reverse strand, counting down.
ACAAGCGGATTTGTTGCAATTTGGGCCATAAAAATCTCGTTTTAAACTGAAAAATGTGGGCATTATAGCGTAATTTATGGTGATGAGCGAATGGCGGGTTTAATGTAAAATTTATGACGAATATTTTTTGCTATGGCATAATATCAGCCATTCAAATATTTAATTTAAGGAAATCAAATGTCGTTAAAATTGGTCGAAATTTTAGTTTTGGGTCAGGTTTTGCGTTTAAATGTACCCATTGAACAAGAAGAATTACTGCGCCAAGCTGCGCGTAATTTAGATATATTGGTTTCCGAAATGAAAGAAAAGACAGGCCTTATTCAGCTTGATCGTGTGCTCTCTATTGTGGCACTCAATTTGAGTTTTGAATTAAGCCAAGAAAAAAATAAAACGGCTAAAATTGAAGAGGTATTGAGAACGGGTATCCAACAATTAGATCATTCATTAGAAAATATTCGTGTTACAAAAGAACCGCATTAAATTAATGATCAAATTAGAGTCATTTTGTCGTTTTATAAGCAACTCGTTAAATTTGACAAATAAATGCTAGTCAATACTGAGAATTTGGGCTAGTATAAACCCATAAGAATTACCTGGAGTGTTCGTCAGTAGGCTATGTCCCTGAGCCGATACTTTAAATCTTATAAATTGGTTTCCTATCGTTGGTGTGTAGGCTTAACCTTTGACTCGTTCATTGGGCTAAGAAACCTGAAAACGGTATCAACTGATTTCCTTGAACCGTCGGGTTCAAGGACTACTGCCCGCAGCGGCACTCTGGGTCCTATCTTCTCCTTTCATTTCTATGAATACTCAAAAACGCCAGCAAATCCGCGCTGAAATTCGAAAAATACGCGCAAATTTAACCGCACTTCAACAGCAACAAGCAGCACAATCAGTGACCCAACAGGCGTTAAATCTTATCGAGCAACGACAAGCCAAAAATATTGCATTATATTTTTCTTTTGATGGTGAAATTTCAACAAAAGCCTTAATCCAATCCCTGTGGATGCAAAATAAAAATGTGTATTTGCCTGTTTTACATCCTTTTACTAAACACTATTTATTGTTTTTACGCTATTTACCTGATACGCCAATGAAACAAAATCAGTTTGGCATTTGGGAGCCAAAGCTAAATGTTCAAAATGTTTTGCCATTAAATGAACTGGATATTTTATTTACGCCATTGGTGGCTTTTGATAAAAAAGGAAATCGCCTTGGTATGGGCGGTGGATTTTATGATCGCACGTTGCAGAATTGGCAAAATAAGTCTTTTATTCCAGTTGGTTTAGCGCACCAATGTCAGCAAGTAGAAAATCTTCCCACTGAGCATTGGGATGTGCCACTGTTTGATATTTTGGTGGATTAAAACCTATCATCAAAATCTTATTGATAGATAAAATCAAAATATTTCATTTTTTCTCTTGAAATTTATTCAACCGAGCTTACTTAGTTTATGCGAATGGCGAAAGCCGAAATCAAATTGAGGAAAGCGTATGAACATTGAAAAATTTACGACAAAATTCCAAGAAGCGTTAAGCGAAGCACAATCACTTGCTATCGGAAAAGACAATCAATTTATTGAACCCGTGCATTTATTGACCGCACTTTTAAATCAACAGGGCGGCTCTATTGCGCCAATTTTGACAGCAAGTGGCGTAAATGTGGCTTTATTGCGTAATGAATTAAAGACAGAACTAAATAAATTGCCGCAAGTGATTGGCAATGGTGGAGATGTACAACTTTCACGCCAGCTTATTAATTTACTTAATCTATGCGATAAATTCGCACAGCAAAACCAAGATAAATTTATTTCGAGCGAATTGTTTTTGCTTGCAGCTTTAGAAGAACGAGGAACGATCAGCGATATTTTGAAAAAGTGCGGTGCGAAAAAAGAACAAATTTCGCAAGCTATTCAGCACATTAGAGGGGGACAAAACGTGAACGATCAAAATGCAGAAGAAAGCAGACAAGCTCTTGAAAAATATACGATTGATTTAACCGCTCGTGCAGAAAGTGGCAAACTTGATCCTGTAATTGGGCGTGATGAAGAAATTCGTCGAGCCATTCAAGTATTACAACGTCGTACCAAAAATAACCCTGTGTTAATTGGTGAACCAGGTGTAGGGAAAACGGCGATTGTCGAAGGCTTGGCACAGCGTATCGTAAACGGCGAAGTGCCAGAAGGTTTGAAAAATAAACGTGTGCTTTCATTAGATATGGGCGCATTGATTGCTGGTGCAAAATATCGCGGAGAATTTGAAGAACGTTTAAAAGCGGTGCTCAATGAACTTTCTAAAGAAGAAGGTCGCGTGATCCTCTTTATTGATGAAATTCATACTATGGTCGGCGCGGGTAAAACCGATGGTGCGATGGATGCGGGTAACTTATTAAAACCAAGTTTAGCGCGCGGTGAATTACATTGCGTGGGTGCAACAACGTTAGACGAATATCGTCAATATATCGAAAAAGATGCCGCACTTGAGCGCCGTTTCCAAAAAGTATTTGTGGACGAACCAAGTGTAGAAGATACCATTGCTATCTTACGTGGTTTGAAAGAACGCTATGAAATTCATCATCACGTGGATATTACTGACCCTGCGATTGTCGCTGCCGCAACGCTTTCACATCGTTATATTTCCGATCGTCAATTGCCGGATAAAGCCATTGATTTGATCGATGAAGCGGCGTCTAGCATTCGTATGGAAATAGATTCTAAACCTGAACCGCTTGATCGCCTTGAACGTCGAATTATCCAACTAAAATTGGAACAACAGGCGTTACAAAAAGAAGAAGACGAAGCAAGTCGCAAACGTTTAGAAATGTTAGAGAAAGAATTGGCTGAAAAAGAACGTGAATATGCCGAACTTGAAGAAGTGTGGAAATCTGAAAAAGCAACGCTTTCTGGCTCTCAACATATTAAACAAGAGTTAGATACTGCAAAAACCGAACTAGAACAAGCTCGTCGCGCGGGTGATTTAGCGAAAATGTCAGAGTTGCAATATGGCCGCATCCCTGATCTTGAAAAGCAACTTGAGCAAGCTGAAACCAGCGAAGGAAAAGAAATGACGCTTTTACGCTATCGCGTCACAGATGAAGAAATCGCAGAAGTGCTTTCTAAAGCCACAGGTATTCCTGTATCCAAAATGATGGAAGGCGAAAAAGAAAAACTCTTGCGCATGGAAGATGAACTACATAAACGAGTGATTGGTCAAGAAGAAGCAGTTGATGCGGTAGCAAATGCGATTCGTCGTAGCCGTGCAGGTCTTTCCGATCCTAATCGCCCAATTGGTTCTTTCTTGTTCCTAGGGCCAACAGGTGTAGGTAAAACAGAACTTTGCAAAACTTTGGCTAAATTCTTGTTTGATAGTGAAGATGCGATGGTGCGCATTGATATGTCAGAGTTTATGGAAAAACACAGTGTCTCTCGCTTAGTTGGTGCACCTCCAGGCTATGTTGGTTATGAAGAAGGTGGTTATTTAACTGAAGCTGTTCGTCGTCGTCCATATTCAGTGATCTTATTAGATGAAGTTGAAAAAGCACATGCGGATGTATTCAATATCTTATTACAAGTATTGGATGATGGTCGTTTGACTGATGGTCAAGGCAGAACCGTAGATTTTCGTAATACGGTGGTAATTATGACCTCTAACTTGGGTTCTGATTTAATCCAAGGTAATAAAGACGAAAGCTATAGCGAAATGAAAGCCTTAGTGATGTCAGTGGTAAGCCAACATTTCCGTCCCGAATTCATCAACCGTATTGACGAAACGGTGGTATTCCATCCACTTGGTAAAGAAAATATCCGTGCGATTGCAAGTATCCAATTAGAACGCTTAGCAAAACGTATGGAAACTCGTGGCTATGAATTAGTGTTTACCGATGCTTTATTAGATTTCATTGGTGAAGTGGGGTATGACCCAATTTATGGTGCACGTCCATTGAAACGTGCTATTCAACAAGAAATTGAAAACAGCCTGGCACAACAAATTCTATCTGGTGCGTTATTACCTGGTAAGGTTGTTACCATTGATTATGCCAACGCAGAAGTTCAAGCGAGACAATAGGTATTAAAAAAGTGCGGTAAATTTACCGCACTTTTCTTATGAACCTAAACGCTGGCGTACAATTTCAAATAAACATACCCCTGTTGCGACAGATACATTTAATGATGAAACTGAACCAGCCATTGGAATACTAATCAGTTGATCGCAATGTTCACGCGTTAAACGACGCATTCCTTCGCCTTCAGCTCCCATAACAAGTGCTAGTGGTCCTGTCAGTTTGCTTTGATAAATGGTTTCAGTGGCTTCGCCAGCAGTGCCAACCACCCAAATATTATGGTTTTGTTGTAAATCGCGTAGTGTGCGAGAAAGATTGGTTACACGAATTAACGGCACGGTTTCTGCCGCGCCACAAGCAACTTTACGTGCAATAGATGTTAATTGTGCAGATTTATCTTTCGGTACGATCACTGCCACTGCGCCCGCTGCATCCGCTGTTCGCAAACATGCTCCCAAATTGTGTGGATCCGTCACGCCATCCAAAACTAATAAAAGCGGATTTTGTTTATTCGCAAGAATTTCATCAAGATCATTTTCATTGAGTTCTTTTGCCGCTTGTACTCGAGCAATGACACCCTGATGAACCTCACCATCGGCTTTTTTATCAAGTGTTTGTCGATTAACAAATTGCACACCAATTCCCAGGGAATAAAGCTCATTTAAGAGTGGCTGTAGGCGTTTATCTTCACGTCTTTTAAGTACGAAGACTTCAATTAGACGCTCTGGTGAATGGGTTAAAATACTATTAACAGCATGAATGCCGTAGATTTGTTCTGACATAAATTTCTCTTTTTCTTATTTGAATTTTTAATTCATTCTTAAAATAGGAAGTGAATTATTTTCGTTTTCTAGATGTTTTCTTCGAAACTTCTTTCTTTTTTACCGCACTTTTTCGTTTTTTGGAGGCTTTGGACGGTAGCTCTTTAAAAACTTTCTTAGCTTTTTCTTTCGCCGTTTTTCCAGCTCGACGAGGCTTACGTTCACTACCTATTAGCGAGAAATCGACCATTTTATTTTCTAAATGTACTGCTTCAACTTTGATGCGAACTTTATCGCCTAAGCGATATTGCATTCCGCTATTTTCGCCGATTAAACGCTGTTTTGCTGCATCGAATTGGTAATAATCGTTTTCTAAGGTGGAAATATGGACTAAACCATCGATGAATAAATCATCTAAGCGTACAAATAAACCAAATCCCGTCACAGATGAAATAACACCGCTAAATTCACCGCCAATATGATCTTGCATATATTCACATTTCAGCCAATCTGCCACTTCACGAGTAGCGTCGTCGGCACGGCGTTCGGTCATTGAACAGTGATTGCCAAGTAAATCCATTTCATCAAAAGAGTAATGATAACCGCCTGTATCGGTGGTTTTACGTTTAGCGCCTTGTTCTTTAGCGAGTAAATATTTGATACCTCGATGAAGTGTTAAGTCTGGATAACGGCGAATTGGCGAAGTAAAGTGAGCATATTCTTCCAAAGCCAAGCCAAAGTGCCCAATATTATCAGCATGATAGACGGCTTGACTTAATGAACGTAGCAACATTGTTTGAATAAGTTCATGATCAGGCCGTTCTTTAACTTTTTCTAAGAGAGCAGCATAGTCTTTTGTAGTTGGTTTTAATCCGCCTTCTAAAGTTAAACCAAACTCACTTAAGAAAGTGCGGAACGATGTTAATTTTTCTTCGCTCGGGGTGGCATGAATGCGATATAACGCTGGCTCTTTATGTTTTTCCATAAAATTAGCTGCTGCGATATTCGCAAGAATCATACATTCCTCAATGATTTTGTGGGCATCATTACGAACAACGGGTTCAATACGCTCAATTCTCCCCATTGCATTGAAAATAAACTTGGTTTCAATGGTTTCAAAATCGATCGCACCACGTTGATGACGTGCACCAAGCAACGCTTGATAGAGTTTATAAAGATCTTCTAAATGAGGTACAAGCGTAGAATAACGAGCGCGTAATTCTTCATCGCCTTCAAGCATTTTGGCTACTTTGGTATAAGTGAGGCGGGCGTGAGAATTCATCACTGCTTCATAAAAGCGATAATCTATGAGCTTACCTTTGGCAGAAATTTGCATCTCACACACCATACACAAACGATCCACTTGTGGGTTTAGAGAGCATAAGCCGTTGGATAAAATTTCAGGTAGCATTGGTACCACTCGGTTCGGAAAATAGACCGAGTTACCACGATTATGCGCTTCTACATCCAAAGCGGAACGTAAACGTACGTAATAACTGACATCCGCAATCGCGACCCAAAGTTTCCAGCCTTTGTTATGTTTTTCACAATAAACAGCATCGTCAAAATCACGAGCATCTTCACCATCAATTGTCACAAGCGGTAAATTTCGTAAATCCACACGACCTTTTTTGGCATCTTCAGGGACTTCTTCAGTAAATTTTTTTACGTATTTTTCCACCGCATTTGGAAACTTATGGGGGATATCGTGGTTACGCAAGGCGATTTCCACTTCCATTCCTTTCGCCATATTATCGCCTAGAATTTCAGTGATAGCGCCAATTGGCTGGTTAAAACTGGCAGAACGTTCTTGCAATTCGACAACGACAACTTGTCCCATACGTGCGCCATTACGATGTTCATTTGGCACGAGAATATCTCTACCAATTCTGCTATCATCAGGCACCACATAGCCAAAACCGTTTTCTAAGAAAAAACGACCCACAATTTGTTTTTTACGGCTTTCTAATACGCGCACAATTCGCACTTCACGGCGACCACGACGATCTAATCCAGCAGGTTGCGCTAAGACAAAATCTCCATGCATGACTCTTTGCATTTGATGGTTTGGAATGAATAAATCATCCTTTTTGCCATCGACCTGTAAAAAACCAAAACCTTCGCGATGACCAATGACCGTGCCTTTAAATAAATCTAATTTTTCTGGTAAGGCATAGCGTTTACGTTTGGTGAACACTAATTGTCCGTCATTTTCCATCGCGCGTAATCGGCGACGCATCGCTTCTATTTGCTCTTCATTTCGAATGGAAAGTGCGGTCAAAATTTCATCCCGATTCATCGGTGCATTATTGTCTCGAATAACGCTTAAAATAAATTCACGGCTCGGGATTGGATTGCCGTATTTTTCCAATTCTCGTTTGTAATGAGGATCTTGGCTGATTAAGTTTTTACGTTTTTTTGTCATTATTTTTTACAGTTTTAAAAAGTGCGGAGAGTTTGACACTGTAAGGAGGATAATGCAAGACGGGGATAAAATTATCACTGTATATTTTAAGGATATTTTAAAATTGAAGAACTTAACGATCTTTCCCCAGCACTATAACAGTGATGACTTTTTATAGATATTTTTAAAGTATGAAAAGCGCGGTAAAAATTTTATGCAGGAACGTGTTCTGTTACGAGCATTTGTAATTTTCGTAAAATAACATTTAATACTACGCCATAGGCTGGTACGAATAATATAATGCCGACAAATAGCTTAAATAGGTAATCTACAAAACCGAGTTGTGCCCAGTGTTCAGCCATGAACGGATCTGCACTTTGATAGAAGGCTACACTGAAGAAAACGAATGTATCCGCCATTGAGCCAAATGTCATTGAGCTAGTTGGCGCCACCCACCAAGTTTTTAACTGGCGTAAGCGGTTAAATACGATCACATCAAGCAATTGTCCTATAACGTAAGCGGCAAAGCTCGCAATAGCAATACGGAATACAAACAGATCAAAATGCGTTAATGATTCGAAACCTTGGAATTTGCTTTCAGAGAATAAAACAGATATGACGTAACTTACAATAAGTGCAGGAAACATCACCACGAAGATGATTTTTCTCGCATCTTCCGCACCGAAAATGCGTACGGTTAAATCGGTAGCTAAAAAGATAAATGGGAATGTGAGCGTTCCCCAAGTGCTGTGGAAAGAAAAATCGTTTGCTGCACCAAGTGCGGTTAATTTTAGCGTGATTTCAAAAGGGATTTGTACAAAGTAATTGCTCGCTGCAATGATGAATATGTGGAAAAAGCTGAGCCAGATGATTGCACGACGTTTTTGTTGATCATTAAAGATCGGAGAGGTTAATTTCATGTTGTACCTTTTTAGTTTAAATAAATCGGGGTTAGGGAACCCGAGGTTGAATATAGGGGGTTAGATGATACGCATATTTCTAATAATTGCAAGAGTCGATGACATTTGAGTTTTATATTTTGTGAAAATTGACGAATGATTTTACAGCCTTTATTCTATTTGCGTTTTTCATCAAATTTGAAAGGAGAGAAAATGGAGTTACACAATATTCGTGATGAATATACTAAACGAGTGCTTTCACAACATGATTGCCATAAAAATCCAATTTCGCAATTTGAACAGTGGCAGAAAGAGGCTATTCATGCTCAAGTCAATGAGCCAACCGCAATGAATATTGCGACTGTTGATGAACAAGGTCGCCCAAATAGCCGAATGGTTTTGTTAAAAGAAGTCAATGAGCAAGGTTTTGTCTTTTTTACGAATTATCTTAGTCGAAAAGGCGGTTGTATTGAGCGCAATCCTTATGTCGCGCTGACTTTCTTTTGGCCTGAATTGGAACGCCAAGTGCGGATTGAAGGTAAGGCGGTTAAAATTCCAGCAGAACAATCCGATAAATATTTTGCTACCCGACCTTATACCAGTCGTATAGGAGCTTGGGCAAGTGAGCAAAGTGCGGTGATTTCTAATTATAAATCGTTGCTAGCAAAAGCAGCATTGGTTGCAGCTAAACATCCGTTAAAGGTGCCTCGACCAGATTATTGGGGCGGCTATTTAGTTGTGCCAGAAACCGTGGAATTTTGGCAGGGGCGTCCAAGCCGTTTACATGATCGCATTCGTTATCGTAAAGAAAGTGATAATTGGATTAGAGAAAGACTTTCTCCTTAGTAAATTGAGCATAAAATAACCGCACTTTAGTTGTATCCCCAAAGTGCGGTTAATTTTTTCTAAATTTTAGCGTTTAGCTTTATTTATTAATGCGTGCTAGTACTTGTCGTTGTACGATTTGCACGTTTACGATCGTTTTCCGTTAAAAGTTTTTTACGGATACGAATCGACTCAGGTGTCACTTCCACTAATTCATCGTCATCGATAAATTCAATGGCTTGTTCAAGACTGAATTTTACAGGTGTAGTCAGCACAATCGCATCGTCTTTACCTGAAGCACGCATATTCGTCAGTTTTTTACCTTGCAAGCAGTTTACAGTTAAGTCGTTTGAACGGCTATGAATACCGATAATTTGACCTTCATAAACTTCCACGTTTGCATCAATCATTAACTTACCACGTTCTTGTAAGCCAAATAATGCATAACCCAGTGCTTTACCTGTTGCGTTCGAGATTAATACACCATTTTTACGTTGGCCAATATCTCCACCTTTAATTTCATCATAGTGGCTAAAACTTGAGTAAAGTAAGCCTGTGCCAGAAGTCATCGTCATAAAGTCACCACGGAAGCCAATTAATCCGCGGCTAGGAATAATGTATTCTAAACGAACACGGCCTTTGCCATCTGGCAACATATCACGAACTTCGCCTTTACGAATACCCAATGCTTCCATTACAGAACCTTGATGCTGTTCTTCCACATCGATAGTTACTTGTTCGTATGGCTCTTGTTTTTTACCGTCAATATCACGATAGATTACTTTAGGGCGAGAAACCGCAAGTTCATAACCTTCACGACGCATATTTTCGATTAACACAGAAAGATGTAATTCTCCACGACCAGAAACACGGAATTCATCTGGGTTTGGGGTTTCTTCTACGCGTAACGCTACGTTGTGAACCAATTCTTTATTTAAGCGTTCAAGAATTTGACGCGATGTGACATATTTTCCTTCTTGCCCTGCAAATGGAGAGGTGTTTACACAGAAGAACATGGTGACTGTTGGTTCATCAACCGTTAATGATGGCAATGCTTCCACTGCGTTAATATCACAAATCGTATCTGAAATGTTTAATTCTCCTAAACCAGTGATCGCAACAATATCGCCTGCATAAGCAACGTCTTCTTCATAACGTTGTAAACCAAGATGACCAAGTACTTGACCGATACGACCTTGACGAGTTTTTCCTTCACTATTGATGATAGTAACAGGTTGATTTGGTTTAATCGCACCGCGCTTAATACGACCAATGCCGATGACACCTACATAGTTGTTATAGTCTAATTGTGAAATTTGCATTTGGAATGGCGCATCAAGTTCTACTTTGGGCGGTTCTACATATTTCACAATAGCTTCAAATAATGGCGTCATATCTTCGGCTAAATCTTCGTGTTCAAGACCTGCAACACCATTTAATGCTGAAGCATAGATAATTGGGAAGTCTAACTGTTCATCGCTTGCACCAAGATTGACAAATAAATCAAATACTTGATCTACAACCCAGTCAGGACGCGCACCAGGGCGATCAACTTTATTGATCACGACGATTGGTTTTAATCCGTGAGCAAATGCTTTTTGAGTCACGAAACGCGTTTGTGGCATTGGGCCGTCAAACGCATCAACAACTAATAGAACAGAATCTACCATAGAAAGCACACGTTCAACTTCGCCACCGAAGTCGGCGTGTCCTGGAGTATCCACGATGTTAATACGGTAGTCATTCCAGTTAATCGCGGTATTTTTTGCAAGAATTGTAATGCCACGTTCTTTTTCAAGATCATTTGAGTCCATAACGCGTTCATCTACATCACCACGTGCAGATTCAAAAGTACCAGATTGTTGCAGAAGTTTATCTACAAGAGTGGTTTTACCATGGTCTACGTGCGCAATGATTGCGATGTTACGGAGTTTTTTAATATTGATTTCGTTTTTCATTATCTAATGCTTCGAGTAAGGTGCAATTTTGCACGGTATATGATTTTATAAAAAAGGTGCAATTTACTGCACCTAATCCTAATATAGGTTGTTGTCTTATGTTGAAGAAAACGAGGCATTATACCTCAGGTTTATTTGCGTAGTCTCATTTTCTTTGCTTTCAAAGCTTTTTTTATATCATTAGGTAAACGTAATATATCCCAGATCAACCGAAAAACCAGATTTTGGTAAATTCTTGGTTTGGAATATATACCAATTTTTTTATACACTGACTCTGGCGGAATTAAAATATCTTGTGTGTAATTTTTCTTTTCTTCGGGAATAAAAGTAAATGGGTTATTCAGTGGTGATAAAGGAAAATAATTACATAGAGGACTTTCTGGCGAAATACAGTAAATATTTACACCATAATGTTTTTGTAAGAAATAAAGTGCATTTAAATCATATTCCATAGAATGGATATCATTTTGACTTTTATTTTGTGAAAAAGAAGGTAATAATTTAATAATATTTTCTTTTTGATGATGAAATGCGTAAGGATTCCCTTTTTCTTGATAAAAATCAATGCCTGTCAAATAAAGATCTTTATAACCCATAGCAGTTGCCACTGCACACATATAAACGCCTGATGTAATCCTCTTATTCTCATATAGTTCGTGATATTGTAAATGAGCATCAAAAGCTCGTAGTTTTTTTAAATAGCTATGACCAAGATCGATTTGTGGTAGTAATTTTTCTAAACGCTGGATTTTCTTTAATTCTGAATCCCCTAAATTCAGAAAAGATGATAGAATAATATCAGCATATTCATATTCATTATTTTTAATTAATTGCATAAACGTATAGTATTGTTCAAAAATTACAGAACAATTAAAAAATACCTTTTTTATTTTCTTACCAAGAAAATAATGATCCTCAAAATAAAATTGATTGCAACGGAAAACATCATAATCTTTAGGTAATAAACTATAGTCAATTGATTTTAAACTTGTTCCATTACCTGCAATAATGACAGGCTTTGATTGATTGATTGATTGATTGATTGATTGATTGATTGATTGATTGATTGATTGATTGATTGATTGATTGATTGATTGATTGATTGATTGATTGATTGATTGATTGATTGGGCATATTGTACCGTTCATTGAATAAAATATAACTTATTTTTAATAGTAGCTATTATACAGGCTTTCTGTGCTTTTTACTATAACGCCACAACAAATCTAATGAAAGTCTAATTTGATTAGACTATAATACTTCCTTAATTTTTTATATAGAAAGAGGATCTACTATGTCAAATGCCATTGCTTCCGTGTTTAAATTGATCGAAGAGAATGATATTAGGTTTGTATTGCTTCGTTTTACTGACATTAAAGGTAAAGAACATGGTGTTTCTATCCCAGTTAGCCTTGTTGATGAAGATATGTTTGAAGACGGCAAGATGTTTGATGGCTCCTCTGTTGAAGGTTGGAAAACCATTAATAAAGCCGATATGTTGCTTATGCCAATAGCTGAAACGGCGGTTGTCGATCCATTCGCACAAATTCCGACACTTTCTATTCGTTGTAGTGTTTATGAACCAACGACAATGCAAAGCTATGATCGCGATCCGCGCTCTATTGCAATTCGTGCAGAAAATTATATGCGTTCAACAGGTATTGCTGATCAAGCTTTTTTTGGTCCAGAGCCTGAATTCTTCTTATTTGATGATGTGCGTTTTAATGTATCAATGAATAAAGCGTCTTTTTCTATTGATGATATAGAAGCTGCTTGGAACACGAATAAAAAATATGAAGAAGGCAATAACGCTTATCGCCCATTGAAAAAAGGTGGATATTGTGCCGTTGCACCGATTGATAGTGCGCACGATATTCGTTCTGAAATGTGCTTGATTTTAGAAGAAATGGGATTAGTCATCGAAGCCCATCATCATGAAGTGGCTACTGCAGGGCAAAACGAAATTGCGACTAAATTCAATACGCTAACTTTAAAAGCGGATGAAACTCAAATCTATAAATATGTGGTGCAAAATGTGGCATTGGAGCATGGTAAAACGGCGTGTTTTATGCCAAAACCAATTACTGGAGATAATGGTTCGGGTATGCACTGTAATATGTCGTTAAGTAAAGACGGAAAAAATATTTTCCAAGGCGATAAATATGCAGGCCTTTCTGAAACCGCACTTTACTACATCGGCGGTATCATTAAGCACGCTAAAGCCTTAAATGCGTTCACTAATCCAAGTACTAATTCATATAAACGTTTAGTGCCTGGTTATGAAGCACCAGTATTGTTGGCTTACTCTGCAAGCAATCGTTCAGCCTCAATTCGTATTCCTGCTGTAACCAATCCGAAAGCGATTCGCGTAGAAGCGCGTTTCCCAGATCCATTGGCAAACCCATATTTAGCATTTGCTGCATTATTAATGGCAGGTCTTGATGGCGTGGTAAACAAAATCCACCCAGGCGATGCGATGGATAAAAATCTTTACGATCTTCCTCCAGAAGAATTAAAAGATATTCCAGCTGTTGCAAGCTCTTTAGAAGAAGCATTGAATTCATTAGAAAAAGACTATGAATTTTTAACCCAAGGTGGCGTATTTGCTAAAGATTTTATTGATGCGTTTATCAGTATCAAACGTAAAGAAGTGGAACGTTTAAATATGGCACCACATCCAGTTGAATTTGAAATGTATTATGCGTAATGTCATTGACGTAATCATTTTTAAAAGTGCGGTAGAATTTACCGCACTTTTCGTTTGAAATTGTTTATAACGAGACTCGGGTAAAAATGTCGAATACAAATAGAACAATTCTAGTGACTGGTGGAGCGGGGTTTATTGGTTCTGCGCTTGTCCATTATCTTCTTGAAAAGACACATAATAAAATCGTAAATGTTGATAAGCTGACTTATGCAGGAAATTTAGCCTCACTTAAAACCGTAGGAAACCATCCACGTTATGCTTTTGTACAAGCAGATATTTGTGATACTAAAGCGTTGTCTTATATTTTTTCACAATATCAACCTGATGCTGTTATCCATCTTGCCGCTGAAAGCCATGTTGATCGTTCTATAAATGCTTCTTCGGAGTTTATACAAACCAATATTGTAGGCACTTACTGCCTACTTGAATCAACTCTAGATTACTGGCATCGTTTAGATAATCAAAAAAAATCCAGCTTCCGATTCTTACATATTTCCACCGATGAAGTTTATGGGGATTTAAAAAGTAATGAGGGTTTATTTACTGAAACATCAGCTTATAAACCTAGCAGCCCTTATTCTGCTTCAAAGGCGGCAAGCGATCATCTCGTGCAGGCTTGGTATAGAACATATGGGTTACCGACAATTATTACACATAGTTCAAATAATTATGGCCCGTATCAGTACCCTGAAAAATTAATTCCATTGATGATTTTAAATGCGATAGAGGGAAAAACACTGCCTATTTATGGCGATGGTTTGCAAATTAGAGATTGGTTATTTGTTGAAGATCATATTGATGCACTATATAACGTTTTGATGAAAGGAAATATTGGGGAAACCTATAATATTGGCGGAAATAATGAAAAGTCCAATATTGATGTAGTGCGTTCTATTTGTTCTTTGCTGGAAGAATTTTTACCTAATAAACCAAAACATATTGATAAATATGAAGATTTAATTTGCTATGTGCAAGATAGACCAGGTCACGATCTTCGTTATGCGCTTGATACAAGTAAAATCAATCATAAACTAGGCTGGATACCTAAAGAAACTTTTGAATCGGGATTAAGAAAAACGGTAATTTGGTATTTAAATCATCAAGAATGGTGTCAAAAAGTGAGTGAATAAGGTCAAATAATTAACTATTAGAAATAAAGCTGGTATAGTTTCTAAATTTATTTTGTTTATACATGGGGGAATAAATATGCAAATTACACTTTCAAATAACTTAGCGAATGATGCTTGGGGAAAAAATGCTATTTTGAGCTTTGACTCTAATAAAGCAACAATTCATTTAAAAAATAATGAAAAAACTGACCGCACTTTAGTTCAACAAGCTGCTCGTAAATTGCGTGGGCAGGGAATTAAAAATGTGGAATTGCTCGGTGAAGAATGGGATTTAGAATTTTGCTGGGCGTTTTATCAAGGTTTTTATACCGCAAAACAAGATTACGGGATTGAGTTTCCTCATTTGGATCATGATCTACAAGATGAATTATTAGCGCGTATCGAATGTGGCGATTTTGTGCGTGGGATTATTAATGAGCCAGCACAAAGCCTAACACCAGTAAAATTAGCAGAACGTGCGGCTGAATTTATCTTAAACCAAGCTGATATTTATAATGAAAAAAGTGCGGTAAGTTTTAAGATTATTTCTGGTGAGGAACTTGAGCAACAAGGTTATCACGGAATTTGGACTGTGGGTAAAGGCTCAGCTAACTTGCCAGCTATGTTGCAACTTGATTTCAATCCAACACAAGATCCGAATGCGCCAGTGTTAGCTTGTTTAGTTGGTAAGGGGATTACTTTTGACAGTGGCGGCTACAGTATCAAACCAAGTGATGGAATGAGCACAATGCGAACCGATATGGGTGGGGCAGCATTATTAACGGGGGCTTTAGGTTTCGCTATCGCTCGCGGATTAAATCAACGCGTTAAACTGTATTTATGTTGCGCAGAGAATTTGATAAGCAATAATGCCTTTAAACTAGGCGATATTATTACTTATAAAAATGGCGTGACAGCAGAAGTGCTGAATACTGATGCGGAAGGGCGTTTGGTGTTGGCTGATGGATTGATTGAAGCGGACAACCAAAATCCAAATTTTATTATTGATTGTGCAACTTTAACTGGCGCAGCAAAAATGGCTGTAGGAAATGACTATCATTCGGTATTATCTATGGATGATGATCTCGTGAAGAATCTTTTCCAATCAGCACAAGAAGAAAATGAACCTTTCTGGCGTTTACCATTTGAAGATTTTCATCGCTCACAAATTAATTCATCTTTTGCAGATATTGCTAATATTGGTTCTGTTCCAGTTGGGGCGGGGGCAAGTACAGCAACGGCATTTTTATCGTATTTTGTAAAAAATTATCAACAAAATTGGTTGCATATTGATTGTTCCGCAACTTATCGTAAATCTAGTAGTGATTTATGGGCTGTTGGGGCGACAGGGATTGGTGTGCAAACTTTAGCAAATTTAATGTTATCAAAATCATTGAAGTAAGGAGATATGATGACAGAAAGAACTTTTTCGATTATTAAACCTGATGCGGTAAAGCGTAATCTAATTGGAGCAATCTTAACTCGTTTTGAGCAAAATGGCTTTAAAATCATAGCCTCTAAAATGGTACGCCTAACTCGTGAGCAGGCTGAAGGCTTTTATGCAGAGCATCAAGGCAAAGAATTTTTTGCGCCTTTAGTTGAATATATGATGTCTTCGCCGATAGTGGTTTCTGTTCTTGAAAAAGAAAATGCAGTGAAAGATTACCGCACTTTGATTGGTACAACTAATCCAGAAACTGCAGAAGAAGGGACAATTCGTAAAGATTTTGCATTAAGTCAGCGTGAGAATTCGGTTCACGGATCAGATAGTATAGAAAATGCAAATCGTGAAATTGCTTATTTCTTTACTGATTGTGAAATTTTTGAGAGTTAATTGATAGCAAAAAGCACCTAAAAGTTTTAGGTGCTTTTAAATTTTTAATGCTTACAAAATTAGACTTTCTTAAGGTTTATAGATGAACTCAATTCCTTCATCATCTTCTTCAGTCCAATCATCATCCCAATCTTCGTCATCATCAAATTGATGCTCCGCTAGTTGTTCTTGATGATAATCTTCCCATTTGAATTTCACTTCTTCAGGTGCAACTTGTTGTATTTCAGCTTCGCGTGGATTTGCTATGATAAAGTCCATAATATCACGACAAAGTGGCGGAACATTTTTCCCTGTTGCAGCTGAAATCAGGTAATAGTCTTCTTCCCAACCTAATTGTTCAGTGATTTCTCGAACTCGCTCTTCAGCTTCTTCATCGCTCATCGTATCAATTTTATTGAATACTAACCAACGTGGCTTTTCTGATAATTTTTCACTGTATTGGAAAAGTTCAGATTCAATAATAGCGACATTATCTGCTGGATTAGATCCATCAATTGGGGCTATATCAACTAAATGAATAAGCACTCTACAACGTTCTAAATGTTTTAAAAAGCGAATTCCTAGCCCTGCACCATCTGCTGCGCCCTCAATTAATCCAGGAATATCAGCGACTACGAAACTGTGCGAATCGTCTACTTTCACAACACCGAGACTTGGTACTAAGGTAGTAAATGGATAATCTGCAACTTTTGGTTTGGCGGCTGAAACGGCACGAATAAAAGTGGATTTACCTGCATTAGGAAAACCGAGCATTCCCACATCAGCAAGTAGCATTAATTCCAATAATAAATCGCGTTTTTCACCCGGTGTTCCCATTGTTTTTTGACGCGGTGCACGGTTTACCGATGATTTGAAACGGGTATTCCCTAAACCGTGATAACCACCTTTGGCTACCAACATTTTTTGACCGTGTTGGGTTAAATCTCCCAAGGTTTCTTTGGTATCATTATCAATAGCGCGAGTTCCTACGGGAACAGGTAAAATAATATCTTTACCGCGACGTCCTGTACAATCTGAACTCCGTCCATTCTCACCACGCTCTGCGGCAAAGCGTTTATTAAAACGGTAGTCAATTAAGGTATTGAGGTTTTCATCAGCCTGTAAATAGACATCGCCACCATCGCCACCGTCACCACCATCAGGGCCACCTTTCGGTATAAATTTCTCTCGACGGAAACTTACGCAACCGTTGCCACCATCTCCAGCCTCAATTCGAATAAGGGATTCATCAATAAATTTCATTAAAACTTCTCCAAAATAAACCGCACTTTAATGAGTTTTATGCGGTAATAATTTATGTCCAATCGCGGATAAAATTGCCCCGCATACTACAACAAATGCACCAATATAGCTAATATTATTCAATTCTGGTGCCGCGAAATCTGTTGGGCTAAAATAATGCGCAATATGGGAAAATAGAATTGTGAAAAGAGGTACAAGTGTGATAACAACACTGACTTTTGATACATCCCAACGATTAAGTGCTTCCGCATAAGAGCCGTATCCAATTAAGGTATTTAAACAGCAGTAAATAAAACAAATCAGAGCTAAAGGTGTGAGTTCTTGTACTTGCGAGAATTCAGCCATCGGCATAAAGGCTATGGCACAACCTAAATACATCATTAGCAAGATTTGTTGTGAATTAAATTTACGTAACATTAATTTTTGCGCCATTCCATAAGCGACCCAAATAAGAGCACCCCCTACACCTAAAATGACACCTGTTGAATACTGATTTAGTCCAGCAAATGCATCAAAACGATCATTAAAGAATAAGCCTAAACCAATTAATAATAAGAAAAGTCCGATCTTTTGGTGCAACCCTAATTTTTCTTTGAAAATCAGTACACCACAGATGAGCATTCCAAAAGAGGATAAATGAATAAAAATTTGTGCAACTGACGGTTCAATGTAATTCAGCGAGCTACTAAATAATAGAAAATTGCTGGTAAGACCAATTACTCCAATAAGCATAATCCACGCATATTGGCGAACTTTCATTAACTCAGGTAATTGTTTTTTATAAGCAAGTAAAGCCAATAATGAAACTGCAGCAATAATGAAACGATACCATACGATAGTTTGCGCATTCATTACAGACAAAACTTGTTTCAAGGCAATAGGCAATGACCCCCAAGCCATAGCGGTAATAAGCGCAAAGGTAAAGCCTAGTAAAGGTTGTTGTTTCATTGCGTTCTCACTTATGTGAAATTAAGAAAGACAAAACGCCCCACAAAATTTGTAGGGCGTTTCAATGGAATAGATTTTAAATTATTCAGTAACAATACTTACGTATTTACGGCTTTTCTCGCCTTTTACTTCAAATTTAACTTTACCATCTGCGGTTGCGAATAAGGTGTGATCTCTTCCCATTCCTACGTTGTTACCTGCGTGGAATTTAGTACCACGTTGGCGAACAATAATGCTACCTGCTAATACAGATTCGCCACCGAAACGTTTAACACCAAGGCGTTTAGCTTCAGAATCGCGACCGTTACGAGTTGAACCACCAGCTTTTTTAGTTGCCATCTACTTGATCTCCTCTGAAATTATGCTTGAATCCCAGTGATTTTCACTTCTGTGAACCACTGACGATGACCTTGTTGTTTACGGCTGTGTTTGCGACGACGGAATTTAACGATTTTAACTTTCTCGCCACGACCTTGTGCAACTACTTCAGCCACTACTTTTGCGCCAGCAACTACTGGTGCACCAATTTTAACATCTTCACCATTAACGACCATCAACACAGAATCGAACTCAACTGTTGCGCCAGTTGCAAGTTCAAGTTTTTCTAAACGAACAACTTGACCTTCGCTCACACGGTGTTGTTTACCGCCACTTTGGAAAACTGCGTACATAAATACTCCGCTTAATTGTGTTTTCCTGCTTCTTAGCAGTCCACACTTAAAAATTCATATAAATAGGTCGCAAATTCTACGGAAAAATCCTACCTATGGCAAGAATTTATTTATAATAAAATAAAAAAATTCCCTTCATTTGCGGATTGATTTCAGAAAGTCTGAAAATTCGGGTAAAATGCACCGCACTTTTGACTGATAAATGATGAAAAATGAAGAAACAAGATCTTATGAGCATAGACGAGATCCAGAAACTTGCAGATCCAGATATGCAAAAAGTTAATCAAAATATTCTTGCTCAGCTTAATTCAGATGTACCGCTAATAGGACAGTTAGGTTTTTATATTGTTCAAGGTGGTGGTAAGCGGATCCGCCCGTTGATCGCAGTTCTCGCAGCACGATCTTTAGGGTTTGAAGGATCTAATTCAATTACTTGTGCTACTTTTGTTGAATTTATTCATACCGCTTCTTTGTTACACGATGATGTCGTAGATGAGTCTGATATGCGTCGTGGGCGTGCTACGGCGAATGCTGAATTTGGCAATGCGGCGAGTGTGTTGGTAGGCGATTTTATTTATACGCGTGCATTTCAATTAGTTGCACAGTTAGAATCATTAAAAATTTTAAGTATTATGGCTGATGCGACTAATGTTTTAGCGGAAGGCGAAGTTCAGCAGTTAATGAATGTTAATGATCCCGAAACGAGCGAAGCTAATTATATGCGTGTAATTTATAGCAAAACTGCCCGTTTGTTTGAAGTGGCTGGTCAGGCTGCGGCAATTGTCGCCGGTGGAACAGAAGCTCAAGAAAAGGCTTTACAAGATTATGGGCGTTATCTTGGCACTGCATTTCAGCTCGTGGATGATGTATTGGATTATAGTGCAAATGCACAAGCTCTAGGTAAAAATGTAGGCGATGATTTAGCTGAAGGAAAACCAACCCTTCCTCTACTACACGCTATGCGTCATGGAAATGCTCAACAGGCAGCTTTAATTCGCGAAGCGATTGAGCAAGGTGGTAAACGTGAAGCAATTGATGAAGTATTAGCTATTATGACTGAGCATAAGTCTTTAGATTACGCAATGAATCGTGCAAAAGAAGAGGCTCAAAAAGCAGTGGATGCAATCGAAATTTTGCCAGAAAGTGAATATAAACAAGCGTTGATTTCATTGGCATATTTGTCTGTAGATAGAAATTATTAGTCTATAATTTAGCTTATATACTTGATACCCATTAATTTTAATTAAACTTTATGAATACAGAACTTCAACCTAAACTAGAAAAAAGTGCGGTCAATTTTCAAGCTAAACCGCGAAAACAAAAAATCCGTAAGGATCCTAACGCACCTTTTATTCGTGAAAAACTTGAGTTGCCAGATGGACACAATAAGCTCCTTTTGCATTCTTGTTGTGCGCCTTGCTCTGGCGAAGTGATGGAAGCAATTCTTGCATCAGGCATTGAATTTACAATTTATTTTTATAATCCAAACATTCATCCACTCAAAGAATATTTGATTCGTAAAGAAGAAAATATCCGTTTTGCAAAAAAATTTGGTATTCCATTTATTGATGCTGATTACGATCGTCAAAATTGGTTTGATCGTGCTAAGGGTATGGAATGGGAGCCTGAAAGAGGTATTCGCTGCACAATGTGTTTTGATATGCGCTTTGAAAAAGCTGCTGAATATGCTCATGAACATGGTTTCCCTGTATTTACTAGTTGCTTGGGAATTTCTCGCTGGAAAGATATGAATCAAATCAATGGCTGTGGACATCGTGCGGCGGAAAAATATGATGATGTTATTTATTGGGATTATAACTGGCGAAAAGAAGGTGGCTCGCAACGCATGATTGAAATTAGTAAGCGTGAGCGGTTTTATCAACAGGAATATTGCGGTTGTGTGTATTCTTTACGTGATAGTAATAAATGGCGAGAAGAGACGGGTCGTCAAAAAATTGAAATCGGAAAATTGTATTATAGTGCTGATTAAAAATAGAAAAATAAAGGTGTTGTTTCACAGAATTTGCTGAACAGCACCTTTTATTTCACTATTTTATCACTTCATCTTGATCATAATGATTAATTTTTAAACGTTGAAAATAATCTTTTGTTTCTTCAATGATCACTTTTCGCAATCCAATAAGCGCGATAAGATTTGGGAAAGCCATCAAACCATTTACAATATCGGCGATAATCCATATTAAATTTAAGTGTAAGAATGCCCCTAAACCAACCAACATAATATAAGCTAGACGATATAGTTTTACGCCACGAATACCGACGAGATAAACAAAGCAACGTTCACCGTAGTAACACCAACCTAAAATAGTCGTGAATGCAAAAAATAATAAACCAACTGTTACAATCGTTGCACCAATTGATGTGCCTAAACCTTGTGCAAAGGCATAGTTTGTGACGGTAGCACCCGCTAATTCAGGATTGTTCCACGCTCCCGTTAATACCAATACAATACCTGTCATTGTACAGACGATGATGGTATCTAAGAATGTACCTGTCATGGAAATTAAGCCTTGTCGAACAGGTTCACGAGTTTGTGCCGCTGCAGCTGCAATTGGTGCGCTTCCTAAACCTGATTCATTGGAGAAAATGCCGCGTGCAACGCCTGATTGAATAGCCTTCATTACGGTAAAGCCAACAGCCCCACCTAGCGCAGCTTGCGGATCAAAAGCACTATCAATAATCAATAAAATCGCATCTGGTACTTTTTCTATATTTAAAAGGATAATAACCAGTGAAGTCGTGACGTATAAAATCGCCATAAACGGCACAATTACCGATGATGCGGTTGCAATACGTTTTACACCGCCAAGAATAATTAAGCCGACTAAAAGCGTCACAATAATTGCAGTAACTAAAACTGGAATATTAAAAGTATCTTGCATTGCATGGGTAATCGCATTGACCTGTGGGAATGTGCCGATCCCGAAAAAGGCCACCATCACACCAAATAATGCAAATAATTTTGCTAACCATTTGATACCTAGTCCACGTTCAATGTAATACATCGGGCCGCCAGCCATAAAGCCATTTTTATCGCGAACACGGTATTTAACCGCGAGTAAACATTCAGCATATTTTGTTGCCATTCCTAACAAAGCAACCAGCCACATCCAAAAAATAGCCCCTGGCCCACCTGCTTGTACCGCAGTTGCCACGCCCACAATATTACCCGTTCCAATTGTTGCTGCTAATGCAGTACAAAGTGCGGCAAAAGAGGAAACGTCCCCCTTTCCACCTTTATCTTTTTTAAATAAATAACCTAGTGCACGTGGTAAATAGCGAATTTGAATAAAGCCTAAGCGTAACGTTAAATAGAGCCCCGTGCCCGATAAGAGTATGAGTAGAGGTGCACCCCAAATAAAGCTATCAATAGCTGAAAGAATTGACTCAATTGTCATTGTGATTCCTCGTCGTTTAAATCAAAAATAAACACGACAAGAAGACGAAAAGATACAATGGAAAAGAAAGTGCCGTAAAAAATAAATAATTTCCACACTTACAATAGATTGTCTTTTGCCCCTGTCCTTTTGCCTGAGCGTTTGAAAAACGATTGAAAAATTAACCGCTCTTTTGCGCCTTCGGCGTCCATTTCTAAAATGGATCTCTCCAAGGGTTCGTCCAGTAACAGTCCCTGCCATCGCACCTGAAAGATTTTACATCGTCGGTGTGGGGTCAATTCCCCGCTCTCCAGCTACCTTCATCCGAACTCACTTTCCATTAGATATTGAAAAGTGTGCGAATTCTAACAAAACAGGAAGTGAATTTCAAAAAGGAATTTTTCTGTAGAAAAATCACTTTATTCAATATCTCCACAAAAACGATAGCCTTCTCCATGTATAGTCATAATGATATTTGGAGTATTTGGATGATCTTCAAAATGTTTTCTGATACGTCGAATTGTGACATCTACGGTACGATCCTGAGGTTTTAACTCTCGTCCCGTCATTTTTTTCAGCAATTCTTCGCGCGTTTGCAATTTTCCTGGATTTTCACAGAAATGTAACATTGCACGAAATTCACTGCGAGGAAGTTTGAATTCTTGTCCTTCTGGTGTAATTAAACTGTGGCTATTTAGGTCTAATTTCCAACCATTAAAACGATAGAATTCTCGACCAAATGTATTTTCTTTTTCTTGATGCGGCATTGTGCGATGCAATAGATTACGTGCGCGGATAGTCAGTTCTCTAGGGTTAAAAGGTTTGGTTAAATAATCGTCGGCACCAATTTCCAGACCTAAAATTTTATCCACTTCATTATCTCGACCAGTTAAAAAAATAAGAGGTAAGCTTAATTCTTCACGGAGTTCTCTTGCCAATAATAAGCCGTTTTTACCTGGTAAATTAATATCCATCACAACCAAATTAATATTATGATTTGCCAATATATGATGCATTTCAACACCATTTTCTGCTTCAAACACATCATATCCTTCCGCTTCAAAAATCCCTTTAAGCGTATTTCGAGTGACAATTTCATCTTCAACAACGAGAATTTTTGGAGTAGTCATTTTCCATCCTTATACTTATTTTGGCGTATGCTATCAAAGCTATCATTCTATCTGTGCAACATTATTGTAACAATAAAAAAGTGCGGTGATTTTTTACCTGATTTTCCTTTTTGTGATCTAAATCATAGTTTTAGGTATTCAACTTTCTTTGTGATAGAATTTCGAGCATCTATATTTTTACACTCAATTCTATGAAAAAACTCTTTCTTTTTTTTACGCTGATTTTCACCGCTTTTGCGGCTAATTCAGGTTTATTCGATAAAAAACAAACCTTCTTAAAAGTAGATGATGCTTTTGCTTTTTCTGCTACTTTATCTACAGATAAAAGCCAGTTACAAGCCCATTGGGATATTGCCGATGGCTATTATTTGTATCAAGATAAAATTAGTGCTGAGTTAGTCGGTAAATCAAATCCTCTCTCTTTACATACCCAACAGGCGGCGGAATTACATCAAGATCCTTATTTTGGCGAAGTAAAAGTTTTTACTCACTCAATTGATGGCATATTTAGGGGCGCATTTAATAATGCTGATGATAAGGTTGAAATCACTTATCAAGGATGTACCGAAGGTTTTTGCTATCCGCCTGAAACTAAAGTATTACGAATTGGGGATTTAGCCGTTTCTCAAAAGCAAATTGTCGAAAAAACAGTTGAAAAAAATACCGCACTTTTATCTGAACAAGATCGTTTAGCTGATGGTTTATTCCATAGTAAATGGGCAATTTTTGGTTTCTTTGTATTAGGATTGGGACTGGCTTTTACGCCTTGCGTATTGCCAATGTTACCGTTGCTTTCTGCTATTGTTATCGGTCAGCAACAACGTCCAAATATGATGCGAGCGTTTAGTTTAGCTTTTCTTTATGTTCAAGGCATGGCTCTGACTTACACTTTGTTAGGTCTTGCAGTGGCAGCCATCGGTTTACCGTTTCAAATCGCCTTGCAACATCCTTATGTGATGATCGGGCTTTCTATTTTATTTGTTGCTCTTGCCCTTTCAATGTTTGGCTTATTTACCATTCAATTGCCAAATAGCTTACAAAATAAATTGAATACATGGAGCCAAAAACAAACCTCGGGTGCTTTTGGCGGTGCCTTTGCGATGGGAATGATTGCTGGGCTGGTGGCATCGCCTTGCACATCTGCGCCACTTTCTGGTGCTTTACTTTATGTGGCACAAAGTGGCGATTTATTTACAGGCGCAGTAACCCTTTATTTGCTCGCACTTGGTATGGGCGTGCCGCTAATGTTAATCACATTGTTTGGTAATAAAATTTTGCCCAAATCAGGTGAGTGGATGAATACCGTAAAACAAACATTCGGCTTTGTGATGTTGGCGTTACCTGTATTTTTACTTTCTCGTATTTTGCCTGAAGTATGGGAGCCACGCTTATGGGCTGGATTAGCGACAGTATTTTTTATTTGGTTTGCGTTGCAGATGTCTAAGAACGGTTTTGGCTATGCTATTAAAATTATTAGTTTTGCGTTGGCTATGGTTACTGTACAACCCCTGCAAAATTGGATTTGGCAAACTCAAACTACAACACAAAGTGCGGTAGAAAATATGCCTGTTTCTCAAGTTAAATTTAAGCAAATTAAAAATACTGAAGAACTTGACCGCACTTTAGCGGAAAATCCGCATTCAATTGCTATGTTGGATTTATACGCGGATTGGTGTGTTGCTTGTAAAGAATTTGAAAAGCTGACGTTTTCAGATCCACAAGTGCAACAGCAATTTCAAAATATCTTATTGTTACAAGTGAATATGACAAAGAATAGCCCAGAAAATAAAGCATTAATGGAACGCTTTAATGTGATGGGATTGCCTACGATTTTATTTTTTGATCAGCAAAATAATGAAATTAAAGGAAGTAGAGTAACGGGCTTTATGGATGCTGATGCTTTTTCTAATTGGATTGAAAAGCTACTTTAGTTATTTTTTACTTTTGGTAAAAAGTATTTTTCAATTTTAATTATTGTTTAACTACCCGTTAAAGATTAATATGACGCCGTTTTAATTCATCTTTAAACAAAAGGAAAGCAAATGAACAATCTTGAAAAATATCGCCCGTATTTCTTGGCATTTTTACGTATCGTTGTCGCTTATATGTTTATTTTACACGGCACGGCAAAATTTTTGGAATTTCCAATTTCTATGACTGGAGGAAATGGTGCAGTAGGCGATCCAATGCTACTAGTGGCAGGCGTAATTGAAATTGTTGGTTCCATTTTATTAATCTTAGGTTTATTTACACGCCAAGCCGCGTTTATTTTGTCAGTGGAAATGGCATATGCCTATTTCTTTCTCCACGTAGCAGGAAAAGGAAACCTATTTTTCCCAATTGCAAATGGCGGTGAGCTTGCATTACTTTACTCACTTCTCTTTCTATATTTTGTATTTTCTGGCGCAGGTGCTTGTGCTTTAGATAATAAGTTTTTTAAAAAGTAGTTTAGTTGTAGTTTCATAATTTTATCCTTATTTTTGCCCACATTTATGTGGGCTTTTTTATGCCTGAAATTTATCGTATTTTTACCGCACTTTAAGAAATTATATTTAATCTTTTCTATATTTAAGCAAACGTTTGCGTTATAATTCTCATCGCTTATTTTTAACTATTTAATGAAAGGAAAATACAATGGCAGATCGTCCAATTCGTCAGGCTTTACTGAGTGTGTCTGATAAAACGGGTATTGTAGAGTTTGCTCAAGGTTTAGTTAAACGTGGTGTAAAACTACTTTCAACAGGTGGAACGGCAAAACTTTTAGCACAAAATGCTTTACCTGTAATGGAAGTGTCTGATTACACAGGTTTCCCAGAAATGATGGACGGTCGAGTGAAAACCTTACATCCCAAAGTACATGGCGGGATTCTTGGTCGTCGTGGTACAGATGATGCCATCATGCAGCAACATGCCATTGAAGGCATTGATATGGTGGTGGTGAATTTATATCCCTTTGCTGCCACTGTGGCAAAATCTGATTGCACCTTGACTGATGCGGTAGAAAATATCGATATTGGGGGGCCTACCATGGTGCGTTCTGCAGCGAAAAACCACAAAGATGTGGCGATCGTAGTTAATAACAATGATTTCAACGCAATTCTAGCCGAAATGGATCAACATCAAAACAGCCTAACTTTTGAAACTCGTTTTGACCTTGCGATTAAAGCATTTGAACATACCGCTCAATATGATTCTATGATTGCCAACTATTTCGGTCAGCTAGTAAAACCTTATCATATTGCAGAGGAAGAAGAGGCGAATGCGAAGTGCGGTCAATTCCCACGGACTTTAAACCTTAACTTCGTGCGTAAACAAACTATGCGTTACGGCGAAAACGCCCATCAAAATGCGGCATTTTATGTTGATTTAAATGTGAAAGAAGCGAGCGTGGCTACAGCTAATCAACTGCAAGGTAAAGCCTTGTCTTACAATAATATTGCCGACACTGATGCAGCACTTGAATGCGTGAAAGAATTTGACGATCCAGCTTGCGTAATCGTTAAACATGCCAATCCATGTGGCGTGGCGTTAGGTAAGGATATTTTAGACGCTTATAATCGCGCTTACCAAACCGATCCAACGTCTGCTTTTGGCGGCATTATTGCTTTTAACCGTGAATTAGACGAAAAAACGGCGAATGAAATTGTGGAACGCCAATTCGTTGAAGTGATTATCGCACCGAAAGTTTCTGCTGAAGCGCAAGAAGTAATGAAGCGTAAGAAAAATGTGCGTTTGCTTGAATGTGGTGAATGGACTTCTCGTTCCGAACGTTTGGATTTCAAACGTGTAAACGGCGGTTTATTAGTACAAGATGCGGATTTAGGTATGGTTGGCGTGGATGATTTAAAAGTCGTGAGTAAACGTCAGCCAACTGAACAAGAATTAAAAGACTTATTATTCTGCTGGAAAGTGGCAAAATTTGTGAAATCGAATGCCATTGTTTACGCCAAAGACAATCAAACTATCGGCATTGGTGCAGGTCAAATGAGCCGTGTGTATTCGGCCAAAATTGCAGGTATCAAAGCACAGGATGAAGGCTTGACCGTGGCAGGTTGTGTGATGGCATCTGATGCGTTCTTCCCATTCCGTGATGGCATTGATGCTGCAGCGAAAGTGGGAATTCAATGTGTGATCCATCCAGGTGGTTCAATGCGCGATCAAGAAGTCATCGATGCGGCGGATGAACATAATATGGTAATGGTATTGACTGGAATGCGACATTTTAGACATTAATTTATCTAACTATCCCCCTCTTTACAAAAGAGGGGGAATTGCAGGTAAAAAATAGCCGTACTTTTTTTAAATTAGGCATACGCAAGGACTACAACATGAACATCCTCATCATCGGAAACGGCGGTCGTGAACACGCCTTGGCTTGGAAAGTTGCACAATCTCCATTAGCAGATAAAGTTTTTGTCGCACCGGGTAACGCTGGTACTGCATTGGAACACAAAGTAGAAAACGTGAATATTTCTGCGACAGATATTCCAGCATTAGTGAAATTTGCTCAAGATAAACAAATTGGATTAACCATTGTTGGTCCTGAAGCCCCCTTAGTGATTGGGGTAGTTGATGCATTTCGTGAAGCTGGATTGAAGATTTTTGGGCCAGCTAAAGCGGCTGCGCAATTGGAAGGTTCAAAGGCATTCACTAAAGATTTTCTCGCTCGTCATAAAATTCCAACAGCGGAATATCAAAACTTCACCGAAGTCGAACCTGCATTGACTTACTTGCGTGAAAAAGGCACACCAATTGTCGTTAAAGCGGATGGCTTGGCGGCGGGTAAAGGCGTAATCGTTGCGATGACATTGCAAGAAGCCGAAGATGCAGTACGCGATATGCTTTCTGGTAATGCCTTTGGCGAAGCGGGCAGCCGAGTAGTGATTGAAGAATTTCTAGATGGCGAAGAAGCAAGTTTTATCGTCATGGTAGATGGTAAAAACGTAGAACCTATGGCTACTAGCCAAGATCATAAACGCGTGGGCGAAAATGATACGGGGTTAAATACAGGCGGTATGGGCGCGTATTCGCCTGCACCAGTAATAACACCCGAAATTCATAGTCGCATTATGAAGGAAGTGATTTACCCAACCGTTAATGGCATGGCAGCGGAAGGCAGTGTTTACACGGGTTTCCTATATGCAGGATTAATGATTATGCCAAATGGGCAGCCGAAAGTGATCGAATTTAATTGTCGTTTTGGTGATCCAGAAACGCAGCCAATAATGCTACGTCTCAAATCAGACCTTGTTGAACTCTGTCTTAAAGCATGTGACGGCAAATTAGATGAAGTAATATCACAATGGGATCCACGAGCTTCTTTAGGTATCGTATTGGCTGCAGAGGGATATCCAAAGGATTATCGCAAAGGCGATGAAATCAGCGGATTGCCTAAAAGTGCGGTCAAAAACGAGAAAGTTTTCTTAGCGGGTGTCGCAGAACAAGAAGGCAAGCTAGTCACAAACGGCGGTCGTGTACTTTGTGTGACTGCGTTAGGCGAAAGTGTATTTGAAGCACAACAAAAAGCGTTAAAATTGGCTGAGCAAATTCAATGGTCTGGGCGTTTTTATCGTCGAGACATTGGTTACAGGGCTGTGGAACGAGAACAAGCAAAATAGTTAGAAATCTTGTTGAATTTAATTAGATAAAAAATATTGTACAGGGTAGAATTGTATTTTCCTAGGATTTAGGATTTTGTTAGGGCAACGTTTACGATTGCTCTGACAATAAATTAGAATTATTATTTTGTTACTTTATGAGGTTATATCAACTTATGCGACAATTTGTCATCGTAGTATTATATTCTGCAATTCTTCTTTCATTAGAAGTTATTTATAGAAAATTATTTAATATTTCTAGTATTGAGAGATACACTGAAAGTTATTTGTCTGTTTGTTTGTTTGTTTGTTTGTTTGTTTTTTCAAAATATAGAATTACAAGAATATTAGTTGGCGCTTTATTTGCAATAAGTATTGTTGTTAATAATGTACATTATGCAGTATACCAATCTTGGATTGGACCTGTTAATTACTCACTTGCATTTAAAGAAATTAATGAGATAACAAATGCTGGCTTAACAATGATAGATAAATTCATATATCCATTGTTATTTGGTTTATTTGAAGTTGCTGTGTTTTTAAGTTTAAGTTTCATAAAAAGAAAAGTATATAAACTTTCTTGGATTTTTGACTTTATTTTTTATGCTGTGATGATGTATGTTTTTGTTCGAGCGTATACAACAAAATCCCATGAGCGTTTTATTTCACCTAACACTGTTTATTCTCGATTAAAATCCAATTATTTATCGTTGGGTTATTTTATAGGACGAATTGTTCCTTATGAGATATTTTCTTTATCTAATATTCCTCTTTATCATAAATCTAAGCCTATGAAATCGGGCTCTCCGAAAATTAAGAATATAATTTTAATTATGGGGGAAAGTGCGACCTCAAGTCATTTTAGTGCTTTTGGTTACGGGAGAAAAACATCTCCTTTTTTAGATAGCTTAAAATATAAATCAGGAGCTCTTGTTGGTAAAACTTATTCAGGAGGAAAGCTAACAGCAATTTCTTTACCAATGTTTTTTAATGCAATTCCTTATCCAAATGGAATACAACAGATAGCTAAAGGAGATACGAATTTATTTAATTTAGCGAAAGAGCAAGGCTTTCAGACATATTTTTATTCAGCTCAAGCTAGGGATGATATGCATATGATCAATTTTTTAGGAGGAGCTTGGATTGATGATATTCGTTTTCCAGATAATGAAGGGTATTCTTTAAGAGATTCAATGCCTGATAATAAATTACTTCCTGCTTTTAAAAATATTAATTTAGATAATGGTTATCATTTTGTTGTTTTACATCATAGAGGGAGTCATATTCCCTATGGGGCATTATTAGATGAAAAAGAGAAGGTGTTTGGAAAAAATAACGCAACAGATAATTATGATAATACTATTCTAAATACTGATAACTTTATCTCAGAGGTTTACCATTACTTATCTAATAAATCTTCTAAAGATTGGATAATTGCCTATACATCAGATCATGGTCAATATGTAAAAGGCGACACTTATAAGCAAGGGACATTTGATGAAGATAATTATATTGTGCCATTAGTTCTATATAGTCCAAATGAAGAAATACAGAAACTAGTGTTGGACAATTTTGAATCATGTAAGATTTCATTTCATAATCAGTTATCTAGCTTTATTATTAATATAATGGGATATAACTATTCAGTTAGCACTTGCGATAAGGGGGTTGTTAATGGAAATATTCTCACAGGTGATGCTGGATACCTAAAAATAGAATCTAATGGTAAACAAGAGTATGTTCATTAAATTAGACGCTATGATGAATTAATTTCATTTAAGTAATGAAAATTTAGGAATGAAATTTTAATTAAGTTTTTATCCATAAACAGTTAAACTATCTGCCATAAATTACATAACAGGAGAACACAATGTTTACAAGAAATATGACTATCGCTGATTACGATCCAGTATTGTGGCAAGCGATCCAAGATGAAAATCGTCGTCAAGAAGAACATATCGAACTCATTGCATCTGAAAACTATGCGAGTCCACGTGTGATGGAAGCGCAAGGTTCACAATTCACTAATAAATATGCGGAAGGCTATCCAGGTAAACGTTATTACGGTGGTTGTGAGTATGCGGACATTGTGGAACAGTTAGCAATTGACCGTGCGAAAGAATTATTTGGTGCAGATTACGTGAATGTTCAACCGCACTCTGGATCACAAGCGAATGCTGCGGTGTATGGTGCATTGATTAATGCAGGCGATACTATTTTAGGTATGGATTTGGCTCACGGTGGTCATTTAACTCACGGTGCAAAAGTCAGTTTCTCTGGCAAAATTTATAACTCCGTACTTTATGGAATTACTGCGGATGGCTTAATTGATTATGAAGATGTTCGTCAAAAAGCATTAGAATGTAAACCAAAACTTATCGTTGCTGGTTTCTCGGCTTATTCACAAGTTGTGGATTGGGCGAAAATGCGTGAAATCGCAGATGAAGTTGGTGCGTATTTATTTGTGGATATGGCGCATGTAGCGGGATTAATTGCAGCGGGTTTATATCTAAATCCACTCCCTCATGCACATGTTGTGACAACAACAACCCATAAAACGTTGGGCGGTCCGCGTGGTGGTTTAATTCTTTCATCTTGTGGCGATGAAGAAATCTACAAAAAATTACAATCATCCGTATTCCCTGCAAATCAAGGTGGTCCATTAGTTCATATTATTGCGGCAAAAGCAGTTTGCTTTAAAGAAGCATTAGAGCCTCAATATAAAGAATACCAAGCAAATGTAATCAAAAATGCGAAAGCAATGGTTGAGGTATTTAAACAACGTGGTTATGACGTTGTGTCAAATGGCACTGAAAACCACTTGTTCTTAGTAAGTTTTATTAAACAAGGATTAACAGGTAAAGCAGCTGATGCGGCATTAGGCAAAGCAAATATTACAGTGAATAAAAATGCTGTACCAAACGATCCGCAAAAACCATTCGTCACTTCTGGCATCCGTGTAGGTACACCATCTGTGACTCGCCGTGGTTTCAATGAAAATGATGTGCGTGAATTAGCTGGCTGGATGTGTGATGTTTTAGATGCTTTAGGCAAAGAAAATGAAGAACAAGTGATTGCTGAAACTAAAGAAAAAGTATTAGCAATTTGTAAACGTCTTCCAGTTTATCCGAAATGATTTATTTTCTTTCGTTGATTATATGTTTAGCGGCGATTAATATCGCCGCTTATTTTTTATGGGAAATTATATGACTTATATTGTTGGCTTAACTGGTGGCATTGGTAGTGGTAAAACAACGATTGCTAATTTATTTACCGATCTTGGCGTACCTCTAGTGGATGCGGATGTGGTTGCTAGAGAAGTCGTCGCGAAAGATTCCCCCTTATTGTCAAAAATTGTTGAACATTTTGGGGCTCAAATTTTAACGGAACAAGGCGAGCTTAATCGCGCGGCTTTACGAGAGCGAGTGTTTAACCATGATGAAGATAAATTGTGGTTAAATAACCTTCTACATCCCGCTATTCGTGAACGAATGAAACAAAAATTAGCTGAACAAACTGCGCCTTACACATTATTTGTCGTCCCTTTATTAATAGAAAATAAATTGACCGCACTTTGTGATCGTATTTTGGTGGTGGATGTGAGTCCACAAACTCAACTTGCTCGTTCATCACAACGAGATAACAATAATTTTGAGCAAATTCAACGAATTATGAATTCTCAAGTTTCTCAACAAGAGCGTTTAAAATGGGCAGATGATGTGATTAACAATGATTCTGAACTGGCCCAAAACTTACCGCACTTGCAGCAAAAGGTGCTAGAATTGCACCAGTTTTATTTACAACAAGCGGAAAATAAAAATGCCTGACGAAATGATTGAAGTACCTTGTCCGATTTGCCAAAAATCGGTGCCTTGGATAAATGAAAGTACTTTTCGACCTTTTTGTAGCAAACGTTGCCAGTTAATTGATCTTGGCGAATGGGCGGCTGAAGAAAAAGCGATTCCAAGTGATACTGCTGATTTTGCAATGGATCCAAATGTGAGTGACGGATGGAGCATTAAATAGAGATTAACCGATAGGAAACCCTATCGGTTAATTTTTATAAGTGCGGTGCTTTTTTTGAGGATTTTTCCTAAAAATGCTATGCTAAACGTGATTTTATTATTCTAAAATGTGATTTTTATGCAACAAGATTATTTAAGCCAACAACGATTCTCCGCTCTTCCTCTACATCCGATTGTGCGAGGTGCTTTGGCAAAAAAAGGCTTTGATTTTTGTACCCCAATTCAGGCTTTATCCTTGCCTATCAGTTTAAATGGACGAGATGTTGCAGGACAAGCTCAAACGGGTACAGGCAAGACAATGGCTTTTTTAACGGCTACTTTTCACCATCTTTTAACTCACCAAGATCCTAATCTTGAATATCCTCACCCAAGAGCTTTGATTTTAGCACCTACTCGAGAATTAGCGGTACAGATTAGTAATGACGCAGAATTTCTTGCAAAAGCGAGTGGATTAAAGACCGCACTTGCCTATGGTGGCGATGGTTATGATAAACAACTACAAGTGATTGAGCGTGGCGTAGATATTTTGATTGGTACGACGGGGCGAGTCATTGATTATGTAAAACAAGGCGTAATTGGTTTAGATGAAATCCAAGTTGTCGTGCTAGATGAAGCGGATCGAATGTTTGATCTTGGGTTTATCCGTGATATTCGTTATTTATTGCGTAAATGCCCCGCTCCGCAAGCGCGTTTAACGATGTTATTTTCAGCGACGCTTTCTTATAAAGTGCGTGAATTAGCATTTGAGGATATGAATGATCCTGAATATATTGAAATAGAACCGGAACAAAAAACAGGTCATCGTATTAAAGAAGAACTTTTTTATCCATCTAATCAGGATAAAATGGCACTTCTCTTAACCTTAATGGAAGATGAATGGCCTGAGCGCTGTATTGTGTTTGCGAATACAAAACATCGTTGTGAAGAAATTTGGGGTTATTTGGCGGCTGATGGACATCGTGTTGGTTTACTGACTGGCGATGTAGCCCAGAAAAAACGTTTATCGTTATTAAAACAATTTACCGACGGTGATTTAGATATTTTAGTAGCAACAGATGTGGCTGCTCGTGGCTTGCATATTTCTGATGTGACGCATGTTTTCAATTATGATTTACCTGATGATAGGGAAGATTACGTTCACCGAATTGGCCGTACTGGACGAGCAGGGGAAAGTGGCGTTTCGATTAGTTTTGCTTGCGAAGAATATGCGATGAATTTACCAGGAATTGAAGAATATATTGGCCATTCTATCCCAGTGAGCCAATATGAAACAGAAGCCTTGCTTGAACTGCCGAAACCGTATCGGTTAAAACGTGCAGTACCACCGCAAGGGCATACAAGACATCGTTCTTATCACACAAAATAAGGTAGCCTCATTCTACACCTTGATTTGATGATGAAAAGTGCGGTTAATTTTGACTGCATTTTATATTCCTATTTTTTATATCCTCCTTTGTTTATCATTCATCTTATGGGTTTACGGATTACCTACAGATAAGTATTGTTACGCTTTTTGTTTTTTAACTTGCCAAAAAATAAAAAATAAATAAAATGAACGTCCATTCATTTTTGAGCAATTATTGCTCCTTATTTTACTCAAGGATCTTATGCGACAAGCTAAAACTGATTTAGCCGAACAAATTTTTCTTGCTACCGATCGTTTAATGGCAAAAGAAGGTTTAGATCGGCTTTCTATGCATAAAATCGCAAAAGAGGCAAATGTAGCAGCAGGAACGATTTACCTTTATTTCAAAAACAAAGATGAGTTGCTTGAACAATTTGCACATAGAGTGTTTTCAATGTTTATGGCAACACTTGAAAAAGATTTTGATGAATCTAAGCCTTTTTTCGAACAGTATCGACAAATGTGGAAAAATATTTGGTATTTCTTACAAGAAAATCCCACCATTCTATCCAATTTAAAGCAATATGAATCTTTGCCTAATTTCAAGGATATTTGTAAAAACGTTAAAAATTGTCGTTGGGATTTATTTTGTGACCAAGCCAAAAAAGCTGGCTTATTAGCGGAATTATCTGAAGATATTCTCTTTTTATTAAGTTTGAAAACGGCGATAAATTTAGCCTCTGATGCAAAATTTATCGATTTCGATCTTAAGCCTGAAATTTTAGAATCTGTGATTGAACGCTCTTGGCGTGCGATTCAGAAATAATTGTTGTTATTTTTATAACGGAGCTTTAAACATGAGTCAAACTCAACATCAAAGACCAAAACGCTCACATATTTTCTTGATGAAAATAATTTTAGTGGTATTTGTCTTAATTTTTGTCGGTGTCATCGGTTTTAATATAATAAAAGGCGTAATGATAAGCCGAGCCATTGCAGAAATGCCAGAATCTTCAAGCCCAGTAACCGCACTTGAAGTTCAACCGCGTGAATGGACGCCAGTTATTAACACAACAGGTCTTGTGCGTCCAAATCAAGGCGCATTGCTCAGTACACAAAATGCAGGTACGATTTCTCAAGTACTTGTGCAAAATGGACAAAATGTGAAAAAAGGTGAGGTGCTTGTGGAACTTGATAGTTCTGTTGAACGAGCTAATCTACAAGCTGCTCAGGCACAATTATCAGCACTTCGTCAAACTTACCAGCGTTATGTGGGTTTATTAAACAGCAATGCTGTATCACGTCAAGAAATGGATAACGCAAAAGCGGCTTATGACGCTCAACTAGCCAATATCGAATCTTTAAAAGCAGTAATTGAGCGCCGTAAAATTGTTGCGCCATTTGATGGCAAAGCAGGTATTGTGAAAATCAATGTTGGACAATATGTGAATGTTGGAACAGAAATTGTGCGTGTAGAAGATACTAGCTCAATGAAAGTGGATTTTGCTCTTTCACAAAATGATTTAGATAAATTACATATCGGTCAGCGCGTTACAGCGACAACAGATGCTCGCTTGGGCGAAACATTTTCAGCTCGAATTACGGCTATTGAACCTGCCATTAATTCATCAACAGGTTTAGTTGATGTTCAAGCTACATTTAATCCTGAAGATGGGCATAAATTGCTTTCAGGTATGTTCTCTCGTTTACGCATTGCGCTACCAACTGAAACAAATCAAGTTGTCGTTCCACAAGTAGCTATTAGCTACAATATGTATGGCGAAATTGCCTATTTACTTGAACCATTATCTGAAGAAGAAAAAGGAAAAATGTCAGGTAATGAAAAATTGGATCGTCTCTATCGTGCGAAACAGATCACCGTATTTACTAAAGATCGTCAAGGTGTTTATGCTCAATTACAGGGAAATGAAGTTAAAGCGGGAGATAAAATTATTACAGGCGGTCAGCAAGGTATTGGTAATGGAAGTCTTGTGGAATGGATTAAAAAAGACATTGTGGGTGCAGTAGAGCCTGCACATAAAACACCACTTTAATGTATGAGGAAATCCGAATGAAATTTACCGATATATTTATTCGCCGTCCTGTTTTAGCAGTTTCAATTAGTTTGTTAATGATTATTTTAGGGTTGCAAGCAAT
Organism: Haemophilus influenzae; assembly: GCF_001457655.1. Lineage (NCBI taxonomy): Bacteria > Pseudomonadati > Pseudomonadota > Gammaproteobacteria > Pasteurellales > Pasteurellaceae > Haemophilus > Haemophilus influenzae. Next base: position 106,897 of record NZ_LN831035.1, on the reverse strand, counting down.
CTCGAAATTGGCAGTGCGTGAATACCCTAAAATGACTACTACAGTCATTACAGTGAGTACCGCATATCCAGGGGCAGATGCGAATTTAATCCAAGCATTTGTTACGTCAAAATTGGAAGAATCTATCGCGCAAGCCGATAATATTGATTATATGTCTTCGACTAGTGCGCCTAGTAGTTCGACTATTACAATAAAAATGAAATTAAATACCGATCCTGCAGGCACGTTAGCAGATGTGTTAGCCAAAGTGAATGCAGTAAAGTCAGCATTACCAAATGGTATTGAAGATCCTAGTGTATCCTCTTCTTCAGGTGGGAGCGGTATTATGTATATCAGTTTCCGATCTAAAAAACTAGATTCTAGTCAGGTAACTGATTACATCAATCGTGTAGTCAAACCTCAATTCTTTACGATTGAAGGCGTGGCAGAAGTACAAGTATTTGGTGCGGCTGAGTATGCATTACGTATTTGGCTAGATCCACAAAAAATGGCAGCTCAAAATCTTTCTGTGCCAACAGTGATGTCTGCCCTTTCTGCAAATAATGTACAAACGGCTGCGGGGAACGATAATGGCTATTATGTGAGTTATCGTAATAAAGTAGAGACTACAACGAAATCAGTGGAACAACTCAGCAACTTAATTATTTCATCAAATGGCGATGATTTAGTGCGTTTGCGTGATATTGCAACCGTTGAATTAAATAAAGAAAATGATAATTCGCGTGCTACGGCAAATGGTGCAGAGTCCGTTGTGTTAGCCATCAATCCAACCTCGACAGCAAACCCTTTGACTGTCGCAGAAAAAATTCGCCCTTTATATGAAAGTATAAAAACACAACTGCCAGACAGTATGGAAAGCGATATTCTTTATGACCGCACTATTGCCATTAATAGCTCTATTCACGAGGTCATAAAAACTATTGGTGAAGCTACTTTGATCGTTTTAGTGGTAATTTTAATGTTTATCGGTTCGTTCCGTGCTATTTTAATTCCAATATTGGCTATTCCAATTTCTCTTATTGGCGTATTAATGCTGCTACAAAGTTTCAACTTTTCTATTAATTTAATGACCTTGCTTGCTTTAATTCTTGCCATAGGTTTAGTTGTAGATGATGCTATTGTGGTGCTGGAGAATATTGATCGTCATATTAAAGCGGGAGAAACGCCATTCCGAGCGGCGATTATTGGTACGCGTGAAATTGCCGTGCCTGTAATTTCTATGACTATCGCATTGATCGCAGTTTACTCACCAATGGCTTTAATGGGGGGGATTACTGGCACATTGTTTAAAGAGTTTGCTTTAACCCTTGCTGGTGCAGTATTTATTTCTGGTGTTGTGGCATTAACGTTATCGCCAATGATGAGTAGTAAGTTACTCAAATCCAATGCTAAACCAACATGGATGGAAGAACGCGTAGAACATACCTTAGGTAAAGTAAATCGTGTTTACGAATACATGCTTGATCTCGTTATGCTCAATCGTAAATCAATGCTGGCTTTTGCGGTCGTGATTTTCTCAACGCTCCCATTTTTGTTTAATTCACTTTCTAGTGAATTAACGCCAAATGAAGATAAAGGCGCATTTATTGCAATTGGTAACGCGCCATCTAGCGTAAATGTGGATTACATTCAAAATGCAATGCAACCATATATGAAAAATGTAATGGAAACACCCGAAGTCTCTTTTGGTATGAGCATTGCTGGTGCGCCAACTTCTAATAGCTCGTTAAATATCATCACATTGAAAGATTGGAAAGAACGTTCACGTAAACAATCCGCAATAATGAATGAAATTAATGAAAAAGCAAAATCAATTCCAGAAGTGTCAGTATCAGCATTTAACATTCCTGAAATTGATACAGGGGAACAAGGCGCTCCAGTCTCTATTGTATTGAAAACTGCGCAAGATTATAAATCTTTGGCAAACACCGCAGAGAAATTCCTCAGTGCGATGAAAGCCTCTGGCAAATTTATTTATACAAATTTAGATTTGACCTATGACACGGCGCAAATGACAATTTCAGTAGATAAAGAGAAAGCTGGTACTTACGGCATCACGATGCAACAAATCAGTAATACTTTAGGGAGTTTCTTATCTGGTGCGACAGTTACGCGTGTGGATGCGGATGGACGCGCTTATAAAGTCATTTCGCAGGTAAAACGAGATGATCGCTTATCGCCAGAAAGTTTCCAAAATTATTATTTAACTGCATCTAATGGTCAATCAGTGCCATTAAGTAGTGTTATTAGTATGAAATTAGAAACTCAGCCAACATCATTACCGCGTTTCAGCCAATTAAATTCGGCTGAAATCAGTGCTGTACCAATGCCGGGTATATCAAGTGGTGATGCCATTGCTTGGCTTCAACAACAGGCAAATGATAATTTGCCACAAGGATACACTTATGATTTCAAATCCGAAGCTCGTCAATTAGTACAAGAGGGTAATGCACTTACGACGACTTTCATTCTTGCTGTTGTAATTATTTTCTTGGTGCTTGCCATTCAGTTTGAATCTATACGTGACCCAATGGTAATTATGATTTCCGTACCATTAGCCGTAAGTGGTGCATTGGTGAGCTTAAATATTTTATCCTTCTTTAGCATCGCAGGAACAACATTAAATATCTACTCTCAAGTTGGGTTGATTACTCTCGTGGGATTAATCACTAAACACGGTATCTTAATGTGTGAAGTGGCAAAAGAAGAACAGCTAAACTATGGTAAAACTCGAATTGAGGCAATCACTCACGCGGCAAAAGTGCGTTTGCGTCCAATTCTAATGACAACGGCGGCAATGGTAGCTGGCTTAATTCCATTACTCTATGCAACAGGTGCGGGAGCGGTATCTCGCTTTAGTATTGGGATAGTGATTGTAGCGGGATTATCCATTGGTACTATTTTCACCTTGTTCGTCTTGCCTGTGGTATATAGCTATATCGCAACTGAACACAAACCATTACCGGTTTTTGATGAAAATAAAACAACCCACTAATTAAAACATAGAAAAAACAAACCGCACTTAGGTTATCTTACGTAATTTGTACTTATAAATAGTTGTTTTATCCAACTTTTTTGAGCATAACCTGTATAAGTGCGGTATTTTTTTATTCTGTTAATTATATAAATAATCCACTTATGTTAGTCTTTATTTAAAGACTATTTTTCAGTAAACTTAGCGAATTTTGTTGAATTATTAAAATTATCACTTCAAATCTAGGAATTTATTGTGGCACATCGAGATTTTGCTGCGCGTCGTAGCTCAAATAATAAGAAAAAAAATAAGAAAAAGAATACAAATGTCTTGATTTTTCTTGCTTTATTTATTGTTCTAGTTTTTGTTGTTGGACTTTATTTGTTGAAAAATCAGAACAGTAAGGTAAGCGTGCAGCAAGCTATAACACAACAGGAAAAAGCTCAACCTAAAAGTGTGTTACCTAATCGTCCAGAGGAAGTGTGGAGTTATATTAAAGCCTTAGAAACGCGTACTGTACCTGTAGATAATAATCCAGCGAGTGTAGAACAAAATATGCGTTTAACAGAAGAACAACGTCAAGTTTTAATTCAAATAGAAAGAGATCAAAAAGCGGCTGATGAAGCTAGAAAACTGGCTGAGCAACAGAGAATAGAAGATGCAACGAGAACTCAATCCAAAAAAACGGAAGATATGAAAAATACAGAGTCAGAAATCGTAAAATTGGAATCAATTAAAAAGCAAGACTCACAGAAAATTGAAAGCGCAAAAAAAGTAGAACAAATAAAAACGGTTAATAATGTACGGGATAGCAAGAAATTTGGTTTACAATGCGGTGCTTTTAAAAATCGAGCGCAAGCTGAAAATTTGCAAGGTCGTTTACAGATGACAGGATTAAATGCTCAAATACAAACTAACGGCGAATGGAACCGTGTTCGTGTAGCAAGTTTTGATACTCGAGAGCTTGCAGTACAGGCGCAAAGTAGAGCTAAAACTGTTACCGATTGTGTTGTGATTGGTATGTAATATATATTTATTTTAATGCTGAGTACTAAAAGGTGGTTTTGCAAACCAAATCACAATAAGCAATCCTAAGAATCCCATAGCTGATAACCAAAATATTTCATTTGCGCCAATAATAAATCCTTGCGATGTTATTTGTTGAGCGAGGTAAGCTGAAGTTTGCGTATCACTTAAACCAAATTGATTCATTTGATGGTAAAAACTTTGGGAAATCGGGTTATAAGGATTAATGTGTTCTGTTAATTGAGTGTGGTGAACAGCTTCACGGTTATACCACATAAATGTGGTCAAAGATGTTCCTACAGAACCCGCTAAAGTTCTCAAAAAGTTAAATAAGCTAGAGGCTGAAGCCATTTTATGCGCAGGCAAGCCAGACAGCGTTATTGTAGTAAGTGGCATAAAGAAACAGGACACCGCTAAACCTTGCACTAATTGTGGTAAAGCTACATCAACAAATGTCATTGATGGCTCGAAAGTTACCGCTCGCCAATAAAATGTTATTGCATATACAATAAAGCTTATCGTCACTAAAATTCGCATATCGATCTTATAACCGAAACGCCCAATAATCGGTGAAAGCAAAATTGGGAATAATCCAACTGGGGAAGCCGCAAGCCCTGCCCACGTCGCGGTGTAATGGAAGACTTGTTGTAGCAAGAGCGGAATTAATACCACAGAACCTAGATAAATCAAAAAGGCTAAACTAGTACATAAACACCCTACGCTAAAATTACGAGAATGGAAAAGCGAAATATCCACTACAGGATTGTCATCTGTTAGTTCCCAAATAATTAATGCAATCAGACAAACCGCAGCAACCACCGCTAATATAATGATTTCATTAGAATTAAACCAATCTTGCTCACGACCCTGATCAAGCATTAATTGCAAAGATCCCACACCTAAGACAAGTAAGACTAAACCAACTTTATCAATAGGTTGATGAACAATTTCACTTTCTCGGCTACCCAAAATCTTCCAACTGATTAGCACAACTAGCAAACCAATCGGAACATTGATAAAGAAAATCCATCCCCAGTGGATATTATCACTAATCCATCCGCCTAAAATTGGGCCAAAAATAGGTGCAACAACAATAGTCATTGACCAAAACGCCAATGCCATTCCGCGTTTTTCTGGAGGATAATTATTTAATAATAAACTTTGCGAAAGAGGGATCACGGGGCCTGCGACAGCACCTTGAATGACGCGAAAAATAATTAATGCCTCAAGACTATCTGCAATCCCACAAAGCCAAGAAGAGACAACGAATAAAAAAGTTGAGACTAAAAATAACCGCACTTCGCCAAAACGTTTTGCTAACCAACCTGTTATTGGAATAGAAATCGCGTTTGCCACACCAAAAGAAGTAATTACCCACGTACCTTGACTAAAAGATGCGCCTAAATCGCCGGCAATAGTAGGAATCGCCACATTTGCAATCGTAGAATCTAATACCTGCATAAAGGTGGCGAGAGATAAAGCCAGCGTTAATAAAATCAGGGCACCACCTTGAATAGGTGGGAATTTTTTTGCGGAATTGTCCATAGCACTGCCTTAATGGCTGTTTTGCTGAATGATAGATTCAATTAAATCTTCTACCGCACTTTCATCATATTTAAGTGTATCAGTAGCAAATAAAGTTTTCTGTTCTGATTTTTCTCGTAACATTGGGCCAGATGAATCTGCAATTCTTACTTTTGCCGTTGCAGAAAGACCAATTCTCAATGGCATTTCGGCAAATTGTTGTGGATCTAATTTAATTCGCACAGGTACACGTTGCACCACTTTAATCCAGTTACCAGTAGCATTTTGTGAAGGTAAGAGAGAAAACGCATTACCAGTCCCCATTTCAATACCATTTATCACGCCATCAAATTCTTTATTTTTACCGTATAAATCAAAATGAATTTTCACCGGCTGGCCAATGCGCATATTCGTTAATTGGGTTTCTTTGAAGTTAGCTTCTAACCACATTTGTTCATTAGAAACCACCGCCATTAATGTGCCGCCCACTGAAACGGCTTGCCCTACTTGAGCATTACGACGCGCTACATAGCCATCAATTGGACTTCTAATTTTTGTACGTTGCAAATTTAACCAAGCCTGTTTGAGTGAACTAATTGCATTCTGTATTTGCGGTTGTTCACGTAATGGAACGTTACGCAATAAAGCCTGATTAGCAGCCAATTGATTTTTAGAGGCATTTAAATTTGCTTTGGCAAGCTCGACAGCTTCTTTTGCGTGTTGGAAAGATTCTTTATCAATTGCGCCCATTTTTTCAAGTTGAACTCGGCGTGTCAAATTGCCTTGTGCTTGAGCTAAAGAAATTTCATTGGCGTGCACAGCGGATTGCAATTGCTGCACAGTAAAACCCAGTTGTTCTATTTGACGCACCGCATTGGCGAGATTGCTTTTTGCTTGTTCAAAACTAAGTTTTGCATTGGTATCATCTAATTCAATTAGTACATCGCCTGAATGGACTTTATCCATATTGTCAGCATTAATCTTCGCCACATTACCTGCAACTTGTGATGACACCATCACTTGATTACCACCCACATAAGCATCTTCTGTTTCTTCAAAATCCTTCAAGAAGAAAAACCAATACAAAGCACAAGCAATACCAATAATAAGCAGGACAAGAATAAAAATGCTTAAGCCTTTTTTACGGTCAGTTTTATTTGATACAGATTTAGTTGATGGGTTTTCAGTTGCAATTTGCGTCATAATGCCTTCCCTAAGCTGGGATAATGTTTAAAAATGGGATATTTAAAACTATCAAAAATAAAATGAAAGGTCATTATGAAACTTTAAAAAGGGGAACTCAAGGGGAAATTGTCATCTCTTTGTTTTTGCTAGATTAATGAATGTTCTAGAAGTATTGTTTCATTTATTTGATTTATTTTCGGGTAAGAATTAAAAATCGGCAATCATAGCGATTTTGTTCATCCGCCTTACGATATTCATCAAATTCAATTTCCCACTCCTCCCAATTCAATTGAGGGAAAAAAGTATCGCCATCTAGTTCTGTTTGAATTTGAGTAAGGTATAACTTATCTGCTTTGGGTAAATATTGTTTGAATAACTCTCCCCCACCAATCAACATAATTTCATCAAAATCTCTGACAAAATTGACCGCACTTTCAAGGCTATCTTTCCATACCACACCGTCGTGTTCAAAAAGCTGGCGAGAAAGTACGATATTGGTACGTTTAGGTAGTGGACGACCAATACTTTCAAAGGTTTTACGCCCCATAATGACAGGTTTACCAGTGGTGTTCTGACGAAACCAAGCTAAATCTGCAGGCAAGTGCCAAGGCATTTGGTTATCTTTACCAATCACATTATTTAATGTTGTCGCCACAATTAAACTAAATGTCATAAATCCCCCTAAAATTTGCCGTTACTATACCTGATATTAAGTGATTTTTCATTGATTTAGTGATAACGTTAATGCCAATTTTAAGAACTTGGAAAGGATTATGAACAAAAAAACAATCGTTGTGAAATTCGGTACAAGCACGCTAACTCAGGGTTCGCCAAAACTGAATTCACCGCACATGATGGAAATCGTTCGTCAAATTGCACAATTGCATAATGATGGATTTCGTATAGTGATCGTGACTTCTGGTGCGATTGCAGCGGGTCGCCATTATTTAAATCATCCTCAATTACCACCCACTATCGCCTCAAAGCAACTGCTTGCAGCGGTTGGTCAAAGCCAATTAATTCAGGCTTGGGAAAAATTATTTGCTATTTATGATATCCATATCGGGCAACTTTTATTAACTCGTGCAGATATTGAAGATCGCGAACGTTTTTTAAATGCGCGAGATACTTTACACGCACTTTTAGATAACCACATTATTCCTGTGATTAATGAAAATGACGCAGTGGCGACTGCGGAAATTAAAGTAGGTGACAATGACAATTTATCGGCATTAGTCGCTATTCTTGTGCAAGCGGAACAGCTTTATTTATTGACTGATCAACAAGGTTTATTTGATAGTGATCCGCGTAAAAATTCTGAAGCGAAATTAATTCCAGTTGTAGAACAAATCACCGATCATATTCGATCAATTGCAGGAGGAAGTGGTACAAATCTTGGTACTGGTGGAATGATGACCAAAATCATTGCTGCCGATGTTGCGACTCGCTCTGGAATTGAAACCATTATTGCTCCAGGTAATCGCCCAAATGTAATTGCAGATCTTGCTTATGAACAAAATATTGGTACAAAATTTATTGCACACCAATCTGATCGATTAGAAAGCCGCAAACAATGGCTTTTCGCCGCACCATCGGCAGGTATTATTACCATTGATAACGGTGCGCAAAATGCCATTCTTGAACAAAATAAATCTTTATTACCCGCTGGTATTATTAACGTGGAAGGGCGTTTTTCGCGTGGTGAAGTAGTCAAAATACGCACTCAATCAGGTAAAGACATTGCGCTGGGTATGCCACGCTATAACAGCGATGCTCTACAATTAATTAAGGGCAGAAAATCAGCAGACATTGAGAATGTTTTAGGCTATGAATATGGCGCGGTGGCAATGCATCGTGATGATATGATTATTTTGTCATAATGTCCTTTGGTTGATAAAAGCACTGATTTATGAAACAATCTTGAGCTATTTTTATAGGAAAAATTTAAGGTAAAACGATAGTGATCGATTTTGATGGCTACCGTCCAAATGTGGGTATTGTGATTTGTAATCGCAAAGGGCAAGTGCTTTGGGCGAAGCGTTGTGGGCAAAATTCGTGGCAGTTTCCGCAAGGTGGCATTAATGATAATGAAAGTGCTGAGCAAGCGATGTATCGCGAACTACACGAGGAAGTTGGTTTACAACCTAAAGATGTGCGTCTGTTATATGTTTCTAAACATTGGTTACGCTATAAATTGCCAAAGCGTTTATTGCGTTATGATAGCAAGCCGATGTGTATTGGGCAGAAACAACGCTGGTTTTTGCTACAGCTTGTTAGCGATGAAAAAAACATCAATATGCAAACAACTAAATCGCCAGAATTTGACGGGTGGCGTTGGGTAAGTTTTTGGTATCCTGTTCGTCAAGTTGTGTCTTTTAAGCGAGATGTTTATCGAAAGGTAATGAAAGAGTTTGCTTCGATACTATTTACGGACAATCCACTAATATTTTCCGCATCTCGTGAAGCAAATTCACAGCATTATTCGGCAAACAAAAAATATTCTCAGGCAAAATACACGAAACGCCATTTTTATAAATCAAGAGGCCAATAATGTTCACTTTTATTCTTCTTTGTTTACTTGTTGGTGCATTAGCGGGTTTTCTTGCAGGATTATTTGGTATCGGCGGTGGGTTAGTAATTGTGCCAACGTTAGTGTATTTACTGCCTATTGTAGATGTACCAGAGTCTTTGTTGATGTCTACCGCACTTGGAACATCATTTGCTACCATTGTGATTACTGGCATTGGATCGGCACAACGTCATCATAAATTAGGTAACATAGTCTGGCAGGCAGTTCGCATTTTAGCTCCGGTTATTATGTTTTCTGTTTTTATTTGTGGTTTATTCATTGGAAGACTTGATCGTGAAATTTCTGCCAAAATTTTTGCTTGCTTAGTGGTATATTTAGCCACAAAAATGGTACTTTCGATTAAAAAAGATCAAGTCACAACAAAACCACTTACCCCCCTTGCTTCCGTAATCGGCGGTATTTTGATTGGTATGGCATCTAGTGCTGCGGGAATTGGCGGTGGTGGATTTATTGTACCGTTTTTAACTGCTCGTGGCATTAATATCAAACAAGCTATCGGTTCTTCCGCATTTTGTGGGATGTTATTGGGTATATCAGGGATGTTTAGTTTTATAGTGAGTGGTTGGGGAAATCCATTAATGCCTGAATATTCGCTCGGTTATATTTATCTTCCCGCAGTGTTAGGTATTACTGCCACTTCATTTTTTACTTCCAAATTAGGCGCAAGTGCAACCGCTAAATTGCCTGTTTCAACCTTAAAAAAAGGTTTCGCCCTTTTCTTAATTGTGGTTGCGATCAATATGTTTCTGAAATAAGGAAAATTATGAATTCAAATTATTTACTTCTTCCCCACTTTGATCCGAGTATTTTTACGCTTGGCGATAGTAATATCGGCTTACGTTGGTATGGTTTGATGTACCTTTTAGGTTTTGTTTTTGCACGTTGGCTTGCGGTTCGCCGTGCTAATCGCCCAAATAGCGGTTGGACAGTAGATCAAGTTGATACCTTACTTTTCAATGGTTTTATGGGGGTGTTTATTGGCGGACGTGTTGGCGATGTATTTTTCTATAATCTCGATCATTTCTTACAAGAACCACTTTATTTATTCCGCGTTTGGGAAGGTGGAATGTCGTTCCACGGTGGCTTAATTGGTGTAATTGTTGCTATGATTTGGACATCCTATTCACAAAAACGTAATTTTTGGCAAACGGCTGATTTTGTTGCGCCTTTGATTCCGTTTGGTTTAGGTTTAGGCAGAATTGGTAATTTCATTAATCTTGAACTATGGGGACGCGAAACGAATGTGCCTTGGGCAATGATTTTCCCGAATGATCCTCTTTTACTGCCTCGTCATCCATCACAACTTTATGAAGCCTTTTTAGAAGGCCTGGTGTTGTTTGCGATTCTGAATATTTTTATTAAAAAGCCACGTCCAATGGCTTCTGTTGCAGGTTTATTCTTAATTGGTTATGGTGTCTTCCGTTTTATTGTGGAATATGTGCGTGAACCTGAAGTTGAAAATTTCTTTGGGATTATTACACGAGGGCAAGCCCTTTGCTTACCAATGATTATTGGTGGTGCTTTCATTATGGCTTGGGCTTATTCACGCAAAAGTGCGGTCATAAAATAGGAGATTTTTATGAAGCAATATCTTGATCTTTGTCGCCGCATTGTTAGTGAAGGGGAGTGGGTTGCTAATGAACGTACAGGTAAGCATTGCCTCACGGTCATTAATGCAGATTTAGAATATGATGTGGCGAATAATCAATTTCCGCTGATTACTACCCGTAAAAGTTATTGGAAAGCGGCCATTGCTGAATTTCTAGGTTATATTCGTGGATATGACAATGCCGCTGATTTCCGCGCACTTGGCACGAAAACTTGGGATGCTAATGCGAATGTAAATGCAGCTTGGCTTGCAAATCCGCATCGTAGAGGCGTTGATGATATGGGGCGCGTATATGGTGTGCAAGGCAGAGCATGGCGTAAGCCTAATGGAGAAACCATAGATCAGCTACGTAAAATTGTTAATAACTTAACGAAAGGTATTGATGATAGAGGAGAGATTTTAACTTTTTTTAACCCTGGGGAATTTGATCTTGGTTGTCTTCGTCCTTGTATGCACACGCATACTTTTTCTCTTGTGGGCGATACTTTACATCTTACTAGTTATCAACGTTCCTGTGATGTTCCGCTTGGATTGAATTTCAATCAAATTCAGGTGTTTACTTTCTTGGCTCTGATGGCTCAGATTACGGGTAAAAGAGCAGGTAAGGCATATCATAAAATTGTGAATGCGCACATTTATGAAGATCAGCTTGAGTTAATGCGTGATGTGCAACTTAAACGCAAGCCTTTCCCCTTGCCAAAATTAGAAATCAATCCAGATATAAAAAGCCTTGAAGATTTAGAAACTTGGGTCACGATGGATGATTTTAAAGTCGTTGGCTATCAATCTCATGAGCCAATTAAATATCCTTTTTCCGTCTAATGGATGCAGCAAAAGTGCGGTCAGAATTTGACGAGAAAATGATGCGCTACGCCCTTGAGCTTGCCGATAAAGCGGAAGCGTTAGGTGAGATTCCTGTGGGGGCGGTTTTGGTTGATGACGCTAGAAATATTATTGGAGAAGGTTGGAATCTCTCCATTGTTCAAAGCGATCCTACCGCACATGCTGAAATTATCGCTTTGCGTAATGGCGCGAAAAATATTCAAAATTATCGCCTACTGAATAGCACGCTTTATGTGACATTAGAGCCTTGCACAATGTGTGCAGGGGCAATTTTGCATAGCCGTATTAAACGCCTTGTGTTCGGTGCATCTGATTATAAAACTGGCGCGATTGGATCACGTTTTCATTTTTTTGATGATTACAAGATGAATCATACTTTAGAGATTACATCTGGCGTATTGGCAGAAGAGTGTAGTCAAAAATTGAGTACATTTTTTCAGAAAAGACGCGAGGAGAAAAAAATAGAGAAAGCATTATTAAAAAGTTTGATTGATAAGTAATTCTTTATTTTTCCTTATATTTGAAACTTAAAATCCAGGATTGATCGTTATCTCAAACCCTGTTACTTGCGGAAATTCTTCTTGAATTAGTGTTAATAATTCAATTTGTTTAAATAGAATCCCCTGCCGAACAATAGCATTAGACACTTCAATAAAAATTAAATGATCTGTTATGTTGCCAATACGAAATTTGCCGTGAAATTCCTGTGGAAAAATGCGGTTAAATTTTTGATTAAGTTCATTGATGGCAAGACCTTTTTTGATTATTTTGGCAAAGGGCGATTGCTCAAGCACATCCATAATATTGACTGCTTTTTGATAACGATCAGCCTTGTTTTCCATAAAGTCAGCCCCCAGTAAATGACATCAGTTTAGATTTCCGCTACAATACACGCAATTTTCATAATAAACAATGAGACGAATGATTTCAGGCACTGTCAAACCGAATTTTTGGTCGCGATTACTTTTAAGTATCATCGCGATTTTTGCTTTGCCTAACGCACAAAGTTTTGAAAATCAAAATAATACGGAAAATTATTCCTCAAGTGTTTCCATTCAACAAGCGTTAGAAACGGTAAAAGTTGCTCGTGAAGTGCAACGACAAGCCATTCCTCAACCTTCAATTTCCCGTCAAACTGAAAAACAACCTAAAATTCAACCGCACTTTTTAGCGGATGTATTGAATCTTAGTGCGCCAATTCGAGCAGGCCCCTTACTTATTTAATTTTTCTGTTTTTTGTGAAGAATATTGCTATTGAAATAGCGATATTTTAAAAAATTATTGTGCATGAAATAAAGTATTTCATAAGCATTTAACTATTTAACTTATATATTTAAAAAGAGAAATTATGAGCATTTTAACAAGAATTTTTGGTAGTCGTAATGAACGCGTTTTACGTAAATTAAAAAAACAAGTCGTAAAAATTAATAAAATGGAGCCTGCTTTTGAGGCATTAAGTGATGATGAATTAAAAGCAAAAACACAAGAGTTTCGTGATCGTTTAAGTGGTGGCGAAACTTTGCAACAAATTTTACCAGAAGCATTCGCAACGGTACGCGAAGCAAGTAAGCGTGTGCTTGGTATGCGCCATTTTGATGTGCAGCTTATCGGTGGGATGGTATTGACTAACCGCTGTATCGCAGAAATGCGTACTGGTGAAGGTAAAACATTAACGGCGACTCTTCCTTGTTATTTAATCGCTCTTGAAGGTAAAGGCGTTCATGTTGTCACGGTGAATGATTATCTTGCTCGCCGAGATGCAGAAACAAACCGTCCGTTATTTGAATTTTTGGGTATGAGCGTAGGCGTCAATATTCCTGGTTTATCGCCAGAAGAAAAACGTGCAGCTTATGCGGCAGATATTACTTATGCAACCAATAGTGAACTTGGTTTTGATTATTTACGTGACAACTTAGCCCACTCAAAAGAAGAGCGTTTCCAACGTACTTTAGGCTATGCGTTGGTGGATGAAGTGGATTCTATCTTAATCGATGAAGCACGTACGCCATTGATTATTTCTGGCCAGGCAGAAAACAGTTCAGAGCTTTATATTGCGGTAAATAAATTGATCCCAAGTTTAATTAAACAAGAAAAAGAAGATACGGAAGAATATCAAGGAGAGGGCGATTTCACTTTAGATTTGAAATCTAAACAGGCGCATTTAACCGAACGTGGTCAAGAAAAAGTAGAAGATTGGTTAATTACGCAAGGTTTAATGCCTGAGGGGGACTCTTTGTATTCTCCTAGTCGAATTGTATTGCTTCATCACGTTATGGCTGCATTGCGTGCGCACACATTGTTTGAAAAAGATGTCGATTACATTGTGAAGGACGGTGAAATCGTGATTGTTGATGAACACACTGGTCGTACAATGGCGGGGCGTCGTTGGTCAGATGGTTTGCACCAAGCCATTGAGGCAAAAGAAGGGGTGGATATTAAGAGCGAAAACCAAACTGTCGCGTCAATTTCTTACCAAAACTACTTCCGTTTATATGAGCGTCTTGCAGGTATGACGGGGACTGCGGATACTGAAGCGTTTGAGTTCCAACAAATTTACGGCTTGGAAACTGTTGTAATTCCAACAAATCGTCCAATGATTCGTGATGATCGCACTGATGTGATGTTTGAAAATGAACAATATAAATTTAATGCGATTATTGAAGATATTAAAGATTGTGTAGAACGCCAGCAACCAGTATTAGTGGGGACGATTTCAGTCGAAAAATCAGAAGAATTATCTAAAGCGTTAGATAAAGCGGGCATCAAACACAATGTGTTGAATGCGAAATTCCACCAACAAGAAGCTGAAATCGTGGCAGAAGCTGGTTATCCTGGTGCGGTGACTATCGCAACGAATATGGCTGGGCGAGGTACGGATATTATTCTTGGTGGTAACTGGAAAGCGCAGGCTGCTAAATTAGAAAATCCAACTCAAGAACAAATTGAAGCCCTTAAAGCAGAGTGGGAGAAAAACCACGAAATTGTAATGAAAGCAGGTGGGTTGCATATTATCGGTACAGAGCGTCACGAATCTCGCCGTATTGATAACCAGTTACGTGGCCGTTCAGGTCGTCAAGGTGACCCCGGTTCTTCTCGTTTCTATCTTTCTTTAGAAGATGGTTTAATGCGCATTTATTTGAATGAGGGTAAGCTCAATTTAATGCGTAAAGCGTTTACTGTACCGGGCGAGGCAATGGAATCGAAAATGTTGGCGAAAGTGATTGCATCCGCTCAAGCAAAAGTTGAAGCTTTCCATTTCGATGGTCGTAAAAACCTACTTGAATATGATGATGTGGCAAATGACCAACGTCATGCCATTTATGAGCAACGCAATTATTTGCTTGATAATGATGATATTTCTGAAACCATCAATGCCATTCGCCACGATGTGTTTAATGGTGTGATTGATCAATATATTCCACCGCAATCTTTGGAAGAACAATGGGATATTAAAGGGCTTGAAGAACGTTTAGCCCAAGAGTTTGGTATGGAATTACCGATTTCTAATTGGTTAGAAGAAGATAATAATCTTCACGAAGAAAGTTTGCGCGAACGCATTGTGGAAATTGCAGAAAAGGAATACAAAGAAAAAGAGGTTTTGGCTGGCGAAGACGCTATGCGCCACTTTGAAAAAGGTGTTATGTTACAAACCTTAGATGAACTTTGGAAAGAACATTTAGCTTCGATGGATTATTTACGCCAAGGTATTCATTTACGTGGCTATGCGCAAAAAGATCCAAAACAAGAGTATAAAAAAGAATCTTTCCGTATGTTTACGGAAATGCTAGATTCCTTAAAACACCACGTTATCACGACTTTAACCCGTGTACGTGTGCGTACTCAAGAAGAAATGGAAGAAGCTGAACGTGCTCGTCAAGAAATGGCTGCTCGTATCAATCAAAATAATTTACCTGTGGATGAAAATAGTCAGACAACTCAAAATTCAGAGACTGAAGATTATTCAGATCGTCGCATTGGACGCAACGAGCCTTGTCCTTGTGGGTCGGGTAAAAAATATAAGCATTGTCACGGCAGTCGTGTGGCACGCCACTAATGAACAATCAAAGTGCGGTGATTTTTCACCGCACTTTTTTCATACCTCTACATTGGATAGAAAAATGGATAAAAAAATTATACAAGTTGCTGCGGGGATTATTCGTAATGAATTTGGTCAGATCTATTTAACGCAGCGTTTAGAAGGACAGGATTTTGCCCAATCTTTAGAATTCCCTGGTGGAAAAGTAGATGCGGGAGAGACCTCAGAACAGGCTTTAAAACGTGAACTGGAAGAGGAAATAGGCATCGTTGCATTAAATGCTGAACTTTATGAACGTTTTCAATTTGAATATCCAACAAAGATTATTTCTTTTTTCTTTTATCTGGTAGATGAATGGATTGGCGAACCTTTTGGGCGAGAGGGGCAAGAAGGTTTTTGGATCGAACAACGCGAACTAGATGCAGGACAGTTTCCACCTGCGAATGCAAAATTAATTCATCGGTTACTAAATGAAACTCACAATTTCATATAAAATGAATGTAGTTTAAAGTTATATTAAAAGATGTAGTATGATTTATCACATATAACTTTTTAATATACTAGCCAAAATATTTGTATTTTTTGCATTATGGGAGCCATTATGTCTCAACTTGCCAATCCAGAACTGATTAAAGTCGTTATTTTACTCGCATCTAGTGTAACAATTGTGCCGTTATTTAAAAGACTCGGGTTGGGTAGCGTGCTAGGTTATTTAGTCGCAGGTTGTTTGATCGGCCCATCTGTTTTTGGCATAGTGCAAGATCCAACAGCAGTGGTACATTTAGCGGAATTAGGTGTGGTAATGTTTCTTTTTATTATCGGGCTTGAAATGTATCCAGAACGCCTTTGGGCAATGCGTAAAGCTATTTTCGGCAGAGGTTTGTTACAAGTTGGATTATGTGGTTGCTTACTCACTTTTTCGGGTATTTATTTATTAGGATTAACAAAAGAAGTTGCATTTATTGCTGGTATGGGTTTCACGCTTTCCTCTACTGCTATTGTAATGCAATCACTAGAAGAAAGGGGGCTTACTTCTACGTCAAAAGGACAACGTGTAATTTCGACATTAATTTTTGAAGATATTGCTATCGTACCACTTTTGGCGTCTGTCGCTTTTCTTGCTCCCCATTCGAAAGAAGCTACACCACACACTGATTGGGTATCAATTGGCATAGCATTAAGTGCTGTTGTGGGGTTAATTGTGGCTGGAAAATGGTTAATGAACCCACTATTTCGTTTAATTTCTAAAGCACGTATTCGTGAAATGATGACAGCTGGTGCATTATTGGTCGTTTTAGGTGCGGCATTAGCAATGGAAATTGGCGGGCTTTCAATGGCAATGGGCGCGTTTGTTGCTGGTGTGATGATGTCTGAATCAGCTTTTCGCCATCAGCTTGAAGCGGATATAGAACCATTTCGCGGTTTATTACTTGGATTATTTTTTATGGGCGTAGGAATGTCCTTAGATTTGCATTTAGTGTTTAATCATTGGATATTGCTACTTGGAATTGTTTTTCTTTATATACTTGGAAAAGCCAGTGCTGTTTATATTATTGCCCGAATTACCCGTCTTGATCATCGAGAAGCCATAGGGCGAATGTCTTTGATGGCACACGGTGGTGAATTTGCTTTCGTTCTTTTTTCAGCCGCAGCAACTGCAGAAGTAATCAGTAATGAAGAACAAGCGACATTCACTGCTGCAGTGATTATTTCGATGCTTTTTTCGCCTATTATCGCTCAAATTGCTCGCAAACTTATACAGCGTACAGAGCCTAAACATCTTGATCAACTTGATGAAAATGATCTAGACACCATCGTGGATTTGGAAGATAACGTTTTAGTTATTGGTTTTGGACGTTTTAGTCAAATTGTCTGCCAAACATTATTAATTCGTGGAATTAGCGTTTCAGTGATTGATCGTAATATCGAAAATATCCGTGCTGCCGCAAAGTTTGGTTTTAAAGTTTATTATGGCGATGGTATTCGATTAGATGTTTTACGAGCCGCAGGAATTGAAAAGGCGAAATGTGTCGTATTAGGTATTAACGATACACAAAGAATTGAACATATTGTCAGTCAAATGAAAGAGGCTTATCCAAATTTACCGATTTTAACCCGAACTTATGACAGAAAAACAACAGTTAGTTTGATTAAGCAGGATGTAGATTTTATTGTGCGTGAAACTTTTGAATCAGCAATTACACTTAGTCGAGCAACATTGATGAAATTAGGTATTGATAAAATTGAAGCGGAAGAAATTATTAAGGAAGTACGAACATTGGATCAAGAACGGTTAAATGAAGAAGTTTTACACGGTTTTTCGAATGAAATAGTAAAAAAATATTGGACACCAAGACCATTTATTAAACCGCATCTTGATACAAAAGCATTAAATAAAGAAACAGAAGAAATTCTAAGTGAGAAAATTGAAGAAGAAATATCAAATGATCATTCATAAAATTATTTTTTATCTATAAAAATATTAAATTTTAACTTCTCGTTTAAGTATTTACTTTTGAGTGATTTAAATCACGTAAATTTTTATTTTAAGGCAATAAATGAATAATAAAATTAGTGTTTATGATAAAGATAATTTCTTTGAGCTTTATCAGAAACTCCGTGCAAATCCAATTAGCCTCAATGAAATTATCGAAAAGCCCACCATGCTTTCATTGTTGCCTAATTTAAAAGGGAAGAAATTACTCGATTTAGGCTGTGGTACGGGAGGGCATTTACAACTTTATTTAGAACGAGGGGCGGCTAAAGTAATTGGAACTGATCTTTCCGAAAAAATGCTCGAACAAGCTGAAAAAGATCTTCAAAAGTGCGGTCAATTTTCAGGGCGTTTTTCCTTATATCACTTACCAATAGAAAAATTAGCTGAGTTACCAGAAAGTCATTTCGATGTGATTACTAGCTCTTTTGCCTTTCATTATATTGAAAATTTTCCGACATTATTATCAACGATCCATGACAAACTCTCGTCTAATGGCACATTAATTTTCTCACAAGAACATCCGATAACTACCTGCCATAAAGAGGGAGAACGCTGGGAAAAAAATGACAAAAAACAGCAAGTCGCTTATCGTTTAAATCATTACCGAGAAGAGGGCGAACGCAATAGAAATTGGTTCAAACAACCTTTTCAAACCTATCATCGAACAACAGCAACAATTATCAATAATTTAATTCATGCAAGGTTTCAAATTGAGCAAATGGAAGAACCCATGCTTGCTGACCAACCGCAATGGCATAATGAATTTAAAGATTTATCACACCGACCACCATTGTTATTTATCAAAGCAAGAAAAGTGGAGAAATAAACAAAATAAACTGGTTTTTAACCGCACTTTATGGTATAAATCGCCCCGCTGTTTTTGCCTTTCAAAAGCAGTTTTTTAATTACTAACAACACACACATATTAACAAGGCTTAATCGGGGTGCCAAACGGTCGATTAGCTGATATGTGGAGGCTCAACCCCAACAAAAGGAAAATATTATGGCACAAGTTTCAATGCGCGACATGATCAACGCAGGCGTACACTTCGGACACCAAACTCGTTACTGGAACCCACAAATGAAACCTTTCATTTTTGGTGCTCGTAACGGTGTTCACATCATCAATCTTGAAAAAACTTTACCTTTATTCAACGAAGCTTTAGCGGAATTAACTCGCATTGCTAGCAACAACGGTAAAGTATTATTCGTTGGTACAAAACGTGCAGCGTCTGAAGCAGTTCAAGCAGCAGCATTAGATTGTCAGCAATATTACGTAAACCACCGTTGGTTAGGTGGTATGTTGACTAACTGGAAAACCGTTCGTCAATCAATTAAACGTTTAAAAGATTTAGAAACCCAATCTCAAGACGGTACTTTTGATAAATTAACCAAAAAAGAAGCGTTAATGCGTAGCCGTGAGATGGAAAAACTTGAATTAAGCCTTGGCGGTATCAAAGATATGGGCGGCTTACCAGATGCGTTATTCGTTATCGGTGCAGACCACGAACATATCGCTGTTAAAGAAGCAAACAACCTAGGTATTCCTGTATTTGCTATCGTTGATACTAACTCAACACCAGCTGGCGTAGATTTCGTTATCCCTGGTAACGATGATGCGACTCGTGCTATCCAACTTTACGTTTCTGCAGCTGCAGCAGCGGTTAAAGAAGGTCGTGGTAACGAAGCTCAAGTTGCTGAAGAATTAGCAGCTGACGCAGAATAATTTAAGTTTTGCAATAAGGCGAAGCCCTTAATAATCAAGCGATTAATTGGCATAGGGGCTAAAATTTAGCCCCTATATTTTTATCTAAAAGTGCGGTCAAAATAAACCGCATTTTCGACAGAGGATTTTAAAAATGGCTGAAATCACAGCATCATTAGTAAAAGAACTTCGTGACCGTACTGGCGCAGGTATGATGGAATGTAAAAAAGCATTAGTTGAAGCAAACGGTGATATTGAGTTAGCAATCGACAATATGCGTAAATCTGGTCAAGCTAAAGCAGCTAAAAAAGCAGGCCGTGTTGCAGCTGAAGGTGTTATCCTTGCTCGTGTAGAAAATGGTTTCGGTGTATTAGTTGAAATGAACTGTGAAACTGACTTCGTAGCAAAAGATGCAGGTTTCTTAGGTTTAGCAAACGAAGTAGCTGATTTCGCAGCAGCAAACAAAGGTACCACTATCGAAGCATTACAAGCGCAATTTGAAGAAAAACGTGCTGCATTAGTTGCTAAAATCGGTGAGAACATGAATATTCGTCGTGTTGCTTACCTAGATGGTCAAGTAATTGCACAATACTTACACGGTGCAAAAATTGGCGTATTAGTTGCGGGCGAAGGTTCTGCTGATGAACTGAAAAAAGTAGCAATGCACGTAGCTGCATCTAAACCTGAATTCGTGAACCCAGAAGATGTATCTGCTGAAGTGGTTGAACACGAACGCCAAATCCAAATCGATATTGCGATCAACTCTGGTAAACCAAAAGAAATCGCAGAGAAAATGGTTGAAGGTCGTATGAAGAAATTCACTGGTGAAGTTTCATTAACAGGTCAAGCATTTGTAATGGATCCTTCTGTATCTGTAGGGGATTTCTTAAAATCAGTAAATACTTCTGTTTCTAACTTCATTCGTTTAGAAGTAGGCGAAGGTATTGAGAAAAAAGAAGAAGATTTTGCTGCTGAAGTTGCAAAAATCACTGGCGGTAACGCATAATTCTTTAACGATAAAAAATGTATGCTTGTAAGCCCAATTTAAAGTTGGGCTTATTTATTTTTAAAAGAATTTCAACTTATTTCGTTAAGTAAATTTTATACACATAAAAATCTGCATTTTAATCAGTTATTAAACTTGTAATGATGGGGTATCAATTAAGAAATTTTCTTTTCTAATGCTTTTAAGCGTTTATGTATGCCATCAATGCCTAATGTTAGAGCTGCCGTTTTACGCCATTCTTTATTCGTTTGCAATGGAATACCAGAGGAATATACGCCAGGCTCTGTAATTGGGCGCATAACCATTCCCATTCCAGTAATGGTTACTTTATCACAAATTTCCATATGACCATTAATCACACTTGCACCACCAATTAAGCAATAGCGACCAACAGTTAAGCTACCTGCCATAATAACTCCACCCGCAACCGCTGTACCAGTGCCAATATGAACATTATGCGCAATTTGACAAAGGTTATCGATAATAACGTTATCTTCAATAATCGTGGCATCTAATGCACCTCTGTCAATACAGGTATTCGCACCAATCTCAACGTTATTACCAATTATTACTTGACCAACTTGTGGAATTTTAATCCAACGACCACGATCATTTGCATAACCAAAACCATCACTACCGATAACTGTTCCTGATTGAATTAAGCAATTAGCTCCAATCTCAACGTTATGGTAAACAGTGACATTAGCCCAGAGCTGAGTGCCTGAATCTATCTTGGTATTTTTACCAACAAAGCAATTTGCACCAATGATCACGTTATCACCAAGTACAACACCTTCTTCAATCACTGCGTTCGCACCAATAGATACATTTTCGCCCAATAAAACGTCATCAAAAATGACCGCACTTTTTGCGATTCCTTGTGCTGCTTTTGGCGTGCTATCCATATATTGAGCTAAAATTGCGTAAGCCACATAAGGATCTTTAACAATAAGTAAATTGCTTTCTGGAGAACAGTGTTCAACATCCTCTTCAGAAACAACCAAAATCCCTGCTTTAGAATCTTTCAATAATGCACGAAATTTTATGTTAGAAATAAAAGTGAGTTGATTTGATTGGGCTTTATCGAGAGGCGCGATATTCTCAACAACAACATCGGCGTTACCGCGAACGGTAGCGCCGATTTGAGTTGCCAATTCTTGTAAAGAATAGGATTTTTGCATTATGAGAACCTATTATTTTTTCTCTTGTGCTTTTTCAGAAGCAGGAATAGATTTTAATACTTCTTCAGTAATATCTTTACCTTCTACCGCAAATACAACTGAATTTGCATCAAGCACATAAGTATAACCTTTTGCTTTTGCTAAATTATTTGTCGCAGTTTGAATGCTATCTAATAATTTACCACGTTCTTCAGCTTGACGTTTTTCATTTTGAGCTTGGAATTCTTGAACTTTTTTATCTTGTTCTTGCATTAATTTTTGTAATTCAGCATCTTCAGCCGCACCTAATTTATTAATTTCCTGTTGGCGTTTTTGAATATCAGCTTGACGTAAGCGAGGTGCATCTTTTTCTAAAGCCGCAACTTTTGCTTCTACTTTTTTACGAGCAGCAGCAATTTTATCATCAACTTCTTTTTTGCTTGCTGCTAATTTTTCAGCTACAGGTTTAAATTCAGCATCAAGTTTATCTGCTACCGCTTGGCGATCTGGGTGATGTTGAAAAATATAACCTGCATTAATGAAAGCAATTTTTTCTTCAGCGGAAGCATAGCCTGAAGCAAGTGCAATACCTAAAGCAAGTGCGGTTACTTTTGCGATGTTTTTCATTTGATAAATATCCTTAATTAAATGATGGGTTTAATATTTTCTCTGCCCAATTAAATTAGACAGAGAACGTTGTTTTTGAGTTCTGATGAAGAAAAAAGTTCAATTTATTAGAAAGAACCCCCAATACTAAATTGGAACTGTTCGACATCATCATTTTCATATTTTTTAATTGGTTTAGCATAAGAAAATACCAATGGTCCAATAGGAGATTGCCATTGGAATCCGACACCTGTAGAGGCGCGAATACGGCTTGATTTGCCATAATCAGGCAATCTTGCTAATACATTGCTATCTAATCCAGTTTTATCTGATTTCCATTTTGTATTCCAAACACTTGCCGCATCAACAAATAGGGAGGTTCGGACTGTATTTTGGCTTTTATCGCTCACAAATGGAGTTGGCACAATTAATTCTGCAGTTGCGGTTGCAATTGCATTGCCACCAACAACATCTGAGCTGACTTTTGTAAATTTATTATTATTATTTTTTTTATTATTATTATTATTATTTTGATCTTGGTAAATTGCGTTAGGACCAATACTACCATAAGCAAAACCACGTAATGAGCCGATGCCACCCGCTGTATAAGTTTGATAGAACGGTAAACGCTTGTTTCCGAAACCATTTGCATATCCTGCAGATGCTTTTGCAGATACAACCCAGAGGTGATCTCTGTCTAATGGGTAGAAACCCTGTACGTCTGCACTTAGTTTGTAGTATTTGTTATCAGAACCTGGAATTGTAACTCGTCCACCAAGACTTGCTTTAACCCCTTTAGTTGGGAAATAGCCTCTATTAAGGCTGTTATAGTTCCAACCAAAAGAAAAATCAAAGTCATTTGTTTTAATGCCATTACCTTTAAATTTCATTGATTGAATATATAAATTACGGTTATATTCTAGAGCAAAGTTACTAATTTTATTATAGGTATGGCCTAATCCTACATAATAGGAGTTATTTTCATTTACAGGGAAACCTAAAGTAACATTACTTCCATAAGTCGTACGCTTATAGTTAGAGGATGTATCACTTTTAGAGTTATCGTAGTTTTCAAAGAAAACATTTCCACCAAGACTTACACCATCTTTAGTAAAATAGGGCTCGGTATAACCCAAATTGACACTCGTACCATAATCATTTTTCGTACCAGCTATACTTACTGCCGCCCCTGTTCCTAAGAAATTATCTTGTTTAATACTTGCTTGATAACTAATACCACTCTCTGTACCGTAACCAATACCAAAGTTGATACTACCCGTGTTACGTTCTTTGACTTTATATACGACATCCACTTCATCATTACTACCATTGATAGGATCAATTCGGTTTTCGACTGTTTCGAAGAAACCTGTACGATCTAAGCGAATTTTTCCTAACTCAACTAATTGTGAATTATACCAAGTTCCTTCTTGTTGGCGCATTTCCTGACGTAAAGTGCTATCAGCAGAAACGGTATTTCCTTCAAAGCGAAGTTGGCGAACAGTTAAACGTCGTCCAGCATCAACAACAAGGGTTATCGCTAATGTTTTATTTGCATCATCAAAATCAGGTACTGAATTTACCGTTGCGCTACCGTAACCGCGTTCTCCAAGTTTTGCTTTAATTGCATTTTCTACATCTGCAATATCACTACGGCGGAAAGTATCATTTAAATGTAATGCTGAAAGTAAAGGTTCAAGCTCGGCAGACATACCTCCCAGATTACCTATAATGCGTGCACTACGAAGGTCATACTGTAAACCTTCATTTACATCAATGGTTACATTAACTTTTGTTTTTTCATCATTTAGCTGAACATCCGTTTTAGTAATTTGTGCTTTGGCATAGCCATTATTTAAATAATAATCACGAATTGACTGCAAATCTTTCTCGAATTGCGCACCTTCAAATTTATTTCCCCATAATTTCCACCAAGAATCAGGTTGTAATTCCATTTGTTCTTGTAATGTACTGCTACTAACAGATTCGTTCCCCTTGAAAGTTAATGATGCCAATTTTGCTTTATCATCTTCATTGATTTGAATTAAAATTTCAGCGCGATTATTTGGTAGCGTATTGACAATAGGTTCAACGGTTGCGTTATAGCGACCTACACTTGCATAGTGCTCTTTTACACTTTTGGCAAATTCATTTAATTTTTCTCGAATTAAAACATCGCCAACTTTAAACCCGTTAGCATCTAAGTTTTGTTTTAGTGCTTCAGTGGGAATAATAGAGTTACCTTTGATTTTAACATCTGAAATGATCGATTTAGCCACAACGCTAACAACAAGCACATCGCCTTCTTGATGCGCTTTCACATCATCGAATCGACCACTTACGAATAAAGAGCGGACAATATTAGCCACATCATTGTCAGTCACACGCTGACCGGCACGAACAGGTAAACTTGCTCGGATTTGTTGTTCTAAGTCACCTTGAACACCATCCACACGAATATCTTTTGCCACAAAAGGTGCGGCAAACACAGTCGTTGTCGTACCGAATAATAAACTTGCGATTAGAAGTTTTTTCATCGATTGTATCCTATATAAATTATAGACGTAAAAAATCATTAAATAATGCAAACACCGTTAAGCTTAATAACAGTGCTGCGCCAATTCGATAACAGATGCTTTGCACCCGCTCAGAAACAGGTTTTCCTTTAACAGCTTCCATTGTTAAAAAAACTAAATGACCGCCATCTAATACTGGTAATGGAAATAAATTCATAATCCCTAAATTTACACTAATCAATGCCATAAAACTTAAAAAATACACCAATCCAATATTTGCTGATGCACCAGCACCTTTTGCAATAGAAATTGGCCCACTTAAATTATTTAATGACAAATCGCCAGTAAGTAATTTCCCTAATATTTTCAAGGTTAAAAGGGAAAGCTGTCCTGTTTTTTCAATGCCTTTTTGTAAAGATTCAAGAATACCATATTTTAATTCAGTACGGTATTCATCCGCTAATTTTGTTAAGGTTGGGCTAACCCCAACAAACCATTTGCCATTTTGATTACGCACTGGAGTGATAATTTTGTCAAGCGTTTCCCCATTACGTTCAACTTTAATAGAAAAAGATTCGCCTTGTTCGACCTGTTTTATAAAATCTTGCCAAGGAAGTGCGGTTAAATTTTCTGTTAAAATTTTATCACCGATTTGTAAACCAGCTTTCTCAGCGGGAGAATTTTGAACAACTTTAGAAAGCACCATTTCAATTTTAGGACGCATAGGCATAATCCCTAATGCCTCAAAAGCACTTTCTTTTTCAGGATCGAATATCCAATTTGTAAGATTTAAAGTCCGTTGTTGTTCAACATTAGAATTGAAAGGAGAAAGGCTAATCTTAACATTAGGTTCCCCCATTTTTGTGGCAAGTAGCATATTGATGGTTTCCCAATCTTGAGTTTCTTCGCCATCAATTGTAAGAATTTGCGTATTGGGTTCAATGTGGGCTTGTGCTGCGATTGAGTTTGGTGTTATTAATTCAATCACAGGTTTAACCATTGGCATTCCATAAAGGTAGATGATCCAATAAGCAAAAATTGCAAAAATAAAATTAGCTAAAGGGCCTGCAATAATTACAAATGACCGTTGTAATACGCTTTTACTGTCAAATGCTTGTGATTTTTGCTCAGCAGGAACTACTTCATTACGTCCATCAAGCATTTTTACATAGCCGCCTAAAGGAATCATTGAAATCGCAAATTCTGTACCATATTTGTCAATGCGTTTCCAAATTACTTTTCCAAAACCAATGGAAAAACGATGGACTTTTATACCGCACTTTCTCGCTGCCCAAAAGTGACCATATTCGTGAACGGATACTAATACAGCAATAGCAATGATAAAAGAA
Organism: Haemophilus influenzae; assembly: GCF_001457655.1. Classification (NCBI taxonomy): domain Bacteria; kingdom Pseudomonadati; phylum Pseudomonadota; class Gammaproteobacteria; order Pasteurellales; family Pasteurellaceae; genus Haemophilus; species Haemophilus influenzae. Next base: position 80,271 of record NZ_LN831035.1, on the reverse strand, counting down.
CCTAGTGACCACAAAAATGACATTAAAAATCCTTATAAGACAAAGAAATAGAAATAGCTGAAAAAAGGTACTGCGGCAGTCAAGCTATCAATGCGATCTAACACACCGCCATGACCAGGAATCAATTGGCTACTGTCTTTAACTCCTGACTCACGTTTAAACATACTTTCAGTTAAATCGCCCAATACTGAAATTGCAACTGTCGCTACAGAAAGAATGATAAATCCAGTAATATTTCGATCGCCTACTAAAGTATTGTTAGAGAAATGAATAAAGATAAAAGCAAGCACTAATGCTGTAATTAAGCCACCAATGACCCCTTCCCAACTTTTACCTGGCGATACTTTAGGGGCAAGTTTACGTTTGCCAAAGGCACGTCCGCTAAAATAAGCACCAGAATCAGCCGCCCAAACAAGTATAAATACGTAAAGTAATAAAAATAAGCCGTGATAAGGATCATGGGTATAGTGTTCTAAACGTAAACGTAATACACCTGCGATAAATGGAATCAACGTAGAAAAGGCAAATAAAAGTTGTAAAAGTGGATTTTTAGACCAAAATTTAGCTGATTTAGGGTAACTGATCACAAGTAACAAAGCTAAACCCCACCAGCTAACAGCATTTATCAATAAAAGCTGAAGATGTTGTTCAAACACACGCCCTGCATCTAAATAGTTACCCTCAGTATAGAGCCATAAGAAGATAAATACGCCTAAAAAGGTAGTCACAAAAAAACGTATCAAAGGTTGTTTAAGACGAGCAAATTGAGTCCATTCCCAGATCCCCAAAGCAGCTACCATACCTAACGCAAGGGCAAAATAAAAAGGTGTGAATAAAAATAGTGCACATAAAACTGCAGCAATTAACACAATAGCAGATAAAACTCGTTGTTTAAGCATAATTTTAATCCGTTGAATTATTCTGTCCCACCAAAACGGCGATGACGTTGTTGATAACTTGCAATAGCACGATTAAATTCTAATTGATTAAAATCGGGCCAAAGTACATCGGAAAAATATAATTCCGCATAGGCAATTTGCCATAATAAAAAGTTGCTTATGCGCTGTTCTCCACTGGTGCGAATTAATAAATCTACAGGTGGTGCATTTTGCGTTGCAAGATGATGTTGAAACGTCGAGTTATTAATATCTGAAACTGACATTTCTTCTTTTTTAACTTTTTCTGCAATTTGTTTAGCTGCTTGAACAATATCCCAACAACCGCCGTAATTTGCCGCAATATTGAGCGTAAGTGCGGTATTTTTTTCTGTTAAATTTTCCGCTTTTTTGATTTTTTCTTGTAAAGTTTCACTAAAACGAGATACATCGCCAATAATTTTCAGACAAATATTATTTTTATGTAATTTTTTTACTTCTCGATCTAAGGCTTGCATAAAAAGCGACATTAACGCGCTGATTTCTTGTTCTGGGCGACTCCAATTTTCGCTACTAAAGGCATAAAGTGTGAGTACTTTCACACCGATTTGTCGTGCATAAGCCACTGCCTTGCGTACTGCAGTAACGCCATTGGTGTGTCCAAAAATTCGCATTTTATTTTTCTGTTTTGCCCAACGACCATTACCATCCATAATAATGGCAACGTGTTTTGGTATATTTGTTTGATCCAACTCTATCATTATTTTTATTATTGAGAGACCTCTATAAATTTGGTGGTAAACTATATCATAAGTTATATTGGCTTGCCATGGATTCCTTTGTTCTAATCTGTTCTGCAAAAATTGAAAATTTATTGTGAAAAACAACTAAAAAACCACCGCACTTTTTATTTCTCTCCCTATTAATTTTTGCCATTTTACGGTATTCTATGGCACATTTTCTATTGTCAAAATGCTGCAAAAGTGCGGTTAAAATTTAAGGTGATTTTATGCAAGAACAATATCGCCCCGATATGATCGAACCAAAGGTTCAACAATATTGGGCAGAAAATAAAGTTTTCAAAGCAATCAAAGACGAATCTAAAGAAAAATATTACTGTCTTTCTATGTTCCCATATCCTTCTGGCCGCCTGCATATGGGGCATGTACGTAACTATACTATTGGTGATGTCATTTCTCGTTATCAACGCATGTTAGGTAAAAACGTGTTGCAACCCTTTGGTTGGGATGCTTTCGGCTTACCAGCAGAAGGTGCTGCAATCAAAAACAAAACTGCGCCTGCTAAATGGACATACGAAAACATTGCCTACATGAAAAAACAACTTCAGCTTTTAGGCTTTGGTTTCGACTGGGATCGTGAAATCGCAACCTGTAAACCAGAATACTACAAATGGGAACAATGGTTCTTCACAGAGCTTTACAAAAAAGGCTTAGTGTACAAAAAAACCTCAACCGTAAACTGGTGCCCGAATGATGAAACAGTGCTCGCAAACGAGCAAGTACACGAAGGTTGTTGCTGGCGTTGTGATACACCGGTGGAACAAAAAGAAATCCCACAATGGTTTATCAAAATTACTGACTATGCAGAGCAATTATTAGGTGGTTTAGATACCCTTCCGCAATGGCCTGATATGGTAAAAACCATGCAACGTAACTGGATTGGTCGTTCTGAAGGGGTAGAAATTACCTTTGATGTTGCAAATACCAACGAAAAAGTGGCGGTTTACACCACGCGTCCAGATACCTTTTACGGCGTGAGTTATTTAGGCATTGCTGCAGCACATCCATTAGCAAGTTTAGCGGCTCAAAATAATCCTGAATTAGCCGCCTTTATCCAAGAAGCGAAAAACGCCAAAGTGGCAGAAGCTGATCTTGCGACAATGGAGAAAAAAGGAATGGCAACGGGCTTGTTCGCCATTCATCCATTGACGGGGGATAAATTACCGATTTGGGTCGCTAATTTCGTGTTAATGCACTACGGTACTGGCGCAGTAATGGCGGTTCCAGCTCACGACCAACGTGACTTTGAATTTGCTCAAAAATACAGTTTGCCAATTAAACAAGTGATCGCACCGCTTGCAGATGAAGAAATTGATTTAACTAAACAAGCTTTCGTTGAGCACGGTAAATTAGTGAACTCAGCTGAATTTGATGGTAAAGACTTTGATGGCGCATTCAACGGCATTGCAGATAAATTAGAAAAATTAGGTGTTGGAAAACGTCAAGTTAATTACCGTTTACGTGACTGGGGCGTTTCTCGCCAACGTTATTGGGGTGCACCAATTCCGATGCTAACCCTTGAAAATGGCGATGTTGTGCCTGCACCGTTAGAAGATTTACCTATTATTCTGCCTGAAGATGTGGTAATGGATGGCGTGAAAAGCCCAATTAAAGCGGATCCAAACTGGGCGAAAACCACTTTCAACGGTGTACCTGCATTAAAAGAAACGGATACCTTTGATACCTTTATGGAATCCTCTTGGTATTACGCGCGCTACACTTGTCCACAATATCAAAATGGCATGCTTGATGCGGAAGAAGCAAACTATTGGTTACCAGTGGATCAATATATCGGTGGTATTGAACATGCAACAATGCACTTGCTCTACTTCCGTTTCTTCCACAAATTGTTACGCGATGCAGGATTTGTAACCAGTGAGGAACCAGCCGATAAATTATTATGTCAAGGTATGGTGCTTGCAGATGCTTTCTACTACACCAGCCCAACCAACGAGCGTATTTGGGTAAGCCCAACCCAAGTGACCCTTGAGCGTGATGAAAAAGGCAGAATTATTAAAGCCACCGATCCTGAAGGGCGTGAACTAGTCCACAGTGGCATGACCAAAATGTCGAAATCTAAAAATAACGGTATTGACCCACAAGAAATGGTAGAAAAATATGGTGCCGATACTGTTCGTCTCTTTATGATGTTTGCCTCTCCAGCAGAAATGACCTTGGAATGGCAAGAATCTGGCGTAGAAGGTGCGAAACGTTTCTTAGGACGTGTTTGGAATTTGGTATATCAATATCAACAGAATCCAGCAAAAACTAGCCTAGATATCACCGCACTTTCAGCCGCGCAAAAATCGCTTCGTCGTGAAGTACATAAAACAATTGCGAAAGTGAGTGATGATATTGGTCGTCGTCAAACATTTAATACTGCGATTGCAGCAGTAATGGAGTTGATGAATAAACTGACTAAGGCTTCCTTAGAAAGCGATCAAGATCGAGCAGTCATGGCGGAAGCATTAAGTGCAGTTGTTCGTATGCTTTATCCAATTACGCCACATATCTGTTTTGAATTATGGCAAGCTCTTGGCAATGAAAGTGCTATTGATACCGCAGAATGGGTAAAAGCCGACGAAGATGCAATGGTAGAAGACGAAAAACTTATTGTGGTACAAGTAAACGGTAAGGTTCGTGGCAAAGTTACCGTTGCGGCAGATGCAGATGAAGAAACAGTCAAAACGATTGCTTTCGCGGATGAAAATGTGAAGAAATTTGTTGATAATCAACATATTGTCAAAGTGATTTATGTCGCAGGTAAATTATTAAACGTAGTAGTGAAACCATAATACGTGGGGTGTGTGAATTCAAAATTCACGCACCATTTTTTATACGTACGTGAAATATTTACATTTTACACGTCCTACAATTAAAGGTAGTTTTTATGATCAAATCAATCAAGACTTTACTGCTTATCGCAACATTAGCAATTCTTTCTGCTTGCGGTTGGCATTTTCAACAGTCGGTTACTATGCCAAATGAATGGCGAACATTAGCCCTTGAAAGTGATGACCCTTATAATGATTTCACTGTTATTATGCGTCGCAAGTTACAGGAAAATCAGGTTAATATTGTTAATGTAAAACAAAATATTCCCATTTTACGTATTAATAAACAGATTACTTCAGATCAAGTCGCATCTATTTTTAAGCACGGACGTGAAGCAGAAAAACTTTTAATATTGGAAGTTGAAGCCACTTTTCGCCTTGCTAATGGCGAAAGCTATCCAATCAATGCGAAAGTAAACCGTACTTTCTTTGATAATGCACGTGCAGCATTAGCCAAATCAGAAGAACGTGAGGTAATTTGGAATGATATGCGCGAGCAAGTAGCGCGTCAATTAATCGTAAAAATAATTGCGTTACAAAATCAAATAAAAAGCAAATAATGAACCGTATTTTTCCAGAGCAACTAAATTATAATCTTGCTCAAGGTTTAGCTAGAGTTTATCTCTCGCATGGGCAAGATCCTTTATTACTTAGTGAAACTGAGGATACTATTTGTCAAGTGGCAAACCAGCAAGGTTTTGATGAAAAAAATAGCATTCAGGTTGATAGCCAAACTGATTGGGTGCAACTTATAGAATCTTGTCAATCTATGGGGTTATTTTTTAGTAAACAAATACTAAGCTTGAATTTACCTGAAAATTTCACCGCACTTTTGCAGAAAAACCTGCAAGAACTTATATCCGTATTGAATAAAGATGTCTTGCTTATTTTACAGGTAGCAAAATTGACTAAAGCGATTGAAAAGCAAGCGTGGTTTATTGCACTTAATCAATATGAACCAAATGTAATACTGATAAATTGTCAAACACCGACGGTAGAAAACTTGCCACGTTGGGTAAAAAATCGTACTAAAGCAATGGGATTAGATGCCGATAATGAAGCAATTCAACAACTTTGTTATAGTTATGAAAATAACCTGTTCGCTCTTAAACAAGCTCTGCAGCTTTTAGATTTGCTCTATCCTGATCATAAACTTAACTACAATCGTGTCATTAGCGCGGTGGAACAATCCTCAATTTTTACACCATTTCAATGGATTGATGCTTTGCTAGTGGGAAAAGCAAATCGTGCTAAACGTATTTTAAAAGGTTTACAAGCTGAAGATGTGCAACCTGTTATTTTATTACGCACACTACAGCGAGAATTATTTACGTTGCTTGAACTCACAAAACCACAGCAACGTATTATGACAACGGAAAAACTTCCAACTCAACAAATTAAGGCTGAATTTGATCGTCTAAAAATCTGGCAAAATCGCCGACCGCTCTTTTTAAGTGCAATTCAACGTTTAACCTACCAAAAGCTCTACGAAATTATCCAAGAACTCGCCAATATTGAACGCCTTGCTAAACAAGAATTTAGTGATGAAGTGTGGATCAAACTCGCTGATTTATCTGTAAAAATTTGTTTGTAGTCACAAGGCAAATAAAATAGACAATATTGAAATAAGATTTTTGATAAAAAAGAAATTTTTTGCTGGAAAAATGGTCCCCCCTACCGGACTTGAACCAGTGACCAAGCGATTATGAGTCGCCTGCTCTAACCGACTGAGCTAAGGGGGGAGAGTGCGGTAATTATAGAGAAATAATCACTTGAAGTCTATAAAAGAAGGGATGATTGACGAAAAATCAACCATCCCTTTTTACATTATTGAAGCACTGAAATATCAGCTACTTGTAAGAATAACCCTTGTAACGTATTTAAAATCGCTAATCGGTTTTGGCGTAGTGCTGGATCTTCAGCATTTACCATCACGTTATCAAAGAAACTGTCTACTGGCGCACGTAAGTTTGCTAATTTATCCAATACTGCGGTGTAATCGCCTTGTGCGATAAGCGGTTGTACTTCAGTGCGTAATGCCAGTACCGCTTCAGCAAGGGCTTTTTCTGCTGGCTCTACGCAAGCGGTTAAATTGATCTCGCCAATTGCCGCACCTGCTTTCGCTAAGATGTTGCTAACACGTTTATTTGCTGCTGCTAACGCTTCCGCTGAATCTAAAGTACGGAAGTGTGAAACCGCACGCACGCGCGCATCAAAATCAGCAGGGCGAGTTGGACGACGTGCCAATACCGCTTGAATTACATCCACCGCAATGCCTTCATCTTGATACCATGCACGGAAACGACCGAGCATGAAGTCTACTACCTCATCAAGGATTTTTTGTTTTGGAACTAAATCATCACCACGTGTAAAGAATGAAACATAACCTTCTGGGTATTCACTAAATCCACCTCTTGTTTTGGCAATAGGTGCATTACGTAGTCTTTCGTTATCAAGTTCTTTATATAAATCAAATGCTTTGCTAATAATGTCATTCAGATCAAGAGGCAAATTTTTCTCAACGATAATACGTAATGCACCTAATGCCGCACGACGTAATGCAAATGGGTCTGCGCTACCTTTTGGTGCTTGGCCGATGCCGAAGATACCCGTTAAGGTGTCAAATTTATCCGCTAAAGCGACCGCACTTGCCACTAAAGACTTAGGTAATTCATCACCCGCAAAGCGTGGCATATATTGTTCGTTTAACGCCACTGCCACTTCTTCATCTTCACCGTCGTGACGAGCATAATGCATACCCATTACGCCTTGCGTATCAGTGAATTCGAATACCATGTTGGTCATCAAATCACATTTTGACAGTAAACCCGCACGTTTTGCTTTCGCTTCATCTGCGCCGATTTGTTTTGCAATTTCGCCTGCAAGTTGTTCAATGCGGTCAGTTTTGTCTTTCAATGTGCCAAGTTGTTGTTGGAACAACACGGTTTCTAAACGTGGTAAACGATCAACCAGTTTTTGTTTTAAGTCGGTTTTGAAGAAGAATTCCGCATCGGTTAAACGTGGACGAACCACTTTTTCGTTCCCTTCGATAATCGCGGTTGGATCTTCTGGGTTGATGTTCGAGACAAAGATAAAGTGCGGTAATAATCTGCCGTCTTTATCATAAATCGGGAAATATTTTTGGTCTCCTTTCATGGTGTAAACCAAGGCTTCCGCAGGCACCGCTAAGAAGCGTTCTTCAAATTTTGCCGCTAAAACATTTGGATATTCCACCAAGGAAGTGACTTCTTCAAGCAGGCTTTCTTCAATGTCAGCCACGCCACCAAGTGCGGTCGCTTTTGCTTGAGATTTTGCCAAAATTTCTGCTTTACGCTCATTGAAATCTGCCACCACAGAACCTTTATCACGCAATAATTGCGGATATTGGTCTGCATGTTGAATGTCAAATTCTTTCTCGCCTAAGAAGCGGTGACCGCGAATGGTGCGAGCACTTGCCACACCTAAAATTTCGCCTTCGATTAACTCATCACCTAACAACATAGTCACAGTGTGAACTGGGCGGATAAATTGCACGGTTTTATCTGCCCAACGCATTGGTTTTGGAATTGGCAATTTCGCTAACGCATTTGCCACAATATCGTTAAGTAAGTTTTTGGTCGGCTGACCTTTAATTTTTGCACGGTGAACGAGCCATTCGCCTTTATCAGTTGCAATGCGTTCTGCTTGCTCAACAGTAATGCCACAACCACGCGCCCAGCCTTCTGCCGCTTTAGTTGGTTTACCTTCCGCATCAAAGGCGGCTGATACTGCAGGCCCTCGTTTTTCGATTTCTTTGCTCGGTTGTTGGGTTGCTAAGTTCAACACTTTTACGGCTAAACGACGCGGTGCCGCAAACCATTCGATTTTATCGAATGATAAACCTGCTTGATTCAATTCCGCCTCAACGTTATCCGCAAAAGAGGTCGCTAATGTTTTGAGAGCTTTTGGTGGCAGCTCTTCTGTGCCGATTTCTACAAGGAAGTTTTGGGTTGTCATTTTGTTTTCTCTGGTAAGGTGCAACTTGCTGCATTGATTACTTATTTACATTTTATCTATCACATCATTAATATTTTCAATAATATATTCATGATTTTCTAAAATCCAAAGAAGAGATTTAATTCTTGTCTGATTATCATACTTATTAGTTGTGAATTTACCATAAAAGTTACCTTCATTATCAACAATCACTGGCCCACTTGTAGAATACTTATTCCAAGGACTTTCACTGTTATACTTAGAGCCATAAGTTCCGTATTTATTCCAAATACTATCGCTATTATATTTAGAGCCGAATTCACCATATTTATTCCAAATTGATGAGTTATCATGTTTACTACAGTTCAAACAGCCTAAAAATTTATCATGATTATCTCCACCAAAAAGCAAATATGCTGGTGCTGCAAAGGTATTTATTGATAAAAATAATAATGGGGGTAACAAAAATTTCTGTAATGTCATAGCATTTTCCTTAGATTAATATAATTGATTCAATGTGGAGTGAGAATTTTAATAGCTCACACACGATTTAATTGTTTTCTTCGTTTAACTTCTGCCACAAACGCAAGCGTTTGTGGCAGAGGTTAATCCAACCTCATACTCAATCAGTCCTTACATTCTCTAAAAACAAATAAATCTGCTCTACTACCGCTTCAATTTTACGCATGACTTCATCATTGCTAAACCGCATCACTGTAAAACCAAGTGAATTTAATTCTGCATCTCGCAATGCATCTTTTTCCTGATAATCAGGTTTATAGTGCTGACTACCATCTAATTCAATAATCAGCTTTGTCTTTGCACAATAAAAATCAACGATATAACTTAAAAGTGGCTTTTGTCGATTAAATCGAAATCCTAATAATTGATCTCGATTGATGCGTTGCCATAGCTTTCTTTCTGTATCCGTTTGATCCGCTCGCAGTTTCTGCGAATTCAGCTTTAAGTATTTTTCATAGGGTTGCATGAAAACTGCTGTTCTATCTTTCCCAAAACTTAAAAAATTACTTTTAACTTTGATAGGTCTAAAACAACATCGCCATTTGGTAATAACAATGCAGGAATGCCTAAATAGCCATTTGCTTTCGAGTTATCAAATTCTGCACTGCTATCGCGTAAACGAATGAATTGTTTGAGATTAGGTAATGAAGTCATAATTTCTACTTCATCGTAATCCACACCTAAGCGATCCAACTCCGCGACAAATGGCGCGGTATCTGGGCATGTTTCTGCATAAAAAAGAATGGGTTTGCTCATTTTGCTCTCCTAAAGTGCGGTCAAATTTCACCGCACTTTTTTGAATTACCTTTAAATGTTATTTTTTACAACCTGGGAAACCTAAGGCTTCACGGCTTGCATAATAGGCTTCCGCCACGCCTTTGGTTAAGGCACGAATGCGTAAAATATAGCGCTGGCGTTCGGTGACCGAAATTGCTTTACGCGCATCTAATAAGTTAAAGCTGTGTGCTGCTTTCAAAATACGTTCATAAGCTGGCAATGGTAACGGTTTTTCTAAGGCTAATAACTCTTGTGCTTCTTTTTCGTATTGATCGAAGCAGTAGAATAAGAAATCGGTGTTTGCGTGTTCAAAGTTATAGGTTGATTGCTCAACTTCATTTTGATGGAAAACATCGCCATAAGTGGTTTTGCCTAATGGACCGTCAGACCAAACTAAGTCATACACAGAATCTACGCCTTGAATGTACATCGCTAAACGCTCTAAACCGTAAGTCACTTCACCTGTTACGGGTTTACATTCTAAGCCACCCACTTGTTGGAAATAGGTAAACTGGGTTACTTCCATACCGTTTAGCCATACTTCCCAACCCAAGCCCCATGCACCTAATGTTGGGTTTTCCCAGTTATCTTCCACGAAACGGATGTCGTTTTGTGTTGGATCGAAACCGAGCATTTCAAGCGAGCCTAAATAAAGTTCTTGAATATTATCTGGAGAAGGTTTGATCACTACTTGGAATTGATAGTAGTGTTGTAAACGGTTTGGGTTTTCACCGTAGCGACCGTCCGTTGGGCGGCGTGAAGGTTGAACATAAGCAAATGCCATTGGCTCTGGGCCTAATGCGCGCAATGCGGTCATTGGGTGAGAAGTACCTGCGCCCACTTCCATATCAAAAGGTTGCACAATGGTGCAGCCTTGGTTTGCCCAATATTCTTGCAGGGCTAAAATCATACCTTGGAATGTTTTTACGTTAAATTTTGTACTCATAATCGTTGATCTAATGTGATTAAAAATGTTGGTATTATACTTGAATCCGTAAAAGGGATAAAGGCGAAAAATGCGGTTGAAAATCAGGCTTTATAAAGATATCAAGTAAGTAATTTGGAATATTTAGGTAGATTTTAAGTTTTTTTAATTATAGTTTTTTTTGATTAATTTAATAGATTTCGATTGTTTAAACCTTTCTATATGATACGCAAGAAATTCATTTCAACCTAACTAAATTTATTAACTTCACAAGGAGTCTACAATGAGTTCTCAATGTCCTTTCTCGCACTTAGCTGCAACAAACTTAACAATGGGTAACGGTGCACCCGTTGCTGATAACCAAAACAGCTTAACAGCTGGTCCGCGTGGTCCATTACTTGCACAAGATTTATGGCTTAATGAAAAATTAGCTGATTTCGTACGTGAAGTGATCCCAGAGCGTCGTATGCACGCTAAAGGTTCTGGTGCATTTGGTACTTTTACTGTCACACACGATATTACTAAATATACTCGTGCAAAAATTTTTAGTGAAGTGGGTAAAAAAACGGAAATGTTCGCACGTTTTACTACCGTGGCAGGCGAACGTGGTGCAGCAGATGCTGAGCGTGATATTCGTGGTTTTGCATTAAAATTCTATACTGAAGAAGGTAACTGGGATTTAGTAGGTAACAATACGCCAGTATTCTTCTTACGTGATCCACGTAAATTCCCAGATTTAAATAAAGCAGTAAAACGTGATCCTCGCACTAATATGCGTTCAGCAACTAATAACTGGGATTTCTGGACATTATTACCAGAAGCATTACACCAAGTCACTGTTGTAATGAGTGATCGTGGTATTCCAGCAAGTTATCGTCATATGCACGGTTTCGGTTCTCACACTTATAGTTTCTGGAACGAAGCGGGCGAACGTTTTTGGGTAAAATTCCACTTCCATACACAACAAGGCATCAAAAACTTAACTGATGCAGAAGCGGCTGCAGTCATCGCAAATGATCGTGAAAGCCATCAACGTGATTTATATGAAGCGATTGAACGTGGCGATTTCCCTAAATGGACATTATTTGTACAAATTATGTCGGAAGCAGATGCGGAAAAAGTGCCTTATCACCCATTCGACTTAACTAAAGTATGGCCGAAAAAAGACTATCCATTAATTGAAGTCGGCGAGTTTGAATTAAACCGTAACCCAGAAAACTTCTTCGCTGATGTAGAACAATCTGCATTTGCACCAAGTAACTTGGTTCCGGGTATTGGCGCAAGCCCTGACAGAATGTTACAAGCTCGTTTATTTAACTATGCGGATGCACAACGTTACCGTTTAGGTGTGAACTACCGTCAAATTCCAGTAAACCGTCCACGTTGCCCTGTTCATAGCAACCAACGTGATGGTCAAGGTCGTGTAGATGGTAACTACGGCAGCTTGCCACACTACGAGCCAAACAGCTTCAGCCAATGGCAACAACAACCAGACTTTGCTGAACCACCACTTCGTATCAATGGCGATGCGGCACACTGGGATTATCGTAACGATGATAAGGATTACTTCAGCCAACCGCGTGCATTATTTAACTTAATGAGTGCAGAGCAAAAACAAGCGTTATTCAACAACACTGCAGCTGCAATGGGCGATGCACCTGATTTCATCAAATATCGTCATATTCGTAACTGCCACTGGTGTGATGCCGCATACGGTGAAGGCGTTGCGAAAGCATTAGGTTTAACCGTTGAAGATGCATTAAAAGCTCGTGATACTGATCCTGCATTAGGTCAAGGTGGATTGTTATAATCTTTCGAGTTAATTATTTTAAATAAATAATAGTAGTAATGAATCTGCACCCAAAAGTTAGGCTAAGGTTTAACTGATTAGGGTGCAGATTTTTTTCAATGAAATATTACTAATTCATTACATAATACTTGAACGATTTTGTAATCGTTCAAAAATTTGAATGTAAAAATAACCTATAATAGCTTCCATTTTTTATGGTAAATATTGTATTTAAGTAATGCTAAATATATATCATGGCACAAAATAATGAGGTATAAAATGGCTATCATTCCCCGTCACTGCAGTAAAATCTTCGCGTAATCCCATACCGCAAGCCACATCCCCCACAACCCAAGAGCCGATAATTGGATACATTCCATCAAAACTTGGCAATTCAAATTTTTGTTGATAAACATAACCTGAATTAGCATAAAACGTTGAGTGTTCGCTTCCTTTCGCTGCAAATTCTACACCATTATTTTTCTCATAATAGAAAACATTGGCACCTTCTCGACCTAACAATGGTTTTTTCACCCACATCAATAAATCTTTTGGTAATTCAAAAGGCGTAAAATAAGCAGGCAATAAATTCGGATGATTAGGATAACGCGCCCAAAGTTTTGCCAATAGTGCTTTATTACTTAACAACATTTTCCACGCTGGTTCAATAAATCGTGTTTCAGCCGTTGTAATATGGCGAGCAAACTCAGCGTGGCTTAGCCATTCTAGCGGATACAATTTAAATAACATTTCAATAGGTTGATCATTTAAATCTACAAATTTTTTTGTTTCGCTGTTATAGCCAATATCTTCCACCGCTAATTGATGAATATTCCAACCTGCGTTATAAGCCACATCAGCTAAATAATCCACATTGCCCCAATCTTCACGGCCAGCATCCTGCATGGCACTCAAATGGAAATCTGTTTTGCCACTTTGTTGTTTCAAAAATTGGAAATGTTTTATTAATTCTTCATGAATCCAGTTAAATTGATCACGATGTTTCAAGCCCTCAATTTGCTCCAACCACTGCCATTGGACAATCGCTGCCTCCAACAAAGATGTTGGTGTATCGGCGTTATATTCAAACATTTTTAGGTTGTTGCCATCATAGCCAAAATCAAAGCGTCCATATAAATAAGGATCTTGATTACGCCAAGAGGTTTCAACAAGCTGTTTTTGCAACTCCGTAAAATGATAATTTTCATAATCGCCTTTTTTAATTTCATCCGCCGCAAAATCTAAACATATTGAATGCAATTCATTAGTTGTATCCTCAATGCGATCAATTTCCGCTAAGGTAAATTCATAGGCAACATTATCAGACCAATAATGAGATCCATCACTGGAAGGCAAGTTATAATAATCAAATCCAACATTAAGTAGCTGTTGCACCATATTTGGTCGAGTAGGAAACCCAGTTACACGTTTCATTTAGCCCCCACTGCTACGATGAGTATTATTTGGGCTACTAAAACCACCACGAGATACAGGTTTGCTATTCATGCTTCCTGCATTTCCTTTCACGAGCATTGGTTTTCCAACAGAACGATTCGTTTGAGGTTGCACAACTTGCCCTGTTGGTGTGGTGACAGCTCGATTTCCAGGATGATAGCTTGGGCCAAGGAAACTACTAATTGCACGAGCCGCCATATACCCTATAACGCCACCAGCAATTGCGGCTCCTAAAGAAGGATCGGTACTTTCAGCTTTTGCAGTTGATTCAGCATTGTTCTCGCTTTGATTAGCTTGTACATTATTTTCAGCTGGATTTTTTACCGCACTTTCTGCATTACCATTATCACGAATATTTAAACCAAGCCCCTGCTGTGGTGTAGTTTCAGTTTTCTGAGTACTTTCAGTATTTTTATCTGCCTCACAAAGCTCAATTTTTTTCCAATCCGCTAAACAATCGTCTAAAGACTGATACACATCACGTTGTACTTGCTCTTCTGAACAGCCTCCTAATAAGGCCACAATAGATAAACTAACTAAAATCTGATTTTTCTTTTTCATTGTTCTCAATTTTTATCGAATGGTTTTTACGCCTAGCCATTGCTCAGCCTGTTTATTAGTAATTTCTTCACGAGTCCACATACTCATTAAATCTGGTTGTGGATATTTATTGCTGTTATAGCCGACTAAACGGGCAAAATCAAATACAGCATGAGGATAGCCATTAATAAGCAACAAGGCTAAATAACCACTCTCATCCCAACAAATTTCAAGTTTGCGTGCTTCATGATGATTAGAGGTTGAATCAACATTATACACGTGCAACATATCCACTATCGGTTGAGCATTTTGACGCATATCGAGCGCATAAAAATAGCCAGTTTCGCCGTCATCTTCAAACATTACGGCAAAATGCTCAAATACTGTCGAATGTGTTCCCACTTGCTTTGGCGTTCCTAAAAAGAGTTCGTCCTCTAAAGTTAAATGTAACATTCTCTTTCCTTTAAATATTAGATATAAAAACACCGCACTTTTATACAAAGTGCGGTGAGATTTTACAGTAAATTCAGCGTGAATTACGCTTGACCTTTAACCGCTTTTAAGCCTGGGAATGCTGCTGGAGTACCAGCGCGTTCTAATGCTTCTTCGATACGGATTAATTGGTTGTATTTCGCAATACGGTCAGAACGGCTCATAGAACCAGTTTTGATTTGACCTGCTGCTGTACCCACCGCTAAATCAGCGATAGTTGCATCTTCAGTTTCGCCTGAACGGTGAGAGATTACAGCGGTGTAACCTGCATCTTTCGCCATTTTAATTGCTGCTAAAGTTTCAGTTAAAGAACCGATTTGATTGAATTTGATTAAGATAGAGTTTGCGATACCTTTTTCGATACCTTCTTTTAAGATTTTGGTGTTAGTTACGAATAAATCATCGCCCACTAATTGAACACGGTCGCCTAACACTTTAGTTTGGTATGCAAAACCTTCCCAGTCAGATTCATCTTGACCATCTTCGATAGACACGATTGGGTATTGTTTAGTTAATTCTTCAAGATAGTGTGTGAACTCTTGAGAAGTGAATGATTTACCTTCACCTTTCATTTCGTACATACCATTTTCTTTGTTATAGAACTCAGAAGATGCGCAGTCCATCGCTAAAGTAACGTCTTTACCTAATACATAACCTGCTTTTTCTACTGCTTCTTTGATACAGGCTAAAGCGTCTGCGTTAGAGGCTAAGTTTGGTGCGAAACCACCTTCGTCACCAACTGCAGTGCTCATGCCTTTAGATTTTAATACTTTTGCAAGGTTGTGGAATACTTCAGCACCGATACGAAGTGCTTCACGTAATGTTTTCGCACCAACTGGTTGAATCATGAATTCTTGGATATCAACGTTGTTATCTGCATGTTCGCCACCGTTAATGATGTTCATCATTGGTAATGGCATAGAATAAACACCAGCAGTGCCATTTAATTCTGCAATGTAAGCGTAAAGTGGTAAACCTTTAGATGCTGCAGCTGCTTTTGCGTTTGCTAAAGATACCGCCAAGATTGCATTTGCACCAAAGTTAGATTTGTTTTCGGTTCCGTCTAAATCGATCATGATTTGGTCGATTTCAGCTTGGTTTGTTGCATCTTTACCAACGATAGCTTGTGCAATTTCGTTGTTCACTGCCGCCACAGCTTTTAATACGCCTTTACCTAAGAAACGAGATTTGTCGCCGTCACGTAATTCTAATGCTTCACGAGAACCAGTTGATGCACCAGATGGAGCTGCTGCTAAACCAACAAAACCACCTTCAAGATGAACTTCAGCTTCAACAGTTGGATTACCGCGTGAGTCGATGATTTCGCGACCAATCACTTTAACGATTTTTGCCATTTTTATTTTCCTCAATTAAGTTAATTAAAACGGGTTAGGCGAGCCTAAAACAGGCGATATGATAAAGCTATTTTGAGATTTTGTCTTGTAAAAAATGCGTATGCTTTGATCTTTATCTATTTATTGTCTTGAGATACTTAGAGCGCAGGCATAAGCCGAGCTCCACGCCCACTGGAAGTTATAACCACCGAGCCAGCCCGTCACATCCAATACTTCACCAATAAAATATAAACCGCTGACTTGGTTGCTTTCCATTGTTTTAGAAGAAATTACTTTAGTATCCACCCCACCCATTGTGACTTCAGCTGTACGATAGCCCTCTGTGCCATTTGGAGTAAATTCCCAGTGATGAATAAAATCCACCAGATTTTTTACCCGCACTTTGCTGATGTTAGCGCTAACTTCATCTTGCACAATGCCTTGTTCAATCCAAAGTTCGACCAATTTTTTCGGCAATAATCGAACCAAGATGGTTTTCAACATTTGTTTTGGTGAATGTTGTTTTGCTTGATTAATTTCCTCTTCCACATTGTGGTTCGGTAATAAATCGATTTCCACTGACTCAGTGGGCTGCCAATAATTAGAAATTTGTAACACCGCAGGGCCTGAAATACCACGATGAGTAAACAAAAGCTGGTTGTAAAAAGATTTTCCGCACAGTGCCGTGATAGTGACAGGCAAGCTAATACCTGAAAGTGCGGTTAAAAATTTATCTGTTTCTCGATAAGTAAAAGGCACTAAACTCGCACGAGGCGGAATAACAGGAATGCCAAATTGTTCCGCAATTTGATAACCAAATGGCGTTGCGCCAAGCCCAGGCATAGAAAGCCCACCTGTCGCAACAATCAAATTTTTACATTGCCATTGGGTTGAATTTACCTGTAAAACAAACCGCACTTTTTCATCATTTTGAATCCGTTCAACTTGAGAAACTTCGCTACGCAATAAAATCTTAGCACCATATTTATCGCATTCAGATTTCAGCATTTCAACGATTTGTTCTGCACCCTCATCGCAAAATAATTGCCCCAATTCCTTTTCGTGATAAGCAATCCCTTGCTCCGCCACTAAAGAAATAAAATCCCAATTGGTATAACGAGCAAGTGCCGATTTGACGAAATGAGGATTTTGCGAAAGATAATGAGCTGGCGTAACCTCTAAATTGGTGAAATTACAAAACCCACCGCCCGACATCAAAATCTTACGTCCGATTTTTTTGCCGTTGTCGAAAACTGTCACCGACTTGCCTAGCTTAGCCAACTGTGCCGCGCAAAATAATCCTGCCGCACCCGCACCAATAATAATGTTTTCAGAATATTGGCTCACGGATTTTGTCCTTTTTCACCACGTTGTAAAAAATCCAACATCTTCATCCGTTGAATAACTGAACGACGATCCACTGCCGCATTACCTGAATCTAATAACTGCTGTAAATACATACCAGCTTGTTGATATTGGCGATTTTCTAAGGCAATTGTCGCCAACAAAGAAAGACTAGATACTTCATTTTTATCTTTTGCCAAAGCTTCATTCAAAAGTTGTTCTACTTTTTGGGTCATTTGCTGGCCTGCTTGATAATAAAGTGCGGTGGCTGCCAAGCCTAAAATATTAGGTTTACTGCCTGACAATTTTTCCGCATTAGAATAAGCCACAAGCGCACTATCAAATTCATTATTTTGCACATAGGCTTCCCCAAGTTGAAGCCAAGTTTCCGCATTATTTGGATCGATACGCAGTTTATTTTGGATCTTCTCAATCACATTTTGATTTTTGTGTTCATCATTCATTTCAACATTTTGATTATGTTGCTCAATCATCGATTGCTCGCCTTGTTGAACACGACTAAAACGATCAAGAGAAAAATAATAAGCAGTTGGAATAGCGATGAGTAAAGTAAAAAGCACAAAATAAATTTTGCTATTCACTTTTCTCTTAGAAAGTTTACTTGGCTCCCCTTGCTTGCGGGGGGAGCTGCCAAAGGTTGAGGGGAGGGAAATTATTTCATCATTCTCTAGTTGTTGTGCAACCACTTTTTCTGAAAACTGTTTTTTCCTATTTGAGAAATAAAGCAATACTGCAGCTAGAATTAAAAGGGCGACTGGCAATAACCATAACAACGCCGTATTCCATTTGAATGGCGGTTTGTAATTCACAAAATCACCAAATCTAGCCGTCATTTGATCGATAATTTGCTGATTACTTTTGCCCTCATCCACCATTTTGTACACTTCAAGACGCAAGTCATAAGCAATTGGAGAATTAGATTCCACCAAATTTTGGTTCTGACATTGTGGACAGCGTAAAGATTTTGCCAACTCTACGGCGCGAGTACGATCATCTTGATTTTGAAATTGATAGGTATCCACCATTTCCGCTTGGGCGAATAAGGAAAATGCGAATAAAAGTGCGGTTGCAAAAAAGACTGTTTTTTGAACCTGAATAAAACCGCGAGTAAAAATATCTAATATGCTTTTCATTTGTTCTTCAATGCTTTAATTTTCGGCAAAAATACTGTTTGCCAAGTTTCTTTATCCAGTAAACCAGAATGGCGATAACGAATCACACCATTTTCATCCACAAGGTAAGTTTCTGGCGCGCCATCCACGCCCAATTTTAATCCCAATTTCCCATGACTATCATCAATGGTCAAGACGAACGGATTGCCCATTCGCTTAAGCATTTCAATGCCATTTTGCGGATTATCACGGTAATCCACGCCCACAATAGGCAACGTTTTTGCAATCTCAATTAACAGAGGATGTTCTTCTTTGCAATAACCACACCAACTTCCCCAAACATTTAATAAAAATGGCTGTTTAGGAAACTCGTTCGGGCTTACGATTTGTGATGGCTCATGTAAATTAGCCTGATAAAACTCTGGAACAGGTTTATCAATTAAAGCCGAAGCAATTTTTTTCGGATCTTGATTTAACCCTGCAATTAATAATATACACACGCCTAAAAGCACAAAGAGAGGTGTAAAAAAGATAAGTTTTTTGTTCATTATTTTTCCTGTTTTCTGCGTAATCCGAAAACGCTAAAAAGTGCGCCAAAGGCCATTAAAATACCGCCCGCCCAAAGCCAACGAATCAGTGGTTTATAATGTAAGCGGAAAGTAAATTCCCCTTTGCCAAGAGAATCGCCCATCACAATATATAAATCGCCCCAAAAACCACCATCAAGCCCCACTTCACTCATTGTCATTGTTCGTACATCGTAATAACGGCGTTCTGGGATAATTTCTGCATAAGGTTTACCATTTTTAGTTACGTCAAAAAAGGCGACTTCTGCCGTAAAATTTGGCCCAATTTCATTAGAAAATTGGCGATAATGAAATTCATATTGCCCCAGCGTTTGACTTTGTTGCGGTGCTAAACGCACACCAATTTCACTGCCAAAATACCCAGTCATCACCGCACCAATAGTCACAATCGCCACGCCACAATGCGCTAAAATCATCCCAAATTGAGACAAGCGAATTTGTCGCCAATTTTGCCATAACGTGACGAATAAAAGCCAAATCGCAAGAGTTAATAACACAAAGGCGAAAGCGTGAAAATTCAACGCAGAATTATGGCGTAGCTGTTGCCAAATCATTAGGCCTGCAAGAATCAAAGACGGAATAAGCAACCACCCACAACGTATCAATAATGTGCGATCAAATTGCCCCTTACGTATGCTAAGCACAATTACCATTAAGATTAAAATCGCCGTAATAATGGGGAAGAAAATACTATTAAAATAAGGACTTCCCACCGAAATTGAGCCCCAATTCATCGCTTGGAATAACATCGGGTAAAAAGTACCTAAAAAGGTAGAAACCGTCGCAATGGTCAGCAAAATATTCAGTAATAAAATGCCACCCGATTTAGAAATGAACTGAAATTTCACCGCACTTTCTGATGAACTTCCCGCTCGTAAAGCGAATAAACCAAAGGCTAACGCTGTCAAAACAAAGAAAATTAATAACAACACATAACCGCGCGTGTTATCCAATGCAAAGGCGTGCACAGAAGTAAGCGCACCAGAACGAACAATAAACGTGCCTAATACGCTAAAGGCAAAAGCAAGCAGAGAAAAAAGCGTTGTCCAATAACTAAATACGCCTTGTTTTTCCGTCGCCATTAAACTGTGCAATAACGCCAAACCAAGCAACCAAGGCATTAAAGACGCATTTTCTACGGGATCCCAGAACCACCAACCGCCCCAGCCAAGTTCGTAATAAGCCCACCACGCACCAAGCACAATACCAATGGTTAAAAACAACCAAGAAACCAACACCCATCCACGCATTGAGCGGGCAATTTGTCGTGCAGATTGGTTATAAATCAACGCACTCAAACTCATTGCAAAATTTACCGCAAAGCCCACATAGCCAACATATAATAACGGCGGATGGAAAATTAATCCCACATCTTGCAACATTGGATTGAGATCGCGCCCTTCTGCGGGAGCAGGGAAAATGCGTCCAAATGGATTGGAATAAAATAAAATAAATACCGCAAAACCAAAGCAAATCAATCCCAATAAAGATAAAGATTGAGCGGAAAAAGTGCGGTCATTTTTT
Source organism: Haemophilus influenzae (assembly GCF_001457655.1). Lineage (NCBI taxonomy): Bacteria > Pseudomonadati > Pseudomonadota > Gammaproteobacteria > Pasteurellales > Pasteurellaceae > Haemophilus > Haemophilus influenzae. Next base: position 59,365 of record NZ_LN831035.1, on the reverse strand, counting down.
CGATTAAAAAAAGCAAAAGCAGCAAGCCATAAACTCAATGAAAATAACCAAAACAACATTGAACCTTCATGTCCTCCCCAAGTGGCAGCCATTTTAAAAAATGTAGGTAATTGGGAATTAGAATGTGCCGCGACATATTCAAGGGTGAAATCATCCACCGCAAAAGAATAAGCAAGCAAACCAATTGAGAACGTCGTCGCAAGGGTAAAAATATAACTAAGCGGCCAAGCAGCATTAATTAAAGTCGAATTTTTTTTGAATAACCCAAATTGAGGCACTAACGCAAGAAAAAACGCGCTAGCTGTTGCGAGTAAAAGAAGGAAAAAGCCAAGTTCTGGAAGCATAATGTCGTCGTTTTTTCGTTGATGCGCAGATAAAGTCGCTAATCAAGTATGTTTCATTAATAAAATTAAAAATAGCACCTTGATAGGTGCTATTGTGCTTCTAAAAATTAATGATTAAATTCAGCACCTAAACAAGGGCGAATTTTATTTAACATTTCTTTAATTACGCGTGATGGAGCAGCAATGATATTGCCACTGCGTAAATAGCCATTACCAGCATCAAAATCACAGACTAAGCCACCTGCTTCACGCACGATTAAATCGCCAGCAGCACAATCCCATGCTTTTAAGCCCATTTCAAAATAACCATCAATACGGTTTGACGCCACATAGCATAAATCCAATGCAGCAGAACCCGTGCGACGGAAATCCGCAGCATCTTCAATTAAGGCATTCATCATTGCAAATTGAGCTGGCATTAATTTTGGTTGTTTGAATGGGAAACCAGTGGCTAAAATTGAACCTTGAATTTCACGTTTACTATCTACACGTAAACGTACTTCATTTAATTTTGCACCTTCGCCACGCACAGCGGTAAATAATTCATTACGGATTGGATCGTAAACAACCCCGACTTCAGTGCGATTTTTTACACGAACTGCGATAGACACAGAAAAGTGGGGAAGCCCTGTCATAAAATTACGAGTACCATCTAGCGGATCAATAATCCATTGTACATCGCTATCTTTGCCTTCAATTGCGCCTGTTTCTTCCGTAATAATTGTGTGATCAGGATAAGATTTACGAATAACTTCAATGATTTCTGCTTCAGACGCTTTATCAACGTTTGTTACATAATCATTAATACCTTTTTGTGTGCTTTCGATAGCATCACGGCGTTCATAATTTTTAGCAATCACATTGCCCGCTTTTCGTGCCGCACGAATAGCGATATTTAACATTGGATTCATATTTCCACCAGCTTTTAAAGAACAGAAAAATTCTGTGCCATTATAGCGAGATTTGCCAAAATAACCAGTTGAAAATCATAAAACAATGGTTTTTATAGGTTTTCAGAAAAACTTTGCGATACAGATCGCAAAAATAGTATGAAGTGATTTTTCCATTAATTATTTGCCATTAAAGTGCGGTAGAAAATTGGAGCGTTTTATGCAGAAAGGTATGACATTAGTGGAATTATTGATTGGGTTAGCCATTATCAGTATTGTGCTGAATTTTGCAGTACCATTATGGAAAACCGATTCGCCTAAAACGATTTTAGCCAAAGAGCAACATCGCCTGTATTTATTTCTACGCCAAATTCAGGCTCGGGCAGAAAATTCATCGGAAGTGTGGTTTTTACTTATCAATCGTAATCTTGCGACACAGCAATGGTGCTTAACGGCACAAGTAAAAAATAACCAAACTTGTGATTGTTTAAATCCGATAAATTGCCCGAAAGAGGTTTATGCTCATTTTTATTACCCTTATTTTCCTAACAAAACGATGATTCAAAGTCATCATATTTATCCAAAAGAAATCACGAGATTTGATGGCATTCGTAATACTATCGTTACTCGTTGCTTTATTCTACAAGCGGAAAATGAACGTACGTTATTTTTATTTTTCAATGTTGGCAGTATTCGTTTGAAAACTAATCAATTTGATAGTGCTTGTAATTAATGATGAAAGTATTATTAAAAGGGCAAACCCTATTAGCGCTGATGATTTCACTAGCATTGTCGTCTTTATTATTGCTAAGCATTTCGCATTTTTATGTGCAAATACAAACGCAAAATCAACAGATGTTATTACATTTAAAATTACAAGCTGAATTACAACGAACATTACAGTTAATAGGTAAAGATCTTCGCCGATTAGGATTTCGAGCATTAAATGCAAAACTGACGGAAAGCAATTTATCTTTATTTGAATTAGATGAACAAGGCACAGCTATTTTTATTAGCCAAGAAGATAATGCACCACCTAATAGCTGCGTGTTGTTCTTTTATGATTTAAATAAAAATGGGTGTATTGGCAAAGGTTCGCCGAAAACCTGTATGAAAAAAGGTAAAAATACATCTAAAAGTAGTACTGAAGAATTATTCGGCTATAAAGTGAGTAACAAAATGATAAAAACCAAACTGACTTATCAAAGTGTTATTCCTACTAATTGCACGGCAGAAACTTGTAAACGTGCTTTTCAACAAACCGCTTGTAACGCTGGTGGTGGATGGGCAGATTTATTAGATAACAACGAATATGAAATCACTAGGTTACAATTTAATTGGTTAATTGAAGGCAAAGGATTAGAAATCAAGCTAAAAGGAAATTTAAAACAAACCCCAAATATCAGTTATGAAACCTCCCTTGTCGTTGCTCTTTGGAATCAAAAACAATGACAATACAAAAAGGTATTATTACGCTGACTATTCTGATTTTTATTTCAGGCTTATTAAGCGTAATCTTATTGTTAGATGATAGCAATTTAAGTTTTTTTCGGGCGCAACAAAATCAACGAAAACTGTATGTGGAAAGAACATTACAATTACAAAGAATAACAGCCTTGAAAAAACAAACTGCCTGCCTTGATTTATCATTAAATAATGATGAAAGTGTAAAGCAAATCAGCATTACGCTTGATGGTGCCACAGATTCAATTCAATATTTTCTTTGGTGTGAAAGAATGAGCCTATTTAAAAAATCGCCTAAAAAGGGAGATAATCAAGGCGCATTGAAAGATTTTGTGAGTGGCGAAAAACTTGCCTATTTTCGACCGCACTTTTCTTCTCCGCCCAGAATTTTAAACGCGAATAAAACGCCTAAACTTTATTGGTTTTCAGATTCACAAGCAGAGGTTGAAATTAATGGCACGGTGTCTGCCGTATTAATTGCAGAGGGCGATTTAAAATTGACTGGCAAAGGGAGGATTAGTGGCGCAGTGATTACCAACGGGAATTTAACTTTAGATGGCGTAACTTTAGCTTATGGGAAAAAGACGGTGGTCGCTTTAGTGCAACAATATAGTCAGTGGAAGTTAGCAGAAAAAAGTTGGAGTGATTTTAATGTTCAGGATGAATAAAGGAATGTCTCTTATTACATTGTTATTTTCTTTAGCTTTATTTAGCGTTTTATTTCTTGTTTTTAATCAATGGACGGCAGAACAGCGAAAAAGTGCGGTAAAAATTTATCAAGATTTTCAGGCAACACAAATTGCAGAGAATCAAGCTCAACGCCAATTTTTAGGGTTAGCTTGTGAACAATTGATACAACAAAATGGCTTAACTTTTCGTATTCGATGTGAAAATGAACGCATTATTGTGCGTTATCCTACGAGTGAAATTTTGATAAAAACTCAGTAAAATGGCGTTGTTTTTTCTAGGTTAAATCATCAAAAGGTCGCCATTGTGTTCATTATTTATTATTCCAATCAGCTTGAAAAACAAAAAGAAATTCTTTCTTCTTTATTCAAATCTTTACCACCTGAAGATCCTTTTCAACAAGATATTATTTTGGTGCAAAGCCCTAATATGGCACAATGGCTACAAATTGAACTCGCCAAAGAAACAGGCATTTCAGCGAACCTAAAATTTCCTATGCCAGCAAGTTTTATTTGGCAGCTTTATGCTCAAAATTTACCCGCAACGGCATTGGAAAACCCTTTTGATAAAGATTCAATGATGTGGCGTTTAATACGCTTAATCCCGACTTTTCTCGAGAAAGAAAATTTTTTGCCTTTACGAAATTATTTAGCATCTTCGCCACATTCTGAACAATACAAACTTTATCAACTTAGCAGTAAAATAGCCGACTTATTTGACCAATATTTAGTTTACCGAGCTGAATGGATTTTTGCTTGGGAAAAAGGCGAAGATGAACAAATCACTGCGCAAATACGAAAGCAACAACCTAACCTAAACGATACGTTGTTTGAGCAAATTCAAGGCAATATAAAATGGCAAGGGGAGCTATGGCGTGCGTTGGTCGTCGATGTTAAATCAGATGTTGATGATGCTACACATCGAGCGGCTTTGCATAATCAGTTCTTAGCCTTGCTTGCGGATAAAAAAGCACCGAAAAAATTACCTTCACGCATATTTATTTTTGGTATTCCAGCGCTTCCAACTGCTTATCTCAATATTTTGCAAGCGATATCCTCTGAAGTGGATATTCATTTATTTTTTAATAATCCTTGCCAAGAATATTGGGGGGATATTAGTGATCTACGCCTTGATTATTTGCGTTCTCGTCAGCGTTATCAATTCAATAAACAAAATGAAAATCAACCGCTCTTTTCTGAGGAACAACTTTCTCAACTAGAAAACGCTCAGTTTGACGTCACTTATCAAAATGAAAACCTTCAAGTAGGCAATCCATTGCTGGCGGCTTGGGGGAAAATGGGACGAGATTTTCTCTATACCTTAGTGCGAGATGAAGAACATATTCCAACTTATCCCGTCAATGCTTATCAAGAAATTAAATCGAACAGTTTACTTGGACAATTGCAATCTCAAATTCTGCATTTAGAAAATAAACCGTTAAATATCGCAAAAAATGACCGCACTTTAACTCTACATTCTTGCCACAGTGCTATGCGGGAAGTGGAAGTCTTGCACGATTATTTACTCGATTTATTCAATCAAGATCCTAACCTTACGCCAAAAGATGTAGTTGTTATGGTGGCAGATATAAATCAATACACGCCTTATATTCAGGCCGTTTTCGGGCAAAAAAATAGAAATGCTCCACAAATTCCATTTTCACTTTCAGATAATAAACTTTCAGAAAGCGATGTGTTGGTCTCAAGTTACTTAACTTTATTACGCTTAAAAGAAAGCAATTTTAGTGCGGAAGATGTGTTAGCGTTGTTGGATATTCCTGCGACGCGAGAACGATTTAATATTTCTCTTGCTGATTTACCATTAGTGCGAGAATGGGTGGCGGATTCAGGGATTCGTTTCGGTTTGCAAAAAAATCAAGATGGCATCAATTTTAATTCTTGGCAAGCTGGATTAGAAAGAATGATTTTAGGCTATGCGATGCGTGAAGAGCAGGGTATTTGGCAAGATAGTTTGGGGTTAAACAGCAGCTATGGCTTAAAAGGTGAACTTGCTGGAAATTTATCGTACTTTTTCACCGCACTTTCCTTGCTGCATGAAACCCTGCAACAAGCACATTCCATCGAAAAATGGCAAGAAATTTTAACCGCACTTTTATCAGATTTCTTCGTACAAAATGAAGACACTAGCGACACGATTTTCTATATTCAAGAGAAAATTAATGAATTAGCTGAGCATCTAAAAATGCTCCATTTTACTGAAAAATTACAAGCAGATGTGATTGCCGATGTCATCACAATGAAATTGGAAGATGCGCCAAATAGCCTCAAATTCCTTGCAGGGAAAGTAAACTTCTGCACCTTATTACCAATTCGTTCAGTGCCATTCAAAGTGGTTTGTTTACTTGGAATGAATGATGCCGATTACCCAAGAACACAAACACCAAACAGTTTTGACTTAATGCAATATCATTATCAAAAAGGCGACCGTGTTCGCCGTGATGATGATCGTTATTTGTTCTTAGAGGCCTTATTAGCCGCACGTAATTATTGCTATATCAGCTATATTGGGCGTTCCATTACCGATAATCAACCGAAAGAACCCTCCGTATTGGTAAGCCAACTCGTGGATTATATTAATCAAGGGCAAAAGGAAAATGTCCTTACTGTCATTGAACATCCAATGACCGCATTTAGCCCAGATAATTTCAAATATAACGAGAAATTTACCCGCTCTTTTGCGACAAAATGGTTGCCAATGGCTCAATTTGACGCAAGTGCAAGTAATTCGGAATTTGCCGTCACTATGACAGAAAACCCAGAAAAAATCGAAGAAGTTGAACTGGATTCTTTAGTCAGCTTTGTGGAAAATCCAGTGAAATTTTTCTTTGAAAAACAACTTGGTGTTTATTTCCGCGATAAAGATGAACGCATTGCTGACAGTGAAAACTTCACTTTAAGTGGGTTAGATAATTATTCTCTCAATAATGACTTAATTTACCTTGATGAACAAAATTTTGCTGATTATTTTAGACAAGCAGAAGTAAAAGGCGTGTTACCGCGCGCAGAGTTTGGAAAGGTTTATGCTGAAAATATTCGCGATAATGTTTTAGAATTTAAAGAGAAAATAGCCGATCTTGGCGAGCCTAAACAGGCTTCTATAGATTTTAATATTGCCGTAGATTGGCAAAACGAAAATCAAAAAATCCGTTTATTTGGTTATATGGAGGCTTTATTTGGCGATAATTCACAAGTCATTCACTGGCATTTTGCGAAATACAAAGATCGTTATTGTATTCGTCCTTGGATTTATTATTTAATTCAATGTGTTACACAAGAAAATGCGGTACCAGCAAAATTAATTACGCAAGATAAGGTTCTCGAATTACCGCCTATTGAGCGTGAAGTTGCGCTTGCTCAATTACAAATTTACGTAAAAGATTATTTACAAAGCCAAATAGAAATACAATTGGTGCCAACAGTAAGAAATATAAGTGATTTTATTGTAAGTGATGAAAATTCCGTTTCTGAAAAACTTCAGGAATTAACTGAAAGTAATGGTTTCGGGTCAAAAGCCGATCCATATTGGTCACGAGTATTAGCGCAGACCTCAAGATTTAAACAACCTGAAAATATTGCGAAATTATTAAAACAAACAAAAGCTTGGTTTGGCTTATTATTCGCACAAAAGAAGACAAGAAAGGCACAAAGCTAATCGTCAAATAACCTATTTTTTAGTAGAATAACACCCTTTTATGGAGAATTATCTATGCACTGTCCATTTTGTGATACAGAAGAAACTAAAGTCATTGATAGCCGTTTAGTATCTGATGGTTATCAAGTTCGCCGCCGCCGTGAGTGCGGTCATTGTCACGAACGTTTTACTACTTTTGAAATGGCAGAATTAATCATACCGAAAATTATCAAAACTGATGGTACACGTGAGCCATTCAATGAAGATAAATTGCGCAGCGGTATTCAACACGCCTTAGAAAAACGTCCTGTAAGTGCAGATGATGTAGAAAAAGCAATTAATCACATAATTCTTCAACTGCGTGCAACTGGAGAACGTGAAGTGCCAAGTAAGTTAGTGGGTAAACTTGCGATGAATGAATTAAAAAAACTCGATAAAGTGGCTTATATTCGTTTTGCATCAGTCTATTTAAGTTTTGATGATATTGATCAATTCACTATCGAAATTGAAAAATTAAAGGATTAATTATGCTTGAATTCTCCTCACAAGATTGCGTATTTATGCAACGTGCCTTAGATTTAGCCGCCAAAGGTCAATATACCACTACACCGAACCCATCGGTGGGATGCGTATTGGTTAAAAATGGTGAAATTGTGGGGGAGGGCTTTCATTTTAAGGCAGGACAACCTCATGCTGAACGCGTTGCTTTAGCTCAAGCTGGTGAAAATGCTAAAGGAGCAACCGCTTACGTCACCTTAGAGCCTTGTTCTCACTATGGGAGAACACCACCTTGTGCATTAGGATTAATTGAGGCGGGCGTAGTGAAAGTCATTGCGGCTATGCAAGATCCGAATCCTCAAGTCGCAGGAAAAGGTTTGAAAATGTTGTCTGATGCTGGTATCGAAAGTGCAGTGAATCTATTAAACGATCAAGCGGAAAAAATAAATAAAGGCTTTTTAAAACGAATGCGTCAAGGTATGCCTTTTGTTCAACTAAAACTTGCCATGAGTTTAGATGGACGAACTGCAATGGCAAGTGGAGAAAGTAAATGGATTACGGGCCCAGATGCTCGTTCGGACGTACAAAAAATGCGAGCAAAATCATCCGCACTTTTATCTACTTCTGCGACAGTACTTGCAGATGATCCAAGCCTTAATGTACGCTGGGACGAATTTCCTGAAAATCTTAAAACAGAATATAAAAAAGAATGGCTTCGCCAGCCTGTGCGAGTCATTTTAGATTCACAACATCGCATTCAGCCGACTCATAAACTTTTTTTAACCCATTCTCCCGTTTGGTTAGTCTCTAGTGAAACACGAGATTTAACAGGCTTTCCTGATTTTTGTGAACAAATTATTCTTCCGAAAGAAAATTTACTAAAAGAATTAATGCGAGAGCTGGGAAAACGACAAATCAATACCCTTTGGGTAGAAGCTGGAGCAAATTTAGCGGGCAGTTTAATTGATGCGAAATTAGTGGATGAATTGATTATTTACATTGCGCCAAAATTACTTGGAGACAATGCTCGTGGTCTATGCCAATTACCGAATTTAACTAAACTTGCCGATGCACCATTATGGCAACTCAATGAATTAGAACAAATCGGTGACGATATAAAATTAACTTACACACCGAAAGGAGTCTAAATGCTTAAAAAACTTTTCCATTCCGCACTTTGGGGCTTGGCTGCTGCGGGCGTGATTTTGTTTGCGGTTCCAAGACTGAATAACAGCAATATCTTCACTTCAGACGATATTATATCGTTCAAAAATGCCGTGCGTATTGCCTCTCCAGCAGTAGTGAATGTTTATAACCGCTCTTTTTCTTCCGCCAGCATTAATGATAATGATCAGCTACAAGTGAATAACTTAGGTTCTGGTGTGATTATGAGTAAAGATGGCTATATTCTGACGAATAAACACGTCATCCAAAATGCAGATCAAATTGTAGTAGCGTTGCAAAACGGAAATATTTTTGAGGCCAGTCTTGTTGGTTCAGATGATCTCACTGATCTCGCTGTTCTTAAAATTCGTGCAGATAATCTTTCAACTATTCCACAAAATTCAGCGCGTCAAGCTCACGTCGGCGATGTGGTATTAGCAATCGGTAATCCCTACAACTTAGGACAAAGCGTGTCTCAAGGAATCATTAGCGCAATCGGTCGTAATGCGGTAGGCGATTCGGTGGGCAGACAAAATTTTATTCAAACTGATGCTTCAATTAACCGCGGCAACTCAGGTGGCGCATTAATTAATTCTGCTGGGGAATTGGTTGGAATTAGCACGCTAAGTATTGGCAAAACCGCCAATGAAATCGCAGAAGGACTAAATTTTGCCATTCCAATAGATATTGCAAATGATGTACTACGTAAAATTATGCGTGATGGACGTGTGATTCGAGGTTATTTTGGTGTACAAAGTGATATTAGTTCAAGTAGTGAAGAAGGCATAGTTATCACAGACGTAAGCCCGAACAGCCCAGCTGCGAAATCAGGTATTCAAGTTGGCGATGTGATTTTGAAATTAAATAATCAAGAGGGGATTTCAGCCAGAGAAATGATGCAAATTATCGCAAATACAAAACCTAATTCAAAAGTTCTCGTCACCATTCTACGATTAGGCAAAATCTTACAAATTCCAGTTGTTATTGAAGAATTTCCAGTAAATTAAAAATAGCGGTCTATTTTGACCGCTGTTTTCATTATATTTAATACTTTCTTTTCAATTTGAAAATTTATTTGTTCTAACCCCTTTTCTGACATTTCGGGCAAAAGAAACTATTACGCTGTCCAATAATTAAACTTTCAATTTTTCCACCGCACTTTGGACAAGGTTTATCTTTATTGCCATATACCAATAATTCTTGTGCAAAATAACCTGGGCGACCATCGGGCTGTAAAAAATCTTTAAGTGTTGTTCCACCTTGAATAATGGCTTTTCTCAAAACATCTTTAATCGTGTTCACTAAAGAGAAACATTGATTGCGCGTCAAATTTTTAGCGAGTTTAAGGGGATGAATGCCACAAATAAACAAACTTTCATTCGCATAAATATTTCCAACGCCCACTACCACAGCGTTATCCATCAAGAAAGTTTTAAGTGCGGTAGATTTTTGACGAGATTTTTTGAATAAATATTCTGCATTAAATTCATCAGAAAGTGGTTCAGGGCCTAACTTTAAGAAAAGATGAAAGTCATCTAGATTCTCCGTCCACAACCAAGCACCGAAACGGCGAGGATCGTTATAGCGTAATAACTTGCCATTATTCACTACAATATCAATATGATCATGTTTATCTATTGCACTATCCTGTGGCACGATTCGAACAGATCCAGACATACCTAAATGCCCGATGATATAGCCTTTTTCCGTGTGAATAATCAAATATTTTGCTCGACGAGTGAGATCGACAATTTTTACATTTTTTAGCGTTATTAATTCTTCTGATACAGCCCAGCGCAATTTAGGCTTGCGCACGACAACTTTCTCAATCGTAAAATTCTTAAGATAAGGGCTAATACCACGTAGTGCAGTTTCGACTTCAGGAAGTTCTGGCATGATTTTCAACTTAGTAAGTGGATAGAATAATGATATAAAGTGCGGTTAGTTTTACCATTTTTTTATATTCTTTGAAAATTAAAATGATGAATATTTCAAAAATATAGGTAGTTATCTAATGGATAAAATTTATATATCTCGTTTGATCTATGCTAAAAGATTTTTATTTTACAGAATAGCCGCCTGTTTTCAGATACAAGCGGTTATTTTTTGTGTTAATTGACTAACTAATTAATCAATGGGTGGTGTGTAAGTGCCATTTTTGATGTCATCTTTAATGCGATTTGCTTCTGTTAGTACTTGAGTTAATAACGCTTTAACATTTTCCAATGTTGCAATCGGGCTTAGGGTAGTCATTTTCAGTGATTGTTTGTCGCCTACTTTAGTCACGCCAATATTCGCTTCTCCTCGAGCAAAGAGTTCATCTGCCACGTTTTGGTTTAGTGCATCAATAAATTCAGCTGGATAGTCTTTTGGTACGACACGGAATAACACCGATGCAAACTGACTTGGCACAAGCATTTCTAAGGCAGGAGTATCGTTGATGTATTGCTCGACTTCTTTGGTCAGTTTTACGCCGTGATCGATCATTGAAGCGTAAAGATCTTCGCCCAATGCTTCAAGGGTAAACCATAATTTTAATGCGTCGAAACGACGAGTTGTTTGTAGCGATTTTGCCACTAAGTTTGGCACGCCGTGAGCTTCATCATATTCCGAATTGAGATAATCCGCTTTGTAATTGATAAAGCGATAGTTCTCAGGATCTTTCAACAAGAACGCCCCACACGAGATCGTTTGGAAGAAGTGTTTGTGGAAATCAAGCGTGATGGAATCAGTTAATTCAATACCATCTAAGAAATAGCGATAATCTTTGGAAAGCAATAATGCGCCACCCCAAGCGGCATCAACGTGTAACCACGCTTGATATTCATCGGCAAGTTTGCGGATTGCTTTTAAATCATCAATTGCGCCAGCATCTGTTGTGCCTGCGGTAGCGACAATACAGGCAGTAATTTTGCCATCAGCTTTAAGCTGTGCAAGTGTTTGTTTAAGTGCAATAAGATCCATTTGTGCATTGGCATTTGATGGCACGGTCACGACCGATTGGAACCCCATGCCCATCATTGCCATATTTTTTTGTACAGAGAAATGTGCGTTTTCTGAACAAATCACTTTCACTTTTTGCATTGCTTCTGCTGGAATACCATCACGTTGTACTGACCATTCAGAGCCGTCTTCGTTTTTCCAGTGGTTTGCAATCGCCCAATCGCGTGCCAACAATACGCCCATTAAGTTAGATTGAGTACCACCAGAAGTGAACACGCCTGATGTGCCTTCGCCATAGCCTGCTTTTTGGCGTAGCCAGTTGATCAAATGCTCCTCCATAATTGAACCTGCTGGGCTTTGATCCCATGAATCCATTGATTGGTTGGTCGCATTAATCAGTACTTCCGCAATTTGGCTTGTTACCATCGTTGGGCAATGTAAATGGGCAAGTGAGTGTGGATGATGTACTTTAAGGCTTGGATTAAGGAAAATTTTTACCAAATGATCGAGTGATTTCTGTACACCCATACCCTCTTTCGTCGGATTAAAACCGCTTATTAAGGCTCGCATTTGTTTGATTGAACCGCCTGTGTACATTTTTTCATTTTTCAGCCAAGCAGAGACTGCTTGCACCGCATTATACATCGCTGTTTCATAATCGTTAATGGCTTCGTTATCGTTGCAAAACAAAGCTTGTTTGTGTTGTTTGAGGTTTGACATAATTATTCCTAGATATGAATTACACCCAATTTTCTGTACGTAATGCTATAACTCGCTCAAATTCTCTTAAATTGTTACTAACCAGAATTAACCCTTCACTACGAGCATGAGCAGCTATATGAATATCATTTTCGCCAATCAATTTCCCTTGTTTAGAGAGTTCAGCTTTAATATTGCCGAAATGAGCTGCATGCTTTGGTTGGTAATCTAAAATGGTGAGGCGTGATAAGAAATCTTCAATAACCGCAATGTTTCTTTCGGGATATTCGCTTTTTTCAGCTCCATAATAGAGTTCAGCCACAGTAATGCTACTCACGCACATTTTTCCTGCATTTTGATTAAAGCGAGAAAGAATTTCCAATGGCCTACGCTTAATCACGTAAATCACAATGTTAGTATCAAGCATATATTTCAACACTATAAAGCCTCACGCTCTGGTTGAAATGCAATTTCTCGTTCATTCATAAAATCATCGCTAACTGCTTGATCATTCAAGAAAAAACTATCCCAAGATTGGTTGAGAGGCGATAAAATCCGATCACTGCCCGATACACGAACCGATAATTTTTTGATTTCTTCAGAAAAGCGAACTTCAGCGGGCAAACGCACAGCTTGACTTCGATTAGTCATAAAAACAGAGGCTTCAATCATAGTTATTCCTTATGCTTAATTGTATATAGCATAAGTATATCCCAGTTTTATACAGTTGAGTAGAAAAAAGGTGGGATTTCCCTACCATTTTGAATTTACAAGCGGTCAAAATTCGCAAAACATTTGCAAAATCAGACCGCTTTTAATTAACTACGCACCACTTTCAATGCGTCTACAACAGATTGTTTGAAGCGTTTGATGAACTCTTCACATTCACTTTGGTTGATGTTTACCGCACAAAGCACGCGAACCACGTTGCCACCGCGTCCGCCACGTTCGAGCAAGAGTTTGTTTTTGAAGCAAGCTTTTTGGATTGCTGCCGCTAATTCACAATCGCGCGGGTAAGCCCCTATCGCATCTTTCGCTTGGCGTTCGTCTACAATATCGATCCCCATCATTAAGCCACGACCACGTACGTTGCCGATGCACGGATATTCTTTGCTTAATTCACGTAATGCGTTGGTTAAGTATTCACCACGCTCTTGGGCATTTTGTGCGAGGTTTTCATCACGCATAATTTTAAGTGAAGCGTAACCTGTCGCCATCGCTAATTGATTGCCACGAAATGTACCTGTATGTCCTGCAGGTTGCCAAGCATCAAATTCTTTACGAATAGCTAATACAGCTAATGGTAAGCTGCCACCAACTGCTTTTGACATCACAATAATATCAGGCTCAATGCCTGCGTGTTCAAAGGCGAACATTCTTCCAGAACGGCAGAAACCCGCTTGCACTTCATCGACGATCATTAAAATGCCGTGTTTTTGGGTTACTTCACGTACTTTTTGTAAGAAGCTTATTGGTGCTGGAACAACGCCGCCTTCTCCTTGGATTGCTTCTAAAATTACTGCAGCTGGTTTTACTACGCCACTTTCTACATCTTCGATGAAGTTCTCAAAGTAATGTTCAACTGCTTTCGCGCCTGCTTCGCCACCAATGCCAAATGGGCAGCGGTATTCGTGTGGATATGGCATAAATTGTACGCCAGGCATTAAATTTTCAACGGCATTTTTTGCACCAAGATTACCCGTTAAGGCTAATGCCCCTTGGGTCATACCGTGAAAACCGCCAGAGAAAGCAATGATATTGCCACGCCCTGTGTAAGTTTTGGCTAATTTGATGGCTGCTTCATTTGCATCTGCACCAGAAGGGCCTGTGAATTGTAAGATATATTTATCTTTCGGGAAGAATGACAATAATTCTTCACTAAACGCATCTTTAAGTGGAGTGGTTAAATCTAAAGTGTGTAACGGCAATCCGCTATCTAATACGTCTTTAATGGCTTGCATTAATATAGGATGATTATGTCCTAATGCAAGGGTTCCTGCGCCTGCTAAAAAGTCTAGGTATTCATTACCTTCAACATCAGTAACCCAACAGCCTTGTGCTTTTGCATAGGCAAAAGGTAATTTGCGAGGATAACTACGTACGTTGGATTCCATTACATCTTGGCGATCTAAAAAATGTTGGTTTGAAGCAAGAATTGCTTGTACAGGGGTAATCATTGTCATTTTTGATTAAAACCTTCTAAAAGAGGTGAAAAAAATAAGTCGGGTGCCTTGCGATAAATTTACTGTTTATAAAACAGACACATAGGGCATTTGACTCGCTACTTATTAAAAAAAGCGTTTCAGCTTTTTTGTTTTTACCCTAGTTTGCCCATTGGACGGGCTAGGTTGGAAACAGGTTTTGATGTAGGGTTACGTCAAAACGGGGACAATTGTATATTCTTTTTGCAATATGAAAAGCAAATTTAGCTTCTTACGAGTCAAACGGCTAAATAAAAAGCAAACGTTTCTAATAAGAACAAATAAAAAACCCGAGTTTCTACTCGGGTTTAAAATAATTAAATCAATATTATTTGATTTTTGCTTCTTTATAGATAACGTGTTTACGCACTACTGGATCAAATTTTTTGATTTCCATTTTTTCAGGCATATTACGTTTGTTTTTATCAGTTGTGTAGAAGTGACCTGTCTCTGCAGTAGAAACTAAACGGATTTTCTCACGAGCACCTTTAGCTGCCATTTTTTAGCTCCTTAGATTTTTTCGCCACGAGCACGGATTTCAGCTAATACTGCATCAATGCCTTTTTTATCAATAATACGCATACCTTTCGCAGTTAAACGTAAGGTTACGAAACGGTTTTCACTTTCAACCCAGAAACGGTGAGTGTGAAGGTTTGGAAGAAAACGACGACGTGTCGCATTCATTGCGTGTGAGCGGTTATTACCCACAGCTGGACGCTTGCCTGTTACTTGACAAACTCTAGACATAATAATCTCCAATAATTAAATATAAGCTCGAGCTTACGGTTCGGATTGTTTAAAGCTGGTTAAACCTAGCTTGCTACCTCGTCAGGTCGCGCTAATCCGACCCGCTTACTATATTAAAGGTCGCAAATTATACTGACTTTGTTTTCATTTCTCAAGTGTAAATGCGATTTTCCTGAATGTAATCGGTAAAAAAATGGTCAATATTATAAAAATTTATAATAAACAATTCTCCGCGAAAGAATAACAATCGCTTTTCCCTACAATTAAATGATCAAGCACGCGAATTTCCATTAGTTCAGCCGCATCTTGAATTTTTTTAGTAATAAGTTGATCCGAATAACTCGGCTCCGTTATACCTGAAGGATGATTATGTGCCAAAATTAAAGCTGCCGCATTACAATAGAGTGCTTCTTTAATAATTTCTCGCGGATAAACCGCTGATACATTAATTGTACCTAAAAATAACCGCTCTTTTTTAATCAAACGATGTTGATTATCTAAAAATAAAACCATAAATACTTCTCTTTCCTCGTGTTGCAATTCAGTGAGTAAAAAAAGTTTTACCGTTTCAAGATCATTAATAATCGGCGTACTTAACATCTCTTGCTTTAAATAACGCTTGGTCATTTCCGTAATCGCTTGCAGTTGAATAAATTGCGTAATACCTAAGCCTTTTACAGAACAGAAAGCTTTTTTATCTGCGGAAAGTAAAGCGTGCAAGGAGCCAAAATGCGTTAATACATTTTTAGAAAGTGACATAACAGGACAATCTTTGATACCAGTACGTAAAAAAATCGCAAGTAGTTCATAATCACTTAATGCTTTTGCTCCGAATGCCAGCAATTTTTCCCGTGGCATTAATTCATCATTGTTTTCCATATATTTATAAAAGAAAAATAAGAAAGATTTTGACCGCACTTTTTAGGTTTGACGAGCAAGTGATTCAAAATCTGCGATGCATATCGTAAAAATAGCGTTGGGCATTCAATAAAATTAAAGTAAAATAACGAAATTGTGGTTAAGTACTAACAAGGGAAGAAAATGAATTTAAACGGAAAACGTGTTGTCGTCGGTATTACGGGCGGCATTGCAGCCTATAAAACAATAGAGTTGATTCGTTTATTACGCAAAGCAGAAGCTGAAGTACGTGTAGTATTAACCCCAGCTGCAGCAGAATTTGTTACTCCTTTGACACTTCAAGCCATTTCTGGCAATGCTGTATCGCAATCTTTACTTGATCCACAAGCAGAGCTGGCAATGGGGCATATTGAACTTGCCAAATGGGCTGATGCCATTATTATTGCGCCAGCTAGTGCAGACTTTATTGCCCGTCTTACTGTAGGCATGGCGAATGATTTACTTTCAACAATTTGTCTTGCAACTGATGCGCCAATTTTTCTTGTGCCAGCAATGAATCAGCAGATGTATCACCAATCCATTACTCAACAAAATTTAACGACTCTTCAAACACGTGGGATTGAGCTTATCGGCCCCAATAGTGGTTTTCAAGCTTGCGGCGATATGGGGAAAGGGCGTATGTCAGAACCAGAGGAAATTTTTACCGCACTTTCTGACTTTTTCTCTCAAAAACAAGATCTACAAGGATTAAATGTCGCCATTACAGCAGGCCCAACGCGTGAGGCAATCGATCCCGTTCGTTATATTTCTAACCATAGTTCAGGGAAAATGGGATTTGCGATTGCTGAAGCATTTGCCAAACGTGGGGCAAACGTCACACTGATTTCAGGCCCAGTGAATTTAACAACACCAAAAAATGTAAATCGAATTAATGTCATCTCAGCACAAGAAATGTGGCAAGCCTCTCTTGAAAGTGCGGTAAAAAATCAAATTTTTATTGGTTGTGCGGCTGTTGCTGATTACAGAGTAGCTGAAGTTGCAGAACAAAAAATCAAAAAATCTGGCGATGAAATATCTATCAAGTTAATTAAAAATCCCGATATTATCTCAGATGTAGGACATTTAAAAACACATCGTCCTTTTACTGTTGGATTTGCAGCCGAAACCCAAAATATTGATGATTATGCAAAAGATAAACTTGAACGCAAAAATCTTGATATGATTTGTGCCAACGATGTATCTGGCGGACAAGTTTTTAACGCGGATGAAAATGCCTTGCAGCTTTTTTGGAAAAATGGTCATAAAAAATTATCGCTAAAATCAAAAGTAGAACTTGCCGCTGATTTAGTCAATGAAATCATCGAACGCTATCAAAAAACCTTATAATTCCAACCGCACTTTTACCTAAAAATGAATTTCAAACGGAGTATTAAATGAAAAAAATTGACGTAAAAATTTTAGATTCTCGCATTGGAAATGAATTTCCTCTGCCAACTTACGCAACTGAAGGTTCAGCAGGTCTTGATTTACGTGCGTTGATCGATGAAAGCTTTGAAATTCAACCAGGCGAAACCAAATTAATTCCGACAGGGCTATCAATTTATATTGCGGATCCCAATTTAGCTGCCGTGATTTTGCCTCGCTCGGGTCTTGGCCATAAACACGGCATTGTGTTAGGAAACCTTGTGGGATTAATTGACTCCGATTATCAAGGGCCATTAATGGTATCAATGTGGAACCGTGGAAATGAACCATTCAAAATTGAAGTCGGCGATCGTATTGCTCAACTTGTTTTCGTGCCAGTAGTACAAGCTGAATTTAATATTGTAGAAGATTTTCAACAAACCGAACGTGGAGAAGGCGGTTTCGGTCATTCAGGTAAACAATAATTTATGGTAGAAGAACAATTATCTTTATCAGGCGTAGAAGAAATTGCGCCTAAAATTGAAACACCGAAAATTGAAAAAAGAACGGTAAAAGAACGTCGTCAGCAAGTGCTTACAGTATTGATACATATGCTTCATTCTGAACGTGGAATGGAAAGAATGACAACCGCTCGTCTAGCAAAAGAAGTTGGTGTGTCGGAAGCTGCGTTATATCGTTACTTTCCAAGCAAAACAAAAATGTTTGAAGCACTAATTGAACATATTGAAAGTACTTTGCTGAGCCGAATTACAGCGTCAATGCGTAACGAAACTCAAACAATGAATCGCATTCACGACATTTTACAAACAATTTTGGATTTTGCTCGAAAAAATCCCGGCTTAACACGTGTTCTAACAGGTCACGCGTTAATGTTTGAAGAAGCGCAATTACAAGCACGTGTGGCACAATTTTTCGATCGTCTTGAGATGCAGTTTGTCAATATTTTGCAAATGCGTAAATTACGTGAAGGGCGTGCTTTCAACGTGGATGAACGTATAATTGCCTCACATTTAGTGACACTCTGCGAAGGACAATTTATGCGCTATGTTCGTACAAATTTCCGTCTGAATTCAAGTCAGTCTTTTGAACAACAATGGCGTTTTATCGAGCCACTTTTTGCCTAATTGACTTTACCGAGTAAATATATGATTATTCCTTGGCAAGAACTGGAAGCAGAAACATTAGATAATATCGTAGAAAGCGTGATTTTACGCGAAGGAACCGATTACGGTATAGAAGAACTTTCACTCAACCAGAAAAAACAACTTTTACTGACTCAAATTCGCAATGGAATTGCGTTGATTGTATGGTCTGAATTACATGAATCCATTGACATCAAAAATAAAACGGAATTTTTGAAACAGGAATGTAAGGAGCAAGAATGTCAAATGAATTAACCGAAATTGATGAAGTTGTAACCTCCTCTCAAGAAGAAGCAACTCAACGAGATCCCGTTTTAGATTGGTTTCTTACTCATTGCCATTTGCATAAATATCCTGCAAAATCAACTTTAATTCATGCTGGGGAAGATGCGACCACGCTGTATTATGTAATTAAAGGTTCTGTAATGGTATCTTCAAAAGATGATGAAGGCAAAGAGATGATCCTCACTTACTTAGGAGCAGGACAATTTTTTGGCGAAGCGGGATTATTTGATGAAGGTTCAAAACGATCAGCTTGGGTAAAAACAAAAACAACATGTGAAATTGCTGAAATTTCCTATAAGAAATATCGCCAGTTGATTCAGGCAAACCCTGAAATCTTAATGTTTCTCACTGCACAATTGGCAAGACGTTTGCAAAATACATCACGTCAAGTCACGAATTTGGCATTTTTAGACGTCGCAGGTCGCATCGCTCAAACTTTAATGAACTTAGCTAAACAGCCTGAAGCAATGACGCATCCTGATGGTATGCAAATCAAAATTACACGCCAAGAAATAGGGCAAATGGTGGGTTGTTCACGAGAAACTGTGGGGCGCATTATTAAGATGTTGGAGGATCAGAATCTTATCCACGCTCATGGAAAAACAATCGTTGTATATGGCGCAAGATAATTTTTCATCATAATTTATTCAAAATAAAACCATCCGAAATTAATTTGGGTGGTTTTTGTTTAATTGGAAATAATATTCAAAACATTAATTGACAATTAATATAAAGGATTTTATCATTGCTCCAATTCTTACGGATATTGTAGGAAGACAGGATTGGTCTCCTGATATAGTGGCTTTAAAGGTTTAAACCTTATTGCATAGTTTTATGCTGCAAAAGCTAGAACACCGAGATGCATTTTTTAATCTATGGTGGACTGGGTAGAAATCCCGCAGGGATGCGTGCAGTAAGCCACTTGCTGTTAAGACCAATTCTGCTTAGTTCCACCACCCTTCTTTCAAATTCCCTAGCCTTTTCTAGCTTACCTTAATTAATCTTTTTTCTTTCTAGTAAAACTAATACTTCATAGTGAGATGTTTGCGGAAACATATCAAAAAGTTGAATTTTCAATGGTTTATAACAAGTTAGATGCTGTAAATCTTTACCCATTGTCATGGCATTACAGCTGGAATACAAGATAAAGTGCGGTTGAATTTGGTTGAGAAATTCACTTAATTCCTTTCCAATTCCACGACGCGGCGGATTTACAATCACAAGATCTGGCTTATTTTTATTTTTATTTTCAATCACGCTTGCTGCATCTAGAGATTGGAAATTTACATGTTCTAAACCTAATATTTTCGCAGAATGACTGGCTGCCAAAATAGCAGAGGAAGAAATTTCAATTCCTGTTAATTTAATGGGTTTTCCCCATTTTTCCTGCAACGCTTTAGCACAATGTAAGCCAAATCCCCCTACGCCACAAAATAAATCCCACAGGTTATAAATAGGGAATTCAGCCACCCATTGTTGAGCGGTTGCATATAAACCTGCAGCCACTTTAGGGTTAGTTTGAAAGAAGCCTTGTGGACGAATAAAGAGTGGAATACCGTTAAAATTTTCAGGCAAAAATTGTTGTTCTGTCAGAAAAATTTCTTGTTCGCCCTCTAAAATAGCCGCGTGCTGTGGTTGTAAATTAATACTAATCACTTCTAAGTGCGGTAATTTTTCCAATAATTTGGGCAATTCTCGACGAATTAATGGCAATTTATTTTCTGTACGTAACACAAAACGCAACATCAATTTTTCCGTCGCGATACTTTCTGTCAGCAAAATATATTTAAGCTCGCCTTTTTGTTTAGCAATGTTATAAGGTACTAAACCTGCGCGACCAATAAAATCTTTGAGAATTGAAAAAATTGCTGAAAAATGTGTAGGATAAAGAGGACAATCACACAAATCAATCGCACTTTGTGGATCATTATTTTTTAAAATGCCAAGTATCGGGCGTTCAACACTACCACTAACAACCATTTTAGCTTTATTACGAAAGCCTTGTTCATTAGATTGAAAAGGAGCCACCCATTGAGCTTCATCGTAATTAATAGAAATCAGTTGCTGCTTTAAATGATATTGTTTTTCAGTTAGCTGCTGACTATAAGGTATTTCAAGCAATTGGCAAGAACGACATTTATTTTGTTGATAGTATCGACAATCAATCATTTTTTGCTGCCTGAATGTCTAACCAACGGCTTTGAATATCAGCTAATTTTTGATAATTAAGTCTCCAACGTTGATCTGAAATTAAGTCGTTCCAATTAATCACTCTACGTTTAAATAAACTTTGTAAGCGAGCTTGACGAGCCATAAAGTGCGGTTGATTTTCAGTAAGTTTTAGATTATCTAATACTTGAATGACACCCTCACGTTCATTACACAGTAATAAAAGATCGCAACCTGCATTGAGTGCTTTTTTACTACGCTCTACAAAATTCCCCATTACTCCCGCGCCTTTCATTCCTAGATCATCGGAAAAAATTGTACCTTGGAAATTTAATTTCTTGCGTAAAATTTCTTTCAACCAATATTTTGAACCACTTGCAGGCTGACTATCACATTGCGAATAAATTACGTGAGCAGGCATAATCGCATCGAGTTTATTTTGTGAAATCAACTGTTGGAAAGGTTGGAGATCGAAACTAAAAATTTCGTCTTTTGTGCGATCATCATAAGGTGTTTCTAAATGAGAATCGGCTAATACATGGCCATGACCGGGAAAATGTTTACCTGTAGATGCCATACCTGCTTGATGCATACCATCAATAAAAGCGGTGGCTAAATTTACCGCACTTTTTATATCAGATGAAAAACTGCGATCGCCAATCGCTCGACATTCATGCCCCAAATCCAACACAGGAGCAAAACTCAAGTCAATATCCAAGGCAATCATTTCTGCTGCCATTTGCCAACCTGCTTCTTTAGCAAAACTCACTTGTTCAGTTGCTGACAGAGTTTCTTGAAAAGCCTGCATTGAAGGCAACATTGTAAATCCATCACGGAAACGTTGAACTCGTCCACCTTCTTGATCCACCGTAATTAATAAAGGCTTTTTCACTCGTTGGCGAACAGAACGAATTAATTCTTGAATTTGTTCTCTGTTTTCAAAATTTCGAGTAAATAAAATTAATCCTGCAACAAGAGGGTGAGAAAGTAACTCAACTTCCTCTTGTTCCAACTCTTTTCCGTTTAAATCAATTAACAACGAGCTCATAAATTATTTTAAATAAAGGCGATAATTTTTACTTTCTACAGTAGGTTTAGTTAAATCAATTGATTTTTGCTCTTGTGGTTTTAGCAAAAATTGAGCGGAATAGCTTTCTTGCTGATTTTCCCAAATTTGGGTTACCCCTAAATGATCGTACCAATACAAATGGTAACTTATATTCAAAAGTTGCTGACTTTTATTTTTTATAACCGCTGATTTTTGAGTCGTTTCAACTTGAATCAAAGGCGAAAGAGACGACGTAATATTCAAAATCGGCTTTGTTGAATAAGTTAAGTTTTGTTCTGAACTTGAACAAGCCACGAGCATGAAGCTCGCTAAAATTAGAAAATATTTTTTCATTATTTCGCTAACATTCTACCTAAAGGTTCTCCACCAACTAAATGCATATGTAAATGGAATACTTCTTGCCCACCATGTTTATTACAATTCACAATTAGGCGGTAACCATCTTCCGCAACACCTTCTTCTTTAGCGAGTTTAGCCGCTACGCTAAATAATCGACCTAGCGCTACTTCATCTTGCTCCGTCACATCATTCACTGTGGGAATGACTTTATTTGGAATAATCAAAATATGTGTTTTAGCTTGAGGGGAAATATCACGAAATGCAGTGACTAATTCATCTTGATAGACGATATTTGCCGGAATTTCTTTACGGATAATTTTACTAAAAATTGTTTCTTCTGCCATTGTTTGCTCCCTATAAAAAGTGCGGCGAATTAACCTGTCCATAATTGTTGCTTATTTAGTCTAACTTTTAAGGACAGAGCAAATCAATCGCACTTTTTGTTTTACAATGAATTTAATTATGCAAAGTATCGAACTTCTCCATTGCCCACTACATTTTCTACACAACGTGCACAAAGTGTTGGATGTCCTGGGCTTACCCCAATTTCGTCAGAATAATGCCAGCAACGAGGGCATTTTTCTGCGTTAGAACGTGTTACGCTTACCGCAATACCCTCTAATTCGCTGTCCGCTAAATCAGCAGGTTTTTCCGATAAAGATTTTACATCTACTTTTGAGGTAATTAATACGAAACGTAATTCATTACCTAATTGTGCTAACAATGCACGATATTCGTCATTAGCATAAACGGTCACTTCTGCTTCTAAACCGCCGCCTATTTCTTTATTGTTACGAGAAATTTCTAATACACGGTTTACTTCTGAACGAACTTTAATCAGTTGTTGCCAGTAAGCATCATCTAATTTTTCATCCTCGCCTAAACCAAATAAGCCTTGATAGAATTCTTCAGTAAATACGAATTCCGCACGAGCACTTTCAGTTTGTGGCAAGTGTTGCCAAATTTCATCGGCAGTGAAAGATAAGATCGGTGCCATCCAACGAACTAATGCTTCAGCAATATGCCATAACGCAGTTTGACAGCTACGACGCGCAAGGCTGTCTGCTTTGGTTGTATATTGACGATCTTTGATAATATCTAAATAGAATGACCCCATTTCTACCGAACAGAAACGCATTAAACGTTGTACCACAGTGTGGAATTGATAGTTATCGTATGCATCTTTAATTTCATTTTGTGCATCTAATGCACAAGCTACCGCCCAACGATCTAGGCTAATCATTTCTTCTGGTTTGACTAAATCACGTTTTGGATCAAAACCATTCAAGTTTGCTAATAAGAAACGAGCGGTGTTACGAATACGACGATAGCTGTCCGCTGCACGTTTTAAGATCTCATCAGAAACGGTCATTTCGCCTGTATAGTCTGTTGAAGCAACCCATAAACGTAAAATATCACCACCGAATTTATCCATGACTTCTTGTGGCGTCACTATGTTACCGATAGATTTTGACATCTTACGGCCTTGACCATCCACAGTGAAACCGTGAGTTAATACTTGCTTGTATGGTGCTTTGCTGTTTGTTGCAGTAGAAAGCATTAAAGAAGACATAAACCAGCCACGGTGTTGGTCGGAACCTTCTAAATACATATCAATATCTTGACCATTAAATTCTAGGCGATTTGCAACAACAGAAGAATAGGTTGATCCTGAGTCAAACCATACGTCAAGGGTATCTGGCACTTTGCGATAGGTTTCTGCATCCGCCCCTAATAATTCTTTTTCGTCTAAATCCCACCACGCTTGAATACCCGCTCTTTCTACACGTTTCGCCACTTCTTCAAGTAGCTCTAAGGTACGCGGATGAAGTTCTTCGGTTTCTTTATGCACGAACAAGGTCATCGGCACACCCCAAGTACGTTGGCGTGAAATACACCAGTCTGGGCGGTTTTCAACCATTTTCTCGATACGTGCTTGACCCCAATCTGGAATCCAGCGAACTTGTTTGATTTCGCCTAATGCTTGTTGGCGTAAACCTTGCGTTTCCATGCCGATAAACCATTGCGGTGTTGCACGGAAAATAATTGGCGTTTTGTGACGCCAGCAGTGTGGATAGCTGTGTTTGATTTTCTCAACTTTTAATAAGTTACCTACTTCTTGTAATTTTTCTATCACAAGCGGATTTGCTTCAAATACGCCTTTGCCTGCAAAGAATTCGGTCGTTGAAATAAATTTACCATCATTCGATACAAGACCCGCCATTGGTAAATCATATTGTTTACCCACGATAAAGTCGTCTAAACCGTGATCAGGTGCGGTATGTACTAAACCCGTGCCGCCATCAGTGGTTACGTGATCGCCTAAAATTACTGGTACAGTAAAATCATAGAATGGATGATGGAAACGGCTTAATTCAAGATCAGCACCTTTTACAGAACCCAGAATTTCAACTTGTTCTACGCCCACCGCTTTTGCCACTGACTCAACTAATTCAGCAGCTAAAATCACGCGCTCATCGCCAAGTTGGACTAAGTTGTATTCTAAGTCTGCATTCACCGCAATCGCACGGTTAGACGGCATCGTCCAAGGTGTGGTAGTCCAAATGATGGCTGATAATTTACCTTGTCCTCTACCTTGTGCAGAAAATTTAGCTTCAATTTCAACCGCACTTTCCGCAGGGAAACGAACGTAAATTGACGGAGAAACTTTGTCTTCATATTCCACTTCTGCTTCTGCTAAAGAAGAACCGCAATCCAAACACCAGTGAACTGGTTTTGAGCCTTTATACAAATGACCATTTTCAATCACTTTACCTAAAGTGCGGATAATATTCGCTTCGGTATCGAAATTCATCGTGAGATATGGATTATCCCAATCGCCCAACACACCTAAACGGATAAAGTCTTTTTTCTGACCTTCTACTTGTTCCGAGGCATATTCACGACATTTTTGACGAAATTCAGCCGCAGAAATTTTCTCGTTTGGTTTGCCCACTAAACCTTCTACTTTTAATTCAATTGGCAAGCCGTGGCAGTCCCAACCCGGGATATAAGGCGAATCAAAACCTAACGCCGTTTTGGATTTAATAATAATATCTTTCAGAATCTTGTTTACAGCGTGACCAATATGAATGTTACCATTCGCATACGGAGGGCCATCGTGCAGAATAAAAGATTTTTTGCCCTTACTCGCTTTACGAATTTTTTGGTAAAGATTTTTCTCGTACCAATTTTTCAACATATCAGGTTCGCGCTTAGCTAAATCACCGCGCATTGGAAAGCTGGTTTCCGGTAGGTTAAGAGTGTTTTTGTAATCGACTGTCATTTTATTTTCCAATTTTTACATTTTAAAATTAACTGTTAAAAAACGCTTTCGCAGTTTCTACATCTTTCTCAATTTGCACTTTCAAATCATCAAAAGACGGGAATTTAATCTCGTTTCTAATCTTGTGGCAGAATTCCACTTCCACCATTTGGCCATAAATATTCTGAGAAAAATCAAATAAATGGACTTCTAATAATTGCATTAATCCATTTATAGTTGGACGTTTTCCCATGTTTGCCACGCCGTTAAAAATCTCCCCCGATTTTAACCGCACTTTTACGGCATAAACGCCTTTGATTGGATTTACTTGTCTATGCAAACGAATATTGGCCGTTGGAAATCCTATTGTTCTGCCTAATTTATTTCCATGAATCACACGCCCGAAAATACGATAAGGTTTACCGAGTAAATTTTCTGCAAGTTGTAAGTCATCATTCGCTAACGCTTCGCGAATTGCCGTGCTACTAATTCGCTGTGCATCTAGACAAAAACTACGGTTATCTTCAACAATAAAACCAAAACGCTTACTAGCTGCTTGCAACATGGCAAAATTACCTTGGCGTTTTGAGCCGAATTTGAAATCATCGCCAATACTTAAAAATTTCACATGTAGATGATTAACAAGCGTTTGTTCAATAAAAACATCAGCTGGTTGTTCAGCAAAAGTGCGGTCAAATTTCGCCACAATTACGACATCGACCTTAGCCTTTTCGAGATAATAAATTTTGTCACGCAAACGCATTAAACGCGCAGGTGCATTTTCCCCCATAAAATATTCACGCGGCTGAGATTCAAATAACAATACCGCCATGGGTAAATTTAATTCGTCAGCTTTTTGGCGTAAATGGCGGAGGACTGCTTGATGCCCTAAATGCACACCATCAAAGTTGCCGATCGTTAGCGCACAACCTTGTAAAACACGATTTGCATTATGAAGCCCACGAATTAATTGCATGTCCTTATCCATGAAAATAAGAGAATTTCGGCATTATAGCGAGAAGTTAGTTTTTTGTCAGCAAATGGTGCTTGCGAACGCCTAATAAAATCAACGTTGTGCCATAAACTATCGCGGCTAAGACAATCAACCAAACAAGCCAATAAACACGCATAAAGAAATCCATTTTCGCCCATTGGTTGATTTCAGGCACGTAATACCAAACTGCCGCACCCATTGTGATTGCTGCCAATAAAACTTTGACAAAAAAGACCGCACTTTTACGTGAAAAATGGTACACATCCGCTTTGGCTAAGCCGCGATAGAGCAAATAGGCGTTAAGAGTTGCGGACATCGCTGAAGCAATAGCTAAACCCACATAACTGAAAGGAATTGCCAATAGGTTAAAGCCCATATTACTCACCATGGCAATAATGCCGATTTTTACTGGGGTTTTGGTATCTTGGCGAGCGTAATAGCCATTGGCGAGGATTTTAATCAACATAAAGCTAAGCAAACCCGCATTAAACGCCCATAAAGAATAAGAGGCGGCATAAACATCATTTAGCATAAAATTTCCACGCATAAAGAGCGTAAGTAACATTGGCTGAGCCAATACAGCAATACCAATGGCAGCAGGAACGCCAAGTAATAAAATCATTCGCACGCCCCAATCCATTGTATTACGAAAATCAACCGCACTTTTATCTGAATCGCCTTCACGATTGACGTGGTGGCGAGCAAGCGTTGGTAAAATTACGGTAGAAATCGCAATGCCAAATAAACCGAGAGGAAATTCCAGTAAGCGGTCGGAATAATACAACCAGCTAATAGAGCCCGTCATTAAGAAGCTCGCAATCACTGTATCCAGCAAAAGATTAATTTGACTTACCGATACACCAAATAACGCAGGGATCATTAATTTACGAATTTTGGTTACGCCTTCATCCCGCCAAGCCCATTTTGGTTTCACCAGTAAACCAGCTTGTTTCATAAATGGAATTTGGAATAAGAACTGTAATAATCCGCCAAGAAAAATCCCGATAGCCAGTGCAAGATCTGGGTTATCCATTTGTGGTGCAAGGAAAAGTGCGGTGGCAATCATCGCTATATTTAATAACACGGGTGAAAAGGACATCACGCCGAATTTTCCAATCGTGTTAAGCACAGAACCAGAAAATGCCACAAAAGTAACAAACCATAAATAAGGAAAAGTTATTTTAAGAAGAAGAGAGGCTTGTTCAAATTTATGTGCATCAGGGCCATCATTCATCCAATCGGTAAACCAGCCCATCCCAAATAAAGCGGCAACGACAGGCGATCCAACCATCGCAAGGATCGTAACAATACTCACCAATCCCCCAAGGGTACCAGAAACTTTTCCAATAAATTCACGGGTTTTATTCATATCGCCAGATTGTTGATATTCTGCGAGAACAGGGACAAAAGCCTGAGAAAAGGCCCCTTCAGCAAATAAACGACGAAGAAAATTTGGGATACGATTAGCAAATAAAAAAACATCCGCCGCAGCGCCAGCCCCAATGAGATGAGCGATAACTACATCGCGCACAAGACCTAACACTCTTGATAATAAAGTCATAGAACTAACAACAATGCTAGATTTTAAAAGTCGTTTACTCAAAATATTCTTCTCAAGCCTAAAATTTTTGCCTAATTGTATAGAAATTTTGTTTTTACGCTATATTCCGTGAAAAAAAACTGATAAAATCCGCCGCACATCGTTTGTGTGAGCCTATATTGAAAGAGCTTGTAAAAATAACGATACTTACTTTCGGTTGTGTCTCACCGAAATCAACACAAATTTTCCATTGACAAAAGTATAAAAAATCGGCATATTGACGCCCTTTATTTTGTCTATCAATCAACAGAAATTTTAGGAGTTTGACCTTGGCTAATATCAAGTCAGCAAAAAAACGCGCGGTTCAATCTGAAAAACGTCGCCAACACAACGCAAGCCAACGCTCTATGATGCGTACTTATATCAAAAAAGTATATGCTCAAGTGGCAGCAGGCGAAAAATCAGCAGCTGAATCAGCATTCGTTGAAATGCAAAAAGTTGTAGACCGTATGGCTTCTAAAGGCTTAATCCACGCTAATAAAGCAGCAAACCACAAATCTAAATTAGCTGCACAAATCAAAAAATTAGCGTAATTTTTAGCTAGAAAGAATGAAAAATAAAACCGCACTTTAAAGTGCGGTTTTTTATTGCATCGAATTTTAGACTAAAGTAACAACATCGATCCCCATTTGATAATATCAAAGAAGAATTTATTTTGATTGGTTGCAATGCCATCAGAATTTTTTGGTGTGCCATCTTCATTTTTTTGCACTTCCACCATACCATTTTTATATTGACCTTTCACGACAGCCAAATCATCGTGCGCTTCGTTACGCAACTTCAAACAAGACTGTTTAGTTAAAGGTTCAACATTGCTCACTTTGGTACGGAATTTTTTAAACTGATAGCTTGCATAATTCATTGATTTTTCATCGGCTTGGATAATCTTCACATATTGTTCGCCAATAATTTTTTCCAACGGATAGAAAAAGACATATTGTGAGTGAATATAGCTATCTTCTTTTGAAAAATGCTGTTGCAAAATTCGAGTTAAATTTGGGTAAACGCATTGTTCTACTTGCTTACTTGCAATCGCCCATTGTTTTGCATGTTGATCGGAAAGTTGGTAATCAGCCCCAGCAAATTCCGCTGGAATTGCGGATTGTTGACTATCAAACATTGAACAGCCAGACAGCAATGCTGCCATACCTAAGGTTGCAATTAATTTCACATTTGATCCTTATAAAAGTGAGAATGCACAAAATTCTAGCAATATCTTCACAACAGATAAAGCAGCAAATGAATTTAGTTTTCCTGATCTGAAAAACTTCCGCTATAATGACCGCACTTTTTTACGTTAATTAAAAGGAATTCTTATGCAAAATCTAAAAGATGATGTGTTATATGCGCCTGTTGAATGGGTCGATCACAGTGAAGGCTATAGCGATATTCGCTATCATAAATCCACTGATGGCATTGCAAAAATTACCATTAACCGCCCAGAAGTTCGTAATGCGTTCCGCCCACAAACAGTGAAAGAAATGATCACTGCATTTTCCGATGCACGTTTCGATGAAAACATTGGTGTCATTGTATTAACTGGCGAAGGCGAAAAAGCATTCTGTTCTGGTGGTGACCAAAAAGTGCGTGGCAATTACGGTGGTTACAAAGATGACAGCGGCGTACATCACTTAAATGTATTAGATTTCCAACGCGATATTCGTTCTTGTCCAAAACCAGTTGTAGCAATGGTGGCTGGTTATGCAATTGGTGGCGGTCATGTATTACATATGCTTTGCGACTTAACGATTGCTGCTGAAAATGCCATTTTCGGGCAAACTGGGCCAAAAGTCGGTTCATTCGATGGCGGTTGGGGCGCAAGCTATATGGCTCGTTTAGTGGGGCAGAAAAAAGCGCGTGAAATTTGGTTCTTATGCCGTCAATATAATGCACAAGAAGCATTAGACATGGGCTTAGTCAATACGGTTGTGCCTTACGCTGATCTTGAAAAAGAAACCGTGCGTTGGTGTCGTGAAATGTTACGCAATAGCCCAATCGCAATCCGTTGTTTGAAAGCAGCATTAAATGCGGATTGTGATGGTCAAGCTGGTCTTCAAGAATTAGCGGGTAACGCAACAATGTTGTTCTATATGACTGAAGAGGGTCAAGAAGGTCGCAATGCGTTTAACGAAAAACGCGCCCCAGACTTCAGTAAATTCAGACGTAACCCTTAATTTATCGTTCTAAAGTGCGGTTAAAAATCTTCGTGAATTTTGACCGCACTTTTGTATTGAGAGCAAGCATGGCTGAAAAATCATTTAATCTTTACCGTTATTCCATCCCCGTTGATAGCCAACTTATTCTGCGTGATCGTTTTTTAAAACGCCGTGAAGGCTTAATCGTAAGAGTGAGTTGCAGCCGAGACGGTTGGGGAGAAATCGCTCCGCTACCTGGTTTTAGCGAAGAAACCTTAGACCAAGCTCAAGAACAAGCAATTGAATGGCTAACAACATGGTGCAATGCAAGCTGTGACGCACCTCGCGTACCATTAGATGGCACCTATCCCTCCGTTGCTTTTGGTATCAGTTGCGCAATGGATGAAATGAAAGGTTATTTACAAGCTGAAGGCAATTACCATACAGCACCACTTTGTTATGGCGATCCAGATGAATTGTACGCCAAACTTGCGAGCATGGAAGGCGAAAAGGTGGCAAAGATGAAAGTGGGCATATACGAAGCCAATCGCGATGGATTAATTGCCGATATGTTTTTAGAAGCCATTCCTGATTTACAATTACGGCTTGATGCAAACCGCCATTGGTCGTTAGAAAAAGCGTTACAGTTTGCCGCTCAAGTCAAACTGCAACATAGAAAACGTATTCAATTTTTAGAAGAACCTTGTAAAACACAAGAACTCAGCCGTGAATTTGCAGCTCAAACCGACATTGCTATTGCGTGGGATGAATCCGTGCGAGAGCCTAATTTTTGTCTAGAAAAAGAACCGCACTTATCGGCTGTCGTCATCAAACCCACTTTAATTGGTTCAATTCAACGTTGTGCTGAGCTCATTAACCAAGCACATTCGTTAGGCCTAAAAGCGGTTATAAGTTCAAGTATCGAAAGCAGTTTAGGGCTCTCTCAGCTCGCGCGAATTGCACAACAATACACTCCGAATGCAACTCCAGGCTTAGATACTTTAGATTTGATGGAATATCAGGTACTACGTGCTTGGCCTAGTTCTAATTTACCTATTGTGGATTTAGAATCTGAATTTATCACTAAAATTATCTGATTCGACCACCAAAAATCGAAAAAACCAGTATAATGCGCCACACAAAAAGGATTAAAAATGTCGCAAACACACAGAATTTTGCTGTTAAATGGCCCGAACTTAAATATGTTAGGGGCTCGCGAGCCAAAACATTATGGCAGTATTTCTCTTGAATCCATTGAAGCGAAAATACAAACTTTAGCCACTCAACACAATGTAAAAGTGGAATGTTTTCAAGCCAATAGTGAAGAAAAATTAATTAATAAGATCCACGAAAGTTTTCAACAAGTCGATTTTATTTTAATTAATCCTGCGGCTTACACCCATACCAGTGTAGCATTGCGCGATGCACTTTTAGCTGTTTCAATTCCTTTTGTGGAGATTCATTTATCTAACGTGCATAAACGTGAACCATTTCGTCATCATTCTTATTTTAGCGATGTGGCTGAAGCTGTTATTTGCGGTTTGGGCGCAAAAGGTTACGAGTTTGCCTTTTTATTTGCTATGGATTACCTTGCTAAAAAATAGAAAATCGAGCATTTTTGGCGAAATTCACAGAATTTTATCGCAAATTTGAAAAAATTAAGGTAATCTTTGCAACACAAAAGTAAGTTTATTCATAACCGCACTTTTTCCTTTAAAAGTGCGGTTAAAATTTCAATCTTTTTAGGAAGAACGTATGGACATTCGTAAAATCAAAAAATTAATCGAATTAGTAGAAGAATCGGGCATTACTGAATTAGAAGTGCAAGAAGAAGAGGGTACAGTACGTATTAGCCGTGCTGCGCCAGTAATTGCTCCTGCAGCCGTTCAATATGCTGCAGCACCAGTAGTAGCACCAACTCCTGCCGCTGCACCAGCTCAAGTTCCAGCAGCTGCGACATCCGCACCAGCCGCATCGGATGAATTATCAGGCCATCTTGTACGTTCTCCAATGGTGGGAACCTTCTATCGCAGCCCAAGCCCAGAAGCAAAAGCATTCGTTGAAGTGGGGCAATCAGTGAAAGTTGGCGATGCGCTTTGTATCGTTGAAGCAATGAAAATGATGAACCGCATTGAAGCGGACAAAGCTGGCGTTGTAAAAGCGATTCTTATCAACGACGGTAACGCCGTTGAATTTAACGAACCATTAATCGTTATTGAATAATTTCCAATATTTTTGTCGGGCGGACTTTAGTCCGCCTATTTCATATACAAACAATTAGAGCGAATTTATCGTAGGCGATATAAATTGAAATCTGTTCACGCCAAATTTTATAGGGAGAACAATATTTCAAGAGCCTACATAAA
Organism: Haemophilus influenzae; assembly: GCF_001457655.1. Lineage (NCBI taxonomy): Bacteria > Pseudomonadati > Pseudomonadota > Gammaproteobacteria > Pasteurellales > Pasteurellaceae > Haemophilus > Haemophilus influenzae. Next base: position 26,430 of record NZ_LN831035.1, on the reverse strand, counting down.
AATTCACGTCTATCTGACTAAACGGACTCTTTTATGTTAGAAAAAGTTGTGATTGCTAACCGCGGTGAAATTGCTCTACGCATTTTACGTGCTTGTAAAGAATTAGGTATTAAAACTGTGGCAGTTCACTCCACTGCTGATCGTGATTTAAAACACGTTTTACTCGCTGATGAAACCGTTTGTATCGGTCCAGCACCTTCCGCAAAAAGTTATTTAAATATTCCAGCTATCATTGCTGCCGCCGAAGTAACAGGTGCGGATGCAATTCATCCTGGATACGGTTTCTTATCTGAAAACGCTGACTTTGCTGAACAAGTTGAACGTTCAGGTTTCACTTTCATCGGCCCAACTGCAGATGTTATTCGTTTAATGGGCGATAAAGTTTCAGCTATTAAAGCAATGAAAAAAGCAGGTGTGCCTTGTGTACCGGGTTCGGATGGCCCTGTAGGTAATGATATTGCTAAAAATAAAGAAATCGCCAAACGTATTGGTTATCCAATCATCATCAAAGCATCTGGCGGCGGCGGTGGCCGAGGAATGCGTGTTGTTCGTAGCGAAGACGCATTAGAAGAATCTATCGCGATGACCAAAGCAGAAGCGAAAGCTGCATTCAACAATGATATGGTTTATATGGAAAAATACTTAGAAAATCCACGTCACGTGGAAATTCAAGTGTTATCAGATACTCACGGTAATGCGGTTTATTTGGCTGAACGCGACTGCTCAATGCAGCGTCGTCACCAAAAAGTTGTGGAAGAAGCACCAGCGCCAGGTATCACAGAAGAAGTTCGCCGCGATATTGGCTCACGCTGTGCAAAAGCTTGCGTAGAAATCGGCTATCGCGGAGCGGGAACCTTTGAATTCTTATATGAAAATGGCGAATTCTACTTTATTGAAATGAATACCCGTATCCAAGTAGAACACCCAGTAACAGAAATGATCACAGGTGTAGATTTAGTGAAAGAGCAATTGCGCATTGCGGCAGGCTTGCCAATTTCCTTTAAACAAGAGGACATTAAAGTTAAAGGCCATGCAATAGAATGCCGCATTAACGCAGAAGATCCAAAAACATTCTTACCATCTCCGGGCAAAGTAAATCACTTACATTCGCCTGGCGGTTTGGGCGTTCGTTGGGATTCTCACGTTTATGGCGGCTATACTGTGCCTCCACATTACGACTCGATGATCGCAAAACTTATCACTTACGGCGATACACGTGAAGTGGCAATCCGTCGTATGCAAAATGCTTTATCTGAAACAATTATTGATGGTATTAAAACCAATATTCCACTTCATGAATTAATTCTTGAAGATGAGAATTTCCAAAAAGGTGGAACAAACATCCACTATTTGGAGAAAAAATTAGGTATGCATGAATAATTAAACGTTAAATGGCTAACAAAGGTTAGCCATTTTTTATATATTCCGATATTTATTTAATGATAATAAAAACTAAAACGAGCAAAACATTTTGAATTATTCAAAAAAGTTGTAATATGAATAAGTATAAGGAGCGTAGGATATATGCGCCTCTTATACCATTCAAAAAATATACTTTCACTTATAAAAATTTAAGGAAAAAATATGACATTAAAACAACGTTATCAACAAGCTGGTAAAGAAGCCAGTTGGGCATTGAGCTTATCTATTTTATATGTGATAGGTTGGTGCTTATGTGCTTATTTACCTAAAGAAACTCAAGGGCCGATTGGTTTCCCCCTCTGGTTCGAACTCTCTTGTATTTATTTGCCTATTCTGTTTATTGTAATTGGTTATTGGATTATCAAAATTATTTTTCAGGATATTTCTCTTGAAATTAACGATCAGGAGAGTCAGAAATGAATCTAGGTATTATTCTTCCTTTAATTATTTATCTCACTTTTGTTTTTGGTGCGGCAATTTTTGCCTATGTAAAACGTACAAAAGGCGATTTTTTAACAGAATATTATGTGGGAAATCGTTCGATGACTGGTTTTGTGCTCGCAATGACAACTGCATCAACTTATGCCAGTGCAAGTTCTTTTGTCGGAGGGCCAGGCGCAGCTTATAAATACGGATTAGGTTGGGTATTACTTGCGATGATTCAAGTGCCAGTCGTATGGCTTGCATTAGGTGCATTAGGTAAAAAATTCGCGCTATTATCAAGAGAAACCAATGCTTTAACTATTAATGATCTTTTCTTTTATCGCTATAAAAACAAATATTTAGTTTGGCTATCAAGCCTTGCTCTTCTTCTCGCATTTTTTGCGGCTATGACCGTGCAATTTATTGGTGGTGCGCGTTTATTAGAAACAACCATCGGCATTTCTTATACTCAAGCATTACTCTTATTTGCTTTAACGGTAGGTATCTATACTTTTATCGGGGGCTTCCGTGCCGTCGTACTGACGGATACCATTCAAGGTACCGTAATGATTTTTGGGACTATAATCCTCCTTATTGGCACGATTTATGCCCTCGGTGGTGTAGAAAGTGCGGTTAATAAATTAACTGAAATTGATCCTGACTTAGTCACGCCTTACGGGCCAAATGGAATGTTAGATTTCCAATTTATGGCTTCTTTCTGGATACTTGTCTGTTTCGGGGTGGTTGGTCTTCCACATACCGCAGTTCGATGTATGGCATTTAAAGACAGTAAAGCCTTACATCGCGGTATGCTGATTGGAACCATTGTACTTTCAATTATTATGTTGGGTATGCACTTAGCTGGTGCGCTTGGCAGAGCGGTTATTCCAAATTTAACGGTATCAGATCAAGTAATTCCAACATTAATGATAAAAGTATTGCCGCCTATTGTTGCGGGGATTTTCTTAGCTGCACCGATGTCTGCGATTATGTCCACAATTGATGCACAACTTATTCAATCTTCTTCTATTTTTGTCAAAGATTTATACCTTTCTGCGAAACCAGAGGCCGCAAAAAATGAGAAAAAAGTGAGCTATTTTTCATCAATTATTACGCTGATTTTGACCGCACTTTTAATCTTTGCCGCCCTCAATCCACCAGATATGATTATTTGGTTAAACCTATTTGCCTTTGGCGGACTGGAAGCCGCATTTTTATGGGTAATTGTGCTGGGTATTTACTGGGATAAAGCAAATGCTTATGGTGCGTTAAGCTCAATGATTATCGGCTTGGGGAGTTATATCTTGCTCACTCAACTTGGCATAAAATTATTTAACTTCCATCAAATCGTGCCGTCATTAGTATTTGGATTAATTGCCTTTTTAGTGGGTAATAAATTGGGCGAACGTCGTATTGAAAAAACTCAATTAAAAGTTACCGCACTTTAAGTATTAATCAATATGCTGTCACCTTCTTCTAAATGAGAGGAAGGTGATATTTAATTTTCTCACTTTCAGCAATTTCTACGCTAAAACATAGAATTGGAACAATTCACAGGGATACATCAATGCTCTATCAAATTCTTGCGCTACTTATTTGGAGCAGTTCATTAATCGTCGGTAAGCTCACTTATTCGATGATGGATCCTGTGCTTGTTGTGCAAGTGCGGTTAATTATTGCAATGATTATTGTCATGCCACTCTTTTTACGTCGTTGGAAAAAAATTGATAAACCAATGCGTAAACAGCTTTGGTGGTTGGCATTCTTTAACTATACCGCCGTATTTTTATTGCAATTCATCGGACTAAAATATACATCTGCGTCCAGTGCAGTCACCATGATTGGGCTAGAACCGCTGCTCGTTGTATTTGTCGGGCATTTCTTCTTTAAAGACAAAGCAAAATGGTTTCACTGGCTATTCGGTGCAATGGCATTTATTGGCGTGGCAATTTTAATTAATGGCGGAAAAAATAATGAAGGCATTGATAACATCAGTTTATTCGGCTGTTTATTAGTACTAAGTGCTGGGATCATTTTCGCTGCCGTATTACGTTGGACACAGCGAGTTGTAGCCAAAGTCTCAACGCAGGCTTATACCTCCGTCAGCATTGTTCTTGGCACCATCACAACATTGCCATTTACGCTATTACTCACAGAAAACTGGCAAATATCATTAAATTCTACTGGTATTGCAGGTTTATTATATCTTGCCATTGGCTGTAGCTGGCTTGCCTATTGGTTATGGAATAAAGGCCTTAATAGTGTGGATGCCAATATCTCCGGTGTTTTAGTCGCACTTGAACCGCTATTCGGCATCTTATTTGCTGTATCATTACTTGGCGAAACGCTATCATTTTCAGCCGCACTTGGTATAACAATCATCATGCTCGCCACACTTGGCTCGACTTTACTGCCGAAACTTTTAAAAAAATCGGTATAATATGCCCCATTTTATGAAATAAAGGAAAAAACAAATGGCTTGGATTCAAATTCGCCTGAACAGCACCAATGAAAAAGCAGAACAAATGAGTGATTTTTTAGAAGAAATCGGCTCCGTCTCTGTAACTTTTATGGATAGTCAAGATACACCGATTTTTGAGCCTTTGCCGGGCGAAACGCGTTTATGGGGTAATACCGATGTTATTGCACTATTTGATGCAGAAACAGATATGGCAGAAATTGTCCGCTTATTAAAAGAAGCAAAACACTTAGATAGCAATACGGCATACAAAATTGAACAAATAGAAGATAAAGACTGGGAACGTGAGTGGATGGATAACTTCCACCCAATGCAATTTGGTAAGCGTTTATGGATTTGTCCAAGTTGGCGTGATGTGCCTGATGAAAATGCCGTCAATGTTATGCTTGACCCAGGTTTAGCATTTGGTACAGGCACTCATCCTACAACCGCACTATGTTTAGAATGGCTAGATGGTCTTGATTTAAAAGATAAAAGCGTCATCGATTTTGGTTGTGGATCTGGTATTTTAGCCATTGCAGCATTAAAACTTGGTGCGAAAAGTGCGGTGGGAATTGACATCGATCCACAAGCCATTCTGGCCAGTCGCAATAATGCTGAGCAAAATGGCGTGGCAGATCGCCTACAGCTGTTCTTATCTGATGAAAAACCCTCTGATTTAAAAGCAGATGTCGTGGTGGCGAATATTCTTGCTGGCCCTCTCAAAGAACTTTACCCAATCATTAGCCAACTTGTTAAGCCGAATGGCGATCTTGGTTTATCGGGCATTTTAGAAACTCAAGCTCAATCGGTATGCGATGCCTATACGCAAACATTTGCGTTAGAGCCAGTCGCGGCGAGAGAAGAATGGTGCCGAATTACGGGTAAGCTAAAAACGCTTTAATTTCTTTTTGTCAATCAAAAAAAGTGTATTTTTTAAACAAATTTCACTTTGCAAAGCAAGGCAAAATGCGTATTATAGCCAGCCTTGTCGGTTGTCGAGCAGTTCGATATAAATTAGATTTAGGCTTGCTAGGAAAGGAACGTAAAATGCGAATCGGTTCATACCAATTAAAAAATCGTGTTTTACTTGCACCAATGGCAGGTATTACCGACCAGCCTTTCCGCCGTCTTTGTGCATATTATGGTGCGGGGCTTACATTTTCAGAAATGATGTCCACAAATCCGCAAGTTTGGCATACCGAAAAATCCAAATTGCGTTTGGCACATAGCGAAGATTTAGGTCTCAATGCGGTGCAAATTGCAGGTAGTGATCCACTCGAGATGGCGCAAGCCGCTGCTATTAACGTGGAATATGGCGCTCAAATCATTGACATTAATATGGGATGCCCTGCCAAAAAAGTAAATCGCAAACTCGCAGGCTCTGCGTTGTTGCAATTTCCTTATTTGGTGGAAAAAATCTTGCGAGAAGTAGTGTCCGCCGTCAATGTGCCAGTGACCTTAAAAATTCGTACAGGCTGGGATAAATCTAATCGAAATTGCGTTCAAATCGGCAAAATTGCAGAACAATGTGGCATACAAGCATTAACGGTGCATGGTCGTACACGCGCTTGTCTTTTTGAAGGTGAAGCGGAGTACGATAACATTAAAGCCGTTAAACAAGCGATTGCTATACCAGTTATAGCTAATGGCGATATTGATTCTGCTCGGAAAGCAAAATTCGTTCTTGATTATACTGGAGCGGATGCCATTATGATCGGTCGTGCTGCCTTAGGTAACCCTTGGTTATTTCAAGCGGTAGAAAACCTAATTGAGCATAACTCGATAAGTCAAATGCCAAGTTTAAAAGAAAAGTGTGGTCAGATTTTGCGTCATATTCAAGAATTACATCAATTCTATGGCGAACAAAAAGGCTATCGCATTGCGCGTAAACACGTAGCTTGGTATTTACAGGGAATTCAACCTGATTCCGTTTTTAAACAGACTTTTAATGCAATTAGTGATCCAAAAGAGCAGCTGATTGTATTGGAAGATTTTTTCAATTTAATTTTGGATAAAGAAAAATGTTAGAACAACAACGTAATTCTGCCGATGCCTTAACGGTATCAGTATTAAATGCGCAATCACAAGTGACCAGCAAACCATTACGCGATTCAGTCAAACAAGCGTTGCGTAATTATTTAGCACAATTAGATGGTCAAGATGTGAATGATCTTTACGAGCTAGTATTAGCGGAAGTTGAACACCCTATGTTAGATATGATTATGCAATATACTCGTGGTAATCAAACCCGTGCAGCAAATATGCTTGGTATCAACCGTGGTACATTACGTAAAAAATTAAAAAAATACGGTATGGGATAAGGCGATATTCTTTTATTAACAAAAAGATTGAATGTTTTTCATTCTATTTTAAAAATTAGCCCCAAGTAATTTGGGGCTAATTTATTATTACAATTTAAGATCTTCGATGTGCATTTTTCATAATGCGATCTTTTGTTACTTTCCATTCACGTTCTTTAATATCATCACGTTTATCCTGTTGTTTTTTACCTTTGGCTAAACCAATTTTGACTTTTGCCCACGCACTTTTCCAGTAAAGAGAAAGTGCAACTATGGTAAAACCGTCTCGGTTTGCTTTGCCAAATAGGGATGCTAATTCGCGTTTATTTAACAATAACTTACGAGTGCGAGTTGGATCACAAACAATATGCGTTGATGCAACATTTAATGGCTGAATGCTTGCGCCGAATAAAAAGGCTTCGCCATTTTTAAAAATAACATAACTATCACTAATATTTGCCTTGCCTGCGCGTATAGATTTGACTTCCCAGCCTTGTAATTCAAGACCTGCTTCAATTTCATCTTCAATAAAATAATCGTGTCTTGCACGTTTATTCAGTGCGATAGTATTTGAATTGGGTTTTACTTTTTTCTTTGTCATAATTTTATCCCTTATTTTGCCTGAGGCATTTTATCGGATCTCTATTTTGATAGCAAAAAGATCATCTAGGTAGAACTGGCAGTCGCATTTATTTTCAATCTTTAAAAATAAATGATTTGTAGAAAATAAGAGAAAAACTGACCGCACTTTTTAAGAAAAAACAGACACATTGTTGTGTCTGTTTGAGAAAGATAAAAAGATGAATTAAGTGTTAGTGATTTATATAGTGAATAAAGGATTATTCCAAACGTTTTGCCACTTTAAGCCAATCAGCCTTAAATACACGCTGCATATTATTAATGGCATCAATAATATCGTGATGAACGAGCTGTTCATTTTGGATACCTACGCAATAGCCGCCCTTGCCTTGTAGCAATAAATCTACTGCGTATGCGCCCATACGTGAGGCAAGAATACGGTCAAAAGCACAAGGAGAACCACCACGTTGAATATGCCCTAAAACGGTTGCGCGAGTTTCGTGGCCTACGCGAGCTTCAATTTCTTTTGCCAGAGAATGAACATCAGTTAAAAGTTCAGTGATAGCAATAATAGCGTGGCGTTTACCGCGAATAATGCTACGTTCAATTTGTTGAATTAATTCTTCGCGATTAAATTCAATTTCTGATGCGACGATATATTCGCAACCGCCAGCGATCCCCGCAGAAATCGTTAAGTCACTACAATGGCGACCCATAATTTCAACGATAGAAATACGTTGGTGTGAGCTTGATGTATCACGTAAACGGTCGATTGCATCCACTGCAGTTTGTAATGCGGTTTGATAACCGATGGTATAGTCAGTACCTGCCACATCATTATCAATAGTACCGGGTAATCCAACACAAGGGAAACAGTGTTCTTCGGTTAATAATTTTGCCCCCATATAAGAACCGTCACCACCGATAACCACAAGTGCATCAATGCCGTGAGAACGTAAAATTTCCGCACATTTTGCCCGAATATTAGGATCTTTAAATTCAGGAAAACGTGCAGAGCCTAAAAAAGTACCGCCACGATTAATGACATCAGATACGCTATAGCGATTTAATTGTTTGATTTTATTATTGTATAAACCTTGGTAACCATCATAGATACCAAACACTTCCAAGCCTTCTGCAAGTGCAGAACGTACTACGCCACGAATTGCGGCATTCATACCTGGCGCATCGCCACCACTTGTTAAAACTGCAATTTTTTTAATCATAATTTACCTACTTTTAACCATAATTGAAAATGGGCATAAGATTACATCATTCAAAGAATCTGCTCTAGCAAAATTTGACGAGATTTTGATCTACATTATTTTTCACAGAACAGTTGCCATTTCAAATTTTGTAAATGTTTTCTTTCTATATCCACAACGTATTTTTGCAAATGTTGTTGTACTTTATCGACAGATAAATGTTTAGAACGCGTTGGTTGCTGTATTTTCTGTGAATATTGAAATTGCACAAAGCCACATTGGGGCAATTGTCGTCCTTTCATTACATTGACTTGCCAAGATGGATTTTCCTTCGTTGGCGAATAGATGACATATCCATTTAATTCATTTGGATTGGTCGAATTTTCTGGAATAGTATCAAAATGAAAATCTTTCACGTCTGTATTGCGATAAATGCGTTCTCTCAATGCAATGCGTTCTTTAATTGAACGCGCTGGTTGATTGCGATCAAAAAGAATTTCAATTTCAGATTGCCAATTTTCTAGCGTATCTGGCTTAGATATATACGCATAGCGTGCAATGGTTCCTAAATCTTGGCTGCCAGTAAGTACATAATGTTTGCCATTATATTCTAACTGCGTAGGCACATTTAATTGGGTCAGCTTAGTTGCACAGCCTGAAAGTATAAGTGCGGTCAAAATAACAAAAATTTTATTCATTAATATCTCGCTTAAAGACAAATTCAGTTTCAGTGGAGGATGCTGAATCAAACCAATAACCAGCTAAATCAAATTCTTTTAATTGTTCAATGTTGGTTAAACGATGTTGAATAAGATAACGGCACATTAAGCCTCGTGCTTTTTTAGCATAAAAGCTAATTACTTTGTATTTTCCATTTTTATTGTCTAAGAAAACTGGCTTGATAATTTTGGCGTTAAGTTGGTTTTCTTTAACAGATTTATAATATTCATCAGAGGCTAGATTGACTAATACATTATCGCCTTGTGCATCAATAGCTTGTTGAACTGCTTGGGTAATCACATTTCCCCAAAAGGCATACAGATCTTTTCCTTTCGGATTGGCTAATTTTGTCCCCATTTCTAATCGGTAAGGTTGCATTAAATCAAGCGGTTTTAAAAGTCCATAAAGCCCAGACAGCATACGTAAATGGGATTGCGCAAAAATGACATCATCTTCCGAAAGGGAATCAGCATCTAAACCTGTATAAACATCGCCTTTAAATGCAAAGAGTGCAGGGCGAGAATTGTCTTCATTGTGAATTTTTGTCCATTCTGCAAAGCGTGCGGCATTTAAACCTGCCAACTTATCGCTGATAGACATTAATGATGAAAGATCTTGCGGAGAAAGTTTACGACAAACCTCAATAAGTTGTTCGCTGTAATCGGTAAAGTGCGGTTGAGAAACAGGAAAATTTTTTACCGCACTTTCAAAATCAAGGGTTTTGGCAGGGGAGATAATCGCTAACATAATCGTCCTTTTATGAAAAAAGAATGGGCGTATCTTAGCATAAAAATTTACGTTAAACGCGTTTATATAAGCCATTTTCACTTATGATAAGATCTTGCAACTCAAGATCGAGCAACTGAACAAGCAAAACATCGACACTCAAGTTAAATTCTTCCGCTAAATCATCAATGCTCACAGGCGTGTAACCAATACGCGAGTAAAGTTTCGGGTGGCTTGGTGCTTCTACTAATCGGCGAGGATCAGGTGGTGGCGTGTAATTAGGCACGGCGATCTGGTCAAAATCAATTTCAGTTTGGCTATGGATTGAATGTTGATAGAGGGTTTCCAAAATATCTTTAGCATTTTCTACCAACATTGCACCTTGTTTAATTAGGCGATGACAACCTTGACTTGATTCATTTTGAATATTGCCTGGCACAGCAAAAACCTCTCGGTTTTGTTCCAACGCATACCGTGCAGTAATAAGTGATCCGCTTTTTTCGGTGGCTTCAACAACAAGCGTGCCGACTGAAAGCCCACTAATAATCCGATTACGACGTGGAAAATTAGCAGCAATAGGTGCTTGGTTTGGTAAAAATTCAGAGACTAATGCACCATTATTTTCGATGATTTGTGCTGATAATCTTTGATGTTTAGAGGGATAGATTTGTTCTAATCCACTGCCTAAGACCGCAATAGTTTGCCCTTGAATATTAACGACAGCCTGATGACAATGACCATCAATTCCTAATGCTAAACCGCTTGTTATGGTAAAACCCGCTAATGAAAGTTCTGTTGCAAAATGTTTTGCCCAATATTCTCCATAAGTCGTGCAATAACGGCTCCCAACCATTGCCATTTGGCGTTGTGAAAGTGCGGTTAAATTTCCTTTTACAAATAATAGTGGCGGAAAGTTTGCGGTTTGTTTCAATAAAAAGGGATAAAAAGGGGAAAAATAATTTACTAAATGATTTCCCTCTTTTTGTGACCACGCGAGTGCTGGCTCAATAAATTTTGCTTCAGGTTTGAACCAACGGCGAATTTGAATGGCTCCCCATCCCATTTGTCGGAAAGCAACATCATCATAATTAAGTAATTCATTTAAGGTAATATTGGACAAAATTTTATCAATGCCAACGCCGCCAAGTTTAGGTACTTGCATTAAACGGAGTAATGTGTAGGTAATGTCATTCATATTTTTTCCTTTTTATTTGAAAATCTAGTATGGAAAAAACGAGGGAGAGAAACGATTAATTTAAAAGCATTTTGCGATGCAGATCGCAAAAATTCTTTTTAATGAATAAAAAATTGCAAAATTTTTCTTATTTTGAAAATATAAAAAATCCAATAAGAAAAATTTGTTGATTAAGATGGTATTGGTTAAATGTGCTAATTTTATTAAATTTATTAGTTAAATGTATATTTTATGAAGTGTAAGCAGGTTTATTTTTAATATAAAATGCCAAAAAATAGTTTGACAGCCAGTTTTTTATTCGTAATATGGAAAACGTTTTACACAGAAGGATTTTTATTTATGTCTCGTATTGTTTCTTTATCTCTCAACCTGCTGCTCTCACATTTTGCGTGCGGCTAAGTTGTGGATAAAAAACAGTCAGATGTAAATACCCAATTTTAAACCCGCACTTTATAAGTCGCGGGTTTTTTGTCTAAAAAATACAGGAAAAACGCACCGCACTTTTGGAGTGATTTTAGAGGAACTTTTAGTAAGGATATTGTTATGACAGATCGCGTTATTATTTTTGATACCACCTTGCGTGATGGGGAACAGGCGTTAAAAGCAAGTTTAACGGTAAAAGAAAAATTACAGATCGCTTTAGCACTTGAACGCTTAGGCGTGGATGTAATGGAAGTGGGGTTCCCCGTTTCTTCTCAAGGAGATTTTGAATCTGTTCAAACCATTGCACGCCATATTAAAAACGCCCGTGTTGCCGCGTTATCTCGAGCCGTAGATAAAGACATTGATGCCGCATACGAAGCATTGAAAGTTGCTGAAGCATTCCGTATTCATACGTTTATTGCAAGTTCCGCATTGCACGTTGAAGCGAAATTAAAACGTTCTTTTGATGATGTAGTAGGAATGGCAGTTGCAGCAGTGAAACGCGCACGTAATTATACGGATGATGTTGAGTTTTCTTGCGAAGATGCGGGGCGTACAGGCATTGATAATATCTGTCGTATTGTTGAAGCCGCAATCAATGCAGGTGCAACTACAGTAAATATTCCCGATACAGTCGGTTTCTGCTTACCAAATGAATATGGCAACATTATTGCTCAAGTGCGTAATCGCGTGCCGAATATCGACAAAGCTGTGATTTCTGTGCATTGCCACAATGACTTAGGTATGGCAACCGCTAATTCTTTAACGGCAGTGCAAAATGGTGCGCGTCAAATTGAATGTACTATTAATGGAATTGGGGAACGTGCGGGCAATACTTCCCTTGAAGAAGTAGTCATGGCAATGAAAGTTCGTCAGGATTTTATGGGCGTGGATACTCGTATCAATACCCAAGAAATTCATCGTGTCAGCCAAATGGTTAGCCAACTTTGCAATATGCCGATTCAACCGAATAAAGCCATTGTGGGTTCAAATGCTTTTGCTCATTCTTCTGGTATCCATCAAGATGGTATGTTGAAAAACAAAAATACCTACGAAATCATGTCTCCAGAAACCATTGGATTGAAAAAAGAAAAATTGAATTTAACTGCCCGTTCTGGTCGCGCAGCTGTGAAAGGTCATATGACGGATATGGGCTATAACGAACAAGATTATGATTTGGATAAATTGTATGACGCGTTCTTAAAATTGGCGGATAAAAAAGGTCAAGTGTTCGATTATGACTTGGAAGCCTTGGCGTTTATCGATATGCAACAAGGGGACGAGGATCGCTTAGTATTAGATAAACTTTCTGCTCATTCAACGAAAGAATATCCAGCAACAGCCTTTGTTCAATTGAAGTTGGATGGCGAAAAATTAAGTACGTCTTCAATTGGCGGCAATGGCCCAGTGGATGCGGTTTACAACGCCATCTTAAATTTAACTGGCTTAGAAATCAAAATGTCTCACTATAACTTAACCGCTAAAGGCGAGGGTGCAGAAGCATTAGGGCAAGTGGATATTGTGGTGGAACACAAAGGGCGTAAATTCCACGGTGTCGGTTTAGCAACAGATATTGTTGAATCTTCCGCACTTGCTTTAGTCCACGCTATCAATGCCATTTATCGAGCGCATAAAGTGGCAGATATTAAGAATCATAAACAGCATTAATCTATCGAGTTCCCCTTTTTCGCAAAGAGGGGAAAAATACGAAAAAACTAACCGCACTTTTGAAGTAAAAAATAGGAAAAATAATATGCAATCATACAATATAGCAGTATTAGCAGGCGATGGTATCGGCCCCGAAGTAATGGCTGAAGCCATTAAAGTATTAAACAAAGTTCAAGAAAAATTTGGTTTTAAACTTAACTTTAACGAGTTTTTTGTGGGCGGTGCTGCCATTGATCATTGCGGTTATCCATTACCAGCAGAAACCTTAAAAGGCTGTGATGAAGCGGATGCGATTTTGTTTGGCTCTGTGGGCGGCCCTAAATGGACAAATTTACCGCCAGATCAACAGCCAGAACGTGGTGCATTATTGCCTTTGCGTAAATATTTCAAATTATTCTGTAATCTTCGCCCTGCTACCCTTTATAAAGGACTCGAAAAATTCTGTCCATTACGTGCAGATATTGCCGCAAAAGGCTTTGATATGGTGGTAGTACGTGAATTAACGGGCGGAATTTATTTTGGTCAGCCTAAAGGCCGTGAGGGGGATGGTACACAAACCAAAGCATTTGATACCGAAGTGTATTACAAATATGAAATCGAACGCATTGCACGTGCGGCTTTTGATGCAGCAATGAAACGCAATAAAAAAGTCACTTCTGTGGATAAAGCTAACGTATTACAGTCTTCTATTTTATGGCGTGAAACCGTGACAGAAATGGCAAAAGACTATCCAGAAGTGACTTTAGAGCATATCTATATCGATAACGCCACAATGCAATTAATCAAGGCACCAGAATCTTTTGATGTTTTACTTTGCTCTAACATTTTCGGCGATATTATTTCTGACGAAGCGGCTATGATCACAGGTTCTATGGGAATGTTGCCATCTGCAAGCCTCAACGAAGAAGGTTTTGGTTTATACGAGCCTGCTGGTGGTTCTGCCCCTGATATTGCAGGCAAAGGCATTGCCAACCCAATCGCACAAATTCTTTCTGCCGCGATGATGTTGCGTTACAGCTTCAACTTAAATGAAGCAGCAGATGCTATTGAAAGTGCGGTTCAAAAAGTCTTGGCAAGTGGTCATCGCACCGCTGATTTAGCAGATGATTCCACACCAGTTTCAACGGCAGAAATGGGTACATTGATTACACAAGCAATTTAATACTTGCCTTCCTCCGTTTACGGGGGAAGGTGCCCGAAGGGCGGAAGGGGGGCAATCTCCCACTCTTAGTTATTTAGAAATATCCCCAATAAACAGGGGGACAAAGTATTTAAAGTGCGGCTGAAAAACACGTCGAATTTTAACCGCACTTCCCTTAACGAATAGAGAAAAATATTATGGCAAAAACACTTTACGAAAAATTATTTGATTCACACATTGTGTATGAAGCAGAGGGCGAAACGCCGATTTTGTATATCAACCGTCATTTGATTCACGAAGTAACCAGCCCGCAGGCCTTTGATGGGTTACGCGTCGCAAATCGCCAAGTACGTCAAGTAAACAAAACTTTCGGCACAATGGATCACAGCATTTCTACTCAAGTACGAGACGTCAATAAACTTGAAGGTCAAGCGAAAATTCAAGTGTTAGAATTGGATAAAAATACCAAAGCAACAGGTATTAAATTATTTGATATAACAACCAAAGAGCAAGGCATTGTACACGTTATGGGGCCTGAACAAGGTTTAACCTTACCGGGTATGACAATTGTTTGTGGCGATTCACACACCGCAACGCACGGTGCATTTGGTGCCTTGGCTTTTGGTATTGGTACTTCTGAAGTAGAACACGTATTAGCCACTCAAACTTTAAAACAGGCTCGCGCAAAAAGTATGAAAATTGAAGTGCGTGGTAAAGTCGCATCAGGTATTACGGCAAAAGATATTATTCTTGCCATTATCGGTAAAACCACTATGGCAGGCGGAACAGGACACGTTGTAGAATTCTGCGGCGAAGCGATCCGAGACCTTTCTATGGAGGGGCGTATGACTGTATGTAATATGGCGATTGAAATGGGTGCAAAAGCAGGCTTGATTGCACCAGATGAAACCACATTTGCATATTTGAAAGATCGTCCACACGCGCCGAAAGGCAAGGATTGGGATGATGCGGTTGCTTATTGGAAAACCTTAAAATCTGACGATGATGCACAATTTGACACTGTGGTAACGCTAGAAGCAAAAGACATCGCACCACAAGTCACTTGGGGGACAAACCCAGGGCAGGTAATTTCTGTGAATGAAACCATACCAAATCCGCAAGAAATGGCAGATCCTGTACAACGTGCTTCGGCAGAAAAAGCCTTACATTATATTGGCTTGGAAGCTGGCACTAATTTAAAAGATATTAAAGTTGATCAAGTATTTATCGGATCTTGCACCAACTCGCGTATTGAAGATTTACGCGCAGCAGCGGCTGTAATGAAAGGTCGTAAAAAAGCGGATAATGTAAAACGTATTTTAGTAGTACCGGGTTCTGGCTTAGTGAAAGAACAAGCGGAAAAAGAGGGCTTGGATAAAATCTTTATTGCCGCAGGTGCAGAATGGCGTAATCCAGGTTGTTCAATGTGCTTAGGAATGAACGACGACCGTTTAGGCGAATGGGAACGCTGTGCTTCCACGTCAAACCGTAACTTTGAAGGGCGTCAAGGTCGTAATGGGCGTACCCATTTAGTAAGTCCTGCAATGGCAGCGGCGGCAGGAATGTTCGGTAAATTTGTTGATATTCGTGAAGTGGCATTAAATTAAGGCTCAATAAGAGGAAAAAGAAAAATGGCAGGATTTAAACAACTTTCAGGCTTAGTCGTTCCATTGGATGCGGCGAATGTAGATACTGATGCAATTATTCCAAAACAATTTTTACAAGCCATCACTCGCGTAGGTTTCGGCAAACATTTATTCCACGAATGGCGTTATTTAGATGTGGACGGCACTAAGCCAAATCCAGAATTTGTCTTGAATTATCCACGATATCAAGGTGCGACGATTTTGCTCGCACGTAAAAATCTTGGTTGTGGTTCTTCTCGTGAACATGCCCCTTGGGCATTAGCAGACTACGGCTTTAAAGTAATGATCGCCCCAAGTTTTGCAGATATTTTCTATAACAACAGCTTAAACAACCACATGTTACCGATTCGTTTAAGCGAAGAAGAAGTAGAAGAAATCTTCCAATGGGTATGGGCAAATGATGGCAAACAAATCCACGTAGATTTAGAAGCGATGACGGTCACTGTAGGGGATAAAGTTTATCACTTTGAACTGGATGAATTCCGCCGTCATTGTTTGCTAAACGGTTTAGATAATATCGGCTTAACTCTACAGCACGAAGACAAAATCTCAGCATACGAAAAAAATATTCCAGCGTTTTTACGTTAAAAATAAAAAATGAGCTGATTTTTCACCGCACTTAATCACTGAATTTCATTCAAAAATAAAGCCCTGTAATACACAGGGCTTTGTCGTCTATAACGCTAATTCAAACAGGCTTATTAAAAACTAAAACTTAGTTTCACTTCCGCTGTTTTTTGTTTTTCCGCTTGTTTTGCTTTTGTTAATCCACCGATTAGACTTAATTTCACATTATGATATTTCAATTTAAGTCCCGCGTTATATTGCTGTTGATTTTCCACGTTGTAAGCAAAATCATATCTATCTACATTAATTTTGCCGCTGCCTTGATTTGCATCATATCGAGCAGACAAAATTGGCGTAATGGAAAACTCGCCTAAGTGATAAGTATAACTTAAATCAACTTGAGCAAAGGCTGTTTTGACAGATATTGGATTTACTTTAATGCGATCTTGATCTAATGCAAAATTAGCGTTTGATAAGTAACTATAACGAACCCCTACAGTTGGTTTAACAGCAAAATTGCCAAGATTAAATGCTTTGCCTGCGGTTAAACCAAATTGTGCAGTATGGCGAGCAAATTTCGCATTATGATTAGTTTGTAAGTTGCTTTGGAAATTACCATAGCCTAAATCCACCGCTAAATACCAATGATTATCCGCATAATATTTAGAATAGAAATTAACTTGTGCTAGAGTATTTTTACTGCTTGCCTTATCAAAGTTGTTACTATTGCGAACATAAGTAAACACGCCACCTAACTGAACATTGTTTGAGATTGTTTGATCCCAACCAAGTTGAGTTTGCGTACTTTTAGAACTAAAACGACGATATTGCTCTGAGGAATAATTTTTGTTCATTGAAGTATTAGATACCCAAACGTTATATTGCCCCTCGTTATTCATTTCTAACTGGCTAATATGTTGAGAAACTGCTTTCCCTACATTTAATGCAACAAATTGTGCTTTTGCCCTTGCATCAGAAATTACCGCATTTGTGTTTGTACTTGTGAGATCGCGCAATGGTACTGCAGAACGATCGCTGTCACTTGTAACAGTTGGTTCCGAGCTAACATTTCTTCTACTTCTACGTCTACTATTTGTCTTATTACTTTCTGAATTATCAGCTACTGTTGTTTTTTCAGTAGAAGTCTCTTGAGGCTGGCTAACACTTCTTCTATGTCTACGATTTGGCTTACTGCTTTTTGAATTATCAGCTACTGTTGTTTTGTCAGTAGAAGTTACTGTTGTTTCTTCAGTAGAAGTCTCTTTAGGCTGGCTAACACTTCTTCTACGTCTACTCTTTGACTCACTGCTTTCTGAATTATTTGCTACAGAATTATCCGCAACAGTATTAGCTTCAGGCTGACGATCATTTTCGGTCACAGTTTCCATTTGTGGTTTATCGGATTTTTCAGCAGTTTCTGTCATTGCGGTTGCAGATCCAGTATTTATTGAATTCTCTGGTGCAGGTTGTTCAACATTTGAGCTAGTCTCTTTCGCAGGTTGTTCAGTGCTTACTGTTGCACTTGGTTGTGTTTGCAGTTGAGCTTGAACTTCTTCTGCATTCTTAACAGTCGGAACCTTTTCACTTTCAAGCTCTGCTTGCGGTTGAACAGTTTCAGACTGTTCCTGTTTCGGAGACGCTTGAGAAGCCATTTGAGGTGCTTCTTGAGTTTTCTCTTTTTCTACTTTAGCCGTTTTCTCTGTTTCTGTTGGTTGAGAAGCTTTATTTTCTGCTTGGTTTTCTGATACTACAGGCGTTACAGGTTCAGCGTTAGTTTTTTCACTTGGTTGTTGAGTTTCTTCCGCTGGTTTACTGTTTGGCGAAGTCGTCTCTGCCGCAACAACAGTTGTCGGTTGTGTTTGAGCTTGAACTTGAGCTTCTTCTGTATTTGTATCAGTCGGAACTTTTTCAGGAGCAGGCTCTGCTTGTTTCGGAGACACTTGAGAAGTCACTTGTGGGGCTTCTTGAGTTTTCTTTGTTTCTACTTTATCAGTATCCTCTGTTCCTGTTGGATTTATATTATTTGAAGGCAAGCTAACACTTCTTCTACCTCTACTTTTTGGTTTATTGTTTTCTGAAGCATCTTTCACTACTGTTTCTTCAGTAGAATTTATTTCAGGCTCGCGAGTAGTTTCAGCCTCTTGAGTTTCCTCGGCTTCACTTCCACTTTGAGCCACTTCATTTGTTTTAGTCTTAGTTTCTGCACTTGATTGAGTTTCTTTTGCAACTTCATCATTTTGAGGTGTTGTTTCGGCGGCTTTTTGCTCGTTTTTCTCTACTGTTTCACTTTCTTGCTTACTATTTTCAGCCACTGTTTTAGTTGTCTCTGATGGAACACTTTCTGAATTTGGATTTTCAGCTTGTGTTGCGGTATCAGATTTTGGAGCAGTTTCCGTTGAGTTAGCAGTATTTGCCTCTTCCATCGCTGGTTGAGTGGTTTCTACAGGACGAGTTTCTGGTTGCTCGTTTGCCATTGCTGGTTCAGTAACAGAAGTACTAGGTACATCATTTGGCATAGCTTCGTCTGCTGGCATAACTTCGTCTACTTTTTTGTAAGTAATAACGTAAGTATTCACTTTTTCTTCTGAGATTTTATCTGTAACGTATCCATTAAAATGAAGTTTGTGTTTATCGACTGATTTTTCAAAGTCTGATTTTAATACAGCTTTTTCGTCTAACATCTTACCATTAGGATCTCTATGGGTAACCGTAACACCAAAACTACCTTGAGTTCGCGGTGCTACATTTGTTGTAGCAGGTGCAGGTGGTGCTGGTGGTGGAACTGGTGCTTTAAGACGAGCTATTTCTTCATTGTTACTTGATACGCTAGGTACATCAGCTTGCATATTATTAGGTGTTGCAATACTTGGCGTATCGACAGTTAGGTTTCTTTTTTCCGCCTCTGGGTTATGCAAGTAATAACGTCCACTATCTTGTTTCAACGTATATTTCCAAGCACCTCGATCAACACTGCCATTTGCTAATGTCACTTCTAAATTACTTCTTGTTGCATTTGAAGCATCAAAAAGCGTGAGTTCATTTTTTGTAGGCTCGCCTGTTTTATTTGCTACTTGTAATGTAAAGTTACCTGTGGCGGATTTGGTTACAACAACTTTGTCATTTTTATTATTGGTAAAATCAACCCAATAATAGAAAGAACCATTGCCTGATAAGCTATTCACAGTCAGTGTGTTATATTTTGTCACATTGTTTGAATTGTCTGCTGAATTTAAATGAATATGTCCATTTGCTAGATCTAGTTGATGAACATCACTATTTCCTGTTAAATGCCAATGGCTATTTTCTTTTAAATTAACTTGGCTAGTTCCCGTGCTTTGAATTGTGCCGAATAAGTTAGCCTTGCCTAAAACAAAGTTTGCATTACCTGATAAATTTACATTGCCAGATACATTGGTGGCGTTAAAGCTATTAAGGGCTTTATCGGATAATTTGTCAGTAGTACAAGTCACATAGCCCGTATAGTCAGAACGTACACAAACGGTATCGCCTGCTTTATAGCCAATATGTACTTTTGCATTATTAGAAGCTGTGATATTTGAAGTAATGTTTGCAACATTGCGACCTGAATAAAGGGTTGCGTTATTGGTTACATTAATATTTGTTGCTTTAAAATTGCGGTTAATCCAGTCGTCTTCTACCACCACTTCATTATTTTCAGCAAAGTGAGGATCTTTATTTGTCGAAGAAATACCTGCAATATCTCTTGCGTGCGGTGTTGGTCTGCCTGAAAGGAATAAGGTGCCTTTTTCAACCTTTAAATCGCCATTAAGGTTTGTACCGCCTGTTAATAAAAAGCGATTTTGATCGGTTTTGCCACTAAAGGTAACGTTTAATTTGCCGTTTTGATCTGCCTTATTTTCTTCCTCGCCAAAATAACCGTTAAAGCCATTCATACGCTCGTTGTTGATATGGTTCATTACATTTTTTTGAGCGTCTAGTTTCTCAGTTCCCATATATAGCCAACTATCATTGCTTTCTCCTCTGTTTTGAGGAAATTCTGAGCGAATGCTAGCACCTTTTTTTAACGCATAATAAGTTCTATTTTCTTCATTAAAATAGAGTTGGTATCCATATTGTATTTGTCGAAAGGTATAATAAGGAGCATCTTCATCTCGTGGTTTTACATAATATATAGAAACCGTATTTGGATCTGTAATCAAATTATCCCCAGTAATTGTTACAGTAGAGGATTTACTGGTATTGTGATTAACTAATCTAGCCCCCTCATCAATATTTCTAATGTGATCAAATTTAAGTGAATTACCATTTAAATCTAATCGACCGCCTCTAAAACCAAAGTAAATTGAATTTGGATCTACTTGCTTATCATCATTAAGTACAACAGTTGAGCGACCACTCACTATACCTACTTGTGAAAAGGCTTTAACTTTATTATTGGCATCAGCTTGTTGTTTTAAGATAACAGTACCGTCACCTACTTTAAGCAATCCTTTATTTTCTCCCTTTCCTTCTACAATTAATGTTCCTTTGCCGATTTTAGCTAAACGATCAGATTGTGGGTTATGTACTTTCCACGTTACTGTTTTTCCATCAGCAACAGAAACGCCAGCTCCTTTCCAAGTGGTACTATCAGAAGTGCCTTTAACTTCATAATCTCCTTCAAAGAACAAGCCGCCTGCGCCTTGATCGATATTATTATTTAAGGTAAGCGTTCCATTTCCTTTAAGAGTAATACTTTTTCCATGGTTAGCTTTTTCTCCATCAGTTTTTTTTGTGTTATCAAATAAATCAACACTTAAAGGTTTTATTCCCCCCGTAATCGTACTTGTACTACCAGTGGCTTTCCAACTATATTGGGTGTTAGAACCAGTTAAAGAACCCGCAGTATCTTTATCTAGAACAGTTTTTGCAAATTCAGGTTTATAAATATTCCATTCTTGCCAAGATTTTTTGTTATAACCCGCCCAAAAATCATAAGACCCAAGAAAAAGCCATTTCCCTTTTTCTCTATCATATACAAATAATGGGGAGCCACTGTCGCCTAAAACAGCATAATTGGTAAGCGGATCTTGAGATAATATTCCTTTTGGATCGATGTGTTCATTATTTGAGTTTCCAAAGCCGATAAGCCCATTGTTTTCGTGGTTTACTTTATAAGGTGTGCCTGCAATGCCATAGGTATAAGCATTACCAACTAGTTTGAGATTATCTCCACCAATATCCCAGTTTTTCAACAGATTTCCTTTGTTATCTTTTTGCGACAAGATTAATTTGTAATAAGCTCCTTTTTCGTAGATAAATTGGGTACCACTTCCTAGTCTTACAAAAGCAGGATATTTATTCTGATCATTATATGTGCCAGCATCACTACTTGCAGTTGAAGCCTCTATTGGTGCAACTTCGGTAACAAATTTATCAAGACGTGGCATATAGTAGTCTTCACGGCGTTTTTGAGCTTTTTCTTCTCCAGTTGTAGCCTGCCCCTTTAATTCTGAAGGAAAATCATTTTTTTCAACGGTGTAATATCGGTTTTCTTCAGAGGATACATCTCGGTGTGCCTTGGCATTGCCATTATTCATATTGCCGTTTAAGTTACCAAAATGTAGTTCACTCACGCCGTTACTAACGTGTTTTACGCCTACTACATATTGTGGATTCACCAACGTGGCAATTCTTTTATCTACATCCACAACACTAAAATCAATCATCGGAATGCCATTAGGTAAAGCATTGCCTAAAGAGTGGTTATTTTTATCTCTCACTTCCACATTTGTTGCACCAACAGAAAATCTCCCTTTATTTTCTGCAAAATCACGAAATATTTGATAATCCACATCGTCTCTCACTAACGCAGCTTCTGTATAAGGGGTTAATGCGTAGGCGACAGTAAGCGCAATAAAATTGAGTTTGAATTTTTTATTTAGCATAGAAGCTGTCCTTATTAATTAAGTTTAAAAAGTAGATTTGATAGGACACAATTTGATATACGGTTACAAGTTGATTCAAATTTTGGCTGTGTTGCGTTGATAATTTGCAAGTTGTCTTCATCTTTATAATGAGCGAGCTTTATAGCATAAATCGCTCAAAACTTGAATTACATTTACGAGGTAATGATAATAATTTTTGATATTTTTAAAAAATTGGCGTATTTTCCACCGCACTTTTGGCTAATTTAAGGCGTTAATGATGCCATTATGAACAGAAAACATTTTTTTGTTTTCCACTTGCATTTCTTTTAGTTGTCTTTGCGTAATGGCGGTAACAAACACTTGTGAGCCACTTTGTTGTAATCGTTCTGCCAACAAGGCACGTTTGTATTGATCTAATTCCGAGGCAAAATCATCGATCAAAAAAATACAATGGCGTTGCTTTTCTTTCATTAAATGCTCGCCCTGCGCTAGTCTTAATGCACACATTAAAAGTTTAAGTTGTCCACGAGAAAGCACATCTTCCACTGG
Organism: Haemophilus influenzae; assembly: GCF_001457655.1. Classification (NCBI taxonomy): domain Bacteria; kingdom Pseudomonadati; phylum Pseudomonadota; class Gammaproteobacteria; order Pasteurellales; family Pasteurellaceae; genus Haemophilus; species Haemophilus influenzae. The sequence continues at coordinate 3,514 of NZ_LN831035.1, read as the reverse complement.
CAATCCTTGTGCTTTGAAACGAAAATCCGCTTTTTGAGGGCCAGCAAAGGTGTAATTTAAGGCACGATCTCGTTCAAAATTTTGTTGAAGAATTTCATAATAATCAGCATTTTTTTCCCACCCTTGATGAAAGCTGACATTAATTTCTAATTCAGGCAAAAAAAGTTGGCAAGTTTGTTCAATTTCAGGGCGGAGAGCTTCTGCATATTCGGCACGCCATTGACTTACTTGGTGGGCAAGTTTGGCAAGTTCAACATCCCAAATTTTTATGGCAGAGTAAGGCTGATTTTGTGCAAGGGCGGCATTTCGTTGTTTAAGTAATCGATTGAGATTGCTCCAAGCGGAATAGAAACTTGTTTGGTGGTGGAATAATCCCCAATCTAAAAACGCTCGGCGATAACTTGGCCCGCCGTTGAGTAAGGTTAAGCCCTCTGGCGTGATTAATTGCATTGGCAGAAGATGGGCAAGATCGGAAATTTTATTGCCATCTTCGCCGTTAATTTTTACTAAGGTGCTGCCTTGACGCAGTTTTTGTAAGCCGACAGACCATTGATGTTGGCTTTCTTGGATTTGTCCAAATAGGGTAAAGTGCGGTTGGTCGTAAGAAATGATGCGATTTGTGACCGCACTTTTAAATGAACGCCCGTGACCAAGATAAAAAATGGCTTCTAATAAGCTGGTTTTTCCGCTGCCGTTGTTGCCGATTAAAAAGTTAAAGCAGGGATCAAAATCAAGATCCACTGCTGTTAAGTTACGAAACTTTTCGACCAGTAAACGAGAAATCGCCATATTATAAACGCATTGGCATAATGACATATTCGCTGCTGCTGTCTTCACAGTTTTCAATTAAGCAGCTGGAGAACGCATCAGTTAAGCGCATTCGCACTTGATTACATTTAAGTGCATTCAGTACATCAAGAATATAGGTGACATTAAAGCCCACTTCTAATTCTTCGCCATTGTAATTGACATCGACAATTTCTTCTGCTTCTTCGTGTTCTGTGTTTGAGGCAGTAATTTTAAGCTGGTTTTCCTTTAAGCTTAAACGTACACTGCGTGCGCGTTCATTAGATAAAATGGACGCACGAACAAAAGCCTGTTTCAGCATTTCCCAATTGCCTTCGACAATTTTTGTGGCATTACGAGGCAATACTCGGCGATAGTCAGGAAAGCGACCATCAATTAATTTTGATGTAAATACCGTGTTTTTTAAATGGACACGTAAATTGTTGGTGCCAATTTGTAAACGTGCTGGTTCATCGTTTGTTTCTAATAAACGAACAAGTTCTAACACGCCTTTACGCGGTAAAATCACAGAATGATTTTGTAATTCTTGTTCAAGTGAGATAGTACACACCGCAAGTCTATGACCATCTGTTGCCACCGTTCGCAATAAATTGCCCTCTGTTTCAAATTTCATACCATTTAAGAAATAGCGCGCATCTTGGTTTGCCATAGAAAATTGAGTGGATTCAATTAAACGGCGTAAGGTATTTTGCGGTAGTTCAAAATCCACTTCAGACTGCCAATCTGTGAGGTTTGGATATTCTTCGGCAGGTTGGGTTGTCAGCGTAAAACGGCTACGCCCCGATTGCACTAATGCACGATCTTGTTCAAAAGTCACCGTGATTTCTGAATCATCAGATAAAGTGCGGCAAATATCTAAGAATTTTTTTGCTGGAATGGTAAAAGTGCCATTTTCAGAAGACGATGAAAGCTGAGTTTGACTAGAGAGTTCAACTTCTAAATCTGTACCAGTGATAGTCAGACGATTGTCTTCAATTTGCAACAATACGTTGTTTAATACAGGAATATTTGGGCGATTACTCAATACGCCACATACTTGTTGCAACGGTTTTAATAAATTTTCTCTTGAAATGCTAAATTGCATTGCGTTCTCCTTTTATGCAGGATTTATTGTATTTCTTGGCTCCACCCATTTCTGGGGGGAGCTGCCGAAGGCTGAGGGGGGATTAACCAGCCCCCTTCCGCCCTATGGGCACGTTACTCGCTACGCTCGCCCCTTCGGGGTCGTTGGCAAAGCCAACGCTCAAAACACTTTGTGTTTTGTCCTCCCGCAAGCAGGGGAAGGCAAGGTATTTGTCTAGCGAAAAGTTCTTTGCTGTTTTATATCTTTTTCAATTTTAGATTATGCAGACAAAGTGCGGATTAAATTCGCCCAATCTTCTTGAATGCTATTGTCTTGCTCGCGGAATTTTGGCACTTCGCGGCAAGCGTTTAATACGGTCGTGTGATCACGGTCAAATGCACGACCGATTTCAGGCAAACTGCGGTTTGTTAATTCTTTTGCTAACGCCATTGCAATTTGGCGTGGACGAGTGACTGAACGTGCGCGACTTTTTGATTTTAAATCTGAAACCTTGATTCGATAATATTCAGCTACCACTTTTTGAATATTTTCAATGGTAACCAAGCGTTCTTGTAGAGCCAAAATATCTTTTAAGGTATCTCGCACGAAATCAATATCAATGTCGCCGCCTTTGAAGTCTTGCATTGCTTTCACGCGATTTAATGCACCCTCAAGTTCACGCACGTTGGTACGTAAGCGTTGAGCAATGAAGAAAGCAACTTCTTCTGGCAAGTTCATATTATGTTCTTCCGCCTTTTTCAATAAAATCGCTACGCGAGTTTCAAGATCGGGCGGCTCAATGGCTGTTGTTAAGCCCCAGCCAAAACGTGATTTTAAACGTTCTTCAATTTTTTCAATTTCTTTAGGATAACGATCCGAAGTTAAGATAATTTGGCGACCCGTTTCAAATAAGTTATTGAATATATGGAAGAATTCTTCTTGGGTTTTTTCTTTTTCAGCGAAAAATTGAATGTCATCCACTAAAAGCGCATCAAGAGAACGATAGAATTTTTTAAACTGATCCATTTTATTATCACGCACTGCTTTTACCATATGCTGCATAAAGTTGTTGGCGTGAATATAAAGCACTCGCGCATTCGGTTTATTGGCTAAAATGCCGTTGCCAATGGCGTGTAACAAGTGAGTTTTCCCTAAACCAGTGCCGCCATATAAAAAGAAAGGATTGGCTGATGGTTCGCCCGGTGCTTGAGCAAGTTTTTGACCGACTGCACGTGCCAGTTGGTTCGATTTACCTTCAACAAAGTTATCAAATAAATGTTTAGTATTGAGATGGGATTCAAATTTTATTGGCGTATTAGATTCTGTTTGAAAATCTACCGCACTTTCTGATCTAAGTGTTGTATTTGGTGTACTTTCCACTATCTTGGGTGCAGGCTTGACCCCTTCTTTTAAAGAAATACGCAGTTCAGGATTTTGTGCAAGTGTTTGACAAATTTGCTGGATTTGTGCGAGATAATGGGTTTCCACCCAACCTTTCACAAACATATTAGAAGCATATAAAACAATGTGGTTATTTGATACTACATCAGCCTGTAAAGGACGAAGCCAAGTGCTAAGATCGCTGGCTGAAACTTGATCTTGAAGTTGTAACAGGCAACTTTGCCAAAGATTTGAGAGAGTCAC